>NZ_NAIA01000002.1 GCF_002192535.1 Polynucleobacter hirudinilacicola | reverse complement strand
GTTTTTTTATATCCCAAACAGAAACTCAATCAAAGCATCTGCAATTCAAAATAATCAGTCTTCTATTTGAAAGTAAACCATTTCAGCAGCTTGACTCTTGTCAGAGCAATTCCTACTCTCAGAAGCGATAAATGTTTTTTCTGTAGTCAGCAAAACTGATTCAACAGCAGCATCCTGTGTGTTTTCTGTTGTGTAACTCATTTAGAACTCCTTCATTTAATCTAAGTCGGCATCTTTATCCAAGGAACTTAGAGAATAGAGTTCTTTTATATATCTGAAAAGAATATAGATTTCATTAGCTTATATCTATTTAAATATAAACAAAAGTAGCAAATTAAAGCCTGCATTCGCGATGAGAAGGAATAAACAAAGTCGCTTTAAATCGCTATCAGATATAGCATGGGCCGCCAAAACACTATTGGCCAATCTCATTCCCAACCAGTACACAGGGATAGCCGGTAGAAGATAGATGAGCCAGTCTATCCCGCCACCCATCAAACTGGCAGCAGCAATCGCAAAGACAGAAATGCCAGAAACAAATTGGGACAACAAAGATCGTGTTCTATCAAATGCTTGATTGGTTGAATTGAGATATAGGGCTGCTGGTGGCCCCCCTATTCCACATGAACCTAATAACAATCCAGACAAACCCCCTGCCAGACCATCCAAAAATCTAGTGGCGTTTAATTGAATATGCGGCTTAAGGAGCAGGTAGCTAGCGAAAAAGAGGATGACTCCACTCGTAGCGGACTTGAGCACAACTAGCGGTATAAATCCGCTCAACCAAATACCCAGAGGTAGAAAAATGGCTGAAAAAATTAACATATACCAAAGACGAGATCGGTCTCCCGGATGTAATTTCCAATGCCTAGAAAGTAAAGCTCCGCCAAATACTTCAGAGCACATCACGATCGGAATCAAAAATGGGATTGGGAATATCCACATTAAAAGGGGCGTCATAATGAGCGCCCCACCAAACCCACTTAGTCTTCTAATGAAACCACCAAAAAATGCCGCAAATATCAATAGGCAAATCGAGGCTAGGTTTTCAAGAATCAAACGGCCTCACTGACATCATGTTCGCCAGCAATGAGATCGCGAATTTGCCGACGAATCTCTAAATAGGCAGGGGTGTCCTCGACCATTCTGCGTGGCTCTGGAACACGAATAATTTCTTTCACCCTTCCAGGGCGGCGTGTCATCACAACGATGACGTCTGAAAGATTAATCGCCTCTTCAATGCTGTGCGTAACCAATACAACCGTCTTAGACTCTTCGTTCAAAATACGGATCATTTCAGCTTGCATCATTCCGCGATTTTGCGCATCTAGAGCAGCAAATGGTTCATCCATTAACAAAACAGTAGGATCAACTACAAGAGCTCTAGCAATAGATACCCGTTGACGCATACCGCCAGATAGTTGATGAGGATAGTGTCCTGTGAATTGACTTAAGCCAACTAAAGCGGCAAAGCGAGTAACTATCTGCTTAACCTCGCTCGAGCCCATTCCCTTAATTTTTAGACCAAAGGCAATGTTGTCATATACCGTCAGCCAAGGAAATAGGGCATAGTCCTGAAAGACCATGGATCGATCAGCACCAGGGCCATTTACCAACTTTCCAGCGCATTCGATTCGACCTGAAGTAGGAACCTCAAAACCCGCAATCAAGTTGAGCAAAGTCGTTTTGCCACAGCCGCTATGACCTAGTATTGAGTAAAACTCGTTCTTATTCACCTCTAAAGAAATATCGTCGAGGGCAAGTACTTCTTGCCCCTTTGAATTAAGAGATGGAAAAATCTTTTTTACTTTTTCTACTTTTAGTGCAAGCATTTTATATTTTTGATTAGATGATCAACTACGAGTTTAAGGATCTAGCCCAAGGCATGAGAGTCTTAGCGCTATAGCGAATAATGCGATCAATACAAAGGCCAATTAGACCAATCGCTAACATTCCAGTCAGAATAAAGTCAGTACGCAAAACTGTTCTAGCATCGTTGATGAGAAATCCAAGGCCGGAATTTGCGCCCACCAATTCTGCTGCTACTAAGGCCATCCAACCAACCCCAAGACCAATGCGAATACCAGTAGTAATCTGCGGTAGAGCAGCCCTTAGGATGACGCGAGTAATGACGTTCCAATCACCAGCACCCAAACAGCGTGCAGCGCGTATCAAGCTTGGCTCCACATTCTTTACTGCATCAATGGTATTGAGCAATATAGGAAAGAAGATTCCTAAAAAGATAATGAATTGATTTTGTGTATTACCTACACCAAACCACAAGATACTCAGTGGAATCCATGCAATTGGTGGAATAGGTCTCAAAATTTCAATAATTGGATCTACTTGTTCATTGAGCCATTTAAAGCAGCCCATCATTATTCCCAGTGGGATGGCCACGCTCGCATAGCAAAAGGCGATAAATTCTCGCCTTAAGCTATCGAGTACGTGCTTCCAAAGTTCACCGGACGAACTTAACTCTATGGCACCATTTAAAACACCCGAAGGCGGCGGCAGTAGCGTTGCCTGAGTTTTATCCAAGATAAACCGGCTAGCTAACTCCCAGCTAGCCAGTAATATCGCAAGCAAAACCAAACGCCGAAGTTGGAACATAGAGCGGAGGTAATTCATTATTTTTTATACACCTTATTGTCGAATGACCAATCTTTGGTTAAGTCACCTTTTTCCGGGAATGGCTGCGGCTTAGTAGTATTCAACGGAGTTGAATACTTTGGATACGGAATCTTATCCATAGGCGCTGACCAGCTGGCAGGCAGGAATGGAGGAAGTTTTGGAACTGTCCAACCAAGCTTTGAGAAAGTATTGTCCATAAAACGCGCATCTACTGCAGTAATAAATGTGGATGCTGAGGTTTTGTTTTGGATACGTTTATTTTCATATAACCACTCATAAATTGGCTCATTTGCACGTCCCCAGAACAAAGGAATCGGATAAAGATAGGTTGGCTTATCCAGATTGTTGTACATGTTAATTTGTTCGCGCAGAATTGCAGCTGAGAAATTTTTCAGGTTTGGATCTTCTTGCATCGCTTTCACGGCATCATCCGGATTTTTTCGTATCCAAAGAGTCGCCTCAACAATTGCATCGGTAAATGCCTGAACCACGTCTGGCGCATTATCAATGACCTCTTGACGCACGTAAAATGATGAGCCGTAAATGTTGTATGGGTAGCTATCGTTGATGATGCGCGCATTTTTACGCTCTTTCACCATAATGGTTGGCGTTGGATCCCATGGCACGACTGCATCAATACCTTTTGGCATTGCCATTTGCTCGCCTGGAGGCATATTCTTCAGAATAATATCTTTGCCAATGACAAGTCCGTGAGCTTTGGCTGCTGCCTGTATATAGAACTCAGCAGAAGAGCCTGTAACCAAGCCAATGGTTGCAGGTTCTTTGCGATTTTTGAAATCGTCAATCGACTTAATTTTTGAGTCAAGCGGTACTAGCATAGCGTGCATCAAATTGACGTTGATGATCGCGATGGTTTTAACAGGGACGTTTTTATCGATTAATGTAGTAAATGGGAAGTTTCCACCATTACCAAACTGGAACCGTCCAGAAATAATCACCTCGTTAATCGCAGGTCCGGATGGGAAAGCCTGAAACTTAGCCTCAATACCTCTTTTGGATAAAAGCCCTGTTTTATCCATGACTAAATTGATTGTATTTTGACCTGACCATGGCGGCTGGAATGCAACCTGGAGTGGCCACCAGCCTTTTTCTTTCAACCAAGCAACGGACTTAGGGGAAATTTTTTCATAAGCATTTTCCGGCCAGCCATAGTTAGTAAATTTAGTGGCATCTTGCGCCATTGATAACATTGGCGCGCCCGAGAGCATGGCAACAGCCAGCACTGAAAAAATACGACGTGATACGTTAAATTCTTTCATTACGATCTCCTTAATATTGGAATTACCTGCACTGATACCAAACCGCGAACATCTAATACTAACTACTGAAGCTTAACTCTACACCGCCTAATTTAGTCCTAATTCTTCTATATTCTTTTTTCATAACCAAATACTTCACCAACTCAGTAAAGGGCTGTAAAGCAGGTCCTTGCTTTGCAGCTTCTAAAGCGCCATCCCGCAATCCCAAAGCCAGATTCTCAGGATAAAAAGCATGAAGACTTAATTGCTCGTTACTAATTGAGCGCCCCCATTTTTTTCTTAAGCCAGGTAACGCAGGCTCAATTAATTCTCCAGGTCTGCGAGAGGCGTCGTAATCAACATTAGCACGATCCATTACTTTTGCACTCGGTGTGCCGGCCAACCTTCCATAGTGTCCTTTGAGATAAAGCTTAATCTCATCGGGGATCGTTTTATAGCGCTCACCCTGCATTACATTCAGAACTGCTTGAGTCACAATATATTGCGCAAATGGGCTCACCAATATGGGGTAGCCCAAGTCTTCACGGACCCGAGCAGTTTCCTCAAGAATTTCTGCTTCTCGGTGGGAAATGCCCATGGTTGCTAATTGAGCGCGTAAATTGGAGATCATTCCACCCGGAATTTGATGTTCGTATAGCGCCGGATCGTAAGTCGCCTTCTCTCCGCGAGCAAAGTTATCTCGCGTACAAATCCAATCAAAGTATTCATCTACTTTTTGCAAAGCAGAAAGATCCATCTTTGGAGCTCGACCAAATTTCTGGGCGCTGGCATACACATCCAATACTGAAGGTAGCGAGGCACCATTCGCTAGGCAATCTGTTGCTACGTAACCATAAGCAAACCCAGCCTTAATAGCCTCCTCATAAACCAATGGCGCTAAGCCAGACTGGCAATGTGAGTGTAATTTAATGGGGATACCAGCTGCTGCAGAAACTACAGCAGGAAAAAGAGTGGCAGCTCGTTCAGGCGTTAGCAAACCAGTTGGGTCTTTCACTGAAATAAAGTCGACGCCTAATTTCACCAACTCCCGAGTACGCGCAATAAAGTAAGTATCGTCATGGACTGGGCTTAAGGCATAAGTCAACATGGCATTAATTAACATGCCATTTTTCTTGCCCGCTGCTACCGAAGATTCAATATTACGGTTGTCATTAAGGGCATCATATACAGTGAGTACCCTTACGCCAGACTGAGCCAAGAGCTCGACATTCAGGGCAACAACATCATCTGGAAATAGCTCAAACGTATAAATACTTTGGCCACGTGTTAATGCATCCGTGGGAGTGCTTAGTTGCTTACTTAAAAACTCCATACGCTTCCAAGGATCTTCGCGCAAGAAGCGCACCATCACGTCAAATACAGCACCGCCTAAAATATTGATATAGCCGTACCCAGCCCGATCTATATCGGCTAGGGCTGGATACATATGAGGCGTAGTCATCCGCGTAGACCAAAGGCACTGATGCGCATCGCGCAGAGTGACATCAATCATTTCGAATGGTTTTTTGGTGGCCATTAAGTAAGCTCAATCACCATGAGGGGTTGACCAACTTCAATCGTTGCTCCATCGTCAACCAAGATACGAATAACCTTCCCGGTACATTCTGCAGGAATGGTGTTCAGTAATTTCATTACCTCAACGATACAAACATCCGTAGTGGGCAACACACTATCCCCCACCTCAACAAATGGTGCAGAGCTGGGGCTAGGACGACGATAGAAAGTACCAATCATTGGGCTTGTAATGGCACGCTCTGATGATGAGAGTGCCAATGAGGATGTGGGTGCAGCCGGAGCAGGAGCACTACTAGCGGACGTAGGCGTCACTACTTGTGGAGCAACATAAGTACTTGGAGTAAATGCGGTTTGTGCTCCTACTGAAATCTCAATTTCAAATTCATCGGTCTTATAACCAAAGGTATTGAACGTGCCCGCATCCTTAATGAGGGCAACAATTTCCTTCACCTGCTTCATTGTGAATTCAGGTGGCACCTTAACTTTAGTTGCAGCTTTTTTGACTGGAACTTTTTTGGAAGGCTTGGTCTTTACTTTCGCTTTAGAGGCGACTTTCTTTTTTGTTTGCACTGTCTCGTATTTTTAGTTAATATTTTCTCTAATGAAATTTAAAGTATCATCAGGTGAAATGCTTTAAGGGTAAACACTTAAAAATGCAAATATCTTCAAATATTCCCTAATAAATGCAAGAAAAGCTCTCCCGCATCACCCCTCCAGCTGAAATCCTGGAAGAATCCGCCAAATCCAGCATGGCGGAAAAGGTATTACTCATTCTGGAGACCATTGCCCAATCGGAGTTCCCGCTCACCCTAGAGACAATTTCTACCGGCACAGGCTTAGCCAAACCCACTGCATTTAGATTACTCAATACATTGGTTGCCCAAGGATTTATCGAACGCGACCCGAATGGCAGACGTTTTCAGCCGAGCGCAAAACTGAGAATTATGGGAATGAACATTCTTTCTGTAGATTCCGTCCGATCACAGCGTGTAGCAGTCATGAAACGTCTAGTTGAGGAAATTGGTGAAACCTGCAACTTCAATATCTTGGATGGCAATAAAGTGATGTACCTCGACCGCGTCGAAACAAGTGCACCTATTCGTCTTCACGTAGATCTTGGTATGCGCGTACCCCTGCACTGCACTGCCAGTGGAAAATTATTTCTCTCTGGTATGACTGAATTACAGGTTCGGCGCTCACTAGGAAATGAACCATTCGAGACCTACACACCAAAAACAATTACAAGCTACAACAAGCTATTTTCTGAACTAGAAAAAATTACGTCACGACGGCTACGCCCTCGATGAATCAGCCTTCCTAGAGGGATTCATTGGAATTGCTGTACCTGTAATCAATTCAAAAGATAAAACATTTGCCACGATTACAGCACATGGTCCCGCATTGCGTATGCAAGAAAAATCCATTGATTTTTATGTCAAACCACTAAAGCACGCTGCAAATGATATTCAAAGCAGCCTCTCCGAAACCAGTAATTAATTGATTGGAAAACATATGACAACTCCTGTAATCATCACTGTCGCTATGACCGGAGCTATTCCTCGTAAGAAAGATTGTCCAGGGCTACCAGTGACTACTAGCGAACAGATTGAAGAAACTCACAAAGCATTTGAAGCGGGAGCCTCTCTTGCGCATATTCATGTCCGCAACGCGGATGAAACACCAAGTTCAGATCCTAGTTTGTATGCGGCTGTGCAAGAAGGTATTCAAAAATATTGCCCAGGAATGATTATTCAATTTTCAACTGGCGGCCGTGGACGCGATCAAGCTGCTCGCGGCGGAATGTTATTTCATCGTCCTGATATGGCCTCTCTGGCTACTGGTTCTGTGAACTTTCCCAATGGTATATACGAAAATCCACCAGAATTTGTTGATGGGCTTGCAAGCGAGATGCTGAAGCATGAAATCAAGCCGGAAATAGAAATATTTGACCTTGCCATGCTCTATAACGCGGCAAATTTAATTGAGCGTGGCCTCCTCAAAGCCCCAGCCCATGTGCAATTTGTCATGGGTATTCCCAATGCTATGCCCGCAAGGCGCTCGATTCTAGAATTCCTCATTTCAGAGCTAAAAGCAGTCATGCCTGATGCGACCTGGTGTGCAGCCGGAATTGCGCGCTATCAACTCCCTGTAAACGAGTGGACCCTCGAATTGGGTGGCCATGTACGAACCGGCCTTGAAGACAATACGCGCTTTGATAAAACACGAGCCGCAAAAGATAATGCTGAACTAGTAGCACGGCTTGCTGAAATGGCGCCCTCCTATAACCGAACAGTGGCAACCCCAGCGCAGGCGCGTGAAATTCTAGGATTAAGAAAGCATTAATCAACATGTCAAATACATCGTTTGATTACATTGTTGTAGGCGGGGGCTCATCTGGTTGTGTTTTAGCCAGTCGCTTATCAGAGGATCCTAATAATTCTGTTTGTCTGATTGAGGCTGGACCCAAAGATCGCTCCCCTTGGATTCATCTGCCGATTGGATATGCCAAAACTATGTGGGATCCCAAAGTCAATTGGAAATTTCAAACTGAACCTGATCCAGGTGTAAATAATCGACAGATTTATTGGCCTAGAGGAAAAACTTTAGGTGGCTCCAGTTCAATCAACGGCTTAATTTTTATCCGCGGACAAAAGGAAGATTACGACGCCTGGCGCGATCTCGGAAACCCGGGCTGGGGTTGGGATGATGTGCTGCCCTACTTTAAAAAAGCAGAAGGAAATGATCGCCTCAGCGAACCACTGCATTCGCAAAAAGGCCCCTTGAAAGCATCATCTATTCCAAAGAAGCATCCACTGGTTGAAGCATTCAAGAAGACAGCCAATGCCTTGGGAGTCCCGGAAACAGAGGATTTCAACAACTTAACTCAAGAAGGTGTTGGCTACTATCAGTTAACCACCCATAAAGGTTTTCGTTGCAGCACTGCAGTTGCTTATTTAAAGCCTGCTAAGAAACGAAATAATTTGGAAATCCTGACAGATAGTCAGGCCTGCAGGGTTATTTTTGAAAATAAAAAGGCTGTGGGAATTGAGATTTTTCGTAACGGTAGCAAAAGCATATTGCGCGCCAATAAAGAAGTCATCCTGAGTACAGGTGCAATTCAGAGTCCGCAACTATTACAACTCTCAGGCGTGGGCCCAGCCAAACTCTTACAAGAATTTAACATCCCGCTTGTGCATGATTTGCCAGGTGTTGGTGAAAATCTGCAAGACCATCTACAGCACCGCCTTATTTACGAACTAAACCAACCCATCTCAACCAATGATCAACTCTCATCTTGGTTTGGACAGCTCAAAATGGGCTTAGATTGGTTACTCTTCCGTGGCGGTCCATTATCAATTGGCATTAATCAAGGCGGTCTTTTTACACGCGTGATGAAGGACTCCAAAACGCCTGACATCCAATTTCACCTAGCAACACTGTCCGCAGAAATGGCTGGGGGCAAGGTTCACCCTTTCTCTGGATTCACCATGTCTGTGTGCCAACTACGTCCTGAGTCTCGAGGCCATGTTCGCATTCAGTCAGCTGATCCACTCATACCTCCCAAAATGTTTGCCAACTATATGTCGACATCCTACGACCGCGAAATTAGTATTGCCGCCGTTAAGTACGCCAGAAAAATTGCGCAGACTGAACCACTGCGATCTCTCATCACTCGAGAGGTAAAGCCAAATAACCCGCAGTCAGATGAAGAAATTTTGGAGTTTTGCCGAAATAATGGCGCCACGATTTTCCATCCAACTGGTACCTGCCAAATGGGTCCAGACAGCGACCCGATGGCAGTGCTCGATTCTTCGTTAAGAGTAAGGGGTGTACAAGGTCTCAGGGTGGTTGATTGCTCAGCAATGCCGACATTGCCATCGGGCAATACCAATTGGCCTGCCGTGATGCTTGCAGAAAGAGCTGCTGACCTTATTTTGGGACGCATTTAATCTCCATGCGCTGGCAACTACCATTTAGCAAGTGGCTTCCTGAATATCAGATACCAGGAACGATACGGGCAGATATTTTTGCAGGGCTGACTGGCGCAATCGTTGTCATGCCTCAAGGTATTGCGTTTGCATTGCTAGCAGGTATGCCGCCTCACTATGGTCTATACGCAGCCATGATCCCCTGTCTTGTAGCAGCACTATTTGGCTCAAGTCGCTTAATGGTGACTGGTCCTGCTAATGCAATTTCCTTAACAACAATGGCTTTAATCTCTCCATTAGCGCTCCCTGAGTCAAGTCAATATGTTGGATATGTTTTAACGCTCAGCTTTTTGGTGGGTGTTCTACAACTTGCCCTGGGATTTGCTAAGGCAGGAAAATGGGTTGAGCAAATTCCTCACTCCGTGATTGTTGGCTTCACTGTTGGTGCAGCAATCTTAATTATCAATAGTCAACTGGGCACCCTTCTAGGCATCAGCATCCCGAAAGGGATAGGCGTTCCAGAAACGCTTAGCGCCGTTACATCTGCACTCTTGAATAATCAATGGCAAATGGCAGCCCCAGCGCTAGTAGTCTTTACCTTAATTGCCATTAGACTATGGAAGCCTCTGAATCGCTTCTTGCCTGCTATGCTTGTTGCTGTTGTACTGGGCAGTATTGCAGCGGTCTTGTTGGAAAAATTTTTACCTACTATCGCCGCTTTTAAGAGGGTTCAAGATATACCAGGCGCATTCCCGCCAATTTCTAGCCCAGATTTAAGTGGTGAAACTTTACAAAAGCTATTTAGTGCAGCTCTCATCATGACGCTGTTGGCATCGACCGAAGCAATGGCAATTGCACGAGCCATTGCATTAAAAACAAAAGATCAATTTAATGCCAATCAAGAGTTTATTGGTCAAGGATTGGCCAATGTATGTGGATCATTTTTTTCAGCCTACCCCGCCAGCGGCTCATTCAATCGCACCGGCGTCAATCTCGCTTCAGGAGCAAAAACGCCTCTTTCAGCAATTTGCGCGGCAGTATTTCTCCTAATATTGCTCGCCTTTTTATCACCATTAGTGAAACATATCCCGTACGTAGTCATCGCAGCACTATTACTGGTGGTTGCTTGGAACTTAATTGATATAAAACAGATTCGCCATGAATTTCAAAGAGGGTCAAGGGAATGGATTCCCATGTTGATTACCGGCATTGGCACCATCACCATCCCGCTGGAGTGGGCAATACTTTCTGGAATCGTCAGCTCCATGCTGATCAGACACTTTAGTCAAAAGAACTAGAAAACTTAGTGCGCCTTTTGCAAATCCAATAACTTTAAGCGCTGCACTTTGCCTGACGGTCCACGTGGCAGATCTTCCATGAAGAGAATAACTTTGGGGGTTCTAAATTTACCCAACTCTTTTAAGCAAAATGAGCGCATTTCATCTTCAGAACATGTGGCATCTGGCTTGAGAACAATACACACCATAATTTCTTGTCCGTAGTTACTATCCGGAATTCCAACTGCAGCTGCATCCAATACTGCAGGATGTTTTAAGACCGCTTCATCAATTTCGCGGGGCGCAATATTTTCCCCGCCCTTAATAATTAATTCTTTCAGACGCCCGGTGATGAAATAAAAACCATCGTCGTCACGCATACCCAGATCGCCAGTCTTTAGCCAGCCTTCACTATCAAAAGCCTTGACTGTTTCCGCCTCCGCTTTGTAATAAGCATTAAGTACATTCCCGCCACGCAGACAAATCTCACCCACAACATTGTTACCCAGAGGATTTCCCTCCGGATCGATTACCTTTGCTTCTACTCCACAAGGCTGACCCGGACTACCATAGCGTCTACTCTCATCATGGGGGTTGCAAAAGACCATCGATGCCGACTCGGTCATACCCATACCTTCAATGACAGTAATACCAAATAGGGCTTCAAACTCACGATGATGCTCGGGGGGCAAAGGAGCAGAGGCTGATCGACCAAATCGAATCCATTTCAAGTCCTCGCGACTTGGTAATACTCCACCACTCTTGGCAGCATTAATTAAATATGCAATGATGGTTGGAACCATATTGATCCAGGTACACCGGTACTGAATTGCTAAACCCCACCAACTCGAGACAGAAAAAGTATGTGGGGCTACCACAGACCCACCGGATACAAATGGCGTGATTGTTGAGATCACCTGTCCATTGATGTGATAAATCGGGAGTGAACTCAACACTGTGTCTGACTGCGTTAATGAATGCCATGCTGCCATAGAGCGAGCAGCATGCAATAAATTAGCATGAGTAAGCAATACCCCCTTGGGAGTTCCCGTTGTACCTGAGGTATACATCAGGAGCGCAGCTTGCGAAGATTGAACTGAGGGCAATGCTCTAGGGGCGCATTGCATAAACAGTCCTTCAGCCGCATCTGGATCTAGCTCAATAACCTTGAACTTTCTTTTAGTCTTTTCAAGCGCTAGAAATAAGCCTGCCTTCTTGTCAGGAGAGTAAAACAATACCTCAATATCGCTGTGATCTAACACCCAGGCCAGTTGATCGGTTGGCGCCAATAGATTTAAAGGTGTAATGACGCGCCCACATGCCATAGTTGCCAAAAAAACTGTGCTCGTTTGGCGTCCGTTTTGCATAAAGAGGCCAACGTGACCTTGTGCGCTAATTTGCTCTTGCTCCAACCATGTTGAAAAATGGCGGGCTTCTTTTGCGAGCTGTCCATAAGTCAGGACGGCACTAGTCTCGGGCGCAAATAGGAATGCTTTATCAGGTTGAACCGCTTCCCAATGCAACAGTACCTCACCCAAGCTCTTACTTAAAGCAGTCATATTCAGCTTAAGCCTGTGGATAGCGACTGAAATACTCTTTCAACAAATCCTCGACCTTGGGAACATGCTCTGGAATTGGTCTAACCACTCTCGTAATATTGAGGTAGTGGCGATAGTTCATATTCTCTGAGAAATTATTCTTACCCCATGTTCCACAGCCCATGGATAAGGAAAACGGCAAGCCATTCTCAAAACTACCGCCAGTAGCAATCGCATGAGCCTGGTTCACAATAATTCTGGCAACTGGCAATTGCTGCGCAAGGGCAGCAGCCCTTGATTCCAGGATTTCACCGCTCTGTGCAGTATGTAAGCCAACAGAATGCCCAGCTCCTTGGTAAGCATACACATCAGAAATCAATTGCTTTGCAGCATCAAAGTCAGCAGCCTTCCAAATCGTCAGGACTGGACTTAATTTTTCACCAGAGAAAGGTGCTGATGGTCCAAATCCTTGCTCTTCAACCATAAAGAATTTAGCTGATTTTGCCTTCGGATTTTGTAATTTCGCACGCTCAGCAATCACCCCTGGATTCTGGGCAGTCAATGTTGAAGTGAGTTTGCCATTGTGAAACATCACATCTTCAAGACGCTTCTTATCGGCAGCATCTAACATTAAGCCACCGACCGCTTCAAGCGCACTAATAGCCTTTGCATAAACCTGGGCACAAATTACTGCACCATTTTCACTAGAACAACTAGTAGCGTTATCAAACGTTTTAGACTGCAAGATTTTATTAGCGGCACTATTGAGATCCGCATGTTCGTCAATAATAACGAGAACATTACCGGCCCCAACACCAAAAGCAGGGGTGCCGCAGGTATATGCAGCACGAATATTTGCTTGTGATCCAGTAGCCACAACCAAGTCTGCCAGACGCATTAACTCATTTGTGGAATCTTTGGTAATCGGTGATGGCAGCATCTGCACTAGATCTCTCGGTGCTTTGACTAGATCTAACTGCTGGTGTACAAACTCTAGCAAACGTGCACAAGTCGAGTAACCTTTAGGTGATGGTGCAACGACTACTGCATTACGGCACTTTAAAGCATTTAAGATCTTGTTAATGGGTGTGGCGCCAGGGTTCGTTGATGGCGTAATCGCAGCAACTATGCCTACCGGCCTTGCGTACTCAGTCAAGCCAGTCTTTAAATCTTCAGAAATAACGCCTACTGTTTTGGCATAACTTAAGTCACGCACCAAGCCTAAGGTTTTTCTGAAGTTCTTTTTAAACTTGTCTGCTACATCTCCTAAGCCAGTATCTTGAACAGCAAGCTCTGCCAACTCTTGATTTCGACTTGGCTCAAGAATCGACCAGGCAACCGCCTCAACTACCAAGTTCACCTGAGCTTGCGTGTAGCCCTCAAATATCTTTTGGGCTACACGTCCACGTTCAACAATTACCTCTACTGGCGTCATCATTAATACTCTTATCTTTTTATTTACTGCAATTCTGAAAACTTCTGAAGCTTACTCAGCTTTAATCGCCGCATCCTTGGTGACTTTTTTCCACTTAACCAATTCAGTTTTAACAATTGCGCCCAATTGAGCAGGAGTACTGCCAACTGCCTCAGCACCTTGAGCAATGAGCTTATCTTTTACTGCTGGTTCAGCTAGTACTTTGACTGTTGCCTTGTATAAGATGTCAATAATGGGTTGTGGTGTTTTGGCTGGAACAAACATGGCGTACCAAGAGTCCACTTCGTAATCTTTAAAGCCTAACTCGGCCATAGTTGGAACGTCCGGAAATACAGGTGAGCGCTTTACGGTTGATACCGCTAATGCACGCAGCTTGCCAGCCTTGACATAGTTTGCCGCCGCAGGAATGGAAACCCAAAGAAGTGGCACTTGACCAGCCATAACATCAGTGACAGCAGGCCCACCTCCGCGGTAAGGAATATGAATCATCGAAACACCAGCTGATCCAGCCATCATGGCGCCAGCCAAATGGCCAGGTGATCCATTGCCTACTGAAGCATATGCAATAGAGTCCGGCTTTGCCTTCGCCATTTCAATCACTTCCTTTACCGACTTCGCAGGAAAATCCGGATTAGCTACCAAGATTTGCGGCAAAGAAGCAACTAAAGATACCGGTAAAAAATCTTTCTCAGTATCAAAAGCAAGCTTTGGATAAATTGCCGGATTAATCGTGTGAGATGAAAGCGTAAACAAAACGGTATACCCATCTGATGGTGACTTAGCTGCAATATCGGTTCCAATCGAACCTCCGGCACCACCACGGTTATCAATAATGACCTGCTGACCAAGTGCCTGACTTAATGGCTCCTGCACGATACGTGCAATCACATCGGTGCCCCCACCTGGCGGGTAAGGAACAATAAATTTAATTGGCTTATTAGGCCATTGCTGCGCCTGAGCAACTTGCACCATGCCAAGTGAGCCCATAAAAGCGATGATTGTTGACAGAACAGCGACTAATAGATTGCTTCTACGCATACCCAATCTCCTGTTATAGAACTACTGTTTAGACTTATATTAGCTCTTATTGGCTATTCTAGTTAGCATAAATGATCTTATTAAACGGAACAAGTTGTTTCGTATAAGTAAAAATACTAACATTTTTCCTGGAAAATTCAACCTTGTTCTATTAGAATGAACAAAATGACACATTTCATGAGATTTAAGGCCCATGCTTGAACTAGACAACATCGAACAGCCAGATATCGCTAAAAGAGATAGTTCCAGCGAAAACTCTTCCATGCTCAAAGGCGTAGTGATTTTGGAGGCCCTGGCAGCCTTGCAGCAACCTGCCACCCTAGCCCAACTCATGCAAATTACCGGAATGCCAAAAGCATCTTTGCATAGAACATTAGCCATCTTTGAAGAGGCGGGTTTAGTAGCAAGAGAGCCTGGAGGACGAACTTATTCACCAGGTGAGCGACTATCTCATCTGGCAATGTCCACCCTGACACATGACAGCGTATCCGCTATTCGTCATACCATTCTGCGTGGCTTAGTGGCTGATCTAGGCGAAACCTGCAACCTGGCTGTGTTGAGACGTGGTGAACTGTTTTATTTAGATCGAGTCGAAGCTGACTGGGCCTTGCGTCTTCATTTACCGCCAGGCACAGTGCTGCCCCCACATTGCAGTGCCAGCGGAAAGCTACTACTCGCATATAAGCCTGTGGATGAGCGCTCCAAGATTTTAGAAAATCTTCCGCTCCAACAATTTACCCACAGAACCATCACTGATCGCCATCTGTTGGAATCAGAGATGGAAAGAATTGTGAGTACTGGTTATGCGGTAGATAACGAAGAGTATGTATTGGGAGTTTCTTGTGTAGCAGTGCCAGTCAGAGACTCATTAGGTGAGGTAGTAGCTGCGATAGCAGTTCATGCGGCAACTGCAAGACTTCCCTTGAATCAAGCAATGGAACATATTCCCAAGCTTAAAGAAGCTTCTGAGCGTATTTCCCAAACTCTCTCCTAATTAGTTCAGCATTACAGTCACCTCAGGACAAATCTAAACGTGAAATATCCGCTCTTAGAAAAAATGATTGAGGAAGCTAAGAGTGATCTGCCGCTTGGGGTGGTCTACCCTCTGAGCGCACCAGCACTAGAAACTGTTTTTGATCTCATTAAAAGACAGTTATGCACTCCAATCCTGATAGGCCCGAAAAAAGAAATCGAAGAACTTGCAGCCATTGAAGAGCTCTCTTTGGATGGCATACAGATTGTCGATACGCCGAAAGATCCCATCTTAGCAACGAAGAAAGCGGTTGAGATGGTGAAAGAAGGAAAGCTAGCAGTTCTGATGAAGGGATCTCTTCATACTGAAGATCTGATGGGACCAATTGTGCACCGAGATGGATTGCGCACCGATAAACGCGTCAGTCATCTTTTTTTATTTGAACTGGCTCGTTACCACAAGCTACTTGGCGTCACTGATGCCGTTGTCAATATTACGCCGAATGCTCAACTCAAAAGAGAAATACTAGCCAACAGTTTGGATGCCCTAAAAAGGTTAAGTATTAGCAATGTCAAAGTGGCAATTATCGCTGCTACCGAAGTAATCAACCCAGCCATGTCTTCCACCACTGATGCAAAAGAGATCGTTGATGAGCATATTGCCCATCCGATTTTTCCGGATACGATTATTGAAGGTCCATTTGGATTTGATAATGCAATTTCAGCACAGTCAGCAAGAACCAAAGGGATTTATTCAAAGGTCGCTGGGGATCCTGATCTCTTGTTAATGCCAGATTTACAAGTTGGGAATATTCTTTATAAATCTTTTGTCTATATGGCTGGGGCGGAATGCGCAGGAACCATTCTTGGCGCACAAGTTCCGATCACACTGACATCCAGATCTGATTCTGTTTTTTCTAGAGTGGCATCTACAGCGATGGCCATTCTACTTGCTAAAAACCCTCAATAATTAAGAAGCCTATGTTCAAAATATTTTCTAGCGACCCCGTGCATGACCCTATTAACAAGCAAGCACCAGCAACGGAGATCAAAAAAACTACCTGCTATATGTGCGCCTGTCGTTGCGGGATTAGAGCGCACTTACGAGATGGAAAATTAGTTTATATCGATGGCAATCCTGAGCACCCTTTAAATCAAGGTGTCATCTGCGCCAAGGGCGCCTCAGGAATCATGAAACAGAATTCTCCTGCACGCATCACGCAGCCGCTACTTCGTAAGGCTGGCAGTGAAAGAGGTGATGGTCAGTTTGAACCGATTAGCTGGGAAAAAGCATTTGATATTCTGACTGAGCGTCTTGCCAAAATTCGCGCCACTGATCCCAAGAAATTTGCGCTCTTTACTGGTCGCGACCAGATGCAAGCTCTTACCGGTTTATTTGCAAGGCAGTTTGGTACACCGAACTATGCTGCTCATGGAGGCTTCTGCTCTGTCAATATGGCGGCCGGAATGATCTATACGATTGGCGGAAGCTTCTGGGAGTTTGGCGGCCCAGATTTAGATCAAGCGAAATTGTTTGTCATGATTGGAACGGCAGAAGATCATCACAGCAACCCAATGAAGATTGCTTTATCGAAATTCAAACGGGCTGGTGGTCGCTTTATCTCAATCAACCCGGTGAGAACTGGATATTCTGCTATTGCCGATGAATGGATTCCGATCAAACCGGGGACTGATGGCGCTTTGTTTATGGCCTTGATGCATGAGCTTATTCGCCTTGAAAAATACGACGCCCAATTCTTAAAGCGCTTTAGTAACTCAGCGCAATTAGTGTGTATGGATTCGGGACCAGAAGAAGGTTTGTTTCTGTACGACCCCGACTCTGATCCACTGAATACAGATTTACCTCATAATAAATATATCTGGGATGAAAAATCCCAAAGTGCCAAACCTTGCTTTGCGCAAGGAACCGCACCCGCCTTACTCGGTGAATATGTGATGGGCCCAGGCCCACATCAAGGTAAAAAAGTTGCGCCTGCATTTGAATTGCTAAAAAGACAAGTCAGCGAAACTACTCCAGAATGGGCTGCAGCCATTACTAGCATTCCAGCAGAACGGATTCGCAAGCTTGCTCTTGAAATGGCAGATACTGCATTCGGTCAAGAGTTTAAGTTGCCTATCCAATGGACTGATTCTTGGGGTGAAAAGCATGACTCTGTAACTGGTAGGCCAGTTGCTTTCCATGCCATGCGCGGCTTATCTGCTCACTCCAATGGATTCCAGACAACTAGAGGCTTAGCAGTATTGATGTCGCTCTTGGGAACTATTGATCGTCCAGGCGGCTTTAGACACAAAGCTCCCTACCCAAGACAGGTTCCGCCTAATGCAAAACCCCCTTCTTCTGAAAATGATATCAAGCCAAACACCCCGCTAGCTAAACCTCCGCTGGGATGGCCAACACAGCCAGAAGATTTAGCGTTGGACTCTGATGGCAAACCACTGCGTATTGATAAAGCATATTCCTGGGAGCATCCTTTAGCCGCGCACGGTTTAATGCATAACGTGATTACTAACGCTGTTAAAGGTGATCCGTATTCCATTGATACGCTGATGATCTTCATGGCTAATATGTCCTGGAACTCCACCATGAATACCATGGAAGTTCGCGAACATCTCAATGCAAAAGGTGATGATGGCGAATTCAAGATTCCATTCCTCGTTGTGTGCGATGCATTCCAATCAGAGATGGTGGATTTTGCAGACCTAGTACTACCGGACACCACTTACCTTGAGCGCCATGATGTGATGAGCATGCTTGATAGGCCCATCTCTGAATTTGATGGTCCTGTTGATTCTGTTCGTATCCCTGTTCTCGAACCCCTAGGCGAATGCAAACCATTCCAGGAGGTGCTGATTGAACTGGCTTCTCGCTTAAAGTTTCCTGCGTTCACCACCCCAGAGGGGGATCGCAAGTTTAAAGATTATCCAGACTTTATTACCCGCTTCCAAACCACCCCTGACTCAGGTATTGGCTTCTTAAGCGGTTGGCGTGGCAAAGATGGTGATAAACCACTACGCGGTGAACCCAACCCAAACCAATGGCAAAAATATGCTGAGAATAATTGCGTTCACCAATATCACATGCCTCCGGAGCATCAATATATGCGTAACTGGAACAAGGGCTATTTAGACTTCTCAAAGGAGAATGCCCTACGCCAAAAGAACGATCCCATCATGATTGCGATTTACTCAGATATCTTGCAACGCTTTCGATTGGCATCCACTGGAAAACGTCCAGGTGCGCAACCTCCAGAACATTTAAAGGCGCGTATCTATAAATACTTCGATCCACTGCCTTTCTGGTATCCACCGCTAGAAGATGAAGCTACTGATCTCACTAAATTTACTTTGAATGCGATTACCCAGCGTCCAATGGCGATGTACCACTCATGGGACTCACAAAACGCCTGGTTAAGACAAATTCATAGTCATAACTATTTGTACGTCAATACCGCTACTGCCCTCAAGAGTGGTATCGCTGATGGCGCCTGGATGTGGATTGAGTCTCAGTGGGGGAAAGTTCGCTGCATGGCAAGACATTCCGAGGCAGTTGACCCAGGAACAGTATGGACCTGGAATGCTATTGGTAAAGCAGAATCCGCTTGGAGCTTAACCAACGATGCAGATGAATCTAAAAAAGGATTTCTGTTAAACCACCTTATCTCAGAAGAGCTTCCATTGGGTGGATTTACTGTAAGTAATTCTGATCCGATTACTGGTCAGGCTGGCTGGTATGACGTCCGTGTTCGACTGGCACCAGCTGATGAGAATGAACCAAAAGAAACTTGGCCGCAAGTAAAAGCATTTGAAGTTCCTGGAATGGCCCTCAAAAAATCGGGGGAGACAAAATGAGTAAAAAAAATAAACAACTAGCTCTCGTTATTGACCTGAATGTATGCGTGGGATGCCATGCTTGCGTTACTTCTTGCAAAGAGTGGAACACCTCTGGCTCAGCGGGTCCTTTGACTGATCTCAATGCCTATGGCGCCAGTCCAAGCGGAACCTTCTTCAACCGAGTACAAACTTTTGAAGCTGGCACCTTCCCTAATACACAAACAGTTCACTTTCCAAAGTCCTGTTTACATTGCGAAGAGCCTCCTTGCGTTCCGGTTTGCCCGACAGGTGCAAGCTATAAACGCAAAGAGGATGGCATTGTTCTCGTAGACTATGAGAAATGTATTGGCTGCAGCTATTGCTCTTGGGCCTGCCCTTACGGTGCGCGTGAGCTTGATGAAGAGCGCCAAGTGATGACCAAGTGCACTCTCTGCGTAGATCGAATCTATAGCGAGACTTTGCCAGAGGCTGAGAAGAAGCCTGCCTGCGTACTAGCCTGCCCTACTAGCGCACGTATTTTTGGCGATGTCCATGATCCAGAATCTGCCGCTAGCAAAGCGATCGAGGAACGCTCTGGTTATGCACTCATGCCTGAATGGGAAACACAGCCAGCCAATCACTATTTACCACGCTCCATTATGGAAACGATTGATGCAGCAAGGAATGACAAATAATGCGTCCACAATTTTCAATTATTTTCTTTACTACCCTGGTCGGAATGGCTCAAGGTCTGCTATTTTTCATAGCGTTAGCAAACTTGCATAATCAATCTATTCCCAACGCATTTCTCGCCAATCTAGCTCTACCAGTTGCTTTTGCCATCCTGGCTTTAAGCCTAATTGCTTCATTCTTTCACCTGGGCCACCCAGAAAGAGCATGGCGGGCTGCCATGATGTGGAGAACCTCCTGGTTATCAAGAGAGGTGATCGCACTACCAGCAGTCATGGCGGTAACAGTGGTAATTTTCCTTTATGCCAGCTTTGGCGAAGTGCCGCAGTGGCTATGGATTGTTCTACTATTGACTACGATAGTCCTTTGGATATGCACCGCCAAAATCTATCAATGTATTCGCTTCATTCAAGAGTGGTCGCATCCTTCCACCTTAACTAACTTTATTCTGCTGGGCGCAACTTCTGGCTGGATTTTATTAGAACTACTAATTGCGCTATGGGGCGATACCTCAGCACAAATGATTGATGCTCCACTCTCTGTCATTGCTTTTGTATTGTTGTTTCTATCGTTGAATCTGAAGCTTTGGATTTGGAGCCGCAATCGCAAACTAAAACCAAAATCGAATCTGGCTACGGCAACTGGAATTAAGGGTAACAATATTCGCCAAACCTCCATGGGACTCATGGGTGGCAGTTTTAATACTCGCGAATTCTTTCATCATCAAACAGATAAAGTGATTGCCAATATACGCAAGATTATTTTGCTTTGTGCCTATGTCATCCCCATGATCTTGATGGCCTATGCGATCACCTCACCCGATTTCTTAGTGATTACTTTGGCATTGCTCATTAACTACCTGGGTCTACTTGCTGAAAGATGGATGTTTTTTGCAGAAGCAAATCATCCACAAAATTTGTACTACCAAAGGGTCTCTTAAGCGCAACCGATGCCTATGGACCAATTTGCCGAACAGCTCATCCATGGCAGAACCCATATATCTCCTAAAAGACTAGGTAGCCCTGAGCCCAGTACATCCCAAAAAGAGACTATTCTCTTGGCGGCTAATGCGGCCCCTGATCACGGCAGAATGGTGCCATGGCGATTCATTGAGATTCAAGAGAGTAGTCGTTCTGCACTCGGGGAGGTCTTCCGTCAATGCCTATTAGACCGAGATCAAGCAGCCACTTCAATACAACAACAAGAGGCGCTTGATAAAGCTTCTCGGGGCCCACTGCTCTTGCTAGCCGTAGCAAATTACAAAGACAGCAATGAAGATATCAGCAAGCAAGAAAAGCTGATATCTCTTGGATGCGCCATTCAAAATATTCTATTGACTGCCTATGCCTTTGGATTTGGCTCCGGATTATCCAGTGGCCGAGCTCTACAGAGCGACCGAGTTAGATCACTATTCAAACTTACAAATGACGAGGAACCAATCTGCTTTATTACGATTGGCACTGTCTTAAAAAATAAGCCTGGTCGAATTCGGCCAAGCTTATCTGAATACCACTCCATTTTTTAAGAACGCTAGAGAACTTCGACGGTTTGATTCTTAGTATCAATTCGCAATCTAGCTCCGCTAGCAATAGCTTGTGTAATATCACAATCAAAACCACTTAACATGGGTATACCAGCATGGGCTGCGCCCTGAGCTAAGATTGGATTGACAGCATTGAAAATAATCGCTGATGGGCAAAGATCTCTAGACTTCATTTCATAAAGCATCCAGGCACTTGCTACGCCACCTTTAGCGGCATCTAGCACCAAAATTTTATCTTTATAGGACTGGCCAAATAGTTTATGAGCGGGTCGTGAAAATACCCCCTTCAGACGATCTAAATCGTAACGAGCTGAAAATCCATCGGATGCACTGAGGCACTCACCTTCGATACTCTGACCTTGAGCGTGTTTCGCTTTATATATTTTTCCACTCACTTTAATCTCCCGGTTACAGCAGCTTGCACACAATCTTCCATCGATGCCAACATTGGTGTATAGCCATAGCCGCCCAAAATATTAACTATCTTTGCGCTATTCGTTGCCAACACCTTCCATCCATTTGTCTCAGCAATTTCTCTGGCGTAAGACTGATAGAAACACATACCAGAAAATACTGTTCCGCCGGCATTCTCAATCATTTCGGTATAACCCATACGATCAGAGTCAGGCTTTACCTGAGGACTGGTCATAGCAAGTAAAGGTTTGATAAATTTCTTGCCATTACATAACTCGGCAATACTCTTCATTTCCATCAAACTTAATTGCGGAGCTGAAAATACAACTACATCAATCTCCTCTGCAATCCTGTATGAGTTTTGCAGACCCATTACCTCTTCTTTAGTAATGAGAACCTCTGGGAGATGTAAATATTCCAGATCGCCCGAGCGCAAGGCCTCAGGAGTCACGCCAAGCACATGAAATAAGGCTGTAGAACCAAAGCTAGCCATAGCTGCGCCAAAATGCTTCATAGCATCAGATCCAGGATGACCTTCAATCCCTTCAAGCACAGGCACTGACCAATAGTTACCTGATTTTTTGCCAATCAATCCACCTAGTGCGCCCCATTCATTTAGAGTCTGAGGGGTCCATGAAGTTTTGAAACGATGAGTTGGCTTGCGATGCTCATCTAGGTGATAGCCATAACGCGGAGTTCTGCCGGTAAGACCTGCCGCCAATGCCGAAGGGCCACCCTCAAAATTAGAGCGCGCACCACAAACGCTATTTGAGTAGATCACAACACCTGTATCGCCAAATGCTAAATGCTCACCATAAACTGGAGCCATGATTGTTTGGTAGTTAATACAGGTATCCGTCATTGATACCCCCATTTTTACAAAAGCATCGATCGCCCGTCTCTCCAACTCAAGCATTTTTTCGGTTTGACCCAATTGCTTTGCTTTAGTGAAATCGGTACCCCTTGGATCGGTGATAGTTGGAATGCGAACCATTCGATCTGCAGTGGAATATTTTGCAAGATCCTCTAACCACTCAACACCGGCCTCACCTAAACTCTCGGTATCAGCCATGATGTGAGCCTGGGATACGGGAACTAAGTCATTGGCTCCAAAAAATTCACCGACCTTAATTTGATGTTGAATTGCTATCTGCCTTACTGGACCAAACTCACCAGCAAGCATTGCCTTTTCTTCTGCATTCAGTTTCATTTGTTCTCTTATTTACTATTAATCAACAGTAGCACCAGAATCACGAACTACTCTAGCCCACTTAGCAATCTCACTAGTTTGGAAGTTAGCCAAACTTTCCTTAAAGTCGGTATTTGGTTGAACGCCTAAATTACCCAGGCGCTCCTTGAATGCGGCTGATTGTGCAATCTTCTCAGTATCAGTTCTCAGTTTTTTTGTAATTGGCTCTGGTAATTTAGCCGGAGCAAACAAAGCCCACCATGCAGTTGATTCAAACTGCGGATAACCCAACTCAGCTACAGTAGGCGTATTTGGCAACAAAGGTGAACGGGTTTTACTCGTCACCGCCAAGGCACGCAACTTGCCTGAGGTGATGTGCGGTAATACAGACTGAATTGGATCAAACATCAATGGGATTTGATTACCAATGAGGTCAGTTACAGCAGGAGCGCTTCCTTTATAGGGAATATGCTTCAATTTAATCTGAGTAGTGGATTCAAATAAAGCCCCAGTTAAATGTCCTGGAGTTCCATTTCCAGCAGTTCCATAGGCAATTGTCTCGGGCTTTGATCGAGCCTCTGCAATCAATTCAGCAAGCGTCTTAATACGATCACTCGAATTCACCACAATCACTACAGGAGCGGTCGCTACTAAAGCGATAGGCGTGAAATCTCTTGTCATGTCATACGGCAACTGTTTGTAAAGGCTGCCATTAATTGCATTTGTACCCACAGTGCCCATGAACAAGGTATAACCATCGGGAGCAGACTTAGCAACGAGATCCGCACCAATTGAGCCACCAGCTCCGCCCTTATTCTCAATTACTACTTGCTCCTTAAGACTTTCGCCAAGCAATAAGGCTAGTGGTCGAGCAACAATATCGGTTGGACCTCCCGGAGGAAATGGCACGATTAAGCGAATCGGCTTAATCGGATAGGCCTGTGCCATTACATTACTTGAAAGCAAAACCAATCCAAAACATGCCAAGAAACATTTACAAACTTTTATTGTTAGGCTATTCATCAGTCTGACCCCAGAAAAGTATGGATGGAAATAGTCTAGCGCAAAAGAAAAAGTCCAGTTAAACCGGACTCTCTCTTTATGCTCATGACGTCTTATACGTAATCCTTGTATTTATCCAGGAAACGTACTGGTTTAGATAAGGCATCGCGGCGGAATGGATCGCCTAGTTCACGAGTACACATAATCTCGATGACACAAGTCTTACCTTCCTTCATTTGCATATCAACTGCCTTCTTGAGGGCTGGACCAACCTGATCAAGCTGATCAACTATGATGCCTTCAGCGCCCATGGATTTCGCAATACCAGCAAAACTTGGGCTGTCCAGCTCGCCTGCTACAAAACGGCGATTATAGAAATCTACCTGGTTCTTTTTCTCAGCACCCCACTGACGATTATGGAAAACAATCGCAGTAACTGGGATATCGTGTCGAACCGCAGTCAAAATCTCCACCATACTCATTGCCCATGCACCATCTCCGGCATAAGCAATTGCGGGACGATCAGGCGCTGCTGCTTTCGCTCCAATAATGGTTGGTAATGCATAACCACAGTTACCGAAGCTCATTGGAGCAAAGAAGCTGCGTGGTTTTTCAAAGCGAAGATAGCTATTGGCAACAGAATTGATATTGCCAATATCGGTGGACACCATTACGTCAGCAGGCATTGCTTTTTCAAGCTCGCGAAGAACTTGACGTGGGTGCAAGTAATGACCTCCTGTTGGAGTCACTTCTTTTTTCTGCTCTTCAATCATGTCTAAGCTGAATGGGTCTTTTTCATGAGTCCAATCATCTAACTCTTTTTCCCATGCTGCTTTTTCTGCTGCAATCGTTTTTGCACGTTCAGCCTTGCTTGCATCACAGGCTAAGGTCTTACCTTCTAAGCGCTTGGTTAATGCAACTGCAGCAGCCTTAGCATCACCACAAATTCCTACAGAAATTTTCTTCACTAAGCCGAGCATCTTGTTGTCGGCATCGATTTGAATAATCTTTGCATTTTTAGGCCAGTAGTCCATGCCGTGTTGTGGCAATGTACCAAATGGCCCAAGGCGTGAACCAAGTGCAACCACCACGTCTGCCTGCGAGATCAGCTTCATCGCAGCTTTAGAACCCTGATAACCGAGAGGGCCACACCACAGTGGGTGGCTTGCTGGGAAAGAATCATTGTGTAAATAGCTATTCACTACTGGAGCACCAAGGCGCTCAGCAAATGCCTTGCACTCTTCAACGGCATCACCCATGACTACGCCGCCGCCAGAAATAATGACTGGGAACTTAGCGTTAGCCAAGAGCTCAGCTGCCTCATCCAAACTCTTTTCACCACCAGGACCGCGATCGAGGCGATTCGGCTGCGGAATCTCTACTTCGATTTCACCATAGAAATAATCACGAGGGATATTGAGTTGAGTTGGACCCATCTCAGATAAGGCGCGATCAAAACAGCGGCCAGTAAATTCAGCCATGCGCTTAGGATTATTGACATGGCCCTGATATTTTGTGAATTCTTCGAACATTGGCAGTTGATTGGCTTCTTGGAACCCGCCTAAGCCCATACCCATAGTTCCTGTTTCAGGTGTGATGATCACCACTGGGCTATGTGCCCAATAAGCCGCCGCAATTGCGGTAACGCAGTTACTAATACCAGGGCCATTTTGTCCAATCACAACACCATGATTACCGCTAACGCGCGCATAGCCATCAGCCATGTGTGCTGCACCCTGTTCATGAACAACAGGGATCAAACGAATACCTGCTGGAGCAAAAATATCCATCGCATCCATAAAGGCAGAGCCCATGATTCCAAAGATATCCTTCACCTTATTGGCGACCATCGTCTCCACAAATGCTTCAGAAGGGGTCATTTTTTGCGGGCCGGTAGGTAAATTAGCGCCAGACTTAGACATAAAGCTCTCCTAGGTATTCAATTAAACGGAACATTTTGTTCTACAATATGAATAATAATCGCGTATTTTTGGTAAAGTCAAGCATATAAACCCCAATATGGAATATATTTGACAACGTATTAAGACTTTTAAAGGCAAGGTAATGGCTGAAAGCACTTCTTCAATTGATTTAATGGGTTTACAGCCTGAAAAGCAGGTTTCCTTACATGCGGCCTTCCCTGAATGTCTTAGCTTTGCGGATTTTGAGATCCCTGCATTTATCAAAGCTACGGAGCTAGTACCCACTATTGACCCAAGCTATCAACTGAATCCAGAGGCCACATTAGCGATTCTGGCGGGGTTTGCTTTCAATCGAAGAGTCATGTTGCAAGGCATGCATGGCACTGGCAAGTCAACCCACATAGAGCAAGTGGCTGCTCGCCTGAATTGGCCCTGCTTGCGTATTAATTTAGATGGCCAAATCACCCGCATGGATCTGATTGGCAAGGATGTGATCGCCCTAGAAGATGGCAAACAAATTACCTGCTTTCAGGAGGGGCTCATTCCATGGAGTTTGCAACGCCCTATTGCACTCATCCTCGATGAATATGATGCAGGCCAGCCAGATGTAATGTTTGTCATTCAGAGAATGCTAGAGCGAGAAGGCCGCCTCACCCTACTCGATCAAAACAGAGTGATCAATCCCAATCCAGGCTTTCGAATCTTTGCTACCAGCAATACCGTTGGACTAGGCAACTGGAATGGCCTATATCAAGGCACCCAATTACTAAATCACGGTCAAATGGATCGTTGGGATATCGTTGCAGCATTGAACTACCTAGATCCGCAGGAAGAGCAAAAGATTTTGCTTGCCAAAGTACCCGAACTCTCCAAGAACCAGGCAATGGCAATGATTAGCCTTGCCAATCTCACTAGAAATGGTTTTGCTGCAGGTGATATTTCTACATTAATGTCCACTAGAACACTAATTACCTGGGGAGAAAACTGGCGCATCTTTAAAGACTTGCAGATTGCATTCTCTCTTGCATTTTTGAATAAATGTGAATCAGAGGAAAAAGCTTTGGTGGCCGAATACTACCAACGCTGCTTTGCTAGCGAGCTTGAAATCAGCAATAAATCAAACTAGCGCAATCAAGCTTATCTTGCAAACCCAAACCCATCAAGACTTCGAGCAACAACAGCAATATGGGGCAATGATTAGATCATTGTCTAGGGAAAAAAGTGCGCAGATTCGGGATTGGCAACTCTTTCACAATGCAGTACCGCTCGAGTCAATCGCTCCACACCTCAATCTTGAGAATCTAAAAGCATCCTGGGCTTATCCTCGTGGCATATTGGATGGCATTGGATTGCGCCTGCGCAATTCAGATGCGAGCTTACATGCTGCACTCGCCCCGGAAGGAATGATTGAATCTCTGATATTTGAGGTTCTAGAACAAATCCGCGTTGAAAGTAACTGTCCTGAGGAGCTCAAGGGATGCCGCCAAAATACTCAGACTCAATTCATAGCTTGGATGCAGCAATTTATTGCTAGTGGCGGCGTTGAAGGAAGTATTGGCCTGCTACTAGCCACCATCTTCTCTACCGTGTGGATGAAACTTAACAGTCAACCAATGCCACAGCTAATGCAAGATATCGTAGAAGCTACGAGAGCCGGTATAGCAGAAAACATGGGCCCGCTTTTAGTCAAACTCAAAGCAAACCGCAATGATCAAGAAGCGTATGCACGGGTAACGTACGAGATCATTAAGCTAGTTTCTGGATTGATCGCCGATGAATATCGCAATAATCCGAGTATCCGCACTAAACGTAAAAATCAAAGCGCTACTCATCTCAAAATTGAATGGGTGCCCCCTCATGCTGGGAAAATTGCAACCGATTTTAAGAGTCCAGCAAATCACTTAAGTGAGCAGCGTTATCTACTGAAAAAATCACTAGAAAAATATCATACCTATAACTCTAGCTATGACACTGAAGACGAAGCAAAGAAAAAAATTCGGTCGGCGCAATTGGCGATCTATCAAGATGAGTTAAATCAAGAAATCGCGAAACAAAATATTCCTTGGGCCAAGCTCATTAGAATTTATCAGCAAATCTTCTCTAGCCAACTACCAAGACGCTGGCAAACCACTGAAGCAGAGGGATTACTGGATCGTCGTTATCTTACGCGTGCTGTGACCTCCCCACTTCAATCGCCTCTATACAAGCAACTTGCAACAAGCAGCAAAATCAACGCCAGAACAACGCTTCTCATCGACTGCTCTGGGTCTATGAAAGAGCAACGCGTCAAAATTGCAAGCTGCGTAGATTCTTTGGTGAGAATATTGGAGCAGGCGGGTATCAAAACGGAAGTGCTTGGATACAGCACCAGCACATGGCAAGGCGGAAGGCCCTTTAAAGAGTGGCGTAAAAATGGGCAACCACCAAACCCTGGTCGCCTCAATGAACGAGCTCATTGGATTTTTAAAGATTTTGACACCAGTTGGAGAAGATCCAGAGCTGGCATAGCTGCTTTATTACGTCCTGAAATTTATGCAGAGAGTATTGATGGTGAGGCACTCATCTGGGCGACTGAACGTTTACAAAATAGCAGTGATAACCGATATACCCACAAGATGCTGATTCTATTTTCCGATGGCTGTCCAATGGATCGGGCTACCATTGAAGCGAACGGGGAAGAATTTTTGAAGAATCATCTTTTACAAGCCATTGCTTGGTGTGAGCAACAACCTAATCTTCAGCTATGGGGCTGCGGAATTGGGGAAGAATTAAGGCCATACTTTCCAAACCGCTTAAGCTGGGATCATGAAATACACAATCTCAGTGAAAACCTAATGAATTGGGCTAAAGAATTAAAGAACGTAAAGGCTAAGTAATTAGCTCATTGAAGTATTCATGATGAGAGGTATTAAGCGTAGAAATACGCCATTCAATCGGCTCATCTTGAATATCTAATGCCACTCTACGTATATGAAGCACAGGCGACTCCGGCTTTAATTTTAACCAAGTAGACATTTGCCTACCAGCCAACCCAGCCCGTAATCTCTCATTCGTTTTTACGACTGACTGGCCATAATGCATTTGATATAGCTGGTAAATGCTACCTTTTCGCTTATCAAACTCACTTCGAGTTAATTTCTTGAATCTTTTTTTATCCAAGGCAATATGATCGATCATCACACACTCATCTTCTAAATATAAGCGAGTAACAATGCGCCAAATTGGCGCTCCTTCTTTGATGGCTAGCTTTAGAGACTCCTCCTTACTTGCTTGCCCAGATTCAAAAGAAGCAGTCTCCACACGGGGGTAGTTTTTCTTATCGGCATCCCAACGAACAACGTGGAAAAAATAATAAAGCAGTCTTTTAGCATCGTGCTCAGCAAGATAGGTGCCCCTACCTTGACGGCGAACAACAATACCTTCCGATACCAGCTCATCCACCGCTTTGCGCAAAGTTCCTATAGATACATCCAACTCTTTGGCTAAATCTTTTTCGGCAGGCAATGCCTGCCCCATCAGATATCGGCCCCTGACCAGATCTGCAGTGATCTTCTGCTTAACTTCTTGATAAGCGGTCAGGGACTTCATACTTAGATTTATGCAGACTCGTACAAACGAGTCATCACAAACTCACGGTGACCTAAAATCTCAGCCGCCGTTAACTCACCATTTGCGGTTCTCAAAAGAGCATCAAGAAGCTTCTCACCGGCCGTATCCAAATTCTCTTCGCGACGCAAAATACCTGAAACATCCACGTCGATATGTTCAGACATCGTGCGCACTGTTTTTGGATTGGCGCAGAGCTTAATCACCGGAAGAATTGGGTTACCAATCACGTTACCCTGCCCAGTTGGGAAGAAGTGAGCTGCAAAACCTGCTGCCGCGCAAAGCGTAACCATCTCAGCAGCTGCTGAAGATGAGTCCATGAAATGCAAGCCAGGAATAGTTGGAGTTTCAGCTTTATCAAGCACTCCATCCACAACACATTTCTTACCGATCTTCTGAATATTACCGAGAGCTTTTTCTTCAATCGTTGTCAATCCACCGGCAATATTGCCTTTAGTTGGCTGGGAGTCTGAGAGATCACTAGTTTTATTTTTTTCGACTACATCTTGGTAACGATCAAACATTTGACGGAATTTTTTCTTAATTTCTGGCGTGCGGCAACGGGCCTCAACCAAATGCTCGCCACCAGTTAACTCTGTTGTTTCGCCAAAAACTAATGTAGATCCAATCTCATAAAGCTTATCAAATGCGTTACCAACTGTTGGATTTGATGCGCAACCAGAAGTGGTGTCAGATTCACCGCACTTAGTTGAAACCCATAACTCTGAAAGCGGAGCGGATACGCGCTGCTGTTTAGACGCATGCTTCATCATGGAGTAAGCAGCTTTACTAGCGCTTGCAATAGTTGCTGTATCGCCATTACCTTCAATCCAGAAACCTTCTACTGGCTTACCGGATGCTTTAATTCCATCAACCACAATCTTGGTCCACTGTGGCTCGATACCAATTACCACTACGCCAGCTACGTTTGGATTGGAACCGGCACCAATCAATGTTCTAAAGTGCAGCTCTAAGTCTGCGCCAAACTGAAGGCGGCCATAGGGGTGAGGAATGGCAATAGTGCCTTTAATATTATTAGCAACTGCTTCGCATGCGGCATTCGATAAATCATCTAAAGGCAGAATAACAACGTGGTTACGGATACCCATGCGACCATTTTCACGGCGATAGCCCATAAAAGTTGCTTGTTTTAAATTAATCATTTTTATCTTTCTTAATAACGTAATGAATACAGGTATCGATTACCAACGCTTAGTTTTGACATTTTGAACATGGGTATGCTCGCCCTTTTTGATGGGAGCAACTACCTTGCCGATATCAACACCGTACTTAATAATCGTGTCGCCAGCTTTCATATCCTGTAATGCAATCTTATGTCCAATGGGAATATCGCTTTCAGACTTAATATTGACAGTGCTATCACCATCCATTACCCAACCTATTAAATCAGTGCCAGCCTTCACACCTTCAACCACGACAACGCCAACGACGTCTCCTGGTTCATGCACGACAAAATGAATCATTTGTTTCTCCTTATTAACCTTGTTTGAATGCTAACCATTCCATGACTGACGAATACCAGCCTGAATTTCTTCTACAACCACATCAGAAATATTTGCACCCTCTTTAAAACCTTCCGCCCTTTGCTTAAAGCGTCTTTGTCCTGGAATACGAGTTCCAGTATCGGCCGCCAAAGTTTTTAAAAAATCATGCATTCTATTTACAAAAACTTGGCTTCCAGCAAGGCCTGGATCAATAGTGAGTAACAATTGACCAATACGCGGACGATTTCCTTTAGCATCAAAAAATGAATCGGCCTCATACGAGAATCTACTGCCAGATAAGCCCACAACCAGTAATTCAACAATCAATGCAAGCAATGCCCCCTTGTCACCACCCAAAGGAACCATCAAACCTTTTAAGCCCTCTTGTGGATCGGTTGTAGGCTTTCCATCCGCTGTTAATGCCCAACCTTCAGGAATAGCCTTGCCTTGTTTTGCGGCAACTAATAATTTTCCGCGCGCAACTGCCGACAAAGACATATCAATCACTAATGGGTCACTATTGGCGATTGGAAATGCAGCAGCCAAAGGATTGGTGCCGAACATTGCCTTACTACCGCCAACCATAGGCATGGCAGCTGGAGTATTTCCAAATAATAAGGAGATATAGCCTGCACGTGCGGCAGCCTCTGAAAAATGCCCAGCAACTCCAAAGTGGTGACTATTAGTGACCGCTACAAGCCCTACCCCATTTTTTGAGGCAAGGTTAACTGATAAATCCGTTGCAAAACGAAGAGCAGGAAAAGCCAAGCCATCACAAGCATCAACTAAAGCAGCAGAGGTCTTGTATGGGCGAACTTTAATTTTAGGATCTAACTGAACTCGACCATTTTTTGCATGGCCTGCATATTGAGAAACTCGGGCTAAGCCATGTGAGGCCAAACCATCCAATTCAGCGAGCGCTAAAAATTGAGCGGTTTCAAAGGCAGCTTTATCGCCGATACCCGCAGCCTTCAAGCCGGCCATGGCTAACTGAACCATCTTTTCATAGGATAAGTTCATTTCAAAGCTCCTAAATACCGATTCACTTCATCGGCAATCATTTGGCTAACACGCTCATTACTTTCATGCGTTACACCCGCAATATGCGGTGTCAGAATGAGGTTCTCAATTCCCTCGAAATGGCTTAGATCTTTAGCAGGCTCGGAAGAAAAAACATCGATTGCCGCACCGCCGATACGTCCTGAGCGAAGTCGATCTGCAAGCGCCAACTCATCAACAATCCCACCACGAGCCGTATTAATCAGACAGGCACCCTCTTTCATCTGATCAAGCGTTACCGCATTAAATAAATTCTTGGTTTCGGGTAAAAAAGGAAGGTGTAAGGAGACTGCATTGCTTTCAGAGAGCAATTCAGTCAACCGAAGTAGGGGAACTGAAAAACCATCAAAATCGACAGAATCTCCGGAGAGCATTGGATCGTATGCTATGCATTTCAAGCCAAAAGCATTTGCTTTTTTAGCAACTACCCTGCCAATACTTCCAAAACCAACAATACCTAATGTTTGGCCTAAAAATTCATGGTACCCAGAAAAACGCGGCCGAGGCCAATCCCCTTTAAGAGTTGCAACTGTTGCAGGAATAAAACCGCGGGTTAAAGTAACTGCTGCCCCAATAACATATTCTGCTACTGACTCAGCATTAGCGCCTGTTGCGGGGATAACCTTAATATGACGTTTGGCACAGGCGGGCAACTCAATATTTTCAAGTCCAACCCCTAAGCGACCTACAACCTTTAAGCTTGGTGAAGCAAGCAAGATCTCTTCATTCACCTGAGTGAGATTTCGAACAATGAGTGCGTCAATATTTTGCATTGCAGCAATTAAAGCTTCTCGATTCTTATAAAAATCTGGCTCATAGATCACATTATGCTCAGAGCTTAGGGTTTCTAAGGCTTGACTAGTAATGAACTCGGATATCAAAATAGTAGACATATTCATATCATATAGATGATTTAAATCACTTGCAAGTAAGCCATCTATTTCTAAAGAAATAACCATGCAATAAGATTAAAAAAAATCAATAAAAACTGGAGGAGCAAGATGTTTACAAGAGAATTAGTTGCCACTGTAAGACGTGTACTCATAAGTCTAGGAGTTCTCGCGTGTTTTATCGCTCCATCAATTTCACAGGCACAGAGTTGGCCAGATAAACCTGTCAAATTAATCATTCCTTTTGCCGCTGGTGGCACTACCGATATTCTTGGAAGAATTTTGGCGCAGCAAATGACTACCATTCTCGGTCAAAATGTAATCGTGGAAAATAAAGGTGGTGCAGGCGGCAATATTGGTGCTGAAATAGTTGCCAACTCACCTCCTAATGGCTATACGCTGTTGCTCTCATCTGGCAGCATGCCAACTGTAAATCCATTTTTATATAAAAAGCTTCCTTTAAATTATGCTACTGATCTAACCTACATTACTGCTGTTGCAGGCGGTCCAATGCTGGTATCAGTTAGCCCAAATTTACCGGTAACTAATTTAAAAGAGCTAATTGCATTAGCAAAAACCAAAGATCTAACCTTTGGCTCAGCGGGAATTGGCAGCCAGGTCCATATGGCAGGTGAAAATTTCACATACTCAGCCGGAATTGCTGCAACACATATTCCATACAAAGGCGAGGCTCCGGCCATCAATGACTTAGTCTCCGGTCAAATTGACTTCATGGTTGGAAACTTACCGGCAGCAGCTGGATTTGCTAAAGCAGGAAAAATTAAGCCTTTGGCAATAACAAGCAATAAACGAGTAGTTCAGTTGCCTGATGTTCCAACTGTTTCTGAAGCAGCTATCCCTGGATTTGTGAATGTTGGCTGGTACGCATTAGCCGCACCATCAGGGACTCCGAAGGCTATCATAGATAAAATTTATGCTGCGACTCAAAAAGCGCTTGAATCAGATGCTATGCGTAAGAGTCTAGACATTAATGGCCTCACACCTATCGCCAATACCCCTAAGGAGTTGGATGCGCAAATCAAAAATGAATCCGCAGCTTGGGAAAAAGTGATTAAGGCTCGTAATATTGCCGCCCAATAAGTTTTGCTCAGGAGCCCTTTATTAAATGAGGGCTCCTAACTTTGAACCTAAACCTAGGTAGTGCAATCTAAATTAGCTGACGCATCAGTAATGTAGTTCCTGAAAAAAGTAGTATGGAACCATAAGCTACTCGCATTGCTGAATTGCTTAATCTCGCATGCATATGAGAACCAGCCCATATACCTAAAAAAGTTGCAGGCATCAAACAGATTGCCAATCCAAATACTGGCCAACTTAATAAGAGCCCAGTCGCGACCATAAGACAAAGTCGTAAAAAAGTCAGAATAAAAATAGCAAATGCCATCGTTGACCTCAACGCCCTAGGATCGGCGATCCTAAGTCCAAGATAGGATGCGTATATAGCCCCGCCTGTTGCAAAAAGCGCTGTAAATATTCCCCCAAAAAAACCAAATGGAGCGGCCCACCATCTATTAATTGCTTTATGTAACTCTCGATTTCTTTGCCAAAGTACACGCACACCATTGATTACCGCAAAGACCCCAAGGATAATTAATAAAGGAGCACTCGGGGCTTGAAGCAAAACTAGACCCCCCACAACAATACCTATCAATGTAAAGGGAAATAACCACTTCAATTCTTTCATATCCGCATTACTTGAATTTTTCTTACCTAGATATAAAGAGCCGCAAATATCAATCATGACCATCATCGGCACTACGGACTTTAGTGGGTAAATCTGGACAAGTAAAGGAACTGCAACAATAGATGATCCGAACCCAGATACTCCAAAAATAAAATATGCGCCAAAGATAACTATTGCAGCTAAAAAAAATGGCAGCGGTTCTATGAACTCAAAAATAACTAAGCCTCAACAAGAATAGTTTGGCCAGGCTTAATCATCGTAAATTGCACGGGACGATTTTCAATTTTTAAGTCTTGATGATTGAAATGAACGGCTGTGTAATAAGAGTCTTCAAGAGATCCCGGCTCCGGGAAATCATCGCGATAGTGAGCGCCCCTAGAATTCTCGCGAGCTATAGCCGCCTCAGTGACGGCCTGACTCACCAGAATCAGATTTTGTAAATTCATCCAATCTTGCCAAGTATTGCTGTATTCCCGTTGAATATCGCCCACTCCAATTTGGTTTAACTTGGCAGCCAATTGCTTGAGAGTTTGGCGCGCCCGCAATAAGCCCTGCTGGTTTCTAGAGATGCCGACATCATCCCACATACACTCCGCGAGCTCATCTCGGATTGCCTCAATATCACCAGGCATCTTTTTCAATGGCGCTTCATGCTCTTGAATACTTGCCACTACTTCATCCATATTACATTCGCTCAGCTGCCGTGCAGAAACCCAATGGGCCATTGACTCCCCCGCAATGCCACCAAATACTGTTGAGTTGGCAACACCATTACCACCCAAACGATTGGCGCCATGCACCCCACCAGTGTCTTCGCCTGCTGCAAATAGACCAGGAAGATCAGTGCTGCAATCTTTCTTAAAAACTAGACCACCCATCATGTAATGGGCTGTTGGTACAACCTCTACCAAATCTTTGGTCAGATCAAAACCACTATCGGCACAACGCTCAACCATACCCTTAAATAGTTTTCGTACATTCTCTGGACCTAAATGGCTCATTTGGATATACACACCACCATTGGGGGTTGCACGTCCAGCGCGGATTTCTGAGTTGATCGATCTGGAAACAATATCCCGAGTAGCACGTTCGTTGCGTGGATCATAGTTGCCCATAAAGCGATCTTGATTGCCATTCAGTAAATAGCCACCAGCTCCACGCAAGCCTTCCTCTATGACTGTCCCCGTCATGCGAGTTCCTGGGCCAGCTAATAAGCCCGTAGGATGAAATTGCACCATCTCCATATCCCGCAAAATGAGTCCAGCACGCAAGGCCATTGCTAAACCATCGCAACTCTTATCGCCCGATGGTGTATGGTATTTGTACATTGTTGGTCCACCGCCTGTGGCTAATAAGACAGCTTTGGCGCGCACCAACACAAATTGGCCAGTCTGCATATTAAGCATCAAGACGCCTGCAAGTGATTTACCATCCGAACTATGAATCAATTCAATTGCGCGATGCTCTTCAAGGCGATTGATGCCTCTGGCCCATACTTGCTCTGCTAAGCGATTAATAATCTCAATGCCGGTTAAGTCACCCTTATGGACAGTACGATCAAATGTTTGACCGGCAAATGCCTTTTGATGAACCGTGCCATCCGGATTGCGATCAAAAAAACAACCGAGTTCATTTTCTAGCTCATGAATTCGCTCAACTGCTTTACTGACTAGTGTCCACGCAAGCTCTTGGTCAGAGAGCCATTTACCGCCCTCGATCGTGTCCATAAAATGGCGCTCTACGGAATCTCCTTCTGCCAAAGCGACGTTGTAACCACCCTGCACCATTCGCGTACAACCACATTTACCTAATAAACCTTTGACAGCAATCGTGATATTTAGGTTAGGGTTTGCTTGATGAGCATGTAAGGCAGCAAAGAGACCAGCACCGCCTGAACCCAGAATCAAAATATCCGTATCGATTGTTGGAATAGTGCTCATGAAATAATTCCAAGGCTTTTAAGTACCGCTTCTTTTTTGCTAGCAACATCACTCTTTACTTCCTGATAGATGCTGCCACCATGACTATCCATTGCAACCAGCAATGGGCCAAAGTCTTTAATTTTGAAACGCCATAAAGACTCTGGATTGAGATCATCCATATCAACATCTTCAATCTGCTCGATCCAAGTTGTTTCTAGGGCAGCAGTGCCGCCAATGATGGCCAAATAAACACCCCCCAAATCTGTGAAGGCCTCTGCTGAACCCTCACGCATACCCCCTTTACCCACAATCATGCGAACACCATTCTCAGCCATCAAAGGGCGCGTAAAACGCTCCATACGATCTGAAGTGGTTGTACCAATGCAAATAGGCTCATATCCTGCAGGAAACTCCGAACTCACCGGCACTCTACGAACGTTCGGAGCGGTATGGATGACTGCATGACCGCTCAAATCGAAACGCGTTTTACGTCCATGATCAAACATATGAATTTGAGTAGCATCGCGAATACCAAATAATGTGTTTTGCAAAGTCACGGTATCGTTGATACGAAGCTTGCGAATATCCGCTTCGCTCACTGGTGTTGCAAGGTTGTAGTGTGCCATCGTCGTTTTCCTAAAATCCGTAGGTAACGCCAGCAGGCGTAAAAGTTGCACGTGCTCTGCGTGCTGAATGGCACTGCATATTAACAGCCACGGGATTCAATGTAATGTGCGTATGAGCCAGTTCAACCTGCACTGCAAATGCAGTTCCATCACCACCTAGACCTTGTGGACCAATTCCGAGTTGATTTACAGCAGTGCTGAGCTCCTTCTCCAGCTTAGCCCCTTCTTCATCGCTACACACCCTACCTAACTCACGAGTTGCCGCGCGCTTTGCCATGGCCACACATTGATCAGAGGTGCCCCCGATCCCAACACCGACAATGGTTGGTGGGCATGTCTTACCTCCAGCAGAGACAACACTCTCAATCACAAATGCCTTGACACCATTAATGCCATCTGCAGGTATTGCCATTTTTAAAAAGGAATTATTTTCCGAACCACTTCCCTTTGGCACCATTTCAATTTCAACTGATTCTGCTTTATCAAAAAAATCAATGTGAATTGCTGGCATATCAATACCGCAAGAGGTATGATTATTTTTGCGAGTAATGGGATGCACTACCGAGGATCTGAGCGGATATTCTTTAGTGGCACGCTCACAGCCTTTACGAATAGCCGCCTTTAATGCCATGCCATCAAATTGCACATTACTACCAATCTTCACGTTATAGATCGGTAGGCCTGTATCTTGGCAGAGGAGATTATCTTCACGCTCTGCTACTGAGATATTAGTGATCATTGTCTTTAGAACCACCTGGGCACGTGCATCTGTCTCAGCTTTGTCCAATCTATCAATGCCAGCCTTAATGTCATCAGGTAAAACCTTCAAGGCTCGAATGTAGAGCTCTTTACAGGCTTCTTCGACTAAATCTATTTGTAATTGCATATCAGCCTCATCAATTAGCAAAATATAAAAATAGGAGTCCGCAAGCGATCGCGAACAAAATAGAGAACTGAATCCAGCCCTTACGCAAACCCTTCCATGGCCCAAACTCAATCATGAGTAAACGTACTCCTCCAGCCAGATGAATGGCTAGCAAGATGACCAATACCCATTCACCAAACTTAAATACCCAAAAATCCGTTAGCTTCAAAGAAGCGTCAAACCCTTGAACACCCCGCAAGGATTGAGAAAGCATTAAAAAATGCAAGGGAATAAAACAAGCCAGCAGCAAACCAGAGATACGATGGCATACATACGCAAAATAAGATAAGTGACTCTTGGCCCGGTAATCTAAGTGAGGTCTTGAACTCATCATGCACCCCCCGTATAAATACCAATGACAGCCGTTGTTCCTAGGGTAAGAATGCAAATCGCAAGAGCCCAAGAAACAGGTTTTGCTAACCCGCTATTAGGAAAGGTCTCCTGCAATATATTGGCAAGACCAATTGGCGCATGGACAAAACATGCAAGGACAAACACTTCATAAAAAATGGCAAATAGAACATTGCCTTGAGTACGACCTAGTATCTCCTGAGCGCTTAAGCCACCTCTAATGGCATAAAAAATAATTAGGAGGTGTATCGCTACGCAGATACCCAGAATCATTGCGCTAATTCTTTGGGCATACCAAAGTTTTGCCTGTAAAACGCCCTGGCTCATAACTTGCCCCACTTACCGCCACGCACTGCAGCTCTTGCCACCAGCTTCTTCAGTCCAGCAATACTTGCAGTTGGCTCGATAGCCTTGGGGCAATGCTCAGTACAAGATCCTTGTGTATGGCATGCGTGGCAACCGGCATCACCAGCCACTGCACTCATGCGCTCTAACTGCTGAACATCCCTCACATCATTCGTTAAGGTCCATGCACGGTTTAGTGCTGCAGGTCCAAGATAATTTGGCCTAGATTCAACTACCTCACAAGAGGCATAACAAACACCGCAACCGATGCACTCAATTCCAGCATTGGCTAATTGGCGCTCTTTAGAACTTGGCTCTACCTTTGCAAAATCGTCAAGACGTGTTTTGTCTCCTTTAAAGAATCCAACCGCCCCTTTCCACTTATTAAAAAACTCTCGCATATCCGTTGCGAGATCTTTAATGACAGGTAAGTTATTTAGAGGGGCAATTTCTAATGAATCTCCCTCAAGAATTTTTGAGACGTGAGTTCGGCAAGTCCAACGAGCCACACCATTGACAGTCATCGCGCATGAGCCACACATGCCAACCCTACAAGCAAAGCGATAGCTCAAGGTGGGGTCCAGCTTTCTTTGGATATAAGTAACCACATCCAAAACTGTTTGATTGGGGTTGCGTGGCACCAAGTACTCAACAAACTCCCCCTCTTGGGAGCCGCGCCATACCCTTACTTTTAGATCAACATTAGACATTTCCACATTATATTGATAGATAGTAAAAAATAAATCGAATTAATTTTTCTTTGAGATAAAGAAATTATTTATAATAAAACTCATGTCTAGTATCAAAACTCTCAAAAACTTCTTGGCGATAACCCGTCATAAAAGTGTTGCAGCTGCTGCTCGAGAAATTGGACTTACCGCGGCTGCAGCAGGCCAGCAAATACAACAACTAGAAAAAGAAATAGGGCTAGAGCTATTTGATCGAACCAAACGCTCTCTTACCTTAAATACTCACGGCAGATCTTTGATTGAGCCTATCCAAGAAATTGTGGCTCGTTATGAGGCTCTTCGCTCAAACATGCAATCTAATCTCAGCGGAACCATTGTCTTGGGTGCTTTGGTTTCTTCATTAATGGGCGCATTTGGAAAAACTCTAAATGAGATCAAACATAACTATCCAGAGTTAGAAATCAAATTAATAGCAGGCTTATCCAGTAACTTCTTGGATCAGCTTCTTGAAGGCACTCTTGATGCAGCAATTGTTACTGAGTCACCTTATACCCTGCCTCAAAGCCTGCAATGGACCGAGCTCTACAAGGAGCCCATGATTTTGATTTATCCAAATACAATATCTAGCAGAAAAAAAGATCTTAAAAATATCGCCCCTAATCTGCCATTTATTCGCTTTGAGAGAAATACCTGGACAGGTCATCTTGTTGACCAAACAATTAAGTCCAACAAGCTATCCATTCAAGATGGCATGGAATTAAATTCCGTAGAAGCCATCATTGAACTCGTGAGACAAGGGCTTGGCTATTCTATCGTTCCGCAATTGGCTAATATTTCATGGTCTAACGATCGACAGCTCACAATTCAGCAACTTCCAGGAAAAACTATCTATAGGAAAGTTGGTCTTCTTGAGCGCAAAAAACACACACGTCAAAACGTCACCCAAGTTATCAAACAACACTTTTTATTAGGCACATCAAAAAAACTGAAGCCCTAAAGAAAAAGCCACCCCGAAGGATGGCTTGAAAGAGATTTTGGAGGTACTACTTAAAGAACAAAATACAAATTCATATTAGTCCTCTAGAAACGCTGGGTTTGCAGCTTTTGCATGTTTGCAGGCGTAAATGCATTAAGTTGGTGCATATATCCCTCATATTTAGGGCTGGGGCTTCCTAATTGCCAATGGCAAGTCCTTAGTGGTTGCATAGAAAACCACTAATTCCACAGGTACAGAGCCTTGATTCATGCCGTGATGCCACTTTTCAACCATCTCGATAACAACCTCGCCTTTTTTAAAGGTGCGCTGGATGCCGCCCTCTTGAAAAACGGTAAGCTCACCATCCATGACATAAGCAACGTTAATAGCGGGATGCTGATGAATAGGCAATGCAGTTTGTGGCGGAATAGTAAATCTCAACACAGCAACTTCAGGGGTGCTTGATAAGTAGTTTGGTAAAGGGCTACCGGTCCAATCATTCCCACTACGAATCACCAAGTTAGTCACGACCCCAGAGTGATTATCATCTGCGTGAGCTGGAACTAGCGATGCCATCACTAATCCAAAGAAGATGAGTGAGCACCCGACTAATCTCATGATGAAATCTTAGTGATTTTCTTTAGCATGGTTAATTGAGTACTTTGGTATCTCAATCACGAGATCCTGTTTTGCAACAATGGCCTGACAAGATAAACGCGACTGGGGATTGAGCCCCCAAGCACGATCGAGCATATCTTCTTCGTTCTCATCTGGTGAGTTCAGACTCTGAAAGCCCTCTTTAACGATGACATGGCAAGTTGTGCAAGCACAGACCATATCACAAGCATGCTCAATTGGAATGTCATTCTCTAATAGCGCTTCACAAATCGATGTGCCTGGCGCTACTTCAACAACGGCACCTTCTGGACAATACTCACTATGAGGTAAAACAACGATTTGAGTCATGATTCTTTTCTATTTATAGGATATTGATTATGTATTTATTATTTCAGATCTCAGCAACATTCTTACCAGACAATGCTTTCTGAATACTGGCATTCATACGCATTTGTGCAAACTCATCGGTAGCCTTAGCAGCATGATCAACTGCCTTACGTAAAATCGCACTTTCATTTTCTTCGTTCAAAATCTTTTGCAGAGTTGCCATCTCTTGGTCAATCACAATCTGCTCTTCTTTGTTCAGTAATGCACGGTCGGCATCAAGCGCTGTTTGCACTGCATCTAATAAACGCTGTGCATTCACTTGTTCTTCACGTAATGACCTTGCTAAGAGATCCTCTTTTGCAGAGGCAAAGCCATCTTGCAACATACGCGTAATTTCAGAATCCGTTAGGCCATAAGAAGGCTTGATATCGATTGAAGCTTGGACGCCAGAGCCTTGCTCCATTGCGCTGACAGACAATAGGCCATCCGCATCCACCTGGAAAGTCACCCGTATACGTGCTGCACCCGCAGCCATTGCCGGGATACTACGCAATTCAAACTTACCTAATGAGCGACAGTCTTGGGCAAGCTCGCGCTCACCCTGTACAACTTGAATTGCTAATGCAGTTTGACCATCTTTAAAGGTAGTGAAATCTTGGGCTCTAGCTACTGGAATTGGTGTATTACGTGGAATAATTTTTTCTACCAGACCACCCATAGTTTCAACACCAAGGGAAAGTGGAATGACATCTAATAAGAGCCATTCATCGTCTTTGCTTTGATTGCCCGCTAGCAAGTCAGCTTGCATGGCGGCACCAAGCGCAACTACTTGATCAGGATTGAGATTGTTGAGTGGTTGCGTTCCAAATAACTCGCCGACGGCACGTTGCACATTCGGCATACGAGTGGAGCCTCCCACCATCACTACGCCTTTTACATCCTCAGCTTTCAAGCCTGCATCACGTAAAGCTTTTTTACAGGCCGTTAAAGTCTTCACAACGAGGTTCTGGGTAATTTCAAAGTACTGCGCCTGACTCACGCCAACATTGACTACCGTACCATCTGCCAAAGTCTCATGAACGCGAGCTAAAGGGTTATGACTCAACAATTCTTTTGCATGCTTACACGCCTGTAAAAGAGTGCGATGATCATGAATAGAGAGCGGAGGTAGTTTTGCCTGCTCGATGACCCAGCAATATAAGCGGTGATCAAAGTCATCACCACCCAAAGCTGAATCACCACCAGTCGAAAGAACTTCAAAGACCCCTCTACTCATTCGCAGAATAGAGATATCAAAGGTACCGCCGCCCAAGTCATAAACAGCGTAGACACCTTCAGAGGCATTATCCAAGCCATATGCAATGGCAGCAGCAGTAGGCTCGTTGAGCAATCTCAGTACTTCAATGCCCGCCAACTTAGCCGCATCCTTAGTAGCTTGTCGTTGAGCGTCATCAAAATAAGCAGGCACCGTAATTACCGCACCAACAATGTCATCAGAGACAGAGTCTTCGGCTAACTGACGCAAACGCGCCAGAATTTCGGCTGAGACTTCAATAGGACTTTTATCTCCAGCAACTGTTCTCAGTTTGAGCATGCCGGGCTGGTCGACAAAGTCATACGGAGCACTTTCAATATGCTCTATATCTAATAAACCACGGCCCATAAAACGCTTTACAGAAACAATGGTGTTCTTTGGATCAAGCACAATACTCTCAAGCGCCTCAAAGCCAGCTTGCGTTCTACCATTTGGCAGGTATCGCACAACTGAAGGGAGTAACTCTCTGCCTTGGGCATCAGGCAATACTTTAGGCAAGGCATCACGTACGATCGCCACGAGTGAATTTGTAGTGCCTAAATCAATACCGACGGCAATCCGGCGCTGATGGGGCGCTAGCGATTTACCAGGTTCGGAGATTTGTAATAAAGCCATAAGGGTTAAATTTTAATTCGACGCAGCCTAGGCCAAAGCCGCAATAGCGTCATCAAGCTCAACAGCGAACTTATCAATAAACAGGAGGCCCCTGAGAAGCTCAGCAGCACGTTGGTAATTTTTGGCACCATCAATCGCTTGTGCGATTTCAGAGAGGGTTTCTTGCTTAGAAGATTGGACCTCATCCATGAGTTCCTCTAGGGCTTGCAAATCTTCGGCCTGCTCATCGAGATTCTCTCGCCACTCCATCTGTTTCATCAGAAAGGCAGCTGGCATTGCAGTATTCGTTTCAAGTTTGGCATCTACACCATTCAGTTGACAGATATAGAGACCACGTTGCACTGGGTTCTTGAGAGTTTGAAAAGCAGTATTTGCCAAGGTAGCCATTTGCATTGCTAAGCGTTGCTCTGAATCGCTGCCGCGCGCATGTCGGTCAGGATGAACTTCTTTCTGAATTGCAAGATAAGCCTGATCCAAGGCAGGCAAATCGATTGTGAATTGCTGAGTTAGACCAAAGAAGCGAAAGTAATCGTCAGACGCGGAAAGATTCGCCACAACCACACTCATCTTTTACGTTAGGATTTTGAAACTTAAAGCCTTCATTCAAACCCTCACGTACAAAGTCTAGCTCTGTCCCATCCAAATACGCCAAGCTCTTTGGATCAACAAATACTTTGATGCCATTAGACTCAAATACTTGGTCTTCAGCGGCTGGCTCATCGACATACTCCAATTGATAAGCCAAGCCAGAGCAACCTGTAGTGCGCACACCCAAACGCAAACCACACCCCTTACCGCGCTTTTCTAAATTGCGGTTAACGTGTGCAGCTGCTTTGTCGGTTAAGGTAATTGCCATAGTTTTTATTTAGCCGGATGCTTTTCTTTGTAATCAGCAACCGCTGCCTTAATAGCGTCTTCAGCCAAGATAGAACAGTGAATCTTCACGGGTGGCAAAGCCAACTCTTCAGCAATCAAAGAGTTCTTGATCTCTAAAGCCTGATCCAAGGTCTTGCCCTTAACCCACTCGGTTACCAGCGAGGAAGAAGCAATGGCTGAGCCACAGCCATATGTCTTGAACTTAGCATCTTCAATCACGCCTTGATCATTTACGCGGATTTGTAATTTCATGACGTCGCCGCAAGCCGGGGCGCCAACCATGCCGGTACCTACGGTTTCGTCGCCCTTCTCAAAAGAGCCTACGTTACGGGGGTTCTCATAATGGTCGATTACTTTTTCACTATATGCCATGGTATTTCCTCTTTAATCCTTCAAATTCTTAATGTGCTGCCCACTGAATCGTACTTAAGTCGATTCCGTCTTTAAACATTTCCCACAATGGTGAGAGTTCGCGTAACTTCGCAATCTTTTCTTTCACCAGCTTGATTGTGAAATCCACTTCCTCTTCAGTCGTAAAGCGACCGAGGGTAAAACGAATTGAGCTATGGGCTAGTTCATCATTACGACCTAAGGCCCGTAATACATAAGAAGGCTCTAATGACGCTGATGTACATGCGGAACCAGATGAGATTGCCAAATCTTTCAGGGCCATCAACATTGATTCACCCTCAACATAGTTAAAACTAATATTGAGGTTATGGGGCACACGATCATCCATGTCACCATTCACATAAACTTCTTCAATATCTTTCAAGCCTGCCAAGAGACGGTCACGTAACGCACGAATACGCTTGTTTTCTTCAACCATCTCGATGCGAGCAATGCGGAATGCCTCGCCCATGCCGACAATTTGATGAACCGCTAGGGTTCCAGAACGCATGCCGCGCTCATGACCACCGCCATGAATCTGAGCCTCAATCCGAATACGAGGCTTGCGACGCACAAACAATGCGCCAATCCCTTTTGGACCATAAGTCTTGTGAGCAGAAAAACTCATTAGGTCGACCTTAGTCTTCTCTAAATCGATTTCTACCTTGCCTGTAGCTTGGGCAGCATCCACATGCAAAATCACACCGCGGGAACGGCATAACTCACCGATAGCTGGAATATCTTGCACTACACCGATTTCATTATTGACATACATCACTGATGCCAAAATCGTGCCTGGCTTCATTGCTGTTTCTAGCTGCGCGAAGTCAATTAAGCCATTCGGCAAAACATCTAAGTAAGTTACCTCATAGCCTTCACGCTCAAGCTCGCGACAGGTATCTAAAGTAGCCTTGTGCTCGGTCTTAACAGTAATGATGTGATTGCCACGATCTTTATAGAAGTGCGCTGCACCCTTCAATGCCAAATTAATACTTTCAGTAGCACCACTGGTAAACACAATCTCTCTTGGATCTGCATGAACGAGTTGCGCCACTTCTGAACGCGCCCATTCAACCGCCTCTTCAGCAGCCCAGCCATAAGCATGACTACGTGATGCCGCATTGCCAAACTGCTCACGCAAGTAAGGCAACATTTTGTCGACTACACGTGGATCAATCGGCGTTGTAGCTGAGTAGTCCATATACACTGGGAAGTGCTCAGGGCTAAACATCGGAACCGGCTGAATTGGAAGGTCTTTTGGTGCGTTCATGATTGACTTATTTTGATGAATTACTTTTTTAACTTTGGCGCGCCAAATTAAATACAGAATTAATTAATGGGGCTTTAGGAGCAACTTCTTTTTTCGCAGCAAGTGCTGGCGCTGTTTTTTCAGCCTTAGCACTTTCAACTTTGATTTTCTTTTGACGCATGTCTTGAATAACAACGCCACGTCCTTCTTGTTGCTGAACTAGATTAAGCAAACTCACTGAGCTGAGATACTCAACCATCTTCAGATTCAGATTGCTCCAAAGATCATGAGTCATACAGTGGCCATGCTCATCTTCATCACTATGGCAGTTACCTTTGCCACCGCACTGAGTCGCATCTAAGGGCTCATCAACAGCAACAATAATGTCGGCAACACTAATTTCATGAGCCTTACGCGCGAGTGTGTACCCGCCGCCTGGCCCACGAGTGCTCTCAACAATGTTGAAGCGACGTAATTTGCCGAACAATTGCTCTAAATAGGAAAGGGAGATTTTTTGTCTTTGGCTAATTCCAGCCAAAGTTACAGGGCCATGCGCTTCGCGCAGGGCTAAATCGATCATTGCGGTTACTGCAAAACGGCCTTTAGTTGTAAGTCTCATATGTCACCTTGGTAATGGATTGTTATGGACAGCTCATGGTCGGCAGGGTAATACCCGACCATTCCACTCAACTTTACCATATTCCCTATCAAATCGCTCGGGAATTATCCCAAAAAACCTCAAGGCAAGTCAGGAATTAGCTGATGGGGTCTTTAAACAGAATCTCGGGACCTTGCCCCAAAGGCCATTTCTTTGACTTTTGTTAAGCGATCCCGTGTGCTGGCAGCCTTCTCAAACTCCAGATTTTTGGCTTCGGCATTCATTTGCTTCTCTAGACGCTTAATTTCACCAGCCAGGTCTTTCTCGCTCATATCCTCATAGCGAGCCCGCTCCTGCTCCACCTGCATCTCCTGGCGCTTCTCTTTAACGTCATAGACGCCATCAATGATGTCCTTAATGCGCTTTTGAACCCCTTTTGGCTCAATACCATGCAGTTTATTAAAGGCAATTTGCTTGGTACGGCGTCTTTCCGTCTCCCCCATGGCGCGTTTCATGGAATCAGTCACCCGATCGGCATACAAAATAGCCTTACCTCGGACATTTCGTGCTGCGCGTCCGATGGTCTGAATCAAGCTGCGCTCAGAACGCAAGAAACCCTCCTTATCGGCATCCAAAATTGCCACCAAAGAAACTTCTGGAATATCCAAGCCTTCGCGCAATAAATTGATGCCCACCAAGACATCGAAGACGCCCAAACGAAGATCACGCAAAATTTCTACGCGCTCTACCGTATCAATATCGGAGTGCACATAACGCACCTTCACACCATTATCAGAAAGATAGTCTGTTAATTGCTCTGCCATACGCTTAGTCAGAACTGTCACTAAAACACGCTCGCCCACTTTGACGCGCTCATAAATCTGACTCAGTAAATCATCAACCTGCGTACTTGCAGGTAATACTTCAATTTCTGGATCAACTAATCCAGTAGGTCTTGCGACTTGCTCAACTACTTGACCTTGATGAGTATTTTCATAGTCAGCTGGTGTAGCGGAAACAAAAATGGTTTGACGCATCTTCGTTTCAAACTCAATAAATTTGAGCGGGCGATTATCCATTGCTGAAGGCAAACGGAAACCAAATTCAACTAAGGTATGTTTGCGTGATTTATCACCGTTGTACATGGCATTGAGCTGTCCAATGAGAACGTGGCTCTCATCCAAGAACATCAGGGCATCATTTGGCAGGTAGTCGACCAAAGTCGGCGGGGCCTCGCCTGGAGCAGCCCCCGAGAGGTGGCGGGAGTAGTTCTCAATGCCCTTACAGAAACCCAATTCGTTGAGCATCTCTAAATCAAAACGGGTGCGCTGTTCTAAGCGTTGCGCCTCAACCAGTTTTCCATCTTTGACAAACTCATCTAAACGAGTGCGTAACTCTGTCTTAATGGTTTCAATTGCCTTGAGAACAGTGTCTCGTGGAGTGACGTAGTGCGAACTTGGGTAAACAGTAAAGCGTGGAATCTTTTGGCGAATCTTGCCAGTGAGCGGATCAAAAAATTGCAAGCTCTCAACCACATCATCAAATAATTCAACGCGCACTGCTAACTCATTATGCTCAGCGGGGAAAATATCAATGGTATCTCCACGCACTCGAAATACACCACGCTTGAAATCAGTTTCATTACGATCGTATTGCATGGCGATCAGTCGCATCAAAATATCGCGCTGACTCATCTTGTCGCCTGGGCGCAGAGTCATCACCATGCTGTGATAGTCGCCAGGGTTACCGATACCGTAAATTGCAGACACCGTTGCAACGATGATCACATCGCGACGCTCTAACAAACTTTTCGTTGCAGATAAACGCATCTGTTCGATATGTTCATTAATCGAGGAGTCTTTTTCAATAAAGAGGTCGCGCTGAGGAACATAGGCTTCAGGCTGGTAATAGTCGTAGTAGCTAACGAAGTACTCCACGGCATTTTTGGGGAAAAACTCCCTAAATTCGCTGTAAAGCTGAGCAGCCAGAGTCTTATTTGGGGCAAAAATAATTGCCGGACGACCTGTTCTGGCAATCACATTGGCCATGGTGAAGGTCTTTCCAGACCCCGTGACCCCCAAGAGGGTTTGAAAGGTCAATCCGTCCTCAATACCCTCTACCAAGGCATCAATCGCCTGTGGCTGGTCTCCAGCAGGGGTAAATGGCTGATAAAGCTGGTAGGGAGAGTCCGGAAAACTGACAAATTTAGCCGGATCTAGGTCGTGGCCCGCCTCGCCCAATGGATCGGCAATAGGCTTTTTGAGATCTTCTTTAACTGCAGAATTCGTGGCAGTTTTGGGGGACTTAGGGGGCATCTCGGCTATCATTTCATCTGTGAGTTTTCTTCACAGCGAATTTTGTACAAACAATGATTTTGCCGTTTTTATTTAGAAATAGTTGATTCTGGCCCCCAAAACCGACAATTAAGCTTAATTTAACGTCATTAAATAGTAAAAATACCTCTAAACCACCTTTTCCGACCTCAAATGACCCTGTTTGCCTCAGTCCAGCTAGCCCCTAAAGATCCTATTTTTGGCCTCACAGAAGCCTACGTTGCAGACCAACGTCCCGACAAAGTAAACCTCGGTGTTGGCGTCTATTACACAGACGAAGGCAAGGTACCTTTATTGAAGGCAGTGATTAAAGCTGAAGAGGCAGTAGTTGCAAAGCAATCACCTCGTAGCTACATCCCGATTGAAGGTCCGAATCCCTATAACAGCGCAGTACAAAACTTATTGTTTGGAGCAGACTCTGCGCTGATTAAAGATGGCCGCGTTGTAACGGCCGAATGTTTAGGTGGTACGGGCGCATTGCGCGTTGGTGCTGACTTCATTAAACGCCTCAACTTAAATGCACCTTGCGCCATTAGTAATCCAACCTGGGAAAACCATCGCGGTATTTTTGAATCTGCTGGTTTTGAGGTAGTCGAATACGCCTACTTCGATGGCAAGACCCGCGGTGTCGATTTTGATGGCATGGTGAAGTCTCTGGAATCTTTCCCGAAGAATACAACCGTTCTTTTGCATGCTTGCTGTCATAACCCAACTGGCGCAGATATTACTGAAGCTCAGTGGCGTCAAGTCATTGATATCTGTAAGAACAAAGGGTTAATTCCGTTCTTGGATATGGCCTACCAAGGCTTTGCATCTGGGATTGAGCAGGACGGCATCGCCGTTCGACTTTTTGCTCAGTCTGGTATGTCCTTCTTCGTGTCCAGCTCTTTCTCTAAATCATTTTCACTGTATGGTGAGCGTGTAGGTGCTTTGTCGATAGTGACCCAAAGTAAAGATGAATCCACTCGCGTACTCTCGCAATTAAAGCGCGTCATCCGCACTAATTACTCCAATCCCCCAACTCATGGTGCTGCAATTGCTGCTGCTGTTTTGAACTCTGCAGAATTGCGCAAGCTCTGGGAAGATGAGTTGGCAGAAATGCGTGATCGTATTAAAGCAATGCGTCATGGTCTCGTTGAAAAACTCGCTGCTGCTGGTGTAAAGCAAGACTTTGCTTTTATTGAGCAGCAACGTGGAATGTTTTCTTACTCAGGCCTAACAGCTGAGCAAGTTGAACGCTTACAGAAGGAAGATGGCATTTACGCACTTTCTACTGGACGTATTTGTGTCGCGGCTCTCAATACCAAAAATATTGATAAAGTGGCCAAAGCAATCGCCCGCGTATTGGCCTAAAAAGCACAATAGGCGGCTATCAAGAATTACAGGAGGTAATATGCTGTATCAGTTACACGAGTTCCAAAAGGCCTTACTTCAACCCATGAGCTCATGGGCACGCGCTGCATCTGAGGCTTTTATCAATGCCTCCAATCCAGCCTCTAAGGTTCCAGGATCTGAGCGTTTAGCTGCCAGCTATGAACTTCTTTACCGCTTAGGTAAGAACTATAAAAAACCAGAATTTGGTATTCGCGCTGTTAATGCACATGGTCAGGAAGTGGCGATCCATGAAAGAACCATCGTTGCAAAACCTTTTTGCAATCTGGTTCGCTTCAAGCGTTTCTCAGATGATGTAGAAACCATCAAGCACCTCAAAGATGATCCTGTCGTGCTAATAGTTGCCCCTATGTCTGGGCACCACGCTACTCTGTTACGCGATACCGTACGCACTCTGTTGCAAGATCATAAGGTTTACATTACCGATTGGATTGATGCACGTAATGTTCCTGTTGAAGATGGTGACTTTGGTCTTGACGACTATGTTCACTACATTCAAGAATTTATCCGCGTCATTGGTGCTCAAGATTTGAACGTTATTTCTGTTTGCCAACCAACTGTTCCAACCTTGGGTGCCATCTCATTGATGGCATCTGCCGGTGAGGTTACTCCGGCCTCCATGATCATGATGGGTGGTCCAATTGATGCACGTAAGTCACCGACGGCAGTCAATAACTTAGCCGAGCAAAAATCACATGAGTGGTTTGAGAGTCATGTGATTTATAAGGTACCGCCAAACTATCCTGGAGCTGGTCGTCGTGTATATCCAGGCTTCCTGCAGCACACTGGCTTTATTGCCATGAACCCACAAAACCATTTGCAATCTCATTGGGACTACTTCCAAAACCTAGTTCGTGGCGACGAAGAGGATGCAGAGGGGCACATTCGTTTCTATGATGAGTACAACGCTGTTCTGGACTTAGATGCCAAGTTCTATCTCGATACCATCAAAACTGTTTTCCAAGACCACGCTTTACCAAATGGCACCTGGCAAGTGGCTGGCGATCTTGTTAAACCACATGACATTAAACATACTGCTCTACTAACCGTAGAGGGTGAGCTTGATGATATTTCTGGAAGTGGTCAAACCCGTTCGGCTCACGGCTTGTGCACTGGCATCCCGAAAGAACATAAAGATCACTACGAAGTTGCTGGCGCAGGCCACTATGGCATCTTTGCCGGTCGTCGTTGGCGCGATAAGGTTTATCCAAAGATCAAAAACTTTATCCGCGATCACCAAGGTGTACACAAAAAAAGTAAGGCAAGACCTCCTAAACTAGAAGGCTCTAACTAGGCATCAATGGGTGGGGGCTGAGGCCCTCACTTTTTTAGCTAATATCCAGCAATGAAAATCACACAAGCGAATGAACTCTCTAATCGCTTGGAGGATGCCCTACCTCAAACCCAATGTACTAAATGTGGCTATCCAGATTGTCGAGGCTATGCTGAGGCAATGGCCAGTGGTGAGGCCCTGCCTAATCGCTGTCCGCCAGGAGGCATTGAGGGTATTAAACGGCTTAGTAAAATTCTGGTGCCAATTTACCCTCAAGATGCATTTGATTTACATCCCACACTTGATCCTGAGTGTGGAGTTGAACGCCCCAGGCCAGTAGCCTTCATTGACCCACAAAAATGTATTGGCTGCACGCTTTGTATTCAGGCATGTCCGGTCGATGCCATTGTGGGCGCATCAAAACAAATGCATGTTGTTTTAACTGAGTGGTGTACGGGTTGTGATCTTTGCATCCCGCCCTGCCCCGTTGATTGCATCAGCATGATTGATGTCACAGATAATAAAACCGGTTGGAATGCCTGGTCACAAGATCTAGCCGATATCTCACGTCAGCGCTATCACGACCGAGAGCAACGCCTCGATAGAGAGCAAAAAGATAATGACGAACGCTTGGCCAAAAAAGCCGCTGCTAAGTTAATTGCAGTGAATGCCGATAAGCCAACATCAGATGAACAGTTAAAAGAACAAGAGCGTAAGCGCGCCATCATTGCTGCTGCAATCGCACGTGCTCAGCAAAAGAAATGATGAACCCCGAAAAAAGGCACACTTTCTTTGAGCAGCTCAAAGCGAATAATCCCAAACCGACCACAGAACTTGAGTACAACTCGCCATTTGAGTTACTGATCGCAGTATTGCTATCCGCCCAAGCAACTGACGTATCAGTCAATAAGGGTACCCGTAAGTTATTTAAGATTGCCAATACTCCTCAAGCCCTATTAGATCTTGGCGAAGAAGGGGTCAAGCCATATATTCAGCACATTGGTTTATTTAACTCTAAGGGTAGGCATATACAAGAGACTTGCCGCATCTTGCTTGAAAAACATCACGGCAAAGTTCCACAAACCCGCGAAGAATTAGAGGCCCTGCCAGGTGTTGGTAGAAAAACGGCCAACGTCATTCTGAATACTGCATTTGGCCAGCCTACGATTGCCGTTGATACGCACATCTTTAGAGTCTCGAATCGAACTGGTTTAGCTCCCGGAAAAGATGTTCTAAAAGTTGAGGAGCAATTATTGAAACGCGTTCCCAAAGAATATCTACTAGATGCCCATCATTGGCTTATTTTGCACGGTAGATATACTTGTAAAGCCCGGAACCCAGATTGCGCTCAATGCATTGTTGAGCCTTTATGCGGCTTCAAACAAAAAACAGGAAAAGGAAAAGTTCGTGGCGATATTTAATCCAACTCGAGAAGAAGTCCGCCGCTTTTTCTGCGATGTCTGGAAAAAGAAAACTACGGGCCAGATTTTGGATCCAATGGAAACGCTTGCTGGAGATTGGATGGCCGAGCACCCCGAATACCACTCACTACTTGCGGATCCCGAAGGTGCATTAGCCCAAGACTACACGCCTGAGCGGGGCGAGACGAACCCCTTCCTCCATCTCTCAATGCATCTATCGATTAGCGAGCAGATATCAATCGATCAGCCGCCCGGCATTAAAGAAATTGCAGACAAACTATCCCAAAAACTAGGATCAATGCATGAAGCTCAACATCTCATCATGGAATGCTTAGGGCAAGCGATGTGGGAAGCACAACGTGAAGGTGGGCAACTCAGCCCTGACAAATACCTCGAGGCATTAAAAAAGCTCGTTTAAATCAGGGATGCGATTTCTGCCTTGATTGCATCTGGTAATTGAGATAATTTTCTTGTGCGCTCTAGCAATACAGATGTTGGAGTTTCTTGTACCCGCTTGGACCAAGCTGAGCCAGGGAAAAACGCATCGTCTTTATATCTAGGAATGATATGCCAATGAATATGCGGGACCATATTGCCTAAGGCGGCAAGATTGACTTTATCTGGATGCATCACATGGCGTATAGCCTCTTCAACAGCAAAGACCAGTGTCATAAGATGCTCGCGCTCACCATAAGTCAGATCAGTCATTTCAGGAACATGTCGATTCCAGATCACCCTACAAAAACCAGGCAAGTCAGAATCATTAACGAGAATGACGCGGCAGTCATCTCCGCGCCAAATTAACTGACCCTCTTCGGGCTTTAGATCTTCCTTACAAAGTGTGCAATTTGCCATGGGGAGAATGTATACGAAAACGGCACCTAAGTCACCCTTGTGGGGTAATTTAGATGCCGTGGCAGTAATGAGTGCTACTGCTGCTACAAACTACTTAGGGATTCTTAATGGAACTGCTCTTCTTCGGTAGAACCAGTCAATGCTGTCACAGAAGACTTGCCACCTTGAATTACGGTAGTCACGTCATCAAAGTAACCTGTACCAACTTCTTGTTGATGAGAAACGAATGTATAGCCACGATCACGAGCAGCAAATTCTGGCTCTTGGACTTTTTCAATATATGCAGTCATACCGCGCTGCATGTAGTCTTGAGCCAAGTCGAACATGTTGTACCACATAGAGTGAATACCAGCCAATGTGATGAATTGATACTTGTAACCCATTGCGCCTAATTCACGTTGGAACTTCGCAATAGTTGCGTCATCCAAGTTCTTCTTCCAGTTGAAAGATGGTGAGCAGTTGTAGGCCAACATCTTGCCTGGGAACTTCGCACGAATTGCTTCAGCAAATTTACGAGCAAACTCGAGATCAGGCGTACCTGTTTCGCACCAAACCATATCAGCGTAAGCGGCATATGCTAAACCACGTGAGATTGCTTGATCCAAGCCCTTACGTGTTTTGTAGAAGCCTTCTGCTGTGCGCTCGCCCGTCAAGAATGGCTTGTCATTCGCATCATAATCAGATGTCAACAAGTCAGCAGCCTCAGCATCAGTGCGAGCCAAGATGATGGTTGGAACGCCCATGACGTCAGCAGCCAAACGTGCGGAGATCAATTTTTGTACAGATTCAGTGGTTGGTAACAATACCTTGCCACCCAAGTGACCGCATTTCTTTACTGAAGATAGCTGATCTTCGAAGTGAACACCGGCAGCACCTTGCTTGATCAATGCCTTGCTTAATTCAAATGCGTTTAATACACCACCGAAACCGGCTTCAGCATCAGCAACAATTGGAGCAAAATACTCGATGTAACCTGCATCACCTTTGTTAATACCTTTAGCAGTCTGAATTTCGTCGGCGCGCTGGAATGAGTTATTAATACGCTCAACCATCTTAGGAACTGAATCAACTGGATATAAAGATTGGTCTGGATACATGGCAGCATAGGAGTTACCGTCTGCAGCCACTTGCCAACCAGATAAATAAATTGCCTGTACGCCAGCCTTCACTTGTTGCATTGCCTGACCACCAGTCAAAGCACCTAAACAGTTTACGTAAGCTTCGTTATTTACCAAATCCCACAAACGCTCTGCACCATGTTTTGCTAGAGTGTGCTCAATCTTCAATGAGCCGCGGAGACGAATTACATCTTCTGCTGTATAGCCACGGGTAATACCTTTCCAACGTGGATTGGTATCCCAATCTTTTTGTAGTGCTGCGATTTCTGCTTTGCGATCTGCCATGTTTTTCTCCCTAAGTTAAACAAGTACTTCAAATTTTTGGACCCTGAAGACTTCTTCAAGTCTTATGTCTTATATAAGAGTTTAGCCAGTTAGGAAAAGCAAGCAAGCATTATTTAAGAGATAGATAAAAAATAATTAAATCATTAAAAACAACGACTTAATTTATATTTTTTATAATGTGAAAAAAAGATTCACTGATTGGAATGAGGCAAGCTATAAGTTATTACAGTGCATTTTACGCAGCGTAATGACTTTTCACATTATGAAAATTTATGGACCTATCAAGCAGGTTTAGGTCGGGAACTAGAGGAGACCCTGAAGACGGTCGGAATGATGGTGAGCTGAAACAACACAATTCCCAGGAAAAGCGCAGTAGGCAGCCCAGCATCCATAAAGAATCCAAAGATAAAGGGGCCAACTGCAGCGCCAAGATCAATCCCAGAATAAACAATTCCGTAGACTCGCCCTGCTACACCTTGAGGAGTAACTCGCTTTACTAAAAGATCACGTGAGGGTGCGACAACCCCATAACCAAACCCAATGAAAAAGAAAATGATGGGAATAAATGCAAGCGACATTAATCCAGTAGCAAGCAACAAACACATTGCAATCGTCATTGATAAACATGTTGAAACAATTCGTTCTGGTGCTTGTAACTTAGCTGCCAAGAAGCCTCCAAACAAAACACCGGCAGCACTTCCTAATGCTAATAAGGTGATGTAATAGCTGCCCACACTCAAAGGGATCTGGTAAATCCCAAAAAGCGCACTGGGTGCAAAGGATTGCAAACTAGAGGTAGAGGCCATGCTGAAGAAAAAGAAAATCCAACACAACCAAACTGCAGGCAATCTTAAGAAGGCGAACGGGCTTACTGGTGTTGCCCCGGGGTTTATAGCCTGATCACTCGCATGGCTTTCTGCGTGTCGCTCCTTCACATCATCAAGCAAGTATTCTCTATTTACCCAAAGAGTGATGAGAATTACAACCTCTAATAATGCTGCACATAAGAAAGCAATCCGCCAGTCAGACAACTGGGTAATTGCAACCATAAAAGCTGGTGCAGCAGCCCAGCCGAGGTATCCTGCAACCCCATGCATGGAATAGGCATAAGGTAAGTTTGGTGGAGATACTTTATGGTTAATGAGGGTGTAATCAACCGGATGAAAAATACCATTACCACATCCCGCGATTACTGCGCCCACTAGCAACATAAGATAGCTATTACTTTGTGAGTACGTTAACGCCGCGAGTACTAACAAGCCAATACCAGCAAATAAAACTGGTCTGGCGCCAATGTGATCCACTAAAAAACCTGAAGCTGCTTGCACAATACAAGAAACGACAAAGAAGATCGACATGAGCAAGCCAAGTTCAGCATAGCTCAGAGCAAAAGCATCCTTCAACCATGGGAACATGGGTGGCAGAATCAAATGAAAAAAGTGGGAGCTGCCGTGAGCCAGACTCATGAGACCAATAACCCGGACATCACTGGCACGACCACTTGAGAGCGCAACAGTCATGTACCGAGTTTACTGGCGCAGGCAAATTCCTGCAAAACTATCTGTATTACTGCATAGCAACACTTAATGAACTAAGCGTGTGAAGCTGAAATCGCCTTTTTTATCCACATCCACAGGCACCACATCCTTAGGTCCGAATTTACCTTCCAAAATCATCTTCGAAACAGGGTTCTCGATGTGTTGCTGAATAGCGCGCTTGAGTGGTCTTGCTCCAAAAACAGGATCAAAACCAACTTCGGCGATCTTATTCAAGGCTGCATCACTGACTTCTAGCTGCATATCGACTTTTGCCAAACGATCAGACAAATTCTTCAGCAGGATCTTAGCGATGTTGGCGATGTTACCTTTATCTAAACCGTGGAATACGACAATCTCGTCGATACGATTCAAGAACTCTGGACGGAAATGATTTTTGAGTTCTTCAAATACAGCATCTTTGATTTCCGATTGCTTCTTATCAGTCATCGACTGAATCAGATGCGAGCCGATATTGCTGGTCATCACAATCACCGTGTTCTTGAAGTCGACAGTACGTCCTTGACCATCCGTTAAACGGCCATCATCCAATACCTGCAAAAGAACGTTAAAGACATCGGGGTGTGCCTTTTCAATTTCATCAAACAAGATCACGCTATAGGGGTGACGACGAACCTGCTCAGTTAAGTAACCACCCTCTTCGTAACCAACATAGCCTGGAGGAGCACCAATCAAGCGTGCAACGCTATGCTTCTCCATGAACTCACTCATATCAATACGAATGAGGTGATCTTCGCTATCAAAAAGGAAGCCAGCCAATGCCTTACACAACTCTGTCTTACCAACACCAGTTGGCCCTAGGAATAAGAAAGAGCCATAAGGGCGATTCTCTTCAGCCAAGCCGGCACGGGAACGACGAATCGCATCCGATACCGCACGAATAGCCTCTTCCTGACCAACTACACGCTTGTGTAGTAGTTCTTCCATCTTCAAAAGCTTATCGCGCTCGCCTTGCATCATCTTCGATACCGGAATACCAGTAGCACGAGACACCACTTCAGCAATTTCTTCTGCGCCAACTTGGGTGCGAAGAAGTTTATTCTTCACAACACCATCTTTATCACCCTTAGCTTCAGCTGCAGCGGCAGACTTGAGCTTAGCCTCTAGCTCCGGCAATTTGCTATATTGCAACTCGGCAACTTTCTCAAGCTTGCCTTCACGCTGCAACTTCACAATGTCAGCACGTACTTTTTCAATCTCTTCTTTTAGATTGGCAGCACCTAATACGGCACCCTTCTCTGCTTTCCAGATCTCTTCTAAGTCGGCGTACTCTGCGCCTAGGCGCTTAATTTCATCCTCGATCAAGCCAAGGCGCTTTTGAGAAGCATCATCTTTTTCTTTCTTCACTGCTTCACGCTCAATCTTGAGCTGAATGAGACGACGCTCTAATTTATCCATCACCTCTGGCTTGGAATCAATTTCCATCCGAATGCGTGAACCAGCCTCGTCAATAAGATCAATAGCCTTATCCGGCAAGAAGCGATCGGTAATATAGCGATGCGATAACTCTGCAGCAGCCACAATCGCTGGATCAGTAATCTCAATACCGTGGTGAAGCTCATAACGCTCTTGCAAACCACGCAAGATCGCAATCGTTGCTTCAACGCTTGGCTCTTCCACCATCACTTTTTGGAAGCGGCGCTCTAGTGCAGGATCTTTTTCGATGTACTTGCGGTATTCATCTAAAGTAGTTGCACCGATACAATGCAATTCACCACGAGCCAAAGCAGGCTTGAGCATATTGCCAGCATCCATTGCACCATCACCTTTGCCGGCACCCACCATCGTATGAATCTCATCGATAAAGATGATGGTTTGACCTTCATCTTTAGCAACGTCACTCAGAACGGCTTTGAGACGTTCTTCAAACTCACCACGGTACTTAGCGCCAGCCAATAGCAAGGCCATATCTAAGACAAGAACGCGTTTGTTCTTGAGGGTTTCTGGAACTTCGCCATTCACGATGCGTTGCGCCAGACCTTCAACAATGGCGGTCTTACCAACACCAGGCTCACCAATGAGCACAGGGTTATTCTTACCGCGTCGTTGCAAAATCTGAATGGTGCGACGAATCTCATCATCACGACCAATCACGGGATCTAGTTTGCCCATACGAGCGCGCTCGGTTAAATCGACAGTGTATTTCTTGAGGGCTTCACGTTGACCTTCAGCATCTGCACTATTCACTGATTCTCCTCCGCGTACTAAATCAATAGCCGCTTCTAACGATTTACGATTTAATCCATTTTCACGAGCTACTTTACCGAGCTCGCCCTTGTCATCAGCCACTACTAGCAAAAACAATTCACCAGCAATAAATTGATCATTGCGCTTATTGGCTTCTTTTTCACAAAGATTGAGCCAATTGCTTAAATCACGGCCGACCTGAACCTCACCGCTAGTACCCTGCACTTGAGGCAAATTAGCAATAACTTTCTCAACACCTTTTTCAAGACCTGAAACATTGACGCCGGCACGGGTTAATAAACTCTTGGCAGCGCCATCAGAATCACGCAACATTGCCAGTAATACATGAGCTGGCTCAATATATTGGTTATCTTTAGCTAAAGCGATACTTTGGGCCTCACTTAAGGCCTCTTGAAATTTAGTGGTTAACTTATCTATTCTCATTTTTGCACTCCATATATCTATCTATAGAATATAAGGGCAATATGATGGATTTCAAGGCTTTTACACCCACTTTTTAAGCGAATTTACCCCCATTTTGACCTGGCTTGTTTACCTCCTCGAATGCGCAGATGGCACTTACTATGCCGGCATTACCAACCGTCTAGAACATCGCCTAGAAGCACATAATTTGGGGCAGGGTGCTCGCTATACAAGAGCTCGTAGACCAGTTGTCCTATTGGCAACGCAAGAGCACCCGGATCGATCAGAGGCATCTAAAGCTGAGGCAAGGTTGAAGCAACTTCCCAGATCTGAGAAGTTAGGATTTTTTAAAAGCAGTTAAATTGACTTCTTCGACCAACGTGCCATGGCGGCATCATCAGTCACACGGGCATCGACCCAGCGGGCACCTGCAGGGGTATCTTCTTTTTTCCAGAATGGCGCTGCGGTTTTGAGGTAATCCATGATGAACTCACAAGCTGCAAATGCTTCACCTCTGTGAGCACTGGTAGCCACTACTAAAACAATTTGATCTTCCGGTAGTAATGGGCCAACTCTATGAATAACCAGTGTTTGATAAATGTCCCAGCGAGCCTGCGCTTGATCCAGAATTTCTTGTAAGGCCTTTTCAGTCATGCCAGGGTAATGCTCTAGGGTCATCCCTTTCACTTGACTGCCATCATTCATATCACGCACAGCGCCTAAGAAAGTTACTACTGCGCCAACCCTTGGATCACCTTTACGGAGCGCTGCTATTTCAGCGCTGATATCAAAATCTTTTTCTTGAATTCGGATTGGCATATTAACCGCCAGTCACTGGAGGGAAAAAAGCAACCTCTGCATTTTCTTGCAAGGGAGTGCTCGCATCAACCATCACCTGATTCAGAGCGCAGCGCAATACTTTGCCCTGAGCCAATACTTCAGACCAAGGATTACCGCGTTGAACTAAATAGGCCCTGAGATCTGCAATCGTTTTGATGCTGTCAGATATGACGATACTTTCCTGAGAAACACCAAGGGCTTCACGCAAAGAGGCAAAGAATCGTAATTCAAGTTTCATAAAGGAATCGTAAACCGATTATTTAAGAAGTGCATCAAAAGGGATGTACTTCACTAGATCACCAGATTTAATGGGCTGATTTGGCGGGCAATCCACTAAACCATCACCCCAAGATGCGCTAGTGAGCACCCCAGAGCTTTGGTTAGGAAATAAATCTAAGCCGCCATTTCCATTGAGCTTGACGCGCAAGAACTCATTGCGACGATCGGCTTTTAACCAATCAAAATCCGCACGCATTGTGTAAGACTGGAGTGGTGCACTGTTTCGCCCCTGTAGCTTCAGAATGAATGGCCTTACAAATAGCAAGAAAGTGACAAAACTGGAGACTGGATTACCAGGTAAACCAATAAACCATGCCTCACCATCTTTCGGCTCTTCTGATTTACGGACTGCACCAAATGCCAAAGGCTTCCCAGGTTTTATGGCAATCTGCCATAGATCTAATCGACCTTCAGCAGTCACTGCAGGTTTAATATGGTCCTCTTCACCAACCGATGCACCGCCAGACGTAATAATCAAATCATGGTCTTTGCTTGCTGTGCGTAATGCCGCTTTTGTCGCATCTAGCCGATCAGGAACAATGCCTAAATCAGTTGCATCACACCCCAATGATTTAAGACAAGCCAATAAAGTGTCGCGATTAGAGTTATAGATCCCGCCAGGCTTTAGTGGCTCACCAGGCAGCGCTAACTCATCACCCGTAAAGAATGCAGCTACCTTCACTCTGCGCTTCACGTTTAGGTGGGTTAAGCCAGCAGATGCAGCAACCCCTAACTCTTGCGGGCGCAAAAAGGTCCCTGCAGTTAAGGCGGTTTTACCACTTGTTAAGTCTTCACCTCTGCGACGTATCCATTGCCCTGCTGTGGGTACGACATTGACTTGCACCTGACCAGTCGATCCTTCAGGGATGGCGCAATCCTCCTGCATCACTACGGCATCCGCACCCGCAGGAACTGGTGCGCCAGTAAAGATGCGGGCAGCAGTTCCCGTCTGGAGATCTGTTCCAACCGAGCCCGCAGGAATACGTTGCGCAATTTTTAAAATACTTCCGGAAGTTTGAGTATCTGCTGTTCGTACCGCATAGCCATCCATCGAGGTGTTATCAAGTGGAGGTACATCAACGAGGCTATTGACGTTTTCTGCGAGAACGCGACCTAATGTCGCCTGCATTGGAACACTTTCAGTCTCAGCTACTGGCTTGGCATGAGAAAGCAAATGATCCAAGGCCTGCTGGGCAGTCAACATTGGAGGCTTAGTCATGGCAATGAGCTTATGTATTAACTAAGATGCGTTGTGATGAATGTTTTGACCTGATTAACATCAGCATCAATATTTTCTACACGCTGTGGCTTGGACTTAATATCTTTAAATGCAGATGGACACTCAGCGGGACGGCCTAAGGCCTCTTGAATGGTTTCTTCAAACTTAATTGGTAGCGCAGTCTCTAATACCAGCATCGGAATACCAGCTTGTAAATGCTCGCGCGCTACTTTGACACCATCTGCAGTGTGAGTATCAATCATCACGCCATAGCGCGTATCAATATCGCGAATAGTCTCGAGGCGATTTTCATGAGTACTACGACCAGATTGGAAGCCATACTTACCGAGTTCTTTAAAGACAGCATCCTTCGAAATATCGAAGCCGCCAGTCTCATCTACCTTCTTGAACATGGCTGCAGTAGCCTTGCCATCCTGACCCATAAAGTCATATACAAAACGCTCAAAGTTGCTTGCCTTGGAGATATCCATTGATGGACTAGAAGTATGTAATGTCTCCGCAGATTTGCGTGCGCGGTATACACCCGTGCGGAAGAACTCATCAAGTACATCGTTCTCATTGGTTGCAACAATCAAATGCTCGATGGGTAGACCCATCATGCGTGCAATATGGCCAGCACAAACGTTACCAAAATTACCCGATGGCACAGTAAATGAAACTTTCTCATTGCTAGACTTGGTAGCCAAGAGATAACCTTGGAAGTAATACACCACTTGAGCAACTACCCGGCCCCAGTTAATGGAGTTCACGGTACCAATTTGGCTCTTGGCCTTGAAGGCGTGATCATTACTCACCGCTTTAACGATATCTTGGCAATCATCAAACACACCAGCAACCGCTAAGTTGAAGATATTGGGATCTTGCAAGGAGTACATTTGCGCTGACTGGAAGGAGCTCATCTTGCCACGTGGTGAGAGCATAAATACTTTGACGCCCTCTTTACCGCGCATCGCATATTCAGCAGCGCTTCCCGTGTCACCGGAGGTAGCACCCAAAATATTGAGTTTTTGACCAGCACGCTTTAATGCGTACTCAAATAAATTGCCTAACAATTGCATGGCCATATCTTTAAAAGCTAGCGTGGGACCATTTGAAAGACTCACAAGTCCTATACGAGTGCCATGCTCTTCACCAAACCAATGCAAGGGGGTTATGTCTTTGGCATTATCTTGGGGGCGACCATTACAGTAAACCTGCTCGGTATACGTTTTACGCAAGAGTGCACGTAAATCAGCCTCAGGAATATCGTCGCAATATAGGCTCAAGACTTCATATGCAAGATCGGCATAAGTTAGGCCACGCCAAGAATCCAACTGTACAGGAGTGACTTGTGGATAGTGAGTCGGCAAATATAAGCCGCCGTCCGGTGCTAATCCACCCAGGAGAATTTCTAAGAAGGATTGTTGTGGACTATTGCCACGAGTAGATTGGTAACGCATCAGTTTTACTTAAGACAGATTTTCTAAACGAATCTTCACCACTTCGCCATCCACCGTTTTGAGATTTTGAATCTCTTTGATAGCGGCAAGCATGTTTTTCTCTTTTGTCTCATGCGTTAAGGCAACTAGATCAGTTTGACTTTCACCTTCATCAGCTTCTTTTTGCAAGAGCGCATCAATTGAAACGCCATGCGCAGCCAAGATCTTAGTGATATCAGCCAATACGCCCGCTTGGTCAGCTACGCGCATACGCAAGTAGTAACTAGTAGTGATCTCGCCGATAGGTAGTACTGGAGTATTTTGAACAGCATCAGGCTGGAAAGCCAAGTATGGCACGCGATGTTCAGGATCTGCACTCAGCAAACGAGTGATATCGACCAAGTCAGCAATCACGGCAGACGCAGTTGGCTCCGAGCCAGCACCTTTACCGTAGTACAAAGTTGTGCCTACAGCATCACCGAATACTTGCACAGCATTCATAGCGCCTTCAACGTTAGCAATCAAACGCTTCGTTGGGATTAAAGTTGGATGAACGCGTAACTCAACACCAGTTGGAGTTTTCTTAGCAATGCCCAACAACTTAATGCGGTAGCCTAATTGCTCAGCATAACGAATATCGATTGCGGCTAACTTAGTGATACCTTCGATATGGGCTTTATCAAATTGCATTGGAATACCAAATGCAATTGCACTCATGATGGTTGCTTTATGAGCAGCATCAACACCCTCAATATCAAATGTTGGATCTGCTTCAGCGTAACCAAGACGTTGAGCCTCTTTGAGAACTGTTGCGAAGTCCAAACCTTTATCGCGCATCTCAGAAAGAATGAAATTGGTTGTACCGTTAATGATGCCGGCGATCCACTCAATACGATTAGCCGTTAAGCCTTCACGTAAGGCCTTAATAATAGGAATGCCCCCAGCAACCGCGGCTTCAAATGCGACCATGACGCCTTTAGCGTGAGCGGCTTTAAAAATCTCGTTGCCATGGACGGCGATCAAGGCCTTATTAGCCGTAACCACGTGCTTACCTGCTGCAATAGCCTCTAAAACCAAGTCTTTGGCGATACCGTAGCCACCGATGAGCTCAACAACGATATCGATCTCAGGATTATTGATGACGGCACGAGCGTCATTGACGATTTGCGCGCGATCTTTAACGATTTCTTTGGCACGCTCCACATTGAGATCGGCAACTGTATTAATGCGAATGCCGCGACCAGCACGACGGGTGATCTCATCTTGGTTGCGCTCGAGAACTGTGAATACGCCACCACCAACGGTGCCAATACCTAATAGACCTACTTGAATCGGTTTCATGATGCCTTTGCTGCGGTTGGAGAAGCCTTACGGCCATGCTTGTTACGATAACGCTCTAAAAAACGGGCAAGGCGACCAATCGCCTCTGTGAGCACATCTTCATGAGGTAAGAACACTACGCGGAAGTGATCAGGCTTACCCCAGTTAAAACCAGAGCCCTGCACTAACAATACTTTTTCCTCTTTGAGAAGATCGGCAACAAACTGTTGATCATCTTTAATTGGATAAACCTCAGGGTCTAACTTTGGAAATAAATACAAAGCAGATTTTGGTTTAACGCAAGTCACCCCGGGAATAGCAGTGATGAGCTTCCATGCAAGATCGCGTTGCTTTGCTAAGCGACCGCCCTCACCTACCAAGTCGTCAATACTTTGATAACCACCAAGTGCTGTTTGAATTGCGTACTGACCCGGCACGTTTGCACATAAACGCATCGAGGCCAACATATTGAGGCCTTCGATATAGTCACGCACCATTTCTTTATCACCTGAAACCACCATCCAGCCCGCACGGTAGCCGCAGGAACGGTAGTTCTTGGATAGGCCATTGAAAGTAATGGTGACTACATCAGTAGACAGGGATGCAAGAGAAATATGTTTCTCTGCGTCATACAACATTTTGTCGTATATCTCATCAGCAAACAAAATCAAACCATGCTCACGAGCGATTTTCACCATCTCAAGTAATACTTCTTTGGAATAAATTGCACCGGTTGGATTGTTTGGATTAATCACCACAATCGCTTTGGTACGCGGTGTAATTTTTTTGCGCAGATCATTTAAGTCTGGCGCCCAGTCTTTTGACTCATCACAAAGATAGTGAACTGGGGTACCACTGGATAAACTTACTGCAGCAGTCCACAGCGGATAGTCTGGTGCAGGAACCAATACTTCATCGCCATCATTCAATAATGCATTCATTGAAAGTACGATGAGTTCAGAAACACCATTGCCGGTGTAAACATCATCTAGTGCTACACCTTGAATACCTTTTTCTTGGCAATACTGCATGATCGCTTTACGAGCAGCAAAGATACCTTTGGAATCAGAATATGCTGAGGCATTACTCAAATTACGAATCATGTCCAGCTGAATTTCTTCAGGAGGATCAAAACCGAAAACCCCTACGTTTCCGATGTTTAATTTGATGATCTTATGGCCCTCTTCTTCCATGCGCTGAGCGAGCTCAAGCACCGGCCCACGAATGTCGTAACAGACGTTATCGAGTTTTTTGGACTTTTGGATGGGCTTCACAATAAATTAAAGGGTAAGTTCTTGAAATCTTGGAAAAAACAGCTAGCTATAATCCACATAATTATGACAGAGAGTCCACTTGAAGCTTCAATCTGACCCCCATTCTGGAGCCAATACGATCACCGGCTATGGAGATGGCTATGTCGAGATCAACCAGACCCCATATGCCCATGCTGTCTTATTGAGCTCTGACGGGGCAATTTCTGAATGGCCAGTCCAGTCATTTGAAGGCCTAGACGCATCCCATTTCGCCCAAATGGTTGATCTCAAGCCTGAATTGATTCTAATTGGAACAGGAAATAAACAGCGCTTTCCTAAGCCTGAACTCCTCAAATCTCTGATTTTGGCCAAAATTGGCTTTGAAATCATGGATTCTCAGGCAGCCTGCCGAACTTACAACATTTTGGTGGGCGAAGGACGTCAAGTTCTGCTGGCCTTAATCGTGGAGCCAAACTAATGCAGTTTGGACAAATTCGACAGTCTTCAGCACTGCATCCTGGCAAAATTTTATTGCTGTTCATAATTTATGCCTTGTTATGGTTTGGCACACTGAACTATCGCCACCTCATTCCATCAGATGAGGGACGTTATGCAGAAATAGCCAGAGAGATGTTGGTCACTGGCGATTGGGTAACACCACGCTATAACGGCTATAAGTATTTTGAGAAACCGCCACTCCAAGCTTGGGCAACTGCAGCAGCATTTCAAGTATTTGGTATTGGTGATTGGCAAGCGCGCTTGTGGGCCGCCCTTACTGGCTTTCTGACGATTTTGCTCATCGGCTTTACTGGGGCCCGAATCTACAGCGCTAGAGCAGGATGGCTAGCTGCTGTTGCTCTCGCATCCAGTCCGATGTGGGTTATTAGCGGCCACTTTAATTCTCTCGACATGGGGCTGTCCTCTTTTTTAGTGGCGGCACTCTGTAGCTTGCTGTTAGCACAAAATGCAAACAATAAATCTAGTTGCCGAAATTGGATGTGGGCTTGCTGGATCTTCATGGCACTGGCAACACTCTCCAAAGGAGTAATTGGTGCTGCGATTCCAGCCATGGTCTTTGTTGCCTACTCTATTAGCACTTGGGATTGGAAAATCTGGACCCGCTTACATTTGTTCAGCGGGACGATTTTATTTCTAGTAGTAACAGCACCATGGTTTATCTTGGTTGCTCAGCGTAATCCTGAATTTCTAGAGTTCTTCTTTATTCACGAGCACCTACAGCGTTTTACTCAGGATGCCCATAGCAGAACAGGTCCTATTTACTACTTCGTACCATTGCTACTCATTGGCATACTGCCTTGGGTTTTACAAATCCCAGGCTCGGTTGTGCAAGCATGGGGGGAGCGTCGTCGCGACTTCTCCAGTGGCTGGTTATTGGTATGTTGGTTTGCTGTGATCTTCGCCTTCTTTAGTGTTTCACGCTCTAAATTACCGGGCTACATCATTCCTATTTTTCCGGCACTCGCATTATTAATTGGTAATCGTTTAGATCAATTGCTAGCACACACTAATTCCATGGAGCTTCCTTGGAAACTGCAAACCATCGGATTTGCAATCTTGGGATGCGTTGGATTTTTCTTCCTGTCTGATATTGGCAAACAAGCAAGGCCTGATGAGATTGAAGCCTACGCTCAATATACTTACTGGGTAATTGCTGCTTTGATTGCACTCATACTATTTAGTGCATTTGCAGCTTGGCAAAGCAAACGCAATGGCGTTCAAAGTATTGTGAGTTTTGCTTGTGGATTTTTTCTCTGCGCCATCATCGCTGGAACGGGTCATGAAACCTTGGGTCGCGCAGTTTCTGGTATTGACCTTGTCAACCGAGTGAAATCATCTATTCCAGAGAAGGTTAACTTCTACTCTGTTCGCCTTTTAGATCATACTGTACCGTTTTATTTTGGTAGGACGATGATCATGGTTGAATCCCCGGATGAGCTTGGGTTTGGTGTCAACCAAGAGCCTGAGCTTTGGATGCCAACCCTAGATGCCTTCATTACTCGCTGGAAAGAGGATCTAAGCGCTTACGCCTTGATGGTCCCAGAGCAGTATGTGGCACTCCAAGAATTAAATCTACCTATGCAAGAAGTAGATCGTGATTCCCGTAGAGTGATCGTGAAACACCCCGATGCAACGAATGTCACGCGGTAATATAGAACTACATGTCAAACTTTATTCCCTTCACCCGCCCCAGCTTCAATCAAGAAACCATTGATGCTGTTTCAGAAGTATTGCGCTCTGGTTGGGTGACTTCAGGACCCAAGCTGGCAGAGTTTGAAGCAACCCTAAGCGAATACTTTGGCGGTCGTCCTGTGCGCTGCTTTGCTAACGGCACAGCAACAATGAAAATTGCACTACAAGTTGCTGGTATTGGCGCGGGTGATGAGGTCATTACTACGCCGATTTCTTGGGTGGCCACTTCTAATGTCATCCTAGGGGTTGGTGCAAAGCCAGTTTTTGTTGATATTGATCCTGTTACACGCAATATTGATCTCAATAAAGTTACAGCAGCAATCACTCCAAATACACGAGCGATCATGCCCGTGTATTTGGCTGGTCTACCAGTTGATATGGACCAACTCTACTCACTAGCGACGCAGCATAATTTACGTGTGATTGAAGATGCTGCTCAAGCCTTTGGTTCTCAATGGAAAGGTAAGAAGATTGGTAGCTTCGGTGACTTAGTGAGCTTTAGCTTCCAAGCCAATAAGAACCTCAGTACTGTAGAGGGTGGCTGCCTAGTCCTCAACAATGCAGATGAAGCCAAACTTGCTGAAAAATTTCGTCTGCAAGGTTTAACTCGTCAAGGCATGGACGGAATGGACGTTGATGTGCTTGGTGGTAAAGATAATTTGACAGATGTGAATGCGGTGATTGGACTTCATCAGTTAAAACAATTGCCTGCCTACCAAACCCGCCGTGCAACACTTGCTCGCCAATACTTTGAACTTATTCGTGCGGGATTGAAGGCGGCTGGATTAGAACGTCTCAAATTAGAACTACCGGTAGAAAATTTCACAGATAGTAATTGGCATATGTTTCAAGTGCTGCTGCCACTGGAGCAATTAAATTGTGATCGCGCCCAAGTCATGACTGAGTTAAAGGATCTAGGCATTGGCACAGGGGTGCACTATCCAGCCATTACTGGATTTACCCTTTATAAAAATCAAGGCTATAAAACAAGTGACACACCAATAGCAGAGCGTATTGGCCGTTCTATTCTCACTCTCCCACTTTTTCCAGGAATGGCAGACGAAGATATTGGCCGTATAGCCAGTGGATTGATTGGAATCCTCAAGAAACACTCTAAAAACTAGCCTAATTGGGCTAAGCCCCAAGAATCAGGCAAAATTGCGGCATGACTGCAAATTTAGTTGCTAACCCAAAGCTCAGTATTGTTATTCCCGTTTACAACGAGGAAGACGGCCTACAAGCCCTATTTGATCGCCTCTACCCGGCCTTGGATGGCGTAACTGCCAAGCGCAATATTTCCTATGAGGTCGTTTTTGTAAATGACGGCAGCAAAGATCGCTCGGCAGGAATCTTAGCCAAGCAAGTTGAACTGCGCCCTGACGTTACCCGCGCTGTTTTATTTCACAGTAATTTTGGTCAACACATGGCCATCATGGCCGGTTTTGAATACGCTAAAGGTGAATACATCATCACTCTAGATGCGGACTTGCAAAACCCCCCTGAAGAAATAGATGCTTTAACTGAGCAACTATTAAAGGGTCACGATTACGTTGGCACTATTCGTGCGGATCGTCGTGATAGTTTCTTTAGAAAATTTGCTTCACGCGCCATGAATAGCTTGCGTGAAAACATTACCCGTATCACGATGACGGACCAGGGTTGCATGTTGCGCGGCTATAGTCGTCGCATCGTTGACTTAGTACGTCAATGCGATGAAAACAATACTTTTATTCCGGCGCTTGCTTATACCTTTGCAGCGAACCCCATTGAAATCACTGTCAAGCACGAAGAGCGTTTTGCTGGTGAGTCTAAGTACAGCCTCTATCAACTCATTCGCCTGAACTTTGATTTAGTGACTGGCTTCTCCATCATGCCTCTACAGATTTTCTCCATTCTGGGTATGTTGTTATCACTTGCTGCAGGCAGCCTCTTTGCTTACCTCTTGATACGTCGCTTCGTCTTAGGTGCTGAGGTTGAGGGTGTCTTTACTCTCTTCGCTTTAACCTTCTTCCTGATTGGCGTCATGCTATTTGGCCTTGGCCTTCTTGGCGAATATATTGGCCGAATCTATCAACAAATCCGTAATCGTCCACGTTACGTTGTGCAAACTGTTTTAGAGAAAAAATAATTGCACGCAGTCGTCTTCGCTTACCACGATGTTGGCCTCAATTGCCTTAACGCTTTATTAACTGCAGGCGTCCAAGTTGATCTGGTGGTTACCCATCAAGATGACCCCAATGAGAATGTCTGGTTTGGTAGTGTTGCCAAGCTCTGCCAAGAAAAAAATATTCCTTACATCACACCTAGCGCAACTGAATTAGTTGATTTAGCTCCCAAACTACAAGTACCAGCACCAGACTACATTTTTTCTTTTTACTATCGCTACATGATTCCTGCGCCGATTCTGGCTTGCGCCAAGATTGCTGCGTTAAATATGCATGGATCACTACTTCCTCAATATCGTGGCCGTGCTCCAGTGAACTGGGCAATTTTGCATGGAGAAACGCAAACGGGCGCTACCCTGCACATCATGGAAGCTAAACCGGATGCCGGTGACATCGTTGGTCAATCTGCGGTGAGCATTGGCCCCGACGAAACGGCTACTGATGTCTTTAGCAAGGTGAGCCAAGCAGCAGTAGCAGTCATCCATGAGGCACTACCTAACCTAATTAAGGGCAATGTTCCCCGCAAACCAAACGAGCTCCAAAAAGGCAGCTATTTTGGTGGCAGAAAGCCTGCGGATGGGCAAATTCATTGGGATCAGAAGGCAATTCAGGTCCATAACCTAGTAAGAGCTGTTGCACCCCCTTATCCAGGCGCCTTTACAGATTACCAAGGCCAGACAATGACAGTAGCCAGAACCAGCCTCAAAGGGCCGCCCCCGGCCAATCTGGATCTTAGCGTTCAAGGCATCCAAGTGGTTGATAATCGGGTATTCGGTATTTGCGGTGACCGCCAGGTAGTTGAAGTCCTGGAATGGTTCCCAGCCAACAAATAAGTAGCAACAACATTAGATTAAAACGAGGCAGTAAAGATGAAAAAAGTACTCATTCTTGGTGTTAACGGCTTTATTGGTCACCATCTTTCTAAGCGCATTCTGGAGACAACCGATTGGGATGTCTATGGCATGGATATGCAAAACGATCGCCTAGGCGATTTAGTCAATCATCCACGTATGCACTTTTTTGAAGGTGATATCACCATCAATAAAGAGTGGGTTGAGTACCATATTCGTAAATGTGATGTCATCCTGCCTTTAGTTGCTATTGCCACTCCTGCAACCTATGTTCAGCAACCCTTAAAGGTATTCGAGCTCGACTTCGAAGCGAACCTTCCAATCGTGCGCTCTGCCGTTAAATATAAAAAGCATTTGGTATTTCCATCAACCTCTGAGGTTTATGGCATGTGTGAGGACGGCGAGTTTGATCCTGCCAAATCCAATATGGTTTACGGACCTATCAATAAGCCACGCTGGATCTATGCCTGCTCTAAACAGTTGATGGATCGCGTGATCTGGGGTTACGGCATGGAAGGTTTGCGTTTTACCCTTTTCCGCCCATTCAACTGGATTGGCCCTGGTTTAGATAGCATTTACACACCAAAAGAAGGTTCATCTCGCGTGGTAACTCAGTTCCTAGGGCATATTGTTCGCGGTGAGCCAATCAACTTAGTAGATGGCGGTGCTCAGAAACGCGCCTTCACTTATATAGATGATGGTATCGATGCATTGATGCGCATCATCGATAACAAAGATGGGGTTGCGAATGGCAAGATCTACAACATCGGCAACCCTAAGAACAATCATTCTGTTCGTGAATTAGCCAATCAAATGCTAGAGATTGCGCGTAGTATCCCCGAATACGCGAAGACTGCAAATGAAGTGAAGATTGTAGAAACCACTTCAGGCGCATATTACGGTGAAGGCTATCAAGACGTGCAAAATCGTGTGCCAGCAATTGACAACACCATGAGTGAGTTGAGCTGGAAGCCTACTACTACGATGGGCGATGCTCTCAAGAATATTTTTGAAGCCTACCGTCAGGATGTAGAAAAAGCCCGCTCTTTAGTTGATAAAGAATAAGTTAATAAGTTCAAGGGTTCATGGCTAAGATTGCTCTCAAGGTAGACGTTGACACCTTACGCGGCACTAAAGAAGGTGTACCCAATTTAGCCCGTGCCCTAGAGCGTTTTGGCCTGAAGGCCACTTTCTTATTTAGTCTTGGCCCTGACCATACTGGCTGGGCACTCAAGCGAGTCTTTCGTCCGGGCTTTCTGAAAAAAGTCAGCCGCACTTCCGTCGTAGAACACTACGGAATTAAGACACTGCTCTATGGAGTTCTCATCCCCGGACCCGATATTGGCAAGAAAGCCGCAGCAGAAATGCGCGCGATTGACAAAGCCGGCCATGAAACTGGCATTCATACCTGGGACCATGTTGCCTGGCAAGACGCAGTCCGCACTCAAGATTCTCAATGGACTAAAGCGATGATGCAAAAAAGCTGGGATCGCTTTATAGAAATTTTTGGTCATCCACCAGTAACTTATGGCGCTGCTGGTTGGCAAATGAATGAAGCTGCGTTTGAACAACTTGATCAATGGGGTATTACTTACTCCTCAGATGGCAGAGCCGAGCCAAATCTAGTGCCTTATCGATTGGCCTTGCTATCGGGTAAAGCGAAGCATGTGCAATACCCAACTACACTGCCGACTTTTGATGAATTGATTGGCATCGATGGCGCAGATGAGTTTGGTGCAGTTAAAAAACTCCTAGAAATCACTCAAAGTAACCCCAATGATCAAGTCTTCACTCTACATGCAGAGCTTGAGGGCCAGAAGCTATTGCCAGCATTTGAACAGCTATTGGCTGGATGGCTAAATCAAGGCCACGACCTAGTCACCATGGGCGAGCTACACCAATCTTGGAAGGCCACCAATCAACTCGATAAAATAGCCGTACTGCCACTGACTTGGGGCGAGATACCCAATCGCAGTGGTGAATTAATTATTCAGAATCATGCAGTAAATTAATAAAACCTAGAGACAATAACAAAGGATCATCATGACAGTAGCTATCGGTCAATCTATGCCTCAGTGCGCTATTCCTGCAACATCGGGGCTGACCTTTTCTCCAGTTTCAGCTGAAGGTAAAAAGTTGGTTCTTTACTTTTATCCAAAAGATATGACTCCTGGCTGCACAGCCGAGTCCGGTGAATTTCGTGACAATATTGAGGCATTCACGAAAGCCAATACTCTAGTGGTAGGGGTTTCCCGAGATAGCCTCAAGTCACATGACAACTTCCGCAGCAAATTACAACTTCCTTTTGAGCTTGTTGCCGACACTGAAGAAAAACTCTGTCAGATCTTTGGGGTCATGAAAATGAAGAATATGTACGGCAAGCAAGTCCGCGGCGTTGAGCGCAGCACCTTCCTATTTGACTCCTCTGGCAAGCTTGTTAAAGAGTGGCGCGGCCTCAAGGTACCAGGCCATGTGACAGAGGTATTACAGGCAGCCCAAGCCACTAAATAATTTTTGCAAAAATTTGTTCTGAGGTGCTTGCAAACCCCAAAATTTGGGGTAAAGTAAAGTCATATGCACCGTAAACGACGGGAAAGTCTGACAATCCGTTTGAATCAGAAACCTGAATATTTCAGAACAGGTTCGGAGAGTAACCCCCTCCGTTTTTTAGTCCCAGCTGCAACTAGTTTCGTAATAAACCGTCAATGCACTCCGCTTGGCGGTTTTTTCTTTTAGGAGAGTCCATGCCACTGCCACCCATCCCAACTCAAATTGCTGATCAAGTAAAACTCAGCCGCAAAGACACTCCAGATTTAAAGAAACGTCCCGCACCAGCAAAACCAGTAGTGATGGAAGCCTCTAATTGGACTAATGATGCAGAAGAGGATTTATCTGCAGCAGAGCTAGCCCTTGAGAAAATTAAAGCTGATCGTGTGCCTGCTCGGAATGAGCATAAGGCTGCTGCGCCAGCTAAACCGAAGCGTGTCATTCGCACTGGACCTCCAAGCTTATTCGTATTAGATACGAACGTGCTCATGCATGATCCTAGCTCTTTATTCCGCTTCTCAGAACATGATCTTTTCTTACCAATGACCACGCTTGAAGAGCTGGACAACCATAAGAAAGGGATGACTGAGGTAGCCCGTAACGCTCGTACTGTCAGCCGGTCTTTAGATCAATTGGTTGCCGGTACCAGTGGCACCTTAGATGAAGGTATTCCACTGAATAAGCTTGGTAATCAAGATGTTTCAGGTCGCCTCTTCTTCCAAACCAAGCTATCTACCCAAGCATTGCCGGAAGGTCTTCCTGAGGGTAAGGGCGACAACATGATTTTGGCAGTAGTGAGCGAGCTACAAAAGACTCGCAATGGCCAAGAAGTCGTTCTGGTATCCAAAGACATCAACATGCGCATCAAAGCACGTGCATTAGGTTTGCCTGCCGAAGATTATTTCAATGACCAAGTATTAGAAGATCGTGACTTGATGTATTCCGGAGTTATGGCCTTATCTGCAGACTTCTGGCCAAAGCATGGCAAGGATATGGAAAGTTGGTCAGACTCTAAGTCTGGCACGATGTTCTATAGAGTCACTGGCCCTGCTGTGCCAAGCATGTTGGTCAATCAATTTGTGTATCAAGAGAATCCTGACGGTTCAACACCTTTTTATGCACACGTCAGAGAAATCAATGGCAAAACCGCCCTCTTACAAACTCTACGGGATTTCTCACACCAGAAAAATAATGTGTGGAGCGTAACAGCACGTAACCGTGAGCAAAACTTCGCAATGAACTTGCTCATGAATCCAGATGTCGACTTTGTCACGCTATTGGGTCAAGCGGGGACTGGCAAGACCCTCTTGGCTTTGGCAGCAGGCCTTGAACAAGTCCTTGATAGCAAGCGCTATAACGAGATCATCATTACCCGCGCCACTGTTCCTGTTGGTGAAGACATTGGCTTCCTACCAGGAACTGAAGAAGAGAAGATGCAGCCATGGATGGGCGCATTTGATGACAACCTCGAAGTTTTGCAACGTAATGATGATGCTGGTGAATGGGGTCGCGCAGCAACTCAAGAACTTATCCGCTCACGTATCAAAGTGAAAAGCATGAACTTTATGCGCGGTAGAACTTTTGTTAGTAAGTTCGTGATCATTGATGAAGCGCAGAACTTAACACCAAAGCAAATGAAGACCTTAGTAACTCGTGCGGGCCCAGGAACTAAAATTGTTTGCTTGGGTAATATTGCGCAGATTGATACGCCTTACTTAACTGAAGGCTCATCTGGTCTAACCTATGTCGTTGATCGTTTTAAAGGCTGGCGCCATGGTGGCCACGTTACCCTGGCACGCGGTGAGCGTTCACGTCTTGCGGATCATGCTGCTGACGCACTCTAAGCAATCCCTCTCATGCCGCACTCTTGTTGGGTGCGGCATTTTTATTTGTGTCTTAGCAATCACTGGATGCAGTACCCTTGGCACTAAATCCAGCACCTCTAAAGTGACGCAATTTAAGCAAGATACTAGCGTAGGCACGGAAGATATTTCTATTGCGGCAGTTGGTTTGGTGGATGTGCCCTATCGCTACGGTGGCAATAACCCAAAAGGTGGATTTGATTGCAGCGGCCTAATCGTCTATGTCTATAACAAAGCGGCTGGTGTCAAATTACCTCGCACGATTCAACTCATGAGCACTAAAGGCAAAAGCATAGAAGGCCAACCTCCTGCTCCAGGGGACCTAGTGTTCTTCAATACCACTGGTGAAAAATATTCCCATGCAGGGATCTACGTCGGGCAGGGCAGATTTGTTCATGCCCCAAGTGCGGGTGGAACGGTAAGACTAGACTACATTACCTCGCCCTATTGGGCCGCTAAATTTACTGAGGCACGTCGAATAGCGCCTTAATAAGATTAGAAGCCAATCGTATAAGTTGCCAGCGCCGTAGTTGTATTGGTGGCAATAAATGGTTGCTGCTGCCACAATACATTTAAGCCCAAACGTTCACGCTTATTAATCTCGTATATCAGACCGGCAGTAGCTGTTGCCATTGAGCTCACATTGCCCGGCATGGCAACACTAAAACTTTCGAGGCCAACAATTGCGCTTGTCGCTTGATAATTCGACATTGAGTATTTTAGGTTCTGCTGAATTCCGATGGAAGCTGTGCCAGTGAGATTCTCTGCCAATCCAACACGAAATCCAATGCCGCCAATTGCGGAGAAGGTGTTTTGTGTCATTGAATTATATGAAATTGGCAGCGTAACACTCGCGCTACTATTTTCTGTATACGCACTGGTATTCACTCGGGTATATCGCAGTCCAACATAGGGCAAGACTGAAAAAGAATCCGTTACCGGTTGATGATAATTTGCAGTCAATTGATAGCCCTGACCAGTAAATTGAGTCGCGCCAGCGCCTGCTTCAGTGTTAGATAACTGAGTTCGAGTGATATTTAAGGTGCTTGAAGAAGCAACGCCAGATGCCTGAATTCCAAGTCCTGTTTCATCTGGATTCATATACCATTTCGCAAAAAGGCCCCACATCGGAGTTACGTTACTTTGGCTAAATCCTGAGGGCATGCTATTGCTAATCGACTGGTCGGCAAACGCTCCAATACGAAAGTTTTTAGAGGGTTTATAGCCAACAATCACTAAACCAGCTTGCTGATTAGCTGATGGCGATGGACCTGCATAGGCGTAACGACCACCAACACTGATACAAAGATTATTTTTATCATAAATACTACAGTCATATGTCAAAGCTACCTGATAGGCGGCAACTTGTTGGTTATAGATATTAGCTAAGCCAGCTGCATTAATTTGTACTGATTGAACCGTATTTGCAGTATCCACTTCAGTAAAAGATGAATCCAGCAGAAGGTAGACATCACTTCCATCGTAAGTCAAACGATAATTGGACAATGCTGTATCAAAATCGGAAGTAAAACTCGTAAATGTGCCTGACCGACCTGATGGTGCTGTAGTGATAAGTGTATATCGCCCTGCGTTATAGCGGCCTGGTGTAGCGTTCACATATAAGTTGCCCGACAAACTCGCCGTTCCAGTAATTACTAACTTTTCAACATTGGAAGTAGTAAGCCCCATCTTTAATGTACCGGTACTTGATTGAACATAATTTCCGGCTAGATTGGTATTAGTAGTTTTTTGTTGAATATCAAAGGTACCGTTATTTACCACTGGTCTTGAGTTGGCAATTGAGCCCGAATTAGCCAAAGCCAATGCGCTACCAATACCAATCGTTGTTTGACCTGAGTAAGTATTTTCGCCAGATAGCGTTACGACGCCACCGCCCAGAATATCTAGAGTGCCCGTTCCACTCATAACACCCGAATATGAGCCGCTTGTGCTTTGATTGAACTGCAGCGCTGCATTATTAAGAATATCGCCTTGCAAGCTGGTGGTATTGCCGACTAAGGTGCCAGCAGATACCGTAGTACCGCCAGTGTAGGCATTGGCTCCTGAGAGGGTCAAGACACCTAAACCAGATTTTGTTACGCTACCTGTACCCGAAATATTTCCTGTTAATCCAAGATCATTACTATTAGTATTAATTGTGCTCGGGCCCGTAACACTAATATTATTAGCCAGGGTGACAGCTGAAGCAGCCTGAAGAATAGTGCCTCCCGCCATTGCCAAGTCACCAGTTCCTAGAGCAGCATTGTTACCTACAGCAATGCTGCCAGCAATGATAGAGGTGCCACCTGTGTAAGTATTGGCACCAGATAGCGTCAAAACTCCATCGCCAGTCTTTGTAATGCTGGATGCTATAACCGGAGAAACTTGATCCTTTACGACTGCATTAATAGTTAATGACGATGTTGCATCAACAGCTACTTGACCAGAAACTAGTTCGTATCCTTCTGAACTATTCATCGTAACACTTGAACTATTAGTTGAATTGACAATATTTAAACCGGTGATTGCATTATTAAAGCCACTATTAGAATAACCGTTAAATGTTAGAGTCTCTCTTGTGCTGGCAACATTAAAGGCAATGCCACCATTAATTACAGAGCCATTATTAATAACGAGAGTATTAAATGTACCCGTAGGTAATGCTCCCCCAAAATTAATAGCAAGCCCAGAAGTGGTGCCAATAGTTCCAGAGTTCGTGATACTTGCTGCACCAGAAATATTCACTCCATTTGCCCCGGCACCTGAAGCTGTAATTGTTCCGCTATTAGTAATGCCTACAGCATTCCTAGTGCTAGTAATATTGATAGCATGTGCGGCACCTCCTGAAGTAATGATAGTTCCAGAGTTATCCACCGTATTCGTGCCAGCTACCGAGCTAAATTCAATGCCATATGCACTCCCAGAGCCAGAAGTTGTTAAAGAACCAGTATTTACAATTGAATTAACAACTGAAGAGCCTGTTGATCCTGACATAAGACTAATTGCAGCTGCAGAATTACCATACGTAGTTACGGATCCTATATTTGTTATTGTATTTCCAGTTGAACCACTGTTGGTTGGTGCCACATAAATACCATTTGCATTAGTGCCTCGAGTAATAATTTCACCAGTTAACTCATTAATTACCGTATTACCACCAGTACTTGAGCGACCGTTTGCGCCAAAAGATATGCCATACCCATTTGTAAAGCTATTAGAGTTTAACGTTCCGTAATTTGTGACAGTATTGCCACTAGCCAAACCAACTGGGGAACCTGATAACTGTATCGTTGTGTATTGGGTAATTGTTACAGTATTGTTATCGTTAGTAGTGCCCGAAACATTTATCGGCGTACTAATGGCTGTTGACGAAGATTGAGGCGATCCCACAGTTGAGGCAGAACTGCAATTTACCGTTTGATTGCCGCCAATAAATCCCGATGGGCACCCGGCTGGTTGCGCAAATACTAGATTTGACACAATAAAACCAAGAATAATAAAGCTTAAAAAATAAATACGAATTTTAAGAATGGGCATTGGCGCGCAAATAATTAAGGGCAATAAGGTAGTAGTGATAATTATCCTTATAGGTAATATCAATTAACCTTAGGGCTAATACCTAACTAGAATTATTCATTAATAATCGTTTTAAGCTTAATTAGAAGCTATAGTAATTACATCAACCAGGAGAATTCATATGAAAAAAATTATCATTGCCTTAAGTATTGCGCTAAGTTTTGTACTTCCTTCTTATGCATTTGCAGATCAAGCCGCTTGTGAAGCTAAAGCAGTTAGCAAGGAAGGCAAGCCACTTTATGGGGCAGCTAAAGACGCCTCAATTAAAAAATGCATGGGCGATGCGAAGCCAAATGATTGCGAAGCTAAAGCAGTCAGCAAAGATGGTAAGCCTTTGTATGGTGCAGCTAAAGATGCGTCCATTAAAAAATGTATGGGTGGCAAATAAAATTACATTGATCAGTTAAATATATGGTCAGTAAAAAGCCTCGCATCGCGAGGCTTTTTTATCTTTTAGTTGTTAGCCACTGGCTACTTAATTTTTACTTAGAACGGCTCATATCCACCAGAAGAGTATCCAATTGAGCCCATCGCCAAATTATCGAACTTGGTATACGGACCTTGCCAACTTAATCTCACTGTACCAATTGGGCCATTACGCTGCTTACCGATAATGATCTCAGCCATACCCTTATCAGTTGTCGTATCCGGGTGATATACCTCATCACGATAGATAAACATGATTAAGTCAGCATCTTGCTCGATCGCGCCTGACTCACGTAAGTCAGACATGATAGGACGTTTATTAGGACGCTGCTCAAGACCACGATTTAACTGTGAGAGTGCAACGACTGGGCACTGCAATTCTTTTGCGAGAGATTTGAGGGAGCGAGAGATCTCAGAAATCTCCGTTGCCCGATTCTCTGAACCAGAGCCGCTCATCAACTGCAAGTAGTCAATCACCACCAAACCAAGAGTGCCGCCAAAGTTTCTGGCGATACGACGTGCGCGTGCGCGCAACTCTAAACTGGATAAAGAACCAGTCTCATCAATCAAAATCTGGGTATTGCTTAAACGGGCAATGGCATCAGTAACACGTGGCCACTCATCATCTTGCAACTTGCCAGTACGCATACGAGATTGATCAACGCGCCCTACTGAACCCAGAAGACGTGACGCCAATTGCTCGCCTGACATCTCCATAGAGAACACTACGACTGGTAAGCCTTCTGCAAGCGCTACATTTTCAGCAATATTTAGGGCGAATGCAGTGTTATGAGTCACAACGTAATCATTAGTAACATAGGTTCTATCGGGATGACTTACTGAGATACATTGAGCTTGAGCAATTCTAGATGGCTCAATGCTTTTGAAGGTCAATCTACGTTGTCGATCCCAGCTTAACCTTAATCTTTCTTTCTTTTCAGGCAAAGTGAAAGCTTCAAATCCTGAACTAAAGCTCATATTCAAAACATAACATAAACGGCCTTGCTTCTTTTCGCCCTTATAGGTGTAGCTAGACTGTTTATGCGCTATTGAGCAAAAACCACCCAATGATCTAGCTAAAGATGCAACGTCTTCAGACAATTGTTTGCTGACAGTGCAATAGCGAATGGAACCCCACTTTTCAATCCAACCATCAGTGTCCATCAGGCCTTGGAACAATGCGAGACGAGAATTCTTATTGGCCTCAAGATAAGTAGCGGGAATAAATTTATCAAAACTTCTGCAACCCAGAACACCTATATCTTGTAGCGCAGACCTAAAATAATTCTCTGGAACTGCTTGACGCTCTCCATTTACAGCGATTCTGGCTTTAGAGACTAATCTCCAGTCGTACGCATTTGCATGAACCAGCTCCATCTCATAGTTCGCAAGCAAATTCATGCGCTCTACAAGTTCAGGTGACTTAGTTGAAAACATAACTGAACCATGGGATAGCGCTAGAGTGCCATCACCTAGCAATGCTCCTAAAACCCACGGATGAATCGGCAATTCATTCGAGTGACCAAAATCACCTGAGACAGGGTCTATCCATAATCTATTCTTATACCGAACACACTGCAGCATTTCCATTAAGCGAACAGTATTGATAACGCGTGGCTCAGACCAATCTCGATACATCACACGCCATAGGTGCTCATCGCAACACTCAGCAACACGACCATCAGAAAAAGTAACTTCGTATATCTGCTTAATGCCCTGCGGGTAAATACCTGTCACCATGGAATGCTGGCCATCTACAGAAGCGAGACGATCGCCAAAACGCAAATCGCCCATCAACTTCCAACCATCCACCGTTTTCACTTTTGCATCTAGTGGTTGCGCCTTACCCATTGAGGGACGACCAGCAACAATCACTAAATCACCTTTTTGCAGTCCGCTCGTTTGCTTATCTAGATCAATGAACCCTGTGGCAATACCAGTGATATCGCTGCCGCCTTGGCGGTTGTACAACTCATCAATACGAGCAACAACTGAACGCAAGAGTGGTTCGATCTCGAGGTAATCTGCTTTGCGACTACCCTCTTCACCAATTTGCAAGATACGAGACTCTGCTTCATCCAGAAGCGTTCTAACGGAACGACCTTCTGGAACAAAAGCTGAGTTAACAATATTGTCTGAAACTTCAATCAAGCGGCGCAAAATACTGCGATCACGAACAATATCGGCATAACCTTTGATATTCGCAGCACTAGGAGTATTTTGGGCTAATGAGTTGAGGTAATCAACGCTCACTAAATCACCACCCTGCTCAGATTTAATTGCATCATGAACAGTAATGACGTCTGCAGGGTGATTGTCGCCAACTAAACGTGCAACGACCTTGTAGATCAAAGCATGTTCGGGACGATAGAAATCTTTATCGGTTAACACGCCACCTAGACGGTCCCAGGCGGTGTTATCAATTAGTAGACCACCGAGCAATGATTGCTCGGCTTCTACAGAATGCGGCGGAACTTTTAAAGCCTGCACGACTGCATCCCCAGAACCCATCATGCCGGGATTCAGCGTAACGGAACGTGAACGGGATTCAGCCATGAGGCTAGTTTACAGATTTAAAACTTAAGCTTGCTCGCCGACTACACGAATGGTGATATCAGTCACTACATCGGTATGAACCGCAACCGCTACAGGATGATCACCAACCATTTTCAACGGGCCAGTAGGCATACGAATTGAAGACTTCTCAATCGCAAATCCCTTAGCCTTGAGAGCATCAGCAATATCGTGGTTGGTTACGGAACCAAACAAACGACCGTCAACACCTGCTTTTTGACCGATTTCAAGAACCAAGTCCTTAAGCTTTGTACCAACCGCTTGTGCAGCAGCCAATTTCTCAGCGGCTAATTTTTCCAACTCAGCGCGACGAACCGCAAAGTCAGCAATAGCTGCTTCAGTTGCACGACGCGCTTTACGTTGTGGGATTAAGAAGTTACGAGCAAAACCGTCTTTAACGCGTACTACGTCGCCGAGGTTGCCCAAGTTTGTTACTTTTTCTAAAAGAATGATTTGCATTGAGGGCTCCCAATTATTTCTTATGTTGATCGGAGAATGGCAATAAAGCCAAGAAACGAGCACGCTTAATAGCAGTATCTAACTGACGCTGATATTTTGCTTTTGTGCCTGTCAAACGAGCAGGAGTGATCTTGGCGTTCTCGCCAATGAAGTCCTTCAATGTATCTACATCTTTATAGTCGATTTGCTCAACGCCACCAACTGTGAAACGGCAATAACGCTTACGCTTGAACAATGGGTTCTGAGCTGGTTTCTTTTTGAAATCGGGTTTCTTTCCAAACGCCATGATGATTTCCTCTTTAATTTTTCAATTGAATATGGTTAATATGGAAAACCAGTCTTTGATTACGTAGAGTCTTCGGTGCTAAGAACCCTTCAAACACTGCCTCAGTTCCTAAATCCATTTGCTCTAGATCCTTTTGTATCGGACCAATTGCTATGGCTTCAACACTCATCTGAATTTTCCTTGCCACTCCTACCTCGTTTGCCTGGCCGCTATGTTCTAGCTGGCAATGCATCACCGGTATTCCTGCTGGTGTAAATCGAATCGCGTCTTTAGATACCAAGATTGCAGTGAGGGTGAAATGATTCAACGCCGCTCCGCTTCTCTGATACGTTTTCTAGTCTGTGTATTCCTCTTCAAATTTCTAACTTATTCCGCCGCTACAGGAGCTTCGGTTTGAGCTGATTTGCGCGCTTCTTCACGTTGCACTTCTTTCATCATGATGGAAGGCTCTGTTTCAGCTTTCTTAGTCTTGATGATGAGGTGTCGCAAAACAGCATCGTTAAATTTGAACGCATGCTCGAGCTCTTCCAGAGTTTTCTGGTCGCACTCAATGTTCATGCAAACGTAATGGGCTTTAGCAAGTTTGTCGATCATGTAAGCCATCTGACGACGACCCCAATCTTCCATACGATGGATTTTGCCGCCCGCAGCTGCTAATGTAGCTTTGTAGCGATCGATCATCGCAGGCACTTGCTCGCTTTGGTCCGGATGGACGATAAAGACGATTTCATAATGACGCATCTAACACTCCTTAAGGATAAAGTCACCTGGGCGTCTTGCTAACTTTCGATGGTTTTTAAAGTTAGCGCCAGTGTGACAAGGTAGTAACAAATTGTAGGTACTGCTACAACACTTTTAATGCCGCTTTTTAGCGCTTACCTAAACTCAGGCAAGACCGCTATTCTAGCAAAAAAATCCTGCCAAGTCAGGGATTTACCAGTTAATTGAGCCTGTTTTTCAGCATTCAGAGCTAATTGAAGCGCAATTCTGGCTCTGGGGGCAGAAAGAGTACCGGATGCCAAGCATCCGTCTAGATCTTTTTCGGGAATATCACTCAAGGTAGCTCCAGCTCCGGTTCGAGTGGTTCTCACGAGCGCAACACCCTGTTTTACAGCTGCTACCAGAGAATCCTTCCAGGCATCATGCAAGCCACCCATTCCTGATCCAGCGAGGACTAATCCCTTGACCCTAGAATTAAGCCAGATATTAATCGTCTCAGAACGTGCACCCGCATGGCTCGTCAAGATCTCCACCCAAGGCCATTCATCGCCCTTAGGGATAGGCAAATCTTCAGTCCAGGCTGCCTGTTTAGCCTTCACACCCCAAAGCCATGAGGGATTAAATAAGCCAACCGAGCTACTAGGAGAGGCTTGAATCGGTGCGTTCAAAGCTGTGCCATGTCGTTTAGCCAAATCCATCGCCATGCAGCCTCTACCATCCATCACTGCATAAATACCACCAGGGCAATTATCCAAAGGGGTTGATGCCCAGCGAATGGCATCCAATAGGTTAGAGGGGCCATCTGCTTGAGATGCGTTTGATGGCAACATAGCGCCGGTTAAGATCACCCGTTTGCCTAAAATTTGAGCATAATTACCGCAGGTAAGCTGTAAAAAGACGCCTGTCTCTTCAATCGTATCGGTTCCATGAGTAATCACTAACCCCAGAACCTCGGTATTAGCAAGGGAAGCCCTAACAACCTCGCCAAGATTACTTAATAAGCCCTCCGTCAGGTTCCGGCTGTTGATATTGGCTACTTGCTCGGATATAAGCTTGAGACTCTTTGGAACCGCAGATTCGATATGGGTCAGTAAAGACTCCACCTTCAGCTGTCCAGCCTGATATTGCAATGGCTGATCGGCTGGATTTGGGGCTAAACCAGCAATGGTGCCGCCCATTCCCAAAACCAAGATATGGGGTGATTTTTCCAGCGAATTTAGTTTGGAGCTCATTCTTCCATTATCCCCCCAGCAAAAGTGCTTGAATTATCAAATAGTGCTGTATACAATCCCAGTATGGACATAAATACAGTCGATTTTCCAGAGGAGCTGACTGCCCTCCCCAAGCTCACTTCACGCCAGAATGAGATTTTGGAATTAATCACCAAGGCCATCGATGAGAGTGGTTCACCACCTACTCGCGCAGAAATTGCTACTCAACTCGGCTTTGCATCTGCTAATGCCGCTGAAGAGCACCTTCGTGCATTAGCGAAAAAAGGTTACATCGAACTAACGCCTGGTACTTCTCGTGGCATTCGTATTCCACAGCGTTTTAATCAAACGCATCACACCAATAAATATCGTCAGATGTCATTACCATCGGGCGCATTACAACAACTCACTCTTCCGCTCATTGGACGTGTTGCTGCTGGTTCGCCAATCATGGCTGTAGAACATATTGAAAAACAAGTTCCTATTGATCCGAGCTTATTTAGTAAAGGTGCTGACTACTTATTAAAAGTGGTTGGCATGAGCATGCGTGATGCTGGAATTTTGGATGGCGACTATTTAGCTGTTCGCAAAACAACAGAGGTTCGCAATGGCGATATCGTGGTTGCTCGTCTCGATGATGAGGTGACCGTAAAGCGCTGGCAACAAAAGAAAACAGCGAATGGCATGGTGATTGAATTACAAGCCGAGAATCCAGACTTCAAGAACATTCTGGTAGATGGACGTCAGCCCAACTTTGCTATTGAAGGCCAAGCTGTTGGTCTCATTCGGGCCGGAGGGTTGTAAGCCAACCCACATAAAGCAAAAGGCCTCCAGTGGAGGCCTTTTTTAATCGGCGACTAATTGATTACTTGCGGCTTGGTGCAACGACGTTTGCATTCTTTGGCGAGGAGGTAATAGTAATAATCGTTTTTGGTCCAGTCAATGAGCCCTCATTTAATTCAACTGTAGCCGTACGATCACCTTTTGTGAAAACCAAAATACTGGTTTTAGATTTCACTGCACTGACAGTCGTCCATCCTGCACGTGGATACTCAGACTGAAAGAAAGCATAAATATCTGTTGGTGTTTGAACACCAGACAACACTACACGGCCTACCCAGTTATCACCACGACCAATGATTAAGGAATCTGCGCCAATAATTTTTGAGGCGGCTGGCAATGGCATATCGCCTAGCAGCTGAGTCTGAATTTCCTGAACCTCATTAGCAGTCCCAGTAGGAGAGTCTCCAGAGCTGGCACATGCGCCCAATAAAGCAGATAAGAACAATGCGAGTGTTCCGACTTTAAGGGTATGAATATTGATCATTTTTCGCTTTATGTAGTTAATGAGTATTGCTTACATTACTGGAAAGTATTTTAGGGGATGTCCCCATTTCGTCAAGCGAAATTACTGGAGGCGCGTGAGGGAATCGAACCCCCGTACGAAGCTTTGCAGGCTCCTGCCTAACCACTCGGCCAACGCGCCACAGATACTCAAATCAAAAATGGGAAGCTTTTGAGGGCTTCCCATCGAACTTGGAGCGGGAAAGGAGGTTCGAACTCCCGACCTATACCTTGGCAAGGTATCGCTCTACCAGCTGAGCTATTCCCGCATAACAGGGCAGTAGTTTAACAAACAATCCTAGAGAAAGCATTATTGGCCTTGAAAGCCAAAAACAACCTTATTCAAATACGCTCTAAAACCTTATCTAGCTGGGCTTTTTGAGATTTAATCAATTTTGCCTGCCAATTGCGGCAAGGCCTTTTTCATGTAATAGAACATGGACCAAAGCGTTAAAAATGAAGCCACCCAAATTAGCCAAGTGCCGATTCTGGCGCAATCTAGCCATCCAAATAAAGTGTCATTCAGCAGCAAAAATGGAATTGCGACCAACTGTGCGGTTGTTTTTAATTTTCCAACCATGTGCACAGCAACGCTTTTGCCGGCACCCAATAAAGCCATCCACTCTCGCAAAGCAGAGATCGTAATTTCTCGGCCAATGATGATGAGAGCAACCCATACTTGAACGCGATCCATATTCAGCAGGACTAATAGTGCAGCTGCCACAATGAGTTTATCCGCCACTGGATCAAGAAATTGTCCAAAAGCAGATTCTTGATGCATGCGTCTGGCTAAAAATCCATCTAACCAATCTGTGAGCGCAGCAAATACAAAGATGATGGTTGCAATGACATTCTTCTCAAACGGGGTTAACCAGGCACCAGGCAAATAAAAGATTGCCACCAGCAATGGAATTGCTGCAACACGTAACCAGGTTAGGGCAATAGGAAGATTAAACGGCATACGTCAAGCATAAACCAAGTGAGAGACTAATTTACTAATGCAGTTGACGATAAATCTGCTCAGCAAGAGTGAGTGATACCCCTTCTACACTTGCTATCTCTTCAATACTGGCATTGGCAACACCCTTTAGGCCGCCAAAGCGGGCTAATAGCTTTTGACGTCTTTTAGCGCCAATACCTTCGATTTCTTCCAAACGGGATACGGTTCTTGCCTTGGCTCGTTTTGCACGCATGCCTGTAATTGCGAAACGATGAGCCTCGTCACGAATCTGGGCAACTAACAATAATGCAGCACTATCAATACCAAGCTCCAAGGCCGGGCGTCCATCAGCAAAGATCAGTGTCTCAAGGCCAACTTTACGACCTTCGCCTTTAGCTACGCCAACAATCAGGCCCACATCCATGCCGAATTCAGTCAGAACTTGTCTTGCCATCTCCACTTGCCCTTTGCCGCCATCAATCAAAATCACTTGTGGAATTTTGTCTACAGGAAGCTCTTGGAAATTTGCATAGCGTCTTTGCAGTACCTGGCGCATTGCTGCGTAGTCATCACCCGGCGTAATGTCATTGATATTGAAGCGGCGATATTCGCTCGATTGCATTGTATTCTTGGCATACACAACGCACGAAGCTTGAGTGGCCTCACCAGAGGTATGGCTAATATCAAAACACTCGATACGCAATTGCTCAAGAGTTTCTAAATCAAGCGCCAAAATATCTGCCAAAGCACGTGCTCTTGCTAATTGACCACCAGTCTCTACTAAACGCTTCGTTAAAGCGATCTTGGCATTACCTTCAGCCATTGCCAGCCAATGACGACGCTGACCTTGCGGCTGATGCAAGAAGGTAATTTTTCTGCCAGCTTGCGTATTGAGTAAATCGTGCAAATCCTCAGGTGGTTTATCACTTAACTCAGAGACATCGTCACTAATGGATTGCAAGGCATAATTTAGAACTAAGACTGGCGGAATTAAATTCGTTGCTGCACCAGATACTGACTCATCAATCTTTTCTTCTAAATAATGTTGTGCAATAAAAGCTTCCAGAATTTCTGGGGGTGATGGAAGCTCGCCCGAGGTAGTCCGCAATCCCTTAGGGAAGTAAGCCCTATCACCCAGGTGACGTCCGCCACGGATCATTGCCAGGTTCACACAAACCATTCCCTCCATTTGCGCGACAGCAATCACATCTACATCTCCCTCACCTTCGGCGACAGTATCCATAGATTGCTGCTGTAAAACACTTGAAAGATCAGTAATACGATCACGTAGTACTGCCGCCATTTCAAATTCCATGGCTTCACTATGGACATGCATTTCTTTTTCGAGCTCTGACAGTACACGACTATGATCACCCTCCAGAAAGCGCGTTGCCTGAGCCACATCTTGGCCATACTGCTCTACGCTGAGCCTACCAACACAAGGGGCGCTACAGCGATGAATTTGATGCAGTAAACATGGCCGACTTCGATTTTTAAATACAGAGTCTTCACAGGTACGTAGACGAAATACCTTTTGCAAAATCTGCACACTATTACGCACCGCCCAAGAATTCGGAAACGGTCCAAAATAATGATTACGCTTATCCACCCTACCTCGATAAGATGCCAACCTTGGGAACTGATGGCCCGTCAACATTACATAGGGGTAAGACTTATCATCTCTGAACAAAATATTGAATGGCGGAGCCAACTCTTTAATCAGATTGTTCTCTAGAATGAGGGCTTCGGTTTCGGACCGTGTTACTGTTGTTTCGTAGCGGGCAATTTTGCCCACCATGAGTGCTATGCGCGGTGAAAGTTGTTTGCTTTGAAAATAACTGGAGACGCGTTTTTTGAGGTTACGTGCTTTGCCAACATACAGAATATGCCCCGCTTCATCAAAGAAGCGATACACCCCCGGCAATCCGGGTAGCCGTTTAACGTCTTGCTGAAGGTTTTCAAAAGAAGAATTACTCATGCGTTGGGATATTTTCTGCCAAATCGTAGATAACTATGGTGATGCTGGTGTTTGCTGGCGTCTAGCCCGAAGCTTATCAAGTCTTCATGGCCAACAAGTCCGTATTTTCTGTGATGACTTACCAACTCTTAATTTACTCGCTTCTGGCAGCGATGAAGCGCTGGGACACAAAATTGATATCCAACCCTGGGAGGCTAGCTATAGCAATGCCCGTCACCCCGTTGAAACACCAGATGTGGTGATTGAAGCCTTTGGCTGTGATTTACCAGAACGTTATTTGGCTGGACTGTTTATTGCCCCAATCAAACCGATCATCATTAATTTAGAGTATCTCAGTGCTGAACCATGGGTCGCAGAATTTCATGCAAAAGCATCGCCACAATCTCACGGTATTCCTAAGTATTTTTTCTTCCCAGGATTTCAGGAAGATACTGGTGGTTTACTGTTGGATCCGATTCCTTTAGAAGGAGGGCAAGTTGCTCATCTTGTTCCCCAGAGCCTAAAGTCCATCTGGTTAAAACTTAGATCTGGAGCAAAACGGATTAGTGTTTTTTGCTACCCTGGAGCCCCTTTGCGCAAATGGCTTGAGGACTTGGCTAGCATTGATGAGAGTGTCGATGTGCTATTAACTCATGGCCATGCTGAGCTTCTCAACCTCTGTAGTGAAAAAACCATAGCGCTACCCTCAAACATACAACTTCTTTCCATGCCGTTTGTGTCGCAAGATGAATATGACTGGGTGTTATCGCAGTGTGATTTCAATATTGTTCGCGGTGAAGATTCATTTGTTCGCGCTCAACTAGCGGGCAAACCATTTATTTGGCATATCTATCCTCAAGAGGATCGGGCCCATGAGGTTAAATTAGCCGCTTTCTTAGATTTATACCTAGAGAATGCTAGTCAAGAACTCAGATTGGCGACTATTGCTGCCATGACCTGGGCCATGCCCAGTGAGTGGCTTAAATCACTAGAAACATGGGATAGCCACTCCAAGGCTTGGCGTAGCCATATCCTCAAAACACAGGGGGATGGTGGTCTAGCCGCGCGCCTAGTGCGCTTTATAGCCTAAGCCCTGCAGTAAAGGCCTGCGGGCGGTTACAATCTTGTTTTTGATAAAAACCGCAGAAAAATAGCTCTGCACCCAGGAATAGCAAGATGAAAACAGCACAAGAACTCCGCGTTGGTAACGTAGTCATGATCGGCACCGATGCCATGGTCGTTTTAAAAGCAGAATACAGCCGCTCAGGCCGCAACTCATCCGTTGTGAAAATGAAATTTAAGAACTTGTTAACCAGCGCACCAAATGAAGGTGTTTACAAGGCCGATGACAAGTTTGATGTTGTGATCCTCGAGAAAAAAGATTGCACCTACTCTTACTTCGCTGATCCTATGTATGTATTCATGGATGGTGACTACAACCAATACGAAGTTGAAGCTGAATTCATGGGTGATGCATTGAATTACCTCGAAGAAAGCATGCCTTGTGAAGTAGTGTTCTACGAAGGCAAGGCGCTTTCAGTCGCAATGCCAAACTCACTCGTTCGCGAAATCATTTATACAGAGCCAGCAGTAAAAGGTGACACTAGCTCCGGTAAAGTCTTGAAGAACGCAAAACTAGCTACTGGCTATGAATTGCAAGTTCCTTTGTTCTGCAATACTGGCGACAAGATCGAGATCGATACTCGTACTGGTGAATACCGAAGCCGCGCTAACTAATTAAATACTGAGTATCTTGCTCAACACACAAAAGCCCGATTCGCCGGGCTTTTTTATTTCTAAATTTCCCCCCATAATAGATAGACTATGAATGACAATCTTTCCGTAGCAATTACTCGCCTAGAGCTGGCTGATCTACCCCAGTTAATTGACTGTGTTCGTAACTGCTATGGCGAAAGCTACCCCAATACCTTGATGTATGACGTGGAACGACTAGAGGAAGTTATCCAGAAAAAGCTGATGCACTCGGTGGTTGCAAAATTGAATAACGGGAAAATCATCGGACACTGTGCGCTTACGTTTGATGGAGCTCACAACGTCTCTCCAGAAGCTGGAAAGATGATGGTTGATCCCAATTTCAGGGGACACCATATTGCAGAATCCATGGCAAAAAAAGAGAATTGATATAGCCAATGAGCTAGCTTTACCTGGATTTTGGACTGAATGTGTGACTAATCATGTTTATAGTCAGCATGAAATGATTGCATTCAATGCAAAAGAGACTGGATTGTTTATTGGGGATACGCCTGCGACTATTTCCATGAAAGGCTTGGAAAATCATCCAGACACGCGAATGTCTTTATTGGCTTTTTACCTGCCATTACATGATCGTCCGCACACTATTTTTATACCCTCCCAACATACTGAGCATGCAAAGGCTTTAGCTGAAGACTTAAATCTACAGCGCAATATCGTCGTTACCAAAAAAACGGCGAACAGAAATACCACCTTTCATACTGTCATTAACTCCAGCATTCAAACTGCAAATATTTCTATAGATCGTATTGGCGATGACTTAATTCCTGCTGTTAAGCATGAGCTCAGGGAGTTGGAGGCTCTCAATCTAGCCTCTATTTATTTAGACATCCCTATCGAGCAAGAAGCTGCCGCAAATGCCTATCTAGAGCTAGAAAGTATCGGATTTTTCTGGGGATCTTGGATGCCCAACTTCTCGACAGAGGGTGATTCACTGAGACTACAGAAGATATATCAGCCCGTCAATGTAGAAACGATTTTCTGTGCGCGAGCCCAAGGAGATAGCATTAAGCAACATGTCCTCTCCGAATGGGAGAGAGTTACAAAGAATGTACAAGGATTTAATGAATCAAATTCATCTGCTTGAGAAGACCTTTAGCATGTTGATACTGCGCTTCACCTTGTAGCTCATCCCAGGATAAAGCAGCTGACTTTGGCATCAAGCGATTTAGACGCTTAGTAGATTCTGCTTGCTTGGTCTTGGTAACTTTGAGCTTTGCAAGTAATTGATCGGCTAAGTCCGGACGATTACAAATTAGAACAGCGTCACAACCAGCCTCTAGGGCCAACTCAGCGCCCTTCACTACAGAGCCAGCAACACTCGCTCCCTCCATTGAGAGGTCATCGCTAAAGATTACACCCTCAAACCCTAACTCTTGACGCAAGATAGAGTGCAACCAAATCTTAGAAAAGCCTGCGGGATTGCTATCTACCTTCGGATAAATCACATGAGCCGGCATCACTGCTGTCAAACTGAGATCTAACCACTCATATGGCTTGGCATCATTATTCAGAATTTCAGATAGAGAACGTTCATCCACAGGAATTGCTACATGAGAATCAGCTTCTGCCCAACCATGACCCGGAAAATGTTTACCACAGTTGGCCATATCCGCTAAGCGCAAACCTTCGTTCAAGCTTTTTGCCAAGGCAAACACCATTTGCGGGTCGCGACTAAAGGAACGATCGCCAATGACCCCGCTACGACCAAAATCCAGATCAAGCACTGGTGTAAAACTAAAGTCCACACCGCAAGCGCGTAATTCAGTAGCTAGGATATAGCCACAAGCTGTTGCCGCCGCCATAGCCAGCGCAGCAGACTCGGCAGTATGGGTCGAATTACTCTTGACACACCAGAACTCACCCAACTTACGCATTGCTGGAAGATGGGTAAAGCCATCTGTTTTGCAGCGCTGCACCCGACCACCCTCATGATCAATGGAGATCAATACATCAGGACGTAACTTTTTAATATCAGCGGTGAGTTTGGTGAGTTGTTGACGGTTGGCAAAGTTTCTACCAAACAAGATGACGCCGCCAGTTAGGGGATCTAGGATACGACGACGATCTTCGGCATTTAAGGCCTGGCCAAGCACATCCAATGTCACTGGTCCTGGGTTCATGGTGGCTTTACTCATCTCTTCCTCTTGATCAATTCTGTATTTCTGACGATTATTTTTGAGTGACGATGACATGAGCAATTGCCATATCTTGCTCATCACTCACGGTAACGTGTGCTACCCAATTTTTTTCTTCCATAAATTTGGCGAGTGCGCCTAAATATGAAGTTACCGGCTTTCCACTAGGCTCATTTAAGGTTTGTAATGAACGCCATGTCATCGGCATACGCATTCCTAAACCAATTGCTTTGGAGAATGCTTCTTTAGCAGCAAAGCGGGTTGCTAAGAACGCAATACCCCGCTTGTGATTTCTAGCAAGGCGATGTTTAAAGACTAACATCTCATCAGGGCCTAAAATTCTCTCGGCTAAGCGCCCATTGGTCCGGTCATAAGCAGCTTGTAAGCGCTCAATCTGTAGGATATCTGTACCAATACCAATGATCATTTGTAGTGTTTGCTTTATGCGTTTTTTCGACCCTGAGTCATCAGAGTCTTCATATCGATAATTGCTTTTTGCCAGCCCTTAAATACTGCCTCAGCAACAATGGCATGACCTATATTGAGTTCAGATAATTCGGCGATAGCAGCAATGGGCATAACGTTACCTTCATGCAAACCATGACCAGCATTCACTCTCAAGCCAATGCTCTTTCCAAACTGAGCCGCTTTACGAATACGCTCCAACTCTTTTGCCTGATCTGAACCAGATAAATCCGCATAACGTCCAGTATGCAACTCCACCACTGTAGCGCCAGTATCTTTTGCAGCTTGTAATTGCTTTTCTTCAGGATCAATGAACAGCGATACCCGAATACCCGCATCTTGCAATTGCTTAGTGGCTGCTTTGACGGAAGAAAAGTGGCCGATAACATCCAATCCGCCTTCAGTTGTAACTTCTTCACGCTTCTCAGGCACCAAGCACACATCGTGTGGTTTTACCTGACAAGCGATATTCAGCATTTCAGGAGTCACTGCACACTCGAGGTTCATCCGCGTTTTAATGAGCGGGCGTAATGCCAGTAAATCAGCGTCTTTAATATGTCGACGATCTTCGCGCAAATGCAGAGTAATTAAATCAGCGCCTGCGTCCTCTGCGAGCATTGCAGCCTTAATCGGATCTGGATAGACTGTCCCACGGGCATTGCGCAAGGTAGCGACGTGATCGATATTGATGCCGAGTTCTAGTGCTTGGGTTGTCATAACTGTAGATTACTAGATTTTTTTGAGATCAATCAGAATTTGTCTAGTGGTCAAAACCTGATCTTGTAAGTGCAAGCCAAGCAGGAAACGCATCAACTGCTTACTCTCAGACAAGGTTTCTGGGTCTGAAAAATCCCCGGCTGCAATTGCAAGCAGTGATTTACCAGTCAACACTGGCCAATGTCCGGGATCATCGCCTTGCGCCGGGCGAACACCGCGTTCAGGCTGATAGACATACTGAGTCTTAGCATCTGGGAACTCGTTAGTCTCAACACAGCGGTCCAAGGCGGCTGCATAGCCCGTCTCCTGCAAGAGTGATAACTCAAATGGGCGCAGAATTTCTTCTAGGCCTTTGGATTCAAATTCCAGGTTCGATAAGGAATTAATGGTCTCTGTATAGCGATCGTAGAGTTTTTCGTAATCGTCTTCACGCGCCAAGAACTTGACTAGCAGCTCATTGAGATAGAAACCACAAAGTAGTGCATCGCCAACTAAGGAAGGCATACCACCTACCCACTCGGATTTTGTAAGAGTGCGCAACTCTGACTTACCGCTCCAAGAAACTAGTAGCGGTTGAAAACGTTGTAGCACAGGACGTAATGTAGAGTGTGGACGCTTTGCACCTTTAGCAATCAAGGCCATACGGCCATACTGCCGAGTAAAAACATCCAGAATTAAGCTTGTCTCTTTATAGGGAATGCTATGCAATACAAAAGCAGGCTCGTCAGCAACGCGAATCGAGGCCATGAGAACTTATTCCAGACCCTGCGCCCGCAATTCAGCGCGATCATCTGCCCAACCACGCTTCACCTTGACCCAAGTCTCTAAAAAGACCTTGCCGTCAAAGAGCTTTTCCATATCAATCCGCGCATCCGTGGAGATCTTTTTAAGACGCTCGCCTTTTTGACCAATAATCATGGCTTTATGGCTATCGCGATCCACCAAAATGGTTGCAGCAATGCGGCGCATCTTGCCATCCATCTTGAATTGATCAATTACCACTGTAGAGGTGTAAGGCAACTCTTCGCCTGTAAAACGAAAGACCTTCTCTCGCAGAATTTCAGCAGCAAGAAAGCGCTCACTACGGTCGGTGATGGTGTCGCCATCGTAGACAGCCTCTGCTTCAGGCAGATAACCCTCTAATACATCTAAGAGTCTTTGTACGTCACCAGGACTTTTAGCGCTCATCGGCACAATTTCTGCAAACTCACACTTCTGATCTTCGTGGCCGCCCAGCTCGCTCCATGGTCGCGCCATGTCTTTTATAAAATTAAGTAATGCCTGATCGCGTTCGGAAGGGGTCTGAAAACGACTATTAAAAAGATCGAGCTTATTGAGAACCAGTACTACCGGCAAATCCTCAGGCAGTAGTTTTAAAACTTTCTTATCATCTTCACCAAAATAACCCGCCTCAACTACAAAGCAAGCGACATTAACGTCTTGTAGAGCAGTTGTCACTGTGCGGTTTAGTGCTTTGTTCAGCGTATTCATCAAACGCGTCTGAAAGCCTGGCGTATCAATAAAAATAAATTGCGCCTCTTCACGATTCTGAATCCCCAAAATACGATGACGAGTGGTTTGCGCCTTACGAGAGGTAATGCTGATCTTTTGACCAACCAAGGCATTTAGCAGTGTTGATTTGCCCATATTGGGACGCCCAACAATGGCGATAGTGCCGCATCTAAACACGATTAGCCCTTCAGCTTAAGATTTAACTGCTCTTCGGTCACTTCTTTTTTGGCTGCTTTTTTCTTAGCCGACCGGGTTTTCTTGGGTTTACGAGACTCTTGTGGCAATGCTTTGAGCACTGCTAGTAAAGCAGTCTTAGCAGCAGATTGCTCTGCAGCTCGGCGTGAGGCGCCCTCACCTTTAACCGAAACTTTCAAACTCGGAATCAAGCATTCCACTTCAAATTGCTGGTTATGCGCTGCGCCAGTGGTGCCAGTAACGTTATAAGTCGGCAAAGGTAATTGATAGCTTTGCAAACATTCTTGCAAGAGTGTTTTATCGTCTTTACCTAAAGTTTTTGGATCAACTTGTGCCAGGATTGCAGAATAGAGTTTGCGCAAGCATATTTTTGCTGCATCAAATCCGCCATCTAAAAAGATTGCGCCAGTAACTGCCTCTAAAGTATCCGCCAGGATTGAAGGGCGGCGAAAGCCACCACTCTTGAGCTCACCCTCGCCCAAACGGAGATAGTCAGAGAGAGACAAAGTTTGCGCAATCTCATATAAAGCCTGTTGCTTCACGAGATTAGCGCGCACACGAGAAAGATCGCCCTCATCTAAATCGGAATAACGCTCGTAAAGTAAATCAGCTACTACGCAATTGAGAATGGAGTCGCCTAAGAACTCCAAGCGCTCGTTATTCTTTTTGCTATGACTGCGGTGAGTCAAGGCTTGATTCAAAAGCTCAGGCTTCTTAAAGGTATAGCCAAGATGCTCTTGCAATGGTGCGGTTTCGATAACGGCGCGCGCGTTCATGATCTCTTACTCAAAGCCGCCAATGCGACCTAAGTTACCCAAGTTCAACCAGACAAAGAAGGCTTTGCCCACAATATTCTTATCGGGCACAAAACCCCAATAGCGAGAGTCGGCACTGTTATCACGGTTATCGCCCATCGCAAAGTAGTGTCCTGGTGGAACCTTACAAGTGAGACCAGTTTGCTGGTACTGGCAGAAGTCTGAGCCTGGAAAACGCTCTGTCGGAAATACTGTTGCAGGACGATCAGGATCATTCAAGATCTCATGACGATTACCACCCAAATCCGCAGGGAAAGCTTCTGTAAAGCGCTTGGCATAGCGCATATTCTCCGGATCAAGATAGGAATCGCCCCCACTATATTGCAAGGGCTGACCATTCACTGTGAGGCGCTTGTCTTGATAAGTAATCACATCACCAGGCAGAGCTACTACACGCTTGATGTAATCGACAGACTCATCACGTGGGTAACGAAATACCACCACATCGCCACGCTGAGGGGTGCCGAGATCAACTACTTTTTGATTGATCACCGGTAGACGAATGCCATAGGTAAATTTATTTACCAAAATGAAATCACCAATTTGTAGAGTGGGGATCATCGAGCCAGATGGGATCTTAAAAGGCTCAACAATAAAAGAACGCAACACAAATACTGCACAAATCACCGGGAAGAAACCGGCCGTATATTCCAGCCACAAAGGCATGCGATCGTTACCAGCCAGACGTCTTTGCGGGGCAAAGTACATCTTGTCAGCAACCCAGGCAATGCCTGTCAGAACGACCAAGATCAGCAGAATCAGAGCGAAGTTCATTAATCTTCCACCTGCAAAATAGCCAAGAAAGCTTCTTGTGGAATTTCCACATTACCCACTTGTTTCATGCGCTTCTTACCTTCTTTTTGCTTCTCTAATAACTTCCGCTTACGAGAGATGTCGCCACCATAGCATTTAGCCAACACATTTTTACGTAAAGCTTTCACGTTTTCTCGGGCAACAATATTACTGCCAATAGCCGCCTGAATAGCTACATCAAACATTTGACGCGGAATGATCCCGCGCATCTTGGAGACTACCTCACGGCCACGGTGCTGACTATTGCTCCTATGGACAATCACCGATAGGGCATCAACCCGGTCACCGTTAATCAAGATGTCTACCTTGACTACATCAGCGGGACGATATTCCTTGAATTCATAATCCATAGAGGCATAGCCGCGAGAGATTGACTTCAACCTGTCAAAGAAATCCAACACAATCTCTGCCATCGGCAATTCATAAGTGAGCTGCACTTGGCGGCCCAAATAGTTCATCCCCGTCTGAATACCCCGCTTACCAACGCATAAGGTGATTACTGAACCCACATACTCTTGAGGCATATAAAGATTCACCGTCACAATCGGCTCCATGATGGTGTCGACCTTGCTGGTCTCAGGCATCTTCGATGGGTTATCCACCATCAAGATCGTGCCATCCGATTGCTGCACCTGATACACCACGGTTGGAGCCGTAGTAATCAGATTCATACCGTACTGGCGCTCTAAGCGCTCTTGCACGATCTCCATATGGAGCAGACCCAGGAAGCCGCATCGGAATCCAAAACCTAAAGCCTGAGAAACCTCTGGCTCATATAAGAGAGATGCATCATTGAGTTTTAACTTCTCAAGTGATTCACGCAGTTGATCGTACTCACTCGCCTCAACTGGATACAAACCGGCAAACACTTGAGACTTCACTTCTTTAAATCCAGGCAATGGTGCTGTAGCAGGAGTGCGCCCTTGCTGACCCGTCGTATGGGTAACGGTATCACCTACTTTTGCAGCCTTTAATTCTTTAATACCAGCAATGATGAAGCCCACCTGGCCAGCACTTAACTCAGGGCGATCAACTGACTTCGGACTAAAGACGCCGACATGTTCAACTAGGTGGCTTGAGCCATTGGCCATCAAAGTAATCTTATCTTTAGGTTTGAGTGTGCCGTTCACAACGCGCACTAACATCACCACACCAACATAATTATCAAACCATGAATCGATAATGAGACATTGCAGAGGGGCGCTCGCATCACCTTTCGGTGGAGGTACGCGACGGATCATTTCTTCGATCACTTCATGCACACCTAAACCCGTTTTTGCTGAACAGGTCGCCGCATCCTTTGCATCGATACCAATCACATCTTCAATTTCTTGAATAGCGCGCTCAGGATCAGCCTGGGGCAAATCAATCTTATTGAGAACGGGTACTACTTCAACACCTAGTTCAATTGCGGTATAGCAGTTCGCTACCGTTTGCGCTTCGACACCTTGGCTGGCATCCACTACCAATAAAGCGCCTTCACAAGCAGATAAGGAACGGCTAACTTCGTATGAGAAATCCACATGGCCCGGGGTATCAATCAGATTCAGGTTATAGATCTTGCCATCTTTAGCTTTGTAATTTAAAGCTGCAGTTTGGGCTTTAATAGTGATGCCGCGCTCACGTTCGATATCCATCGAATCGAGAACCTGGGCTTCCATTTCACGATCTGAGAGACCGCCACAAAGCTGAATAATGCGATCTGCAAGCGTAGATTTGCCGTGATCAATGTGGGCGATGATAGAAAAATTGCGGATTAAATCCATAGCGTCTTAATAGCTCATTCAAAAAACGCCTTGTCAGAACGCACCACAATGATGCGCTGCAAAAAGTCGTCTTAAAGTGATTGTAATGGGTGGCGCCCAAAAGGCGCCAAACCCCATTTTTTAGCCTAAAAAGGGCTTATTTTGGCCTGACAGGGATGATCAAAGTGCCGTCAGAACGGCGGATAAAGACCGGAACAGCCTTATTAGCATCCAGGGCTTTAACGAGACTCTCAAACTGCTTTACCCCGGTGATATCTGCATCTGCAATCCGAATGATCACATCACCAGGACGGACTCCTGCTCTAGGCAGAGGACCATCACCCAAACCCGTCACCTCAACGCCGCCCTTGATATTGAGATCCTTCTTTTTAGCATCCGATAGGTCAGTTACTGCTACCCCCAAGGCATTTGCACTATTGCCATTGTTGGCAGGAGCATCTGACTTTTTGGCAGCAGCCTGTGTTGAATCAGTATCAACAACCGTGACCGTTAAATCACGATTACTGCCCTTGCGCCAAACTTGCACTGTAGCTGTAGTGCCAGGTTTGGTTTCACCAACAATACGTGGCAAATCTGTAGACCTATTAATGTCGCGTCCATTAAAACTCAGAATCACATCACCCGCCTCAATGCCGCCAACGGCTGCAGGACCATTAGGCTCTACGTTACGCACATATGCGCCACGAGGCTTACCTAAACCTAAACTCTCAGCAACATCTTTTGTCATTTCACCCAAGGCAACACCAATACGACCTCGTGTCATTTTTCCGTTAGTGCGCAACTGCTCAGCAACACGCATTGCTTCATCAATCGGAATCGCAAAAGAGATTCCCATATAACCGCCAGAGCGACTAAAGATTTGTGAGTTAATACCGATGACTTGGCCAGCAGTGTTTAACAGTGGGCCACCAGAGTTACCGGGATTGACAGCCACGTCAGTCTGGATAAAGGGCAAGTAGTCGCCAGTATCACGACTCTTCGCGGAAACAATACCTGCCGTCACGGTGTTCTCAAGGCCAAAAGGTGAACCAATAGCAAGAACCCACTCACCCACCCTCACTTTAGAAGAATCGCCTAATGGCAATTTTGGTAAGTCACGCGCTTCAATTTTGACTACTGCTACATCAGTGCGTTTATCCATCCCCAAGAGCTTGGCTTTGAACTCACGCTTATCAGTCAAGGTGACATAAATCGTAGTGGCACCTTCAACAACGTGTGCATTAGTGAGAATCAAACCATTGGATTCAATAATGAAACCAGAGCCAACTCCACGATCAGCTTCTTGTGGTTTACCGGAATTTGGTTGTGCCTGTTTTGGTCCATTCGGAATACCTGGAATCGGCACCCCAAAGAAACGGCGAAAGAATTCTGCTTGTTCCTCAGGCATTCCTGGGATGCCGCCTTGAGCTTGTTGCACCATGACTTTTTCAGTCGTCCGAATATTGACCACAGCAGGACTGGCACGCTCAACCAAATCCGCAAAATCTGGAATCATTACCCGGGGATTTTGTGCAGAGGCAGTAGGAATAAATGCAGTTTGCCCAAGACTCAAAATAGCCAAGAGCGCAATAAAGTACTTTTTCATGATGCTATGGACCTACTTGGTAAAAACCAAAAAGTGGAGATAAAGAGAATATTAGGTCAGCTTACCAAAAATCAAGGTGCCGTTAGTACCACCAAAGCCAAAGTTGTTTTTGACTGCGTGGTCAATCTTTACATCCCTAGCGGTATTGGCGCAGTAGTCCAAGTCACACTCAGGATCTTGATTGAAGATATTGATGGTGGGTGGGGATTTCTGGTTATGGAGGGCCAGAATGGTGAAAACAGACTCCAAACCGCCTGCGCCACCCAAAAGGTGGCCAGTCATCGACTTGGTGGAATTAATCAGGGCTTTTTTAGCGTGATCGCCTAGAGCCGCTTTAATGGCATCAGTTTCATTCTTATCACCCAAAGGTGTGGAAGTGCCGTGTGCATTGAGATACTGAATTTGATCAGGATTTAAACCTGCGTCGCGCATGGCATTGACCATACAACGACGTGGGCCATCCATATTTGGTGCGGTCATGTGATACGCATCCCCGCTCATACCAAAGCCAAGCAGCTCACAATAAATTTTTGCGCCGCGTGCTTTTGCATGCTCATACTCTTCAAGCACGATAACGCCAGCCCCTTCACCTAGAACAAAGCCATCACGGTCTTTATCCCAAGGACGTGAAGCGGTCGCTGGATCATCATTGCGAGTTGAAAGTGCTCTTGCTGAAGCAAAACCACCAACACCTAAAGCAGAAATAGTTGACTCAGCACCACCAGCCACCATCACATCAGCATCTCCATACTGAATTAAGCGTGCAGCTAAACCAATGCTATGCAAACCTGTTGTACAGGCAGTGACTGCAGCTACGTTTGGACCCTTAAGACCAAACAAAATGCTGAGGTGCCCAGAAATCATATTGATGATTGAGCCTGGCACAAAGAATGGAGAAATGCGACGAGGGCCGCGAGCCAAGAGCTCAGCCCCAGTTTCTTCAATCATTGGCAAACCACCAATGCCTGAGCCCACCATAACGCCTACGCGCTCGGCATTTTGCTCAGTAATCTCTAAACCACTATCGCGAATAGCTTGCGTACCAGCAGCAATACCGTAATGGATAAAGGTATCCATATGGCGAGCTTCTTTGGCAGTAACATATTCTTCGACATTGAAATCTTTCACCTCTCCAGCGAAATGAACGCTAAGTGGAGCGTGGTCGAATTTGGTGATGGTAGCAATGCCTGATTTGCCCGCAAGCAAATTAGACCAAGCTACATCAACTGAATTACCAACAGGTGAGATGAGGCCAAGACCGGTGACTACTACCCGGCGTCGGCCATTTGATGCTGACACAGTAATGCCTAAGCTAGGGAATTAACCCTGAGCTTTTGATTTAGCGAAGTCGATCGCGAGCTGAACTGTGGTGATCTTTTCGGCTTCCTCATCTGGAATTTCGATTCCGAATTCATCTTCCAATGCCATTACCAGCTCAACAGTGTCAAGAGAGTCAGCGCCCAGGTCATTCACAAAAGAAGATTCATTCTTGATATCTCCTTCAGCGACGCCCAATTGCTCAGCGACGATTTTCTTAACGCGTTGTTCGATGTTGTCCATTAATTTCCCCAGGGGTTGTAAAAAACGATGAAAAGGATTTTATCAGTTTGGTGGACCGAATTAGCAAATTCGCCCAAAAACGACCAAATCCTTGCTTTGCCGTTAGGCTAGATAGAGTCCGCCATTGACGTGTAGGGTATTACCCGTAATATAGCCAGCCGCCGGAGAGGCCAAAAATGCCACTGCCTGGGCTACATCCTCGGGACTACCCAATCTGGCTAGCGGAATATTCACTTTGAGGGCATTTTGCTGATCTTCGCTCAGGGCGCGGGTCATATCAGTATCAATAAATCCAGGGGCTACGCAATTGACGGTAATATTGCGGCTGCCAATTTCGCGGGCCAGAGCACGGGTCATCCCAGAGACGCCTGCTTTTGCAGCAGCATAATTTGCCTGTCCGGCGTTACCCATGTGACCAACGATGGAGGTGATGTTGATGATGCGACCACCACGCGCCTTCATCATGGGGCGTAAAACAGCCTGAGATAAACGAAACACTGAACTCAAGTTGGTATCAATCACATCAGTCCAATCCTCGGACTTCATACGCATTGCCAAATTATCGCGAGTAATACCAGCGTTATTAACTAAGACATTGATACCGCCATGATCTTTCACAATCTGATCAATAATTTCTTCACAAGCATTTGGTGCGGTGACATTCAAAACTAAACCACAACCACCCGAAGGCTTTAAGCGTGCATCAATTGCTTTCGCACCATCAGCCGATGTCGCTGTGCCAATCACCTTGGCGCCACACTTGACCAATTCATCTGCAATCGCCTGACCAATACCACGCGAAGCACCAGTCACTAAGGCAATTTGTCCGCTTAAATCGAGGTTCATATTTATTTTCCGTTATTTCTTGAGTATCTTTTGATATTGGAATTATTTCACTGCAGCCAAAGCCTCATTGAGACTGACCTCATCGAAGATGGGTAGCCCAATAACATGCTCATTAATGCGCTTTGTTAAACCTGCCAAGACTTTGCCAGGGCCACACTCCACTACTTGCGTAATACCTTGTCCAGCCATTGCTTGAATGGTTTCTTGCCAACGCACAGGTTTTGCAGCTTGACGTACCAATGCATCTTTAATAGCGTTTGGATCATTCAAGATTTGGACATCAACGTTATTAATCACGGAGATTGTTGGTGTTTTGAATTCAATATTTGCAAGATAACCTTTGAGTTTTTCAGAAGCAGGTTGCAATAAAGAAGAATGAAATGGTGCAGACACGGGCAAAGGTAATGCGCGTTTAGCACCAGCAGCTTTCAATAGTTCGCATGCCTTGGTTACGGCATCACTTGCACCTGCAATCACCACCTGTCCCGGTGCATTGAAATTGACAGCCTCAACTACGCCTCCAGAAGCAGCGCTGGCTTCTGCACAAACTTTAATCACAGTAGCATCATCTAAACCCAAAATAGCAGCCATACCACCCGTGCCAACTGGTACCGCGCTTTGCATCGCTTCTGCACGAAAACGTACCAACGGCACTGCATCTTTAAAAGAAATGACGCCAGCAGCGACCAAGGCCGAGTATTCGCCGAGGCTATGACCTGCCATTACCTTAGGAGCTGATCCACCTGCTGCCAGCCAAGCGCGGTAAAAAGCCACGCCAGCAGTCAGCATCACTGGTTGAGTATTGGTTGTTAAGGACAAGGCCTCTGCAGGACCTTCAGCAATTAATTTGGCAACGTTCTCACCTAAAGCTTCAGAAGCTTCTTGCAATGTTGCGCGTACTTCAGGACGCTCAGAAATCGAATTGAGCATGCCGACAGATTGAGAACCTTGACCAGGGAATACGAATGCAAATGTCATATTGTTAATTCACTAAAAAATAAACTCTTAGTACTTGAGAACTGCTGCACCCCAAGCAAAGCCACCACCAACACCCTCTAGTAAAAGATGTTGACCACGTTGAATTTGACCAGAGCGGACACCAGCGTCTAAGGCCAATGGAATTGATGCAGCAGAAGTATTACCATGCTCATGCACTGTCACAATCACTTTATCCATGGACATACCCATCTTCTTGGCAGTGCCCTCCATGATGCGAATATTGGCTTGATGTGGCACCAACCAATCAATTTGTTCAGGCTTGAGATTAGCCTTCCCTAGGGCTTCATGAGCGACCTGCTCCAACACCTTTACAGCCAATTTGAACACCGCTTGACCATCCATCGTCATAAATGGCGAACCATGAACCTCACCATTACCAGCACGACCAGGCACGCAGAGAATGTCGCGTTGACTGCCATCAGCATGTAACGCTGTTGAAAGAATGCCAGGCTCTGAAGAGGCTTCGAGCACTACCGCACCAGCACCATCACCAAATAAAACACAAGTACCGCGATCCTGGAAATCCAGAATGCGAGAGAAAGTCTCAGCACCAATCACTAGTACTTTTTTAAATGAACCAGAGCGAATGAAGGCATCCGCAATGGCGAGAGCGTAAGTAAAACCAGCACAAACCGCTTGCACATCAAATGCAGCGCAGGCGGTATGAGCGCCCAATTTATCTTGCACTACACAGGCTGTACTTGGAAAGCCTCCTAAATGATCGGGTGTAGAGGTTGCCAAAATAATGAGATCCAAATCTTCCGAGGTGATTCCGGCGCTACTTAATGCAGCTTGAGCAGCCTGAACCGCTAAATCACTGGTTAATTCATTTTCGGCAGCAAAGTGCCGCGCAGAAATCCCGCTTCGAGTCGTAATCCACTCATCACTAGTTTCTAGACCTGTTTTAGCGAGGCGCTCTACTAAGTCCTGATTAGTTAAACGCTGCTTGGGAAGATAGCTTCCAGTGCCAGCAACTCTTGCAAAAATACTCATTCTTTTGTCTCCACCACAAAGGCTGCGGCAATGCGCTCAACCATGCGATTCTTGGCGGCCTCATATGCGCGCTCTAAAGCAAAACCAAAGGCAAAGCGATCGGCAGAACCATGGCTCTTAATCACACAACCGCGCAGACCCAACAATACCGCACCGTTGTAACGACGATGGTCTACACGCTTGCGTACACGCAGCAATGGCACCATGGCGCAAATCGCCATCAGTCTAGTCATCAGCGAGCGCTTAAATTCTTCACGAATCATGCCACTCATCATTTTTGCCAAACCTTCACTAGCCTTGAGAACGACATTACCCACAAAACCATCGCACACGACGATATCGGTAGTACCTTTAAAAATATCATTACCTTCTACGTTGCCGTAAAAGTTTAAATGAGTTTGACGTAGCAACTCGCTGGTTTGTTTGACAACCTCATTACCCTTAATCACTTCCTCGCCAATATTCAGAAGCCCAATTGAAGGGTTTTTCTTGCCATCAACCACCTGCACCATGACGTTTGCCATTTGGGCAAATTGCACCAAATGTATTGGCTCACAATCTGCGTTTGCGCCCAGGTCGAGCATAGTTGTGCCGCCCCCTAATTCATTTGGGATAGCAGTAGCAATGGCTGGACGGTCAACACCTTCAAGGGTTTTGAGAATGTAGCGAGAAATCGCCATGAGTGCGCCAGTATTCCCAGAGGAAATGACGGCATCAGCCGTGCCCTCTTTGACTTGCTCAATAGCAACGCGCATGGATGAATCTTTTTTGCGACGCAAAGCAACTTCGATGGGGTCGTCCATCAATACCACTTCGCTTGCGGGAATAATTTGAATACGATCAACGTGAGCTGTGGAGGATTTATCTAAAACTTGCTTGATTAAATCGGGATCACCCACCAAGGCAATCCTCACATCGCTATGTTTTTCTAGAAAATCGCAGGCAGCAGGAACCGTAACGACGACTCCATGATCTCCGCCCATGGCATCAATAGCTAGAGTAACGCTCATAAACTCATTGATTGCTGCAAGTGATTTATCTAAGAAAAAAGCGGCTGTTTTGGGAGCCGCTTCGATCTATTTAGACTAAAAGAATTAGTCGTTTTTTGTTTTAACAACTTTACGGCCACGATAGTAGCCGTTTGGTGAAATGTGGTGGCGCAAATGAGCCTCACCAGTTGTGGCTTCAACAGCCGTAGCAGGTGCGGTCAAAAAGTCGTGCGCACGGTGCATGCCACGTTTGGAAGGTGATTTTTTGTTTTGTTGAACGGCCATATTGAACTCCTAAGCAAGGCGACATTCTAGCATGAAAATGCAGCTAAATGCTTGATTTATCGATAGAGATTACTTAAAACAACAAGGGTAACGGAAGGTGATTTGGAGCCCGATTTATGAGTTTTTCTTCATATTTTTCAATATGTTAAAGGGATTTTCGCGCTCATCAACTACCTCACCCTCATCCTCTAATCCAAAAACTGAAGCATGGGGCTCACAAAAGCCCTCTGGATGCTTTGGAATCAAGGGTAAAGACAGTAAAACCTCATCCTCAATGGTTTCCAAGAGGTTGAAATGCTGGCTGGCGACTAAAGGCTCCTGCTCCTCATCCTCCATAGGGTAATCATCAGCCTCAGCTTCAGTGGCAAGGAGGACAAAACGGCGTTTTTCATCTAAATCTACAGTGCAGTCCTGCAAACAGCGCTGGCAAACCAGTTGAAGGCGCCCTTTTAGACCTAATTCCAGGATTTGGCGAGACTCGCTCCCCGGTGAATCTTCAAAATGGGTCTCCATTTGCCAATCAAAGCCATCCCCTGGATTAATGGCAGAGGCCTCTTCAGCAAGCCTAGGCATATCAGAAATAGTCAAAAAGCCAGCCCCTCGATAGGACTGGGGAGCGCAAAAATCAACCTTTTTTAAAGCGCTGGGATCGGCCGATAGCTGGACTTGAGGTAAAACTTGATTACGATTCATGACAACAGTCTAAATCAAGGCCTCTTCGAAAGTCAGCAGCAATGAGTAAATTAATCAATCCGCCCCTCATCCTAGCATCGACCTCGGCATATCGCCGCGAGCTTTTGGGGCGTCTACGCATTCCTTTTGAAGTCGTTTCTCCCAAAGTAGATGAAACACCACTCACTGCTGAAAGCACTCTCGAATTGGCCTTACGTCTTGCCACTGCAAAAGCTGCGGCAGTTGCTAAAGATCATCCTAATGCATGGGTAATTGGTTCTGACCAAGTAGCGGATTTGTGTGGCGCCGCAATTGGTAAGCCTGGAAATTTTGAAAGAGCTCTCGCTCAACTACAACTCATGCGCGGTCAAGCAGTGACTTTTCATACCGCACTTTGTTTAATGAAGGGCGAGCAGCAAACAACCTTAAACGTTCCCACTGAAGTGACCTTTCGAAAACTCTCGGATGATGTTTTAGAAAGTTATTTGCTTGCGGAAGAGCCTTACGACTGTGCCGGTAGCGCCAAGTCTGAAGGTCTTGGTATCAGTCTTTTGGAGTCCATTCAGAGTGATGACCCAACAGCCCTCATTGGCTTGCCACTTATTGCTTTAACCGGTTTATTACGGGATGCTGGTTTTGTGATTCCATCCAAGAATTAAGAGATCGAATCAATTTATTCATGTCAAAGTTAGGCACACTCTACCTAGTTCCCAATACCCTGGGCGACGATGCACGCATTGAACAACTGCCGCACGTATTGCCTCATGAAACGCTGACACAAACTGCCAAACTCAAACACTGGATTGTTGAGGATGCGAAAACAGCACGTGCACTATTAAAAGCCGTTGATAGTGTTGCTCCACTTGCTTGCACTATTCAAGAGATGCACATGAGTGAGTGGCGTGGTGCAGCTCGCAATGCAAAATATGGGGATGCCGTAAAGCCTGCCGACTTACTCAAACCATTGCTTGCTGGCAATGACATGGGCTTAATGTCCGAAGCTGGCGTGCCCGGTGTTGCCGATCCAGGTGCAGAACTTGTTCTAGCGGCACATCGCTTGGGCGCCCAGGTAAAACCTTTAGTGGGGCCAAGCTCTATCTTGCTCGGTTTAATGGCTAGCGGTCTCAATGGTCAACGCTTTGCCTTTCAGGGATATCTACCGCATGACGTCCATGAGCGGAGCACAAAGCTCAAGCAGCTCGAAGTCGAGTCTCGCAAATTACAGCAAACTCAGATTTGGATTGAGACGCCTTATCGCAATACCGCAATGTTGATGGCGTGCTTAAATTCTCTAGCACCACAATCTTTACTTTGCCTAGGCGTTGATCTCAGTCTCACTTCAGAAATGATCACAACACTATCGATTGCAGAGTGGCGTAAGCGCTACCCAAATGATGCTGCATGCGCTTCCTTACAAAATAGGCCAACGGTATTTCTACTGTTGGCCTAGACCTCAATCAACTACGTTCAATCGCAATCAAGGCCCCATGGAAAATAAACACTCAAATCTTCGACTGCTTTTACTGAATGCAAAGTCTAGATTAATCTGTTCAATCGCTGCAGCCATCATCGCATTCATTTTGCTTGAGGGTCATTCCCCCTCAATTCGTTTTTTGATGGTATGGAGCGCTGCTTCAGTCACCTATCTCGCTTTAGCATTCCTGATGATGCAATCTTTTAATGGAAAAAAGATTGCCAATGTCGTCAAGTATGAAGATGACAGTCAATTAATGATGTATGTTATTACTTCACTATCATGCCTTATCAGTCTTGCCGCAATTTTTCTTCATATTGGTGAGATGGGCGAAATACCTCTAAAAGATAGAACCCTTGGTGTAACGATGACAGGTGCAACCTTTTTTGCTTCCTGGATGGTTTTACAGACAGCCTACGCTCTTCATTATGCTCACGCATACTATGCTAACTTTAATGAGGCTGCCCAATTTCCACCCCTCATCTTTGTTGGAACTCCGCAACCGTCCTACTCTGATTTTTTTCACTTCTCATTAGTGATTGGAATGACTTGTCAAACTGCTGATATTGTTATTGTTGAATCAAAAATTCGCAACTTAGTAACAGCGCACAGCCTTTTGTCATTTGTTTTTAATGCCACTCTTTTAGGTTTAACGATGGGCTTAGTGGGCGGCCTTCTAGGCTAGCCGCCACCTTTTAAGTCTTACTTTAAATCTGGTGTCTTAACCAAGGCCTTGCCAGCAGCTGCGCCCGCTTCTGCACCGAAGCGCTTAGCTACACGTTCGGCAAAATTCTCTTTCATGGTGTAGTCCAAAATATCCGGAGCTTTGAAGATATCGCGCGCTACGGACTCAACTGTGCCGTAACCATCAGCCAAACCAATTTTGACGGCCTGCTCGCCATTCCATATGCGACCGGAGAATAAATCTGGGACATCTTTCAAGCGCGCCCCGCGACCTTCTTTGACTACAGCAATAAATTGCTGATGAATCTCATCAATCATAGTCTTCACCATTTCAACTTGCTTTGGATCTTCTTTGCTAAATGGATCGAGCATACCTTTATTGGATCCCGAAGTAATCATGCGCCGGGTCACGCCTAGCTTATCCATCAAGCCTGTAAAGCCAAAGCCTTCCATGATCACGCCGATTGAACCAACCAAACTCGCCTTGTCCACCAAGATCTGATCGCCAGCCACTGCAACATAGTAGCCACCCGAAGCACAAATATCTTCAACCACTACATAAAATGGTTTGTTCGGATAGAGCTTGCGTAAGCGATGAATCTCATCATTAATCATTCCGGCTTGAACCGGTGAACCACCGGGGCTATTAATGCGCAGAACCACACCAGCACTATGTTCATTCTCAAAAGCAGATAGTAGTGAAGAGTTGATATCTAAAGCATTCGCCATTGAGCTCGATGAAATCTCACCCTCTAGAGTCACCATAGCAGTGTGTTTTTCTCCTGCCATACCGCGCCCCGGCAGATGAAAATCAAACACTGCAAGAATCACACCAACAATCACTACCAAGGTCAGCACTCGTAGTACAGCTCTCCAACGACGCGCTTTACGTGTCTCTTTCAAATTCTCAAGGAGCAAGTGCTCAAGAGCTTGACGTTCCCAGTTTGGATTTGGATTGTTTTCCATCTTGATTCCTTAGTATTGCTTATTGTGGTTTACAGATTTTGCTTGAGCCATTGTGACAGTTGCGCCACATCATCTACATGCGCCAATGAAGGGGATGTTTTTAAAGTGTCTGGGGGATGCGCACCGTAGGTTACTGCCACAGCATCTACGCCAGCATTGGCTGCCATATCTAAATCGTGGGTAGTATCTCCAATCATTAGCATCCGGCGCGTAGGCACCTGAGTCACATCAGATAACTCTAGCAACATTCCTGGATGGGGCTTTGAGAAGGATTCATCAGCTGTTCGTGTTTCATGAAAGAGATGGCCAATTTGATGGTGCTTTAAAGAGCGGTCTAAACCTACTCTAGATTTACCTGTAGCAACGCCCAATAGATATTGATCTTCCCGTAAATTCTCGAGCAACTCACGAATACCTACAAATAAATCAAGCTCATGATCTTTTGCGAGGTAGTGATAACGAAAGCGATCTGTCAGTTTTGGAAAGTGTGCTGGCTCAATCCAAGGAACTGCTCTACGCAATGAATCCTGAATGCCCAAACCAATCACTGAACTTGCCAATGCATCATCAGGCTCCTTAAAACCTAAATCACGACAAGCTTGCTGAATGCAATGCACGATGGTTGGCGTGGAATCCATAATGGTTCCGTCCCAATCCCACACGATCAGGTCATAGCGGCGGTCGGATTTATCTCCGAATTGACGGATTTGGCTCATGATGTTTCTGTTGGTTCAAAATTCTTCATCATCGCGGCAAACTCAGCTGGCAGCGGTGACTCAATCCGCATCTTCTCACCAGTACGGGGATGCGTGAAACCCGCAAGATGAGCATGGAGATAGAGTCGTTTCGATTTAATCACCTTGTCTTGGTCTTCAAAGCCATATTTATCATCGCCCAAGATTGCATGACCCAACTTCTGAAGGTGTACACGGATCTGATGGGTGCGGCCTGTTTTTAACTGAGCCTCCGCCAAGGTGATGGCGGCATCCGCACGCTTCATGGTTTTGCTAACGCGCAATGCGGTGTGACTTGGCAAACCTTCAGGATCGACTCGAACCCTGCGTTCACCATTTGCCAAGAGGTATTTGTGCAATGGGTATTTCAGTTGCATGACTTGCGCACCCTGCTGAATCTCGCCATGGGCTAGCAAGTAGTAGCGCTTATCTGTTTGACCTTCACGAATTTGACGGTGCAACTCCACGAGAGCGCTACGCTTCTTAGCAAGTAGCAATACGCCAGAGGTGTCTCGATCCAAACGGTGTACTAGTTCTAGGAACTTCAATTCTGGACGAGTAATGCGCAAAGTCTCAATCACCCCCAGAGCAATTCCAGAGCCACCATGCACAGCCAAACCAGAAGGTTTATCTACTATTAAGAGAGCCTCATCCTCAAAAAGGATGGGCATTTTGTCTGAGTAACCGTGAGCCCGCGATTTGGTTTGAGCGCTATTGACTGCTGCCATTTGGGCGGGCTCAGCAATTCTGACGGGGGGAACGCGCACCACATCACCCTCAATGAGTCGGGTAGTTGGCTCAGCCCGCTTTTTATTCACCCGCACTTCGCCCGAGCGAATAATCCGGTAAACGTGACTTTTGGGGACCCCTTTGGCCCAGCGTAACAAATAGTTATCCAAGCGCTGGCCAGCCTCTTCCGGACCAATAGTCTGGAGATGCACTGCAGCAGGCGCTGAAGTTGTAGGCGTTTTTACCTTCAAAGGCTTGGAAATGGGTTCAGATTTCATGATTTATCTCTCTTACCGCCTCGTTCTGAGACGACAAGGGACTCAACAATACCCCATTGTCATTCAACTTGTGCCGTATAATCAACGCTCTAGCCAATTTATTGGCCCGATACGAACCTGAAGTCAGGTTTAAATCGTGGAGCTTGGAGTCGCCCTTTAAAAGACTCCCGGGGTTGCCCCTCCCCCGTTGTAATGAGGCGCAGGGTTGGTGTGCCGTATGCCGCGACCCGCGATTAGAAGACAGTTTTCAGGCGCGCGCCTGCATTGATGACCTAAAGGAGGTCTCTGCGGCGATCGTCAAGTGTGGCACCGATTTAACCACCCGTTAACTTGGTGAACTGGGTAATAAATGCCTAGATTTGTATGATCCACACTCTTAAACCGCCGGAGGCTATGCCTTAAGCGGTATCTAACCTGTCCCCTAACGCAGCGCGCAACGACATCCTCCCCCATAGGAGAGTGTTATGAAACGCATGTTGTTTAATGCAACTCAACAAGAAGAGTTGCGAGTTGCCATCGTTGATGGTCAAAAACTCATAGATATTGATATCGAAGCTGCCGGTCGCGAACAACGTAAAGGCAATATTTACAAAGGTGTTATTACCCGCATTGAGCCTTCCCTGGAGGCTTGCTTTGTCAACTATGGTGAAGAGCGTCATGGCTTCTTGCCATTTAAAGAAGTTGCCAGAACCTATTTCAAAGAAGGTATCGACGTTCGCAATGCCTCCATTAAGGATGCACTACGCGAAGGTCAAGAAATCATTGTTCAAGTAGAAAAAGAAGAGCGCGGCCAAAAAGGTGCCGCCTTAACTTCCTTTATCTCCTTGGCTGGCCGCTATTTAGTATTAATGCCAAATAACCCACGTGGAGGCGGCGTTTCCCGTCGTATTGAAGGTGAAGACCGTCAAGAACTCCGCGAAGCCATGGCTCAATTAGAAGTGGCTGATGGCATGAGCATCATTGCTCGTACCGCCGGTATTGGTCGTGATGCTACTGAATTGCAATGGGACTTAAGTTACCTAATGCAGTTGTGGAAAGCGATTGATGAGGCTGCCAAAGGTAATTCAGCACCATTGCTGATTTATCTCGAATCCAGCTTAGTCATTCGTGCCATTCGCGATTACTTCCAGCCAGATATTGGCGAGATCCTCATCGATACCGATGACATCTACGAACAAGCCGCGGCATTTATGTCAGTAGTGATGCCAGACAATTTGCCAAGAGTAAAACGCTATCACGATGATGTGCCTTTGTTCTCACGCTTCCAAATTGAGCATCAAATCGAAACTGCGTACTCACGTACTGTGCCTTTGCCATCAGGCGGCGCAATCGTGATTGACCACACCGAAGCCTTAGTTTCTGTGGACGTGAACTCTGCACGTGCAACCCGTGGTTCTGATATTGAAGAAACTGCAACCCGCACCAACTTAGAAGCTGCCGATGAAATCGCCCGTCAAGCACGTTTACGTGACTTAGGTGGTTTGATCGTGATTGACTTCATTGATATGGAATCGAGTAAGGCTCAGAAGGATGTTGAGAATCGCTTGCGCGATGCTCTGCGTCATGACCGCGCACGCGTTCAGATGGGTAAGATCTCCAAGTTTGGCTTGATGGAAATGTCACGCCAGCGCTTGCGCCCTGCCCTCTCTGAAGGTAGTCATGTAACCTGCCCACGTTGTAACGGCACTGGCCACATTCGAGATACTGAATCTTCAGCATTGCAAGTTCTGCGCATCATTCAAGAAGAAGCAATGAAAGAGAACACTGCAGCGATTCATACACAGGTACCAGTCGAAGTGGCTGCATTCCTGTTGAATGAAAAACGCGCTGAAGTCATCAAGATTGAAACTCGCTTCAAGGTAAATGTCTTGATGGTTCCAAATAAGCATTTGGAAACTCCGCATTACAAGTTAGAGCGTTTACGTCATGATGATCCGCGCTTAGATGATCAAAAGGCGAGCTATGTCATGGCTGAAGAAGCTGCTCGTGAATTAGAAACTGATACAACAGTGAGCAAAAAAGATGCTGATGTGAAGGCACGTCCTGAAGCGGCTGTTAAAGGCATCACTCCAACTCAACCAGCGCCAATGAGCCAGCCTCGCCCAGCACGTACTGAAACTGTAAAAGCTGAAAGCTCTGGTGGTTTCTTTGGATTTATTAAGAAGATGTTCTCCTCCTCTCCTGCAGCAGAAGAGAAGCCAGCGCCAAGCAATGCGCGTGGTCGCAACCAAGGTCGCAATGGCAATGGTGGTGACCGTAATCGTGGTCGCAATCGTCGTGGCGAACGTAATGGTGAGCGTGCAGAGCGCCCAGCAGTAACTGCTGCTGAAGGTACTACTGAAGCCAACAACAATCGCAACGGCAATCGCAATCAAGGCAATAACCGTAACGGCAATCGCAATGGTCCAAAACCAGAACGCCAAGCAAACCCAGCTGCAGTAACACCTGCAACTGAAGCTGCTCCAGGCGAAGCTGCGCCAACTGCTGACGGCGAAGAGCGTCGTGGTCGTGGTCGCAATCGTCGTGGTCGTGGTCGCAATCGTAATGATCGTGGCGAACGCGCGGAGAATGGTGATGCATCTACTGCAGCGGCAGCAAGTCCATTTGCAGGTCCTCCTGTAGGGATGGCTGGCGCATCTGCATCGATGCCAATTCAGAATCTTGCCAATAGCTTTGGTAATGCAAAACCTACTAAGGAAAGACAAGAGAGAGCGCCACGCCCTCCACGCCAATCCAATCGTCCAGCGCAAGGTACTCAAAGTGCTCCAGCAGCAGATCCAGTTGTAGCAGTGGCAGTAGCAACTGCTACAACTGTTGAAGTGATTTCTAAGCCTGCGCCAGAGCTTCCAAAGGTTGCCTTCCAGACGCTTGAAGAAACTCCTTTACATAGCGTTGTGCAGTCTGCTGGCATGATCTGGGTTGCTACTGATGCCTCTAAGCATGCAGAAGCCCAAAGTCAGATTCAACCTGAGTCAACCAACTTAGGCAGAACGCCCAAACCCGCAGCAGCCCGACCAGAAGGTCCTATGGTTTTAGTTGAAACCGGCGGCCAAGAAAAAACGGTTTAATGATGCTTTAAGCTTTTCTCCGGACTGCCATTTATCCCACAAGGATATTTGGTGGTTTGGCAGAAACACCGTTTCATAGCCATAATTGAGAACATGGTTGAAAAAGCAATCCCAAAAGTAATCCCGATACGCATCGACGAAGGCAGAGGTCTTACGCCGTCTATTGGCACGCAACTCCATATGCCTCACGGCAATACCCAAGATCAGCGCGGTCGCATCTTACGCGACCTACGCATATCAGTAACTGATCGTTGTAACTTCCGCTGCACCTATTGCATGCCTAAAGAAGTCTTTGATCAGAATTACCCTTACCTCTCACACAAAGAACTTCTGAGTTTTGAAGAAATCACTCGCCTCACTTCAATCTTCTCTAGCTTAGGTGTTGAGAAGATTCGCCTTACTGGCGGCGAGCCACTACTTCGCAAGAATTTAGAAGTGCTCATCGGCATGTTGGCGCAAGTGCGCACGCCAGAGGGCAAGCCACTTGATCTCACCTTAACAACCAATGGCAGCATTCTGCGCAAGAAAGCTGCCGACTTAAAAGCTGCTGGCCTACAAAGACTCACTGTGAGCTTGGATGGTTTAGATGATGTCATCTTCAAAAAAATGAATGATGTTGACTTTCCAGTCGCTGATGTTTTGGATGGCATTGCTGCCGCTCAAGAAGTTGGCTTTGCAAATATCAAAGTGAATATGGTGGTTAAAAAAGGTACGAACGATCATGAAATCGTCTCGATGGCAAGACACTTCAAAGGCAGTGGCGTCATCCTGCGCTTTATTGAGTTTATGGACGTGGGCAGTTCCAATGGCTGGAATATGGCAGAGGTACTGCCATCCAAAGAGGTGATTGCCAGAATCAATGCAGTATTTCCGCTGGAGGCAGCTGAAGCAAACTACTCAGGCGAGGTTGCACAGCGCTGGCGCTATCAGGATGGTTCAGGTGAAGTGGGCGTGATCTCCAGTGTGACGCAAACTTTCTGCCATGAATGCACGCGTGCCCGCATTTCTACTGATGGCCAGATGTACCTTTGCCTCTTTGCAAATGAAGGTTTTGATTTCAAAACTTTATTACGCTCAGGCAAAAGTGATTTAGAGATTGCCAATGCCATCATGAATACCTGGGCAACACGTGATGATCATTACTCTGAAATTCGCGGCTCGAATACTACAAACCAATCGACTAGTTCTCGTAAAGTCGAAATGTCTTATATCGGCGGCTAATGATTTCTTCCGATCAAATTACCGGTCTGATCCTAGCTGGTGGGCGCGCCCAACGCATGGGTGGCATTGATAAAGGATTAATTCCGTTCCTCGGTAAACCTCTGATTGAATCAGCGATTACAAGGCTCAAGCACCAAGTGGGCCCAATGTTGATTAATGCTAATCGCAATATTACTAAATACGCCATTCATAGCCATCCCGTCATCATGGACGAGACTCCGGATTTTTCAGGGCCATTAGCCGGCTTCTCTGCGGGCCTCAAGGCTTGTAACACACCATATATGCTGACTACGCCTTGCGATTCGCCATTGCTACCCAAAGATTTGGGTAGCAGACTAGCGGCTGAAATGCTCCGCGGTGACTTTGAATTGGTATATGCCTCAAGCAAAGAGGCTGATGGCAAGGTATGGGCACAGCCTGTTTTTTGTTTAATGCGTACCAATCTAAACGAATCATTAGAAGCTTTTTTACAAAAAGGCGATCTCAAGATTGATCGTTGGTTTAAAGAGTTGAAGAGTAGTACTGTGGTATTTGATGACACGCAAGCATTTGCTAACGTCAATACCCCAGAAGAATTAAAAGCATTAGAAGAGGCCTTTGTATGAAGTACTCACCCAATAATCCCATTCTTCTTACTTCATCACTGCATGTAGATGAAGCCCGCAAAGCGATCGCGCAATTGGTTAATGAGCTCATTGCAGAATCCAATGCAATTGGTGATGCGAGTGATACTGAAATCGTTTCTTTAGACCAAGCAATCAACCGCATCCTTGCTGAGGATTTACTCTCACCAATTGACGTTCCTGCGGCTGACAATTCAGCGATGGATGGTTATGCCTTTAACGGCCAATGCCTGGGCACAGATGATGCTACGGTCTCCCTCAAAATCATGGGCACCGCCTTTGCGGGCAAGCCTTATGAGGGTAAGATCAATCCCGGTGAATGTCTCAAGATTATGACTGGCGCCGTTATGCCAGCCGGTTGTGACACCGTTATTCCACAAGAGTTCACTAGCGCTCAAACTGAAACACATATTGAGTTTCCTCAAAATCAATTGAAGCCCGGCGAGAATCGTCGCTTACGCGGTGAAGATCTACAGCAAGGTAAACCTGCGATTAGCGCAGGTCGTTTATTACGCCCTTCAGATTTAGGCTTGGCAGCATCCCTCGGAATAGCCTCTCTTAAAGTGAAGCGCAAACTCAAGGTAGCCATTCTGTCTTCGGGAGATGAGTTGCGATCCTTAGGTCAAACCTTGGATGCCGGCAGTATTTATGACAGCAATCGACATAGCCTTACCGGCTTACTCAATCGCCTCAATCTGGAAATCATTGACTGCGGTATTGTGCGTGATGATCCAGCCTCCCTTAAAAATGCATTCATCGATGCCGCCACCAAGGCGGATGTCTTAATCTCCTCCGGCGGAGTCTCTGTTGGTGAGGCTGACTTCACTAAACAAATCATGCAAGAGCTGGGAGACGTCGGTTTTTGGAAGATTGCGATGCGTCCTGGTCGCCCAATGGCTTTTGGAGTTTTCAAGCCCATCGCCGGGAAGTTGCCCGCACGCAAAACATTGTTCTTTGGATTGCCTGGCAATCCAGTAGCAGTGATGGTGACCTTTTATCAGTTTGTTCGAAGTGCGCTCCTGCAACTCAATGGCGCAAACCAGACTGAGCCACCCATTACTCAGGCAATCTCTGAGGCACCGATTCGCAAGAAAGCGGGTCGCACCGAGTTTCAGCGCGCTATCTTGGGACGTAATGCTGATGGTCGACCAACCGTCAGGCTCACAGGCAGTCAAGGTGCTGGCATTTTGCGCTCCATGAGTGAGGCAAATTGCTTTGTCATTCTTGCTCACGACCAAGGAAATATTGCTGCCGGGGACTGGGTAGATATAGCGCTTTTTGATGGACTGCTTTAAGATTGCGTCATCATGAAACTTAGCAAAAAAGAACTTGTCTTTCTCGACCCAATGCACACTGCCAAAACGCTCGTCTTGGTTTATCTCTGCTTCTCCGTTCCAATCGTTTTATTGGCCTTATTTGTTGCATTCATTCGTGATGGTGCCATTCCAGGATTTACTGTGTTATCCGCACTCATTCTCAACGCCTTATTAGGCTTTGGCTTACTGTGGATCGCTTGCAAGGTTTACAACTGGGTGGCCGGAAAATTTGGCGGTATCGAATTGGCGCTGCGCGACTTACCAGAAGAGATTGAAGCTGAGTAATTAAAAACTTCAATAACTACATAGCAATAAAGCCGAGCATTGCTCGGCTTTATTTTTACGACCTTATAAATTCAAGCTTAATTATTCTCTAGCCCTTAAATACCTCTTTATTAATCAGACTTGGGGGTTGCTTGCCATCTATTGCAGCACGCAAATTCTCCACCGCTAAATCGATCATCGCTCGACGTGTCTTTTCAGTAGCGCTAGCAATATGCGGAGCCAAGACAACATTACTCAACTTCAATAGCTCTGGATGAACTTTAGGCTCACCTTCAAAGACATCTAAGCCAGCAGCAAAAATCTTTTTCTCTTTGAGTGCTTGCGCTAATGCCGCATCATCCACAATGCCACCACGCGCAATATTCACCAGGGTTGCAGTCGGTTTCATGAGGGCAATTTCTTTTGCGCCAATGGTGTGATGATTCTCCGCTGTGTATGGCAATACTAGGATGACGTGATCAGCAGTGCGCAGCAATTCTTCTTTAGATACATAAGTTGCACCGCAGGCCTTTTCATCAGCCTCAGGCAAGCGACTGCGATTGTGATAAATCACCTTCATTCCAAAACCTAAGGCACGCTTTGCAATGCCTTGGCCAATGCGACCCATACCAATAATGCCCAGCGTGCTGTGGTGTAAATCCATACCTAGAGGATTCGTCACGATGGACCACTTGTCCCAATTACCATCTCTAATCCAGCGTTCAGATTCAGTTACGCGCCGGGCTGTAGCCATCAATAAGGCAAAACCAAAATCAGCTGTGGAATCCGTTAATACATCCGGAGTATTGCTAGCCATGACACCAGCCGTGGTAATTGCGGGCACGTCGAAATTGTTATAGCCAACTGAAATATTGGCCACGATCTTGAGATTTTTAGCATTGGCTAATGCTGCTGCATCAATGCGCTCACTACCCGTTACCAATGCACCATCTACGTTTGCCAGTTCTTTTTGCAACTCTTCTGGCGTAAACACTTGATCGGCCTGGTTAGAACGAACGTCAAAAGACCCTTCTAACTTAACGAGTAAATCCGGAAATATTGCTCTTGCTACTAAAACTTTTGGCTTGTTGCTCATCTGCGTCCTTGTATTGATCTGCTCAGCGGTTCGCCGGCGCTCCCGTATATTAAATTGATCTTGAAAAAAATGATGGTGACATTTTGATGCACTGCACAATAAAAAGACCACTTTAGCAAGGGGAAACCCTCAACCCTATTTAACCCGTTTTAGAATATTCTCTTTGTAGGATTTGTTTCATCCAGTAGTTAATTTTATAAAAATGACCCTAGGAGATTTTGATGTCAGATACGAATAACACTAGTCCACGCCGTAAGTTTCTAAAGAACGCTGCCGTTGGTAGCGCCGGCGCAGCTGCAATGGGCTTCCCAATGATTTCTACAGCGCAAACTGTTAACTTGCGCTTCCAGTCAACTTGGCCAGCTAAGGATATTTTCCATGAGTACGCTAATGACTACGCAACTAAAGTAAATGCGATGTCAGGTGGTCGCCTGAAAATTGAAGTGCTGCCTGCTGGTTCAGTAGTCAAAGCTTTTGATATGTTGGACGCAGTTTCTAGCGGTACATTGGACGGTGGTCATGGCGTTTTAGCTTACTGGTACGGTAAGAGCCCAGCCCTAGCACTTTGGGGATCTGGTCCTGCTTTCGGTATGGACGCCAACACCCTCCTGTCTTGGAACCAATATGGTGGTGGCCAGCAGTTACTTAATGAAATTTACAACGACCTCAAACTCGACGTAGTCTCATTCCCTTATGGCCCAATGCCTACACAGCCATTAGGTTGGTTTAAAAAGCCAATCGCTAAGGCTGACGACTTGAAAGGTTTGAAGTACCGTACTGTTGGTCTCTCTATTGAGATCTTCACAGATATGGGCGCATCAGTACAAGCATTGCCTGGTGGCGAGATCATCCCAGCAATGGACCGCGGTGTTCTAGATGCTGCTGAGTTCAATAACGCAACTTCAGATCGTATCTTGGGCTTCCCAGACGTTTCTAAAGTCAACATGCTCCAGAGCTTCCACCAATCTTCAGAGCAGTTTGAAATTATCTTCAATAAGAAGAAATTCAATTCTTTGCCAGCTGACCTCCAGGCTATCCTGAAATACGGTACTGAAGCAGCTTCTGCAGATATGTCCTGGAAGGCGATTGATCGCTACTCCAAAGACTTCGCTGAGCTCCAAACTAAGGACAAGGTTAAGTTCTACGCTACACCGAAGTCCATTTTGGTAGCCCAGTTGAATGCTTGGGACAAGATTATTGCCAAAAAGGCTGCCGAACTCCCAATGTTCAAGAAAGTCCTGGATTCCCAGAAAGCCTTCGCTCAGCGCGCAGTTCGCTGGGATTTGCTAGTTAACGTTGATATGAAGATCGCTTACGACCATTACTTCAAAGGCTAAAATGCTTTTATAATACTGGCAGTATGCATCTTGACCGGACGGCATCCCCGTCCGGTTTTTTTTATATTTCCCCAAGTGAAATAGATAGTTAAAAAGTTGTTTTAGGAGATTAGTTATGGATAAATTCATGCTAAGAGTAGACGAGATCAGCACCTTTGTAGGTAAGGCTGCTGCTTGGCTTGTCGTGCTACTAATGCTGATGGTCTTTACAGACGTCGTGCGGCGCTATGCATTTAATTCCCCATCTGCATGGATTGGTGAATTATCAGTGATGGCATACGGCACGCTATTTATGATGTGTGGTGCTTATACCCTTGCGCAAAATGGTCACGTGCGCGGCGACTTCTTATACGGGTCAATGAAACCACGCACGCAGGCAACCTTAGATCTGATTTTGTACATCACCTTCTTCCTTCCAGGAATCACCGCTTTGGTTTATGCCGGTTACACCTATGCCGCAGAATCTTGGCGTATCGGTGAGCACACCACTCAGATTGCAAACGGTCCTCCACTCTATCCTTTCAAAACAATTATTCCAATTGCTGGAGCCTTTGTTCTCTTGCAAGGCATTGTTGAAATCATGCGTTGCGTTATTTGCCTCAAGACCGGCGAATGGCCTGAGCGCTTAAAAGATGCTGCAGAAATTGATGTGGTTGAACAGCAATTAGCCGCGTCTACTCACGTCGATGACGAATCCCGTCAACAAGCAATTAAAAATGCCAAATCTATCGATGAAGCAGCACATCATCGTATTGGCCAAACTAAAGAGATAAATCATGAGTGATCCAATTCTTGGCCTAGTCATGCTTGGCTTGATTATTGTGGTAATCATGCTGGGCTTTCCAACTGCCTTTACCCTGATGGGTCTAGGCATGATGTTTGGTTTTGCAGCCTTCTACGATCCTTCACAAAGCTGGACTGCAAACAAAGTATTTACTCTGATGGTGCAAAGAACGTTCGGGGGTATGACTAACGATGTCCTGCTATCCATTCCGCTCTTTGTCTTAATGGGCTATGTGATGGAACGAGGGGCACTGGTAGATAAGATGTTCTACAGTATCCAGCTAGCATTCCGTCGTTTGCCAGCTTCATTAGCGGTAGCTACATTGATTGTTTGTACCTTCTGGGGTATTGCAAGTGGTCTCGTTGGCGCAGTTGTGGTTCTTATGGGTGTGATTGCCATGAAGCCAATGCTGAATGCAGGCTACGATACCCGTTTGGCTGCTGGCGTAATTACCGCCGGCGGTACCTTAGGTATTTTGATTCCGCCTTCAGTGATGATCATTGTGTATGCAGCGGTTGCTGGTCAATCTGTAGTGAAGCTCTATGCTGCTGCAATGGTGCCAGGATTCTTCCTTGCATTCTTGTACTTGGTTTACATCATCGGTTGGGCTTTAATTAATCCTAAAGTTGCTCCTAAGCTTCCTCCTGAGCAACTGATCGTGCCAGTTCCTGCGCCTATTCATTTCTTGCGTGAGAACTATTCACAAAATATGTTGGTTGCGACATTTAAGGCTTTGTTTTCACCTGCCAAACTCATGAATGCGCCTGCAGATGCAAGACTGTCCTTTGGAAAAATTTTCAAAAATGTACTGGCAGCATTAACCCCATTATTTTTGATTGCCCTGACTATGTGGGGCGTATGGTGGTATGTCATTATTCATCAGCAAAACGAAAGAGATGCGATGAATTCTGTTCCAGTTGCGACTCAAGTAGCTAAAGCGTCTACTAGCGCTGCTGAGCCAGTTGAGGAAGAATTGTTATCCATTGACGCTACCTCTAGCAAGATTAAATCCAAAGCAGTTGAAGAAGATGCGCCTTTGGTTGCATTGGATGCTGCCGCCGGTGATGATCCGATTGACGCTGGGGCTGTAGCGGAGGCTAATACCGGGCCGCCAGAAAATTTCGAGTTGTATTTTGGCTTGACTTGCATTCTCTTCGGCTTGCTATTGATTTACTACTACCTCAAGTTTGATGAGGAGCAGTTTGAAATTCTCAAGCTACTGATTGAGTCAGTAATGCCTTTGGGTGTTCTCACGCTCTTAGTTCTGGCAGTGATCCTGCTGGGTATAACTACTGCTACCGAATCTGCAGCAGTAGGTGCATTGGGCGCTTTCATTCTGGCGCTTCAAGCAGGTACCCTGGACTTTGAACGCACCAAGCAAGCGGTTTTCTTAACCGCAAAGACAACCTCTATGGTGTGCTGGTTGTTTGTAGGCTCAGCGCTATTCTCGGCTGTGTTTACTATTTTGGGCGGTCAGTCGATCATCGAAAAATGGGTGCTCATGCTAGACCTAACACCAATTCAGTTCATGCTGCTCTCTCAGGCAATCATCTTCTTCCTTGGATGGCCTTTAGAGTGGACTGAAATTATTGTTATTTTCGTGCCGATTTTCTTGCCTATCTTGGCTCACTTCAATATCGATCCACTCTTGTGGGGAACATTAGTGTTTGTCAACTTGCAAGCAGCATTCTTGTCACCACCAGTTGCAATGTCTGCCTTCTATCTAAAAGGTGTATCGCCACCAGGCGTCACGCTTAACCAGATTTTTGCAGGCATGATGCCTTACATGTTCATCGTGATCGCTTGTATGGCCTTCATGTATGTCTGGCCAGGTATGACATTATGGCTACCGAAGTTCCTCTACGGAGGTTGATTGAGGTAGTTCTAGTAAAAGAAAAGCGCTCCAAACGGAGCGCTTTTTTTATATCTACTAAAGTGAATTAAGTGGCCCAAGCAACTTACCTAAGCAACCTGGTTTAATAACTCGCTATTAGTTTTACCTAGGGCAACAGTAAATAAACCTTGCCAGTAGTTAAATGCAGTGAGCTCGTCTTCATCCAACTCCATCTCAATAAAGGCGGGATGGCGAATCAAAGAAAGCCAGATTCGACAAAACATCTTGTCTTCAAGAGTAGAAGGTTTGCTAACAAAAGGAATTTCTTCAAGGTTAGGAATCATTTCATGAACACCATCCTTGTCAACCATCGTCTGCTTATCACGACTCAAACGCATCATTTCGAGCATTACCCTGCCTAGCTGATCGTAATGTCCACTCCAGCATAGAGGGGTGCCAGCGATCTCTTTGGTGCTTTCTAAATACTTGCGGGCAAATTCACTCCAGGCATATGCCAAATCAAACTCCGTCTTCACCTTAGCGTTTTGCAAGGGAGTAGGCAGATGGGTAGACTTCATTTGCTCCAGACTACGGTCACCCCCAAAGGTGTAGTCAATGATCAATAGTGGTTTTGCTGTTTTATCGATCTGTAGCCGATACTCTTCCATAATCCATTCTTTCCTAGTGGGTTTTATTAATGCCAATCCTTAAAGTGTAATCAATTGAAGCTTGCCTTTGGAAAAGGGGCTTTAGCCCAAGAAATCAGGGCTTTGCCTGAAAAATTGGCTATTTCGGCTAAAATTGAGCTTTTATAACTTAGCAGCCCGGGTTTCAGGGCTATTTAGAATAAACGCCATGACTTACGTTGTTACCGAATCCTGCATCCGCTGCAAATACACCGACTGTGTTGATGTTTGCCCAGTTGATTGCTTTCGTGAAGGCCCTAACTTTTTAGTCATTGATCCGGATGAGTGCATTGACTGCGCCGTCTGTGTTCCAGAGTGTCCAGTAAACGCGATTTATGCTGAAGATGATGTTCCTGGTGATCAACAGTCATTTATCAAGCTTAATGCGGACCTCTCCCCTACTTGGACCTCCATTACCAAATCCAAGGGTGCTCTTCCTGATGCGGATGAGTGGAAAGACGTTAAAAACAAACTCGATCAGCTCGTAAAGTAATTCTTTAATAGCCTTTTCGAGAATTCGTGTTGCAATCACCTACACAAACCGACGCTGTCATTATTGGTGCCGGCCCTGTGGGTCTTTTCCAAGTTTTCGAACTTGGTCTTCTGGAAATTAAAGCGCACGTCATTGATTCCCTTCCTGAGGCTGGGGGTCAATGCATCGAACTGTATCCAGATAAACCTATCTACGATATTCCAGCAATTCCGGTTTGCACTGGACGCGAGCTCACCACTAACCTACTGAAACAAATTGAGCCATTTGGTGCGCAGTTTCATTTAGGGCAAGAAGTTACCCAGCTTGAGAAACAATCTGATGGACGCTTTCTCATTAACACCTCTAAGGGCAATCATTTCTTGAGCAAGACCGTCTTTATCGCCGGAGGTGTAGGAGCCTTTCAGCCCCGTACCCTCAAGCTTGATGGCATAGAGGCTTTTGAAGGTAAGCAGGTGTTCTATAGCGTTAAGCATCCCGATCAATTTAATGGCAAAAAGATAGTGATCTGTGGTGGTGGAGATGCTGCATTAGATTGGGCGCTGCATTTTGCAGATAAAGCTGCCAGTGTTACGCTCATCCATCGACGTGATGACTTTAAGGCAGCGCCAGCATCCATTGCCAAAATGCGCGAGCTTTGCAAAAACAAACAAATGCAGTTATTGATTGGGCAAGTGACGAGCTACGAAGTGGAGAATGATCAGATCACCAAAATAGTGGTGACTGATATTGATGGTCAAGATCAAAAGATGGCAGTAGATGATCTCCTCATCTTTTTTGGACTATCACCCAAATTAGGGCCAATTGCAGACTGGGGTTTAGATATCGATCGCAAGCAAGTCACCGTTGATACCGAGAAATTTCAGACAAGCATTCCCGGAATTTATGCCGTGGGAGATATCAATGTTTACCCAGGCAAGAAAAAACTCATTTTGTCAGGCTTTCATGAGGCGGCTTTAGCAGCCTTTGCTGCGGCCGCTTACCTCAACCCAGAAAAGCCCATCCAGCTCCAGTACACCACCACCTCACCAAAGCTACATAAGGTTCTTGGGGTGAGCCCGCCCACATTCGAGTAAGCTATCCCTAATTACTCATTTTTGCCAATATTTATATGCGCCAATATCACGATCTCATGAAAGAAGTCCTTGCCAAGGGCGTCCAAAAGTCCGATAGGACTGGTACAGGCACAATCTCCGTATTCGGGCACCAGATGCGTTTTAACTTGGCTGATGGCTTTCCGATGGTGACAACTAAGAAGCTTCACCTCAAGTCCATCATCTATGAATTGCTCTGGTTTCTCAAAGGCAGCACCAATAACAACTGGCTTAAAGAGCGTGGTGTATCCATTTGGAATGAGTGGGCTGCCCCAGACGGTGAACTCGGCCCTATTTATGGATATCAATGGCGTTCATGGCCAGCGCCCAATGGCAAACACATTGATCAGATCTCTGAGGTAGTTGAGACGATCAAGAAAAATCCGGATTCACGTCGCATCATTGTTTCTGCTTGGAACGTGGCAGATATTCCCCGTATGGCTTTAGCACCTTGCCATGCCTTCTTTCAGTTCTATGTTGCTGATGGCAAACTCTCGTGCCAACTCTACCAACGCAGTGCTGATATTTTCTTGGGTGTGCCATTCAATATTGCCAGCTACGCCTTGCTCACACACATGATGGCCCAACAATGCAATTTAGAAGTGGGTGACTTTATTTGGACTGGTGGTGATTGCCATTTGTATAGCAATCACTTAGAGCAAGTAGATCTTCAGCTATCAAGAGATTTCTTCCCATTACCAAAACTCAATATTTTGAGAAAACCGGATTCTATTTTTGACTATGAGTTCGAAGATTTTGAAATCCTCGGATACGAATCACACCCACATATCAAAGCTCCAGTAGCTATTTAAGAACAAGAGAGCATTGATGACACAACCTGCTATTTCTATGATTGTTGCGCGCTCACGCAATCACGTGATTGGCCGCGACAACCAAATGCCTTGGAAGATCTCTGCAGATTTGCAGTTCTTTAAGCGAGTGACTATGGGCTATCCAGTCATCATGGGACGCAAGACCTGGGAATCTATTGGTCGCCCACTTCCAGGCCGTCGCAATATCGTGGTGAGTCGTAATGCGCAGTTCCAGCTTGAGGGCGGGGAGCTTGCAGGATCATTAGATGAAGCCCTGAACCGCTTAAGCGAAGCACCGCGAGTATTTGTCATCGGTGGTGAACAGCTTTTTAAGCAAGCTTTTGCTAAAGCAGATCGGCTCTACATCACTGAAATCGATATGGATATAAACGATGGGGATACTTTCTTTGAAGTCCCTGATGCAGCCTCTTGGAAAGAAGTCGAGCGCTCCCCAGGATCTGAAGGCGACATCACCTTTAATTTTGTGACGCTTGAGCGTCAATAAGAAAAAGAGCTCCGACGAGCTCTTTTTTCATCAATGCAAATGCACCTTACTGAATGATGATCTTAGATTCTTTAGCGATCTGAGATAAAAACTCAAATTGCTTTCTTTGTGCCAAACCATTGCGAATTGCAGTCTTAGCTTGCTCCAATGTTGGGGGCTTAGTAGATCTCTTATCTTCTAGCTTCACCAAATACCAGCCTTGCTGCACTTGTATTGGAGCTTGAGAAACCTGACCTTTAGACAGGTTTACCAATACAGCTGAAATTTGTGGGGGAAGCTGTCCTGCTTGAACCCAACCAACAGCGCCGCCCTGCACTCTATTTGGTGCAAGAGAAACACTCTTGGCCAACTGATCAAATGGCTCACCCTTTTTAAGACGGCCCAATACTGCTTGCGCATCTGCTTCACTAGCAGTCGCTATATCACTCACCTTATATTCAACCAACATGCCTTGAGGACCAAGCGAGGCAATTTCTTTGTTGTACTCAGCTTGTATATCAGCATCGCTGATTGGGTTTTGTGCCATAAAGGTAGATAACTCAAGATCCGCTAAGTAATTTTGACGAATGAGCATTAGTTGAGTATTTGCTTTTTCGGAGTTTGCCAAACCATCGCGTTCTGCTCGCTGCGATAGCAGTAATACTTCAATGTATTTCTGAACAACCACTTTGCGCAACTCAGGACTATCTTTTTGTCCTTGAGAAATTGCCATCTTAATACCCTGTTCAACCATATCATTAGTGATGATGGTGCCGTTTACCGAAGCTGCAGCATTAATTGGTAAACCACTTTGCTGAGCATGTGCGACACCAATCAATGCTGCAGATAAAAAACTGGCAGCAAGCAATACGTTGCACTTGGATTTAAATAACTGAATGGCTGGATTCATAAGGCTAGATCTTTCTAAAAATAAGCCTTAATGGTAACAGCAGCCTAGCGCTAGAACCGATAAATGGGGGTGCCTGGCAAATAAGGATCGGCCGATTGGGTTTCGATCGCCTCTGCCTCTTGCTCACCCTGTGGCTGATTAAAGTATTTTGAATCTCCGGATGGCTGTCTACTCAGACCCTGTTTTTGGGGCGGCGCATCCACCGGACCAAATGGACCTTCAGTGAGTGCAACAGGTTGATTATTAAATTCCCTCAATTGCTCAGAAGAATAAACCGGGGAAGTTTGCGACCCCTTTGGCGGCGGTCCCTGCTGTGCTGTAGAGCACCCTACCAATGTAAGACAGAGGGCAAGCTTTAGGGAAATATTCATAAGCCCATTGTATGGGAGTCGCAGATGAAATACTGACAATTTGATTACAACCACTGTATGCAAATTTGCCACTTTTTGCTTGCTATACGAACAAGCCCTAATAATCAGAGACGTATCTTCTGCAAGTAAGTCTTCAACCAAGGTAAGCGACATAACAGCAATAACAAGATGATTGATCCGTAGATAGAGACTGTCTGTAGATCATTTTTACCTGCTTTATGCCACCAGTAATGAATGATTGCTGTACAAGCAAGCATATAAACTAATTTGTGAAGCAAGCTCCAGCGCCTGCCCAAGGCACGAACGGCCCAATGATTTGAGGTGAGCGCTAAAGGAATTAAGAGTACGAATGTCACAAAGCCCATGGTAATAAATGGGCGCTTCAGCACATCAGTCCACATTGCTTGAAGGTCTAAATTTTGATCAAGCCAGAACCAAATGGAAAAATGAAGGCAAGCATAGAAGAAACAAAAGAGGCCAAACATACGACGCCATTGAATCCAGACAGACCACCCAGTAATGAGGCGCATTGGTGTCATTGCTAAAGTAATACACAGAAATACAAGTGCCCACGTCCCAGTAGAACGGGTAATGAACTCAATTGGATTGGCACCCAAATCATCATGGAAGCCAAGCCATATCAAGCGCCCTAATGGCAATAGAGATATGAGAAACAGGGCAATCTTTAAATACTTCATAAGCGCATATTAAACGACTCATTCTGAATCAATGAATTCAAGGGAAAGAAGTGCCTGGACAGTTTTTAGCAGGATTGGATAAACCTTCTACTTAGCCCCTAGAGCCTATTGAATCCTATTCAATAGAGAATTTATTTGCTATCCTGAAGACTCAATTAAGGATAAATATGACTGACAACGACCAAAACCAAAATGATGAAGATTTTGACTATGGCTGCGAATGCGCAATGACCTTGCTAAATGAGCCTACGGAAGATTGCCTAAACGACTTAATTGACGAACTCGATGAAGATGGAATGATTTCAACTGAGGTGGTTTACGGCCTACTCGCAACAATTTTAATGAGCATCAACGAAGAAGATCACGAAGGCGATGAGCATTAATTAGTAAGCGCTGTTTTAGCACATGGCTTCAATTGAAAATATGTCCATCGCTTTAGCCATCTGAATATCCAACTCTGTCAAACCCTTGCTTGAGTGCGTAGTTAAATGCACAGTCACCTTATTCCAAGAGTTTGACCAATCTGGATGATGGTCAATTTCCTCAGCATATTGAGCACTTAAGGTCATAAACCTAAAAGCCTGTTTAAAGTCGGCAAAAGCAAACTCTCGAAAGATCACTTGTTTAGCTTTATCTGGCGTCCATAAGGGAATGCTATTCTGAAAATCAAAATTGCTCGGTATCAATGAAGGTTTCATAAAATATGCTGGGTTTAAGAACTGACGCTTTGCGAGAGCCGCTTTAAATCATCTGGATATAACCAGCGCCACTGACCTTCCGCAAGATCTGCAGGCATGACATAAGCGCCAATTTCTACGCGGTGAAGCTTGGCAACATGATTACCAACCGCAGCCATCATTCGCTTGACTTGGTGATAGCGCCCTTCAACAATCGTCATCGCAAGTACATGTTCTGAGATCTGCTTACACGCTGTAGCATAACAAGGCTTTGGATCATCATCCAATACAACACCATTCAACAGGTGCTCCATTTGTTCTGAGGTAATGGGATCAGGCGTAGTGATTTCGTAAACCTTACCGATATTCTTTTTAGGGGTCGTCATTTTATGAATAAACTGACCATCATCTGAAATCAATAAGAGTCCAGTGGTATCGAAGTCTAAGCGCCCTACACATTGCAGGCCGCGCTCTACAAATGGGGCTGGTAACAAACTATAGACACTGGGATGATGGGTTGTTTTATGAGAGCACTCGTAATTGGGTGGCTTATGAAATGCGATATAGGCTTTTTCGTGATACTCCCAATCTTGCCCTTGGACATTTAAAATCAGTCCTTCCGTGGTAATACGCTCCTCAGGATCTTCGGCGAGAACATCATTCACCTTCACCATCTCGGCATAGACTAGATCGCTACAGTAGCGACGTGTTCCAAAGCCTTGGCTAAAGAGGATTTTTTCGAGGGAAATGGGTTTTGCCATATGTTGCACAGAATACTATAGAGAGCGCATATTTTCGATATCAAGACCCCTGAGATCTCAATTCATTATGATTGAGTATTCTCATTAACCACCAACCTCTGCCATGCTTTCTGATCCAAAACCACGTAAGCCGCTACATAAACGCGAAGTTACTTTTAACGGCTATTCACGAAAAGATGGTCTTTGGGACATTGAGGGCCACCTGAAGGATACTAAGTCACACCCCTTTGTTACGGGCTCAAGAACTTGGGCCCCTGGAGAGGCAATCCACGATATGTGGGTGAGAGTCACAGTGGATGATGAGCTCACTATCAAAGATATTGAAGTAGCAATGGATAGTCATCCTCACCCCGAGTGTCCACTAGTCATTCCACCAATGGATGCATTAATTGGTGCACGTATTGGCAAAGGTTGGCGCAAAACCATTGAGACTCATCTAGGTGGAATTAAAGGCTGCACTCACTTGCGTGAACTACTGAATAACATTGCCACTGCAGCCTATCAATCTATTCCGGGTGCACTCTTTGATCCCGATGAAAATAAACCGCCTTTATATTTAGGTAACTGCAAGTCTTGGGATTTTGATGGCCCAGTCGTCATGCGCGTCTATCCCCAGTTTTATCAGTGGAAAAAGTAAGGCAGCAGGTTTAAACCTTACCCTGCTTAATCACAACTCCCCACGATATAAGGTAGTGCCGGCAAATGATTGCTGAATAGGCATAATTTCAACAGCATTGACATTCATGTGCGCAGGTAAGGTTGCGGACCAGAATATTGTCTCGGCTACATCGTCAGAGCTAAGCGCCTCAACCCCTTCATACACTTTCTCTGCTTTTGCATCATCACCCTTGAAGCGAACATTCGAGTATTCAGTTCCTGAACTCAGGCCAGGCTCTACACAGGTGACGCGTAAACGCGTGCCTATTAAATCCGCACGCAAGTTGAGGCTAAATTGTTTTACAAATGCTTTGGTAGCGCCATACACATTACTACCAGGGTAGGGATATAGTCCTGCCACAGAGCCAACATTAATCACGTGACCACATTTTCGCTCGACCATGCCGGGCAAAAAAGCTCGCGTCATATGAACAAGACCTCTAATATTGGTATCAATCATTTGATCCCAATCAGCAATATTGGCTTGATGCGCTGGCTCTAAACCCAATGCAAGACCAGCGTTATTGACGAGAACAGTAAGCTTCGCAAACTCTTGAGGCAAAGACGCTGCTAAAGAATCAACCTGGGCGCTATTACACACATCCAATGCTAGGATGTAAAGCTTCTTCTGCTGCTCTGCAGGTAGCGATGCTTTGAGTGCCTCTAAGCGCTCGATTCTTCTACCGGCAGCGATGACCTTATGACCATGAGCCAAAAAACGTCGTGCAGTTGCCTCACCAAATCCAGCAGTTGCACCTGTTACTAAAACGGTATGTTCCATATCTCCATTAACTCCAATGATTAAGCTAGGTCTATTAACTTCAGATCTTCAAGCTTAGCAGCCCCTGACTTTACCAAAGCCTGAGGCAACCATTTACTGAAGTCCTCTAAATCCATATTTAACTGGTTTGCAGCGCTTTTTAGTGCTGGTGTATTGGCAATCCAATCATTAACTAAAGTAAGTTCTTTTGTACGCCACTCTATCAACTTGTATTTGAGCAACACTTTTGCGCCATGACGGGCATTGCGATCTGGATCAGAAGCCAAATAATCCAATCTTGATCGTGCCGTGGCTATTGATTTGGCAACATCTAGAAAGGGTTTGCCATGCCCCGGAATCACGAGACTTACGGGCAAACTCTCAATGAAGTCTAGGGTCTGAGCAACCTCTTCAAAACCAGGCTCACCCCAGAGCTCAGGGAAAATGACACCAAAGCCCTCTTCCCAAAGTGCGTCGGCAGAAATCAGAATACGATGATCTGGCTGATAGAACATCATGGAATGGTGATCATGTCCCGGAGCTGCCATAATTTGCCAAACATAACGACCAAGCAATATTTCCTGTCCGGGAATCAGCAATCCATCATGAGCAAAACGTGGGCACTCTTGCCCTAGATTTTGATAACTTAATAAATCTTCATTCCAATTGCTCACTGCTTTTTCTTCCGCAACTGGAATCAGAATCTCACAATGAAATGCTTTTGCTAGAGCGGCATTGCCACCGCAGTGGTCTGAATGGAGATGTGTATTCACTATTTTATTCAAACCTGATAATGAATTCTTATTCAGCGCATTGTGTACTAGATCAACCGTGAGATTTTCATGTGCGCAATAGCCAGTGTCTACGAGCGAAACATCTTGATCGCCAAAGTGAAAAATATTATTAGCAGAAAGCCAGCCTCTTTCAAAGACTTCAATCCCTGGAGGTAATAAACGGGTGGGCACTTTAATTTCTAAGATTGGCTTGTGGGGTTAACTCTAACTGACGAGTATCAAACTGTTGAACCTGCAGTCTCTGTAAAAGATCGTCATAGGTCTTTTTATCTAACTGCGGTGTTCTAGAAAGGATCCAGAGATATTGACGTCGAGGATCGCTTACTGCAGCCACCTGGTACTGAGAATCTAAATCAATCACCCAGTAATCACCCCACACCATGGGTAAAAAAGAAAGCCATGCTGGCGCAAATCGCACCTCTAGCTTAGGTGAATCTTTGGCACCGATTTGCCGTGCAGTACCCTCAGCATCCAAGAGTTCACCGTCAGCATTTTTGCAGCTATTGAGCACTTTGAGATTGCCATCAGACCTTACTGAATAAACTGCTTTGGTATTACTAATACATTTCCTCTGAAACCAGTTCGGAAACTTGGCAATTTCATACCAAGCACCCAAGTATCTCGGTACATCTAAAGCTTGGATCGTCTTTACTGAATCATCGCTTACTTGACCATTATTTTGACTATAAGCAGGCAAGCAAACCAAAAGGAGAAGACTGAATAAAGCGCCTTGTATTTTCATCATGCCTAATAGTACTTCTTCAGATCCATGCCAGCATACATGCTGGCGACTTGATCGCCATAGCCGTTAAACATCTGAGTTTTGATCTTCGGCGCAAACATCCCTTTTGCATCACCAATACGTCGCTCAGTTGCCTGACTCCAGCGTGGATGATCTACTTGAGGGTTTACATTGGAATAGAAGCCATACTCGCGTGCATCGAACTGGCTCCAGCTTGTTTTCGGCATTTCTTCTGTAAACCGAATTTTTACAATAGACTTTGCGCTCTTAAAGCCATATTTCCATGGAACCACGATTCGGACTGGTGCACCGTTTTGCTTTGGTAGTACTTCACCATACAAACCAAGTGTAAGAAGTGTTAAGGGATTCATGGCCTCATCCATACGCAAACCTTCGCGATAAGGCCAATCAATAATATTGCTCTTAAGTCCTGGCATTTGCTTGCGGTCAGCCAGAGTGATAAATTCCAAATACTTTGCAGAACCTAGAGGCTCTACTTTATTAATGAGTTTTGATAATGAGTAGCCGTCCCAAGGGATCACCATTGACCAACCCTCAACGCAGCGCATGCGATAAATACGCTCCTCTATTGGCGCCAGTTTCAATAGCGCATCAATATCTAGAGTGACTGACTTTTTCACTAAGCCTTCAATAGAAATAGTCCATGGGCGAGTTTGAAGAGTATGCGCATACTCGGCTGGGTCAGCTTTATCAGTTCCAAACTCATAGAAATTGTTATAGCCCGTTACATATTTATAGGGGGTTAATTCATCCTTGGCTGCATAAGCCTGATTGAGCACTGCGCTCAGTTTTTCTGGATTGGCAGCCAAGGCCTCTCTTGAAAACCAAGGGGCTAGCGCCATCCCGAAGCTGCCTGCAGCGGCAGCCTTGATGAGATTGCGGCGGTTCTCAAAAATAGCTTGGGGAGTGATATCACTCGGAAGAATTGTCTTATCAATAAAGCGCATGGGATACCCCGGTCAATGTAGTTATCTTATTTTGCTACCGATGGCAATTTATTGCTTGATACCTAATCTTATTGAGTCGCCCGCATCTTATTGATTAGTTCCAGACTATGTTTATCCATTCCACCAACTACCTCGGCTAAAGCTGGATAATCTTTAATTAAGGTATCGCCCCCATAAAACCGCAGTAACCAGGTCGGGAAGCTACGCGATGAAATTTCTCGAATCTCTAAAAGCTCAATCCGGTGATGACGCTTATCCTCTTGAATCCGCTTCCATACCTTCATTATATTTTGGCGCTCACCCTCAATCACTTGGCCAAACTGCTGATTGTCATACAGCAAGATTCCAGTAACTCCATGCTTTTGATTAAAGGCTCTAGCAGACTCTAATAAGCGCATCAAACCCAAAAAAGACATGTCTGAAACTGACTCACTTAAGTAACTGAGTTCAATAAGGTCTTGTGGTTTTGGCATAGATATTTCAATACTAACCTTTCAATAAAAAGGCAAACCCGCAAGTTTGCCTTTTATCGCTTGGCTTTATAGTCCTTATCTGCTGATTAAGTTCTGGCTGCCTTCAAAGCTGCATTGAAAGTGGCGCTTGGACGCATTACTGCCTTGCACTTTTCTGGGTCAACTGCAAAGTAACCGCCGATATCTACTGGCTTACCTTGGACTGCCTGGAACTCACTCACAATCTTCTGTTCGCTTGCCTGCAAAGATTTAGCTAAAGGTGCGAAGTAGGCTTGCAATTCTTTGTCTTCAGTCTGTGCTGCCAATGCTTCAGCCCAATACATAGCCAAATAGAACTGGCTGCCACGATTATCCAACTCACCAGTACGTGGAGAAGGTGACTTATTGTTATCTAACAATTTGCCAGTTGCCTCATCCAAAGTGCGGGCCAGGATCTTCACCTTAGGATTGCCTGTCTTGTCGCTGATATCTTCTAGAGATACCGCTAAAGCCAAAAACTCACCTAGTGAATCCCAACGCAAGTGGTTCTCTTCAACCAACTGTTGTACGTGCTTAGGAGCAGAACCACCGGCGCCTGTTTCAAAGAGGCCGCCGCCTGCCATTAAAGGGACGATAGATAACATCTTGGCGCTAGTACCTAATTCCATAATTGGGAACAAGTCGGTGAGGTAATCACGCAAGATGTTGCCAGTGACAGAGATAGTATCTTTGCCACGAATCACACGCTCAAGGGTATAACGCATTGCACGTGTCTGGGACATGATCTGAATATCCACGCCTTTGAGATCGTAGTCTTTCAGGTAGGTATTGACTTTCTTGATGAGCTCAGCTTCATGTGGGCGGTACTCGTCCAACCAGAATACTGCTGGAGTATTAGAGAGACGGGCACGATTCACGGCCAACTTCACCCAATCACGAATCGGCTCATCTTTAACTTGGCACATGCGCCAGATATCACCCTCTTCTACATGCTGCTCGAGCAATACAGTTCCGTCATCAGCAACAATACGAGCCACACCAGCCTCAGGGATTTCAAAAGTCTTATCGTGTGAGCCGTATTCTTCGGCCTGTTGGGCCATTAAGCCAACGTTAGGCACAGTGCCCATTGTCTTTGGATCAAAGTTACCGTGGGTCTTACAGAAATTAATGATTTCTTGATAGATACGTGCAAAGGTACTCTCTGGAATCACCGCCTTGGTATCGTGCAAGCGCCCATCAGCACCCCACATCTTGCCGCCAGCACGAATCATGGCTGGCATGGAAGCGTCAACGATCACATCACTTGGAGAATGTAGGTTGGTGATACCTTTAGCAGAGTCCACCATTGCCAATGCTGGGCGGTGCTCATGACAAGCATGCACATCGTGGATGATTTCTTCACGCTTGGACTCTGGTAGCGATTTAATCTTGTCATAAAGGCTACTCATACCATTATTGACATTGACGCCTAATTCTTCAAACAGCTTACCGTGTTTAGCAAAAGCATCCTTATAGAAAATCTTTACAGCATGACCAAAGACGATTGGATGCGAGATCTTCATCATGGTTGCCTTCACGTGCAAGGACAACATCATGCCAGTCTTATAAGCATCTTCGATTTCTTTTTCATAGAACTCGCACAAGGCTTTCTTACTCATGTACATACTGTCGATAATCTCGCCAGCTAGCAAGGAGACTTTTGGCTTGAGCACAATAGTCTTGCCACTCTTGGTCACTAGATCCATCTTTACATCGCAAGCTTTAGTCATTGTCATTGACTTTTCGCCAGTGTAGAAGTCGCCACCGTGCATATGGGAAACGTGAGTACGGGATGCTTGACTCCACTCGCCCATCGAATGCGGATGTTTACGAGCAAACTGTTTCACCGCATTTGGTGCGCGACGATCAGAGTTGCCTTCACGCAAGACGGGATTTACGGCACTACCTAAGCATTTAGAGTAACGAGCGCGAATGGCTTTTTCTTCATCATTCTTGGGATCATCTGGGAAATTCGGGATTTTGTAGCCCTTACCTTGCAACTCTTTAATCGCTGCAAGTAACTGAGGAACCGAAGCACTAATATTTGGCAGCTTAATGATGTTGGTATCTGGCATTAAAGTCATTTTGCCGAGTGCAGCCAAGTTATCAGGCACTTTTTGTTCGGCCGTTAAGCAATCAGAAAACTCAGCCAAGATACGTGCAGCAACCGAAATGTCGCTCTTCACAATCTCAACGCCAACAGGCGCTGTAAAAGTACGGATGATTGGCAGAAATGCACAAGTCGCCAAAAGTGGCGCTTCATCTGTCAGTGTGTAAATAATCTTTGATTTCTCTGAAGCCATTAACGTTTCCTCAATTTTGAAAAATTTACAGGGTTAGGTTTTTACCCAACCAGTCTCACATCCGCATTTTGCAAGCCGCTTTTAGCGCACCCATTGCCAACGAAGGGAGCTCTCTATTTTAAATCATCGGAGTCGGCAAAATTGCTGCTTTTATAGCCCAAATCCACCAATACCACCCTATTTAAGGGAATCCACCAAGACAACCAAAGGTCTGAATTCGCCGTAAACTCCATCTCATGCCCAACAAGCACCCTTTACTCAATAAAAATCTGGTGCTGCTCATTATTTGCCAGGGCCTATTCCTGACTAATAACGTCACCTTTATCGCCATCAATGGTTTGGTTGGCCTCAGCCTTGCACCTGCTAGCTGGATGGCCACCTTACCGGTCATGGGCTATGTAGTAGGTGCCGCGTTCTCCACCTCCATTGTTGCGAAATCCCAAAATTACTTTGGCAGAAAGATTTCTTTTCAACTGGGGCTACTGGTTGCCATGCTCTCCGCCCTGTTATGTGCCTATGCGGCCCTGAGTCAGAATTTTTGGCTCTTGGTAACAGGTACTTTTATTGCTGGCTACTACAGCGCAAATGGTCAGCTCTATCGTTTCGCTGCTGCTGAGCTCACTGAAACTAGCCAGCGCGATAAAGCCGTCTCCTGGGTTTTAGCAGGCGGCATTCTGGGTGCAGTCGTAGGCCCAAACCTTGCATCCTGGACACGCGATTTATTTGATACCGCCTTTTTGGGGGCCTATCTCACTCTATCGATTGCCGCCTGTATTGGTATCTTTGTGATGCAGTTCATTCACTTCCCGGAAGAATTCAAAACCCAGCATACACTTTCAGATGGACGCGCGCTCAAGAGCATTCTCCAGCAGCCCGTCTTTATGGTTGCCATTATTGGCGCTGCTCTTGGTTATGGTGTGATGAATTTACTCATGGCAGCAACGCCACTTGCAATGCAAATGTGTGGGCTTCCTTTTTCAGATACAGCCCTTGTTCTAGAATGGCATGTCATTGGCATGTTCGCACCAGGATTTTTTACTGGCTCCCTCATCCAACGTTTTGGCGCTCTCAAGATTATGGGTGTTGGAGTAGCCCTCAATTTGATTTGTATCTTAATTGCATTGAGTGGTGCAGATCTGCATCAATTCTTTATTGCACTTTTCTTGCTGGGCGTTGGTTGGAACTTTTTATTTACCGGCTCCACCTCCTTGGCGATGACTGCCTACAAACCCAATGAGCGAGATAAAGCTCAAGCAGCGATTAACTTTTTTGTTTTCGGGACGATGGCATTCACCTCATTTGGATCTGGCGCCCTGATTACCTCACAAGGCTGGAATATCCTCAACCTGGGATCACTCTTTCCTGTTTTTGTGACTGCAGCAGCACTACTCTGGCTGGCGAGTCAAAATCGGAAACTTAAAAATACTTAGAGCCTTAAGAAGCTTTTGCGAGCGGCAGGTTAAATAAGAGATTTTGGGGCTTTAGCTTAAGTTGTTGCTGCTCGTTCATAGCAATTGCCATATAGACTGGCTTGCCTGCCTGCGCTTTAGCTACAGCAGCCTCATCAATAAAGTCTAGACGGAACAGGCAGATTACCTTCTCAAGCTCATCAGCTTCAACAGTCTCCTTGTTGTAAAGCTTATTCAGTATCTCCGTTGCCGCAGCATCTAGACCCACATGCCATGACCACTTGGGATCGCTGATTTGCTGCATTGGAGTAATGCGCACTTTAGCCCCCAGAAAATGCTCAATCCATTTTTCTAGAACACGGCAAAAGTGATTGATGGGCTCATGTCCGAAGTTCAGCTGTACCGCAAAGTCAAAATTGGTATTTCGGGTCCAGTACTCGGCGGCGTTTTCTTCATACAAGACATCCAAGTCTGCCGACCGCATCGTCATCGATTTACCTTTTAATAAATCCATGATGTTGCCGGTATCTCCTGCTTGGGCATTACGAGAGACTGTCTCCTCATCTGCGCCCATCACAATGGAATCTTCCAGCACTGTAATCTTTTGGGTCCTAAAGAAAAGCTCGCCCATGCGCGCTTCCAAAGGATGAACTTCATCCCCCAAAATATGTCGCACAAAGATCTGCGCCAGTTGCGCTACAAATAAGGGAGGAACGTCAACGCCCTCACCTCTAAACAAGCTCATATAAAAACTCTCTAAAGAGCTTGCTGCCAATAGACGAGCTCGATAGCGCAACCAGACTCGATAGTTTTCTTGAATATCCTCATCGGCCATAGTGGCAATTTCAGCATCGGCAATCTCGCTTCGGGGGTTTTCCATCAAGCGCTGGTGCAAGGCTTTCTCAATAGCACAGGACTCCGGAACCAAGCTAAGCTCAGGCCTGAGCAAGTAGGTACGTAAAAAGTCATCTGTGACTAATAGCTGCCGGTCTGGGCTAATCAAAAGGGTGTTGTATGCGGAATTGGGCCAATAATTTGTCATGTCATAGAGCCAAATGCGGCTCACCATCAGAATCGATAAAGCTCAGAATATACTAGCCAATCAATTTGTGTGAAATAGGAAAAACATTATGAGTGAACTCAAAAAAATCGATACCGTTGTGGGCGACGGTAAAGAAGCGGTAGCTGGCAATCACGTTGACGTGCATTACACAGGCTGGCTCTATGACGAGAATGCGGCTGATCATAAGGGTCAGAAGTTTGATAGCTCATTAGATCGCGGCCAACTGTTTAGCTTTCCCCTGGGCGCTGGTCATGTCATCAAAGGCTGGGATGAAGGTGTTGCCGGCATGAAAATCGGCGGCAAACGTACGCTCATCATTCCTTCGGATATGGGCTATGGTCCTCGCGGTGCAGGTGGCGTTATTCCACCAAATGCAACTTTAGTATTTGATGTTGAATTGCATGGCGTTAACTAAGCACCATTAGATTCGTCTTGATGGAATGCAAAAGACCACCCGAGGGTGGTCTTTTTATTGATGCTGCAATTTAAATACCGCTCGAATTAAGAGCGCACATCCTTACCATTTGAGGTCAAACGATTTGCAGGACGAGTTTGGCACAGGCTGATGATGCGATTTCTTTCAGCCATGACTTTGTCAGCATAACCACCATCATGTTCAGCATTTGCAGCACCGACGTAGTACTTCAAACCATTACGCAGTGAGCCTGCTGTGGCGATGAGGTATTTCAGAATATAGGCGCCGATACGAATATTGACTTCAGGCTTCACGGCTTCAGTAGTGCCGCCATACAAAGCATATTTATCCTTGTGCACTGAAGTCATCACTTGCATCAGACCCTCAGCACCAGCATGACTCTTGGTGTTTGGGTTGAAGTTTGACTCAACAGAAATCACAGCCAATAGAAGCACTGGATCAATATTAACTTCCTTAGCAATCAAAATCGTATTCGATACATACTCTTCAATCTTGGCACGATCGAGTTTGTATTTCTGCTCAAAGAAATCCGCAACTAATCGTTGATTCTGGATTGAACTCATCAAATTACTATCTAGAGCCTGTGGATCAATCTTGGAGGTTGGAATACGGTCAGACAAATGAGAAATCGATTTCACCTGCACCTGCGCAACTGAAGGCATTAACAATGCAACAGTCTGCTGCTTGGCACTATTGAAGCCAGCTGAGTGAGAATTACCTTTGTTATAAATCACCGCAGCGATTTCAGAATCTACCATCTGGGTCGAACTGTCATTTGCGGTTTTGTATTGCTCGAGCATGCCAAAGCCATTGCTCCAAACAATATGGCGGGCTTCGTCGGGAACTAAGATGCGGGCTAAATCAAAAGCACCGGCATTGGTGCCGTTGCCAGAAAGCCAAAGACCTACGACCATGAATACACTAACAACCAGGATGCCATTGATCACCCGGTAAACCGGGGTCATAGCATGTGTCAGCAGATCTTTAGCGGCCAGGATTGCTGACGGCTGATCTTGCGTCTCACTTAAATTGTTCGTTAAACATTTACTCATCTATTTGTTTGCGTCACCCCAAAACCCTACTACCGATTTATGTTGCAACGCAATATCTAAAAAACATGGGTCATCCTAAAAAGGTTCTTATATCAAGTCAAGAATAAGAAAGATGTTTTCAATAACTTTTTGATCTCAAAATACGGGATCTCCCTTAGAGGCTTTCCAATATCAATATTTAATCTTTTTAAATCAATAACTTATAGAAGTTAGGAGGCACTAATTTCATACTATAAAAAAATGGCTAAATTCGGACTTTTTTACGATTTGAGATAAAAAAATGCTCTCAAAAACCATACATCTAGTGTTTTAGACTACCCCAGTTTCTACCGGTAGTAGCCACACCCAATTATTGCAAGGCATTATTTTTAAAGCATTTCTGTTTCATTACGGCCGGGCAAAGTCATGCGGAACTCTCTCTTCGGATCAAATGCTTATTAGCTCCATGGCTAGCCCCATTGAAAAATTGGCAGGAGTGTTTCTAGCACGTCCTAAACTTACATCCTATGAAATCCCATCGCCAGTTTCTTGTCCTAGCAGTCCTGTTCGGTCTCCTAAACCCACTGAGTGCCTTTGCCCTATTTCAGGATTGCAAGGATCTATTCCCAGGGCAGAAGATTCCGAGCACCCAACAGGTAGGGCGTGACCTCTGCTTTGATAGCTTTGCGATCTATTACTCACCCTCAGATAAGAAGCCTATCTATACCGTGGAGAAGTTGAGTCGAGAGCAGTTATTGGCTCCTCACCCCAAAAGAAGTAACCAGTTCTACGAAGAAGCCAGGCTGCCATTGGCCGAGCGTTCACTCCTTTCAGACTACCGTGGGAGCGGTTATGACCGAGGCCACAACGCTCCAGCTGGAGATATGACGAATGAGCGCTCAATGACCCAATCATTCTCATTGGCAAACATGATGCCCCAGGCTAGACAAAACAATCAAGGCATTTGGGCTAAGAATGTGGAAGAGCCGACCAGACTTTATGTCAAGAGAGCAGCTGGAGATATTTATGTCTACACCGGATCAACTGGTAATAGTGGCAGTATCGGTAGCGGTCGCGTCACCATTCCCAGTCATTTATACAAACTGGTTTATGACCCAAGTAAAAATTTAGCCTGGGCTTATTGGATTGAGAACACCAACGAAGCCACTATGACTCCGCCGATCTCTTATCAAGACTTGGTTCAAAAAACCGGGATTGATTTTCAGCTAGCGCTCAATACAGGGACAACTAAAGCTCAAGCAGCAACGCCGGAGCCCAAGTCAAACAAAGCCATGGTGGGAGGGTGGTACCCGGTCTTTTTTGATGATTACTCATCAATCAAGATAGATCAACTCATCAATCACATTAAAGAAGGTCAGGTAGTGAGTATTGAGATTCAATATGACCGCAATAGTGACCTGGCTAAAAAAATTGTCGCTCAAATTGCATTACAAACATCAATTACGCCTGTCTTAGTTCACAGTAGCCCGCCAGATTCAGTCACCGTGACTTATGAGCGCAACCGAGTCACTGCAATCATCAGATCAAGGTAGTTAAGGCCTAGTATTCAAACCATGGGCCCTCTGAATGGGGGCCAAAAGTCCACGCAAGCCATTGTGATCGAGCGTGTGCATCAACTCTAGCAGCTGCCCCAGCTCCCCTTTGGGAAATCCCTCTCTTGCAAACCAGGCTAAATAATTTCCTGGCAAGTCTGCGAGAGCGCGCCCAGCATGTTTGCCGTAAGGCATTTTCATTAAGACGAGTTTCTCGAGAGCTTCTGCATTCATTGAAGTGAAATCTTACAAGCAATACAGAAAAGTCTCATAAGAAAAGCCATTTATCAGAAGCTGGTCATTTTTCTATTTAAGAATCATTCTCATTTGATGCTATATTGAGAACTATTCTCATTTAGATTTTTTCAACCACTCACCTGATACAACTATGAAAATAACCATCAAAAGACTGATTGCCTTTAGCTTCATCATCGCAAGTGCACTTCATTTCTCCTTTGCCAATGCCGGCGAAGGAGTATTCGGCTGGATCTATACCCTAGACCTTCAACCCAAAGGTAAGTTGGAGTTTGAACAACGCCTACAACTCAATCAACAACAGGCCGCTGGAACCTATGAGGCATGGACTGCCAGATCAGAATTGGAATATGGCTTAACAAATGATTTGCAAATTGCCGGCTATATCAATTCTTACTACACCAATGCAAATCAGAACTACACCAATCCTGAAGCATGTGGCGATGAGCCAAGTTGTACTGGCGGCTATGCAGTGCCGTCCTCGCATGATCCTGCTACGGCATATAGAAAGAGTGGTATTGAAGGGGTCTCACTGGAAGCCATTTATCGACTTACCAATCCGGTGACTTCTCCTGTTGGAGTGGGATTTTATTTAGAGCCTACCTGGGGTAAAAATAAAGATGAGCTAGCAGCTCGACTCTTGTTGCAGTCTAACTTCCTAGATGATCGTTTAATACTTGCCGGTAATGTTGTAGTAGCAAATGAGCGCTTGAAATTTATTGAGAATGGCAATGTCCCCGAATCAATGCTCGATTTTTTAGTGGGGGCCAGCTATCGGTTTGCTCCTAAGTGGTCTGCAGGCGTAGAGGCACGCTTTCATAACGATTACTCAGAACTTAATCTACGCAACCAAGTACAACGCGCCACCTTTGTGGGGCCCAACGTGCACTACGCTTCCAAAGACTGGTGGGTAACTGGCGCCTGGCGCTATCAACTGGCTGGCGGTAACTGTATGGGTGGCGGTGAAGCTGAATGTTCCAACGCTCGGGTATGGGATAGCCATACCGTCAATGAATTCATTCTCAAAGTTGGATTTCCACTGAACTAAAGATAAAAACATTCAATGAACTGGAAACCCAACCCTTTTGCGATTGTTGGCTTAGCAATGGTGACCGCCCCCATTATTGCTCAGGCAAAGATTTATGTGACAGCGGATCAAGTACAGAAAATTCTGCTCCCCAATAAGCAGCTCATAAAAGCACCCATCATCATTACCGATGATCTCCAAGAAAGAATGCGGCTAGCCTCCAGTATTCGCTACCCCTTTCAAGGAGACCGGATCTGGAAAGCATCTGATGGTAGCTGGCTCATTATTGATGAAGTTGTTGGCAAACACGAAATGATTACCTATGCCGTGGGGATCGCTCCGAACGGTAGTATTTTAGGTATTGAGATTTTGGAATACGTTGAGTCTTATGGCTACGAGGTAGCAGAAGCTCAGTGGCGTAAACAGTTTGTTGGTAAGTCGGCGAAAGACCCTATCAAACTCAATCAAGATATCCAGAATATTGGTGGAGCGACCCTTTCTTGCAAACATATTACTGATGGAGTCAAGCGAGTAGCAGTCTTGTATGACTTAGCTTTAAAGACTAAATGACTATCCGCTGCCAAGCCCTTTTGGGAACATTTGTTGAAATTACTATCGATCAAGAAGGTGATGGGGCAATCAATAAAGCATTTACTGCTGTAGGGCAAGTTCAACACTTGATGAGTTTTTATGATCCTTTAAGTGAGCTCAATCAAATTAATCGCTGGGCTCATCAAGTATCACTGGTAGTTCACCCGTGGACCGCTGAAATCATCAAGATTGCCCAAGAGATTTATCAGCAATCAAATGGCTTATTTAATTGCGGCATTGGGCATAGACTTGTTGCGGCCGGCTTATTGCCTCGCCATCTTAATTTATCCCAATATGAGCTAGGCGGCATTGAAGATATCCACTTTATAGACCCGCAAACCTTAAGAGTCTCTAAGCCCGTATGCCTTGATCTCGGAGGAATTGCCAAAGGGTTTGCAGTCGATAAGGCTGTTGAGAGTTTGCTGGCAAGCGGCATTCAATCGGGTTGCGTGAATGCGGGAGGTGATCTACGGGTCTTTGGAGCGCCAAGACCAATTCACATTCGAAATCCACGTTTGCCAAATCAATTAATTGATATTGGCTCTCTGCAAAGTGGGGCCATTGCTACAAGTGGCTTGTACTTTTCCAATCGCGATGAAGAGCAAAGTCACATCATCAATCCCTTTGCAAAAGATGAATCTGAGGCACATCTCCATTTCTCGGGTTCTTATTCTGTTTTAGCCAGTCAATGCGTTTATGCAGATGCCCTTACTAAGGTCCTCGCTCTTTCAGGCATCCATGATCATGCTTGCTTTACTTACTTCTCAGCAAAGGCCATCAGGATTGCCGCATGAGTCGTTTAGGAAAGATGCCCGGCTGGCAAAGATTATTTGTGATTGGCGGTATGCTTACCTGCTCTATTAGTGGCAGCCTATATTTACTTGGTCATGAATTTCAGATTCAAAGAGCGGCCTTAGGAAATCACAACGTGCTAGCCTTGCATGGAGTCTTTGCGATGATCGCAACTCTAGCTCTAGGATCGGTGCTGCCCTTTCACTTAAGGGCTGGCCTTAAATCCAAAAAGAAATGGTTGAGTGGACTTGGTCAACTGAGCTTCTTGGCGGCATTGCTGATTACCGGAGCCTTGCTATATTACGGATCCGCTGAAATTCGAGATGTAGTCGTTAGCATCCATTGGATCTTAGGATTACTATTCTTTGTTGTTTTTTTAGCCCACTCAATCTTGAGATTGGAAATGAGTAGTATTAAAAAATAAAAAAGGGGTGCACTTGGCATCCCCTTTAGGTAAATCTTGGCACAATTTACTTGCTAGATGAGCTCTTATCAGAAGATACTCCGCAAGAATTCACGCTAAGCAAAGTATAGGCGGGGCAAAAACGAAATAATCCGGTTGCCAAGGGAATCACACCCAACCAGCCCCATAATCCAATGACATTACTCGCCGCAAGTGCCACCAACAATGCGCCAACTGCGATTCTTAAAATACGATCAATACCACCGACGTTGCATTTCATAGTTAACCTCTTCTTTTGATAAAACGTTCTACTTCTTACAATAGTGCTTATATAGCAAGCCCATGACTGCTATTGCTACCTGGCTAGCTAGTGAGTAGTAGATTTGTTTGCCATCTCTACGAGTCTTCACTAGTTTTTCTTTTCGTAAAACGGTTAGTTGTTGTGAGAGCGTTGGCTGATGAATATCTAGAGCAGCCTCTAACTCACCAACACATTTTTCACCCTGACCAATCTCACATAAGAGCATCATGCGATCGCGGTTTGAAAGGACCTTCATGAGCTTGCAAGCATCTTCCGCAGAAGCTTGCATTCTTTTGAGCTCAGCTTTTGAAATAGGGATATTCATATCAGAGAGTATTCAGTGGAATTTTTAGATAAGACTTGCCATTCGGCTCAGGCTCAGGAAAGTGACCAGCACGAATATTGACCTGGATCGATGGCAGGATCAGATGAGGCACCTCCAAAGTAGCATCGCGCTTACTACGCATTTGTACAAATGCATCTTCAGCAATGCCATCATGTACGTGAATATTACTTTGCTTCTCTGCGCCCACATTACTGAGATGAGCTACTGGTCGATCACTTGGCGGGTAATCGTGACACATGTACAGCTTGGTTTCATTGGGATAACTCAAGATTTTCTGGATAGATTGATATAAGGTCTTCGCATCGCCGCCCGGGAAATCACAGCGCGCCGTGCCAACATCCGGCATAAACAAGGTATCCCCTACAAATAAGGCATCCCCAATTTCATAGGCCATGCAAGCTGGGGTGTGCCCTGGAACGTAGATTGCTTTTAAAGATAAATCGCCAAAATCTAGTGACTCTCCATCCTTGAGCAAATGATCAAATTGCGAACCATCAACTGGAAAATGTTCATCTAAATTAAAGATACCTTTGAAAACATTTTGTACATTAGTAATGTGATCGCCAATCACAATCTTGCCGCCAAGCTTGCCTTGTAAATATGGGGCAGCAGTCAGATGATCTGCATGAGCATGGGTTTCCAAGATCCAGGCTAGCTGCAACTTCTTCTCAGCAATAAATTGAATGACCTCATCGGCAGAGTTGGTGGTAGTTCGACCTGACTTGGACTCATAGTTCAAAACCGAGTCAATCACCACACAAGCACTACCTTCACCCTCATACACTACATAGGTAAAGGTCCAGGTTCCTGGATCGAAAAAGGCTTTAATGTCAGCGTTTACTTTTGGGTTCACAATGGTCTTTCTAAGATCGCTCTAGGTAATTAATATATATATTTATATATTATCTTAATATAAAATAAATTGCAATGGATTACTCAATACTGATCAGCCCCGCCTTAGGTATCCTCGTAGGCCTCCTAATGGGCCTTACTGGCGCTGGTGGAGGGATTTTGTCCGTCCCATTGCTTGTCTTTGCCCTCCATCTATCTGTGGCAGAGGCAGCCCCAGTAGCCTTGTCTGCCATAGCGTTAGCTGCTGGCGTTGGCGCACTATTGGGACTGAAAAATAAAATCTTGAGATATAAAGCTGCTGGATTTATGGCGATCTTTGGATTAATGCTATCACCAGTAGGTCTGTGGTTAGCACAACGTGCACCCAATGGGCCGCTATTAATTTTATTTAGTTTGACGCTCTTTTATTCATCCACCAATCTCTACAGACAGGCTAGCAGAGAAATATTAGGCATTACTGACTCAGCAAGCAAACCACCGCCATGCTTGCTAGATCCATCGATTGGTAAGTTGGCTTGGAATATTCCTTGTGCAAGAGCGCTCATGTTTTCTGGTGGAGTAGCAGGGTTTCTATCTGGGCTTCTGGGTGTTGGGGGTGGCTTTGTAATTGTTCCTGCACTGAAGCGCTACACCGATCTACCAGTGCAATCGATTGTGGCTACTTCATTAGGCGTGCTTGCGGTTATTTCAGCTGGTGGCGCTGTGTTTTCTGCTGCTTCTGGAAACTTGAATTTACTGCTTGCAGCACCCTTCTCTTTAGGGGCTTTAGGGGGTCTTTTGATTGGAGCGGCGTTTGGTAAAAAAATCAGTGGTTCGCGCTTGCAGCAAATTTTTTCGCTTCTTACTTTTGCAGTGGCAATTAGCCTAATGGCTAAAGGCATCAAAAGCTATTACTAAACCATGAAAAAGCCTCTCTTTTCCTTGTTCTTTATACTGAGCTTAAGTCTTTTAGGAGTTTTACTGATGACTGTTAGCAAGCCAAGCTCATTTTTATCAACCTCACTGTATGCCATCTCAGGAACGGTGAGCAATCTAAATAATGAATTACTGGAATACGTGAATCCAGAAAAACCAACGCACGATCATTCCTCTATTTATTACAAGCGCTTCTTTATCTCTAAGTTTAATTTAGGTGATAAAGCAATTGAAGCAAAATTTTCTACTCCCATGAAGATTGCTGATGGTGACTTATTGACTGTATCGGGCTACGCTAAAGGTGAGATCTTTCAGGTACTGGCTTACCAAAACACTAGTCAGCAAGTCAGTAGTCATGAAAACTGGGTCATGCTGGGACTAGGCGCTTTATTCTTTGCCGCAGTTGCTCTTGGATTGCTCAATAGTGAATTAGTTACAGAAGGTGCACTCGTTCCGAAGCTATTCTTACTTGGCTTTACTTTAGTGGCAATCTATATGGGATATCGCGCCCTCCTCATTCGAGAAGCAATAAAACTTTTATCGACCTAGTTTTCTGAAATACTTTTCAAGATTCGGCCAAAATAAGTTGACGATGAGGCCAGCAATCACTAAGGCGGCAGCCAAAATTTTCCATAAAGGCAGTGGTTCGCTTAAAAAATAGACCGAAGCACCCATCCCAAATATCGGCACTAATAATGGGGCTGGTGCCACTACTGCAGCAGGATGCTTTGAGAGTAGCCAAGCCCAAGCAGCATAACCAAAGACGGTATTACCCCACGATTGCCAAAACACACCAGCCCATGCAGTCATTGGCGCAGAACTGATTGAAGTGCTCATCTGCTCCCAACCACCTTCAAAAATCCAGGAAATCAAAAAGAGTGGTGGTAGCGAAAACACACTTGCCCAGACGACATAAGCAAGCATATTATAGAGCCAGCACGCCGACTCACTGTATTACCAATCCCCCATGAGAGCCCTGCGATGACTACTAAAGCGATTCCTAGAAAAGTGGTGTTTGTATCGGTATGGAGCGCAATAACTCCAAGGCCAGTCATGGATACTGAGACAGCAACTGCTTGATAAAGCTTCAAACGCTCTTTTGCAAAGAACATTGCAAATCCAATAGTGAAAAATACCTGTGTCTGCACTACCAAGGAAGCTAAGCCTGGAGAAATTCGTCCATCAATCGCAAAAAACAAGATACCGAATTGTCCGACTCCAATAGCGACACCATATGCACACATATTGGCCCAAGAGACCTTAGGTCTGGGTATAAAAAATGCTAAGGGTAAAAATGCAAAGGTATAACGTAGCGCTGCAAATAAGAATGGCGGAAAGGCTTCTAAAGAAAGCTTGATAACCACAAAGTTTGTTCCCCACACCGCCACAATAGCTAAAGCCAGCAGAAGATGACCTAAGGGAAGCTGATTACTTTTGGGACTATTCACCAGCGAGTAACTCCGCAACACGCTCTGCAATCATCATCGTTGGAGCGGCGGTATTACCTGAAGTGATAGTCGGCATAGCTGAGGCATCGACCACCCGCAGATGATGAATACCTCTGATGCGCAATTGAGAATCTAATACTGCCATCGGATCATCTACACGCCCCATCTTGCAGGTGCCAACCGGATGAAAAATAGTGGTACCTATATCACCAGCGGCTTTAACCAACTCTGCTTCAGTTTGGTACTGCGCACCCGGTTTGTATTCTTCTGGTGAGTAAGGCTTGAGTGCTGGGCTTTGCACAATCTTGCGCGTTAAACGCAAAGACTCCGCCGCAATTTTGCGGTCTTCCTCAGTGGATAAATAATTTGGGCAAATTACTGGTGGCGCTTCAGGATCAAGTGAATTGATATGCACACTGCCACGAGATGTAGGTCTCAGATTGCAAACACTGGCTGTGAAGGCATTAAATGAATGCAAGTCTTCGCCAAACTTCTCTAATGAGAGTGGTTGCACGTGATATTCCACATTAGCGCTCTTTTGCGTTGGAGAACTATAAGCAAAAGCACCCAATTGGGATGGTGCCATCGACATCGGGCCAGAGCGCCTCAAGAGATATTCCAAACCAATCATCAACTTACCAAACCAAGAGTTGGCCTTGGTGTTGAGAGTCTTAATGCCATTGACTTTATAAATCATGCGCAGTTGTAGGTGATCTTGCAGGTTTTCACCAACCCCTGGTAAATCGGCCATTACCGGAATGCCCAATGCAGAAAGATGTGCGGCAGCACCGACTCCAGAGCGCTCTAGTATTTGCACGCTCCCAATCGAGCCCGCGCTGAGCAAGACTTCGCCACCCTGCTCAATTACGCACAAGGCATCGCTGAGAATGCCATCCTTGCGATACTCCACGCCATAGCAATTCTTGTTAGCAGGATCAATTTTGAGCTTAGTGACCATCGCTTCAGTAATCACCGTCAAATTGCTGCGCTTGGCCGCCTCTTTTAAAAAAGCCTTGGCAGTGTTTAATCGCAAACCAGCGCGCTGACTAACATCAAAGTAGCCTACGCCAAAGTTATCGCCTCGATTAAAGTCATCTGATGCAGGAATGCCAGCCTCTACAGCAGCCTCTCTAAATTTATCCATAATGGGCCAGCGTAAGCGTTGCTTGGATACCGTCCATTCACCACCTTTGCCATGCCATTCATTGGCAGCACCATGGTAATCCTCAAACTTTTTGTAACGGGCTAGAGCATTTTGCCAAGACCAAGCATCGTCACCAGTAGCCTCCACCCAAGAGTCGTAGTCTCCAACTTGGCCACGCATATAAATCATTCCGTTAATAGAGGAGCATCCACCTAGAACTCTGCCACGGGGATAAATCAATGAGCGGCCATTGAGACCTTTTTCAGCAGCAGTCTTAAAACGCCAATCCGCCCTCGGGTTATCAATGCAGTACAGATAACCCACCGGAATATGAATCCAAATGTAGTTATCACTCTTGCCCGCCTCAATCAGTAAAACCTTCTTTTGGGGGTTTTCAGTCAAACGCTTGGCCAACATACAGCCAGCGCTGCCTGCCCCAATAATGATGTAGTCGTAGGTATTTACTTGAGTCATATGCTTTGCTGCCTATTATTTACCAATACAAAAAATCAGGTATTTCTTGTCACTTTTGTTGATTTGTTATAGAATCATTTTTGATCTAATATTAGATCATGAGAACTACCTATAGAAAAGCTTTTGCCCAATTTGTAAAAAAGGCCTCCAAGCCTTTGCAGTTAGCAATAGAAATTAGAGTTACTGAAGTTTGTAATGATCCCAGGATAGGCCAACAAAAGCATGGGGATCTCCAGGGAGTATTTGTTTATAAATTTCGCTTTAATACACAGGAATATTTGATGGCTTATCAATATGATCATTTTGAGGGTGCCACCGAAATAACTTGGATAGAATTTTCCCAAATAGGGCCTCATGAAAATTTTTATACAAGATTAAAAAAATCTATTAGGTTCAAATGATAAGTTCAAGCCATTTCAATTTAAAAAGTGAGGTCTACATATGACTCAATATATGAGTGCTGAGGATCTATTTGCTCTCGTTCAAAGGATGCCGTCAAAAGAACGTATTAAATTTTTTTCTTTAATTGCAATAAATGCCTTCCAGGAAACTGAATACACGCATGAACAAGTATTTGGGCATCTAAGAAATGCGACCTTTTCAGCAGAAGAGGCTGCAGAATTTTTAGAGGTCTCGCTTCCAACCTTGCGCAGATATGTTCAGGCAGGCAGATTGAAGCCCACATCAATCATTGGAAGAAGCCAATTATTCTCTAGCGCTGATCTGAAACTTCTAAAGCAGAAAATCAGCAAAGAGTAGTTAAGTCCAATACCCGTCTAAAATAGTCATATGCATATTAATGAGAAGAATCGCACACCCAAAGTTGTTGAGGCTGATGAAGGCCCTAGCAAGTCTGAGCTAAAGCGCCAAATGACGGAACGCCAGAAATTGGCAGAAGTCTTGGCAGCCTTAAGTAGCGATGCCCTCAAAACGATTCCTTTAGATGAAGCCATCAAAGTAGCGATTGCAGAAACCAATAAGATCAAAAGCTTTGAGGCGATTCGTCGACATAAGCAATATCTTGGCAAGCTCATGCGTTTTTTGGATGAAGAAGAGTTAGATGCTATTCAAAAACGTTTAGATGCTATTCAAGGGGTGAGCAAGGCAGAGACTGCTAAATTACATTTTTTGGAAAGCTATCGCGATCGCTTAATTGCCAATGATGAAGCTTTCACCAAAATGATTGAGCAATATCCCGATATGGATATTCAGAATATGCGCACTCTGATTCGCAATGCCCGCAGAGAAAAAGAGCAAAATAAGCCACCTAAGGCTTATCGAGAAATCTTCCGAGTTTTAAAGGACATGGGACTCTAGATAACGTAAGTCTAGATTTAGATTTTGAGGCGCAGCGCCGGTACCTCAACAGCGCGATATAAATAGTTGGCAGCAATCATGCTGCACCCCACTACCCCCAACATCAAGGCAATCGCTAGCATCCCGCTTTCATGCATGTACATGCCTGTTGCAATGTATAGCGTATTAGCTAGCAAGATTAATGCAAAGTGAATCAGAAACGCACAATAAGAACGCTGACTTCCCCAAGCAATTGCTTCTAGCATTTTGCTATCTGCAGATGGATATGATTTATTTCCCCAAAATAGCAATGCTATTGCAACGAACCAGGCTAAAAAATTTCTAAGCCAAATTTCTTGAAAGGAGGAGATGACAATGATGATTCCGATGAGTAATAGCGCGATTTTGGCTAGGCGATTCACGCCCTGATTATCAAAGCACTTAGCTAGGTAGGCCAAGACCCCTAAGCTGTAAGAGCCAATGAAATAGATAAAGTAGGCCTCATACGTACCAGAGCGATTAAAGAACAAAAGTGAACTCACTGCTAGCATGCTAATCACCCAAATGACTGCCTGATATCTTGGAAAGGAAATCAACAAAATAGCCAACACTGAATACAACTGCCAATCAATCGCGATATACCAAGCACCTGCGGAGATAGAATCCAAGCCCAAAATTCCTTGAATAAAAAAGAGGTGGGCTAAAAATTGGGAGAGCGTTTCAGATTCACCCACGAATTCATCATTGACCCAAAAGCGCGCAATATAAGCACAGGCAATCGTGAAGATTAATGCGGCAGCATAGGGAGCAAAGAGGCGTAAATAGCGATTGAGGATGACCTTGAGTAATCCTTGTGCGCTAAATTTGACATTAGCATAGCGAGTTAAAGACTGGGCAGCTAAATAACCCGCCATCACTAAGAATATTTGTACAGCAAAGCGACCGTACTCAAAAAGCCAATTCATGATGCCGGGTAAAGCCTTACGAGCATCCTCTGCAATCTGCCCATAACTCGATAAATGGTGAAGAATAATCAGAAGAGCCGCAAAGACCTTTAAAAAATCAATTAGAAGAAGTGATGAGGATTGCTTCAAGTAATTTCCTAGCGATCGGCAGAAATATTTACTTCGTTTTCTTCTTGCCCATTAAAGAAGCTAGCATCGGGTTTGACTCTGCTAGCTCTTTTTTAGTTTTCGCTTTTGCTTCAGCAGCCCCAAGCTTGGGAGTCTTGGCAGCATTTTTCATCCGCTGAGCAGTAGTTAAGGCTAGGTTCTTATACAGGTCGGTTTTTTTCATTGTCATGATGTCTGCTCTTTATATCTAATGACTTATGAGATTGGTTCGAGAATTACTTAGTTAATGACTCAGTTACCGTCTTCGCCACTGACTTAGCTGCCAAGCCTAGGAATAGTAAAGACCAGCCTTGTAATATTAATTCAATGGCGATGAGTAAACCTGGTAACCACAGGCTTGATGCTGGAAAGCTATTCATGATGAGCGCACCCATCAAAATGGAAATTGCGGAAGAAAGTACTAACCAAATCCATTCATTAAAATGACGATGCTGAAATGCAGTAATTAATCGCAGCACACCGGTTGCAAAAAAAAATGGCTGCCATCCATAAGGTAATGGCCTCCAGTGCAGGAATCGGAAATGACCAGGTGAAGATTGCAGCAGCTATATACAAAATAGCCAAGAGCATTTGGACGCCCACACTTTTCCAACCCTTGGACTTCATCGCATGTACTGCTTGCAAAACGCCGCCTGCAAACAAAAAGATGCCTAGAACGTTAATCGATACAAATGAGAATAAGGTCTGTCCGGCAATGCCAATCATCCCCAGAAGAACAAACAAGATTCCCAGGCCAATGAGCGCGCCAGGCACTTTTGCGGCCGCGCCCAATACTTGCGTGCGGATCTCTTGTATTTGAGTGCTGGATAGTTCGGTCATGGGTGCTTTCTAAAGTTCATGCAATTAAATTTCTGAAAAAATATCGGGTCTTACAAAGTCTGATCTACAGAGTCGATAAATTCTCGTACTGTGCGATTAAATGCGGCAGGCTGCTCAATATTGGATAAGTGCGCTGCATCTTCAAGCACCACCATCTTAGAGCCATCAATGAGGCGATGTAAAACAGTGCCTTGATCTACTGTACAGGCTGGGTCATGTCTACCGGAGAGAACCAAAGTAGGTGTTTTAATCTTGAGAAGCATCGTACTTTGCGCCATATCGCGCACGGCACTGCCGCAACCCATATAGCCATCTGCATTAGTAGCCAAAATCATTTGGCGCACTTTTTCAATATCACCGGGAGCGCGCTCGATAAATGGCGCAGTGAACCAACGCTTGATCGTGCCATCAACTAATCCGGCAATACCTTGTGTGCGCGCAATCTCAAAACGCTCTTCCCACAAACTGCGTGGTGGCATTTCAGAAGCGGTGTTACAAAGTGATAGGGAATAAATACGCTCTGGATAGCGGGCGCCTAATTGCTGGCCAATCATGCCGCCAATAGATAAACCCATAAAGTGGGCTTTTGCAATTCCGAGCGCGTCTAATAGTCCAACTGCATCATCTGCTAATTGGGCAATGGTGTATGGGCCAGGGCTAACTGCCGACTGTCCATGCCCTCTTTTGTCATAGCGCAGTACACGGTAGCGATCGGCCAATGCAGGCACATTCCAATCCCACATACTGCCATTGGCCATTAAGCTATTTGCTACCAATAAAACACGGCCATCTTTAGGACCATCAAATCGGTAGGCGATATCTACCCCATTTACCTTGACGGTCTGGGCATCATGCATTTGTGTCATTTGTCTCCACCTTCTCTGTATTTCTGCCAGCTTCTATTTATCTATTGACTAGAGCATGTTAGATTATCCGATGAAACTATAAAAAACGATAAAAACACCAAGGAGACATTATGTTTACATTACCTAATCAGGGCCAGTACACCCTCAAACTCGGAAAATCATTCTTAGCTTTGGGCTTTCTTGCTCTAGCAAGCATTAGCCACCAAAGCCATGCGCAGAACTATCCTAACCGCACTGTCAAAATGGTAGTTCCATTAACAACCGGCTCTGGCGCAGATATCGCTGGGCGGGTAGTGGCAAAAAATCTTTCTGAAACCTGGAAGCAATCGGTCATTATTGAAAATCGCCCTGGTGCCGGCGGATTGATTGGCACTGGCGTGGTAGTGAACTCAGAGCCAGATGGCTATACCTTGCTCGTGCAATCCGCATCGTATGCAGCTAATCCAGCAATCTATAAGAAACTGCCTTATGACCCACTCAAGAGCTTGGTCGATGTCGCTATTCTTGGGCAGACTCCTTACGTGATGATTACGGCAGCAGATGGTCCTTATCAAAGTATTCGAGATCTAGTGATTGCTGCTAAATCCAAGCCAGGAGAAATTACTTTTGCTTCTGCTGGTGTTGGTAGCTCCACCCATTTGGCCGCTGAATACTTCAATCAGATCATGGGCATCAAACTCATTCATGTGCCTTACAAAGGATCTCCTGAAGCCATTGCCGACACGATGTCTGGTCGCACGGCTTTTTATATGGCGCCACTTGATACAGCCATTGGTCAACTCAAAGGTGGCAAAGTGCGCGCTTTAGGCATTACTAGTAAAACTCGTAATGCCGCAGTTCCAGAGATTGCCAGCATTGCTGAGCAAGGCTATCCCGCTTTTGAAATTGGTCTTTGGTTTGGTGTGTGGGCTCCCGCAGGAACTCCAGCTGCAGTAATTAAAAAGATCAACATCGATATCAATCAATCGATGCAAGATCCCGAAGTCAAAACTGCTTATGAAACTAAAGGCATTAAAGCAACCCCAATGAGCCCTGCAGAATTTGGTAAGTTTGTTCGTGAAGAAATGGCGAAGTATCAAAAGATTGCCAAAGAAGCGAATATCGAACCGCAATAAAGAATTGCTTTGACTCAAACCGCTTCAGCACCCCTGTGCCAAGCCCCCGATCCAGAAATCAGATCTCCCAAAATCGCATTTCCATCTGGGGCAGTAGACTGTCATGCCCACGTTTGCGGGCCAGCTAGCCAATATCCGTATGCGCAAGAGCGCATCTATACACCGCCTGATGCCACACTAGAAAGTTACAAAGACTTACTCAAGATGTTGGGCGTAGATCGCGCAGTGCTAGTACAACCCAGTGTGTATGGCACAGACAATCGCGCGATGCTTGCTGCACTCAATATCTATCCTGAGCAATTGCGCGGGGTAGCAGTGATTCCGAGTAACCTCCAAGACATCACTGACGCCTACTTAGAAGAACTGCACAGTGCTGGCGTCCGTGGCATTCGCTGCAATATTGTTGATGTTGCCGATAAATCTGCTGAGCTACCCATTCAAAATTTAAAAGATTTGGCCAACCGCATCAAACCTTTTGGCTGGCATCTAGAGTTACTGATGCATGTGAATGAATATCCCGATCTAGCTAAAGTGTTTGAAAATTTTCCGGTAGATTTAGTCTTTGGGCATTTTGGTTACTCCCATGCAAAACATGGAATCCAGAATGAGGGTTTCTTGGGACTTTTAGAGCTTCTCAAAAGTAACCGTGCTTGGGCCAAAATGACGGGACCTTATCGGATTTGCGATGGTGGTCTTCCCTATCTGGATATGCGCCCATTGAATGACGCTGTGATCAAGGCAAACCCCCGTAGGCTAGTGTGGGGAACAGATTGGCCCCATGTCATGGTCAAGAAGCAAATGCCCCATGATGCCGATCTATGTGATCTATTGGGATCATGGGTTGTCGATGAAAATCTTAGAAAATCGATCCTGGTCGACAACCCCTGTATCCTGTATGACTTTGCAGCACCGAATTGATAAACAAGCGCTAACCAAACAGCACAAACAGTATTTAGTAAGAAAGAAATCAACTGATGGATAACACCCTCACCATTATTTTTGGCATTGTTGCCATGCTCCTGCCGCTAGTAGTAGGACGCCTGGTTTGGAAACGTTTTGATCGTTGGTTTGGTCGTAACGATGAAGCCTACATGGATACCCTAGAATATTTTCTCAAGAAAATTGGTCTGACCATACTGGTTGCCTTTATCCTGCTGTGGCTTGGGATGACCTTAGTATTTAATGGTAGCGGCTCTTAAAATAGTTACTCATCATGAATAATCAGCTCAAAGAAATCGTTACTAAAGCAAAGTTGAACTTTGCTATTTTGGCTGGCATCCTGGCATTAGCCGTCATTGGAAAATTTACTAATCCTGAATTTACCAACACGGTTTTCGTTACCGCTGATCAACTCGTCTCAGACTTATATATTGTCTTTATCGCCATTACCTTGGGCGCTTTTATTCCGAACTTTAAGCTTGTCGCCTTGGGATCGATTGCCGCCTTTATAGGCATTGCAATCCTCATTCAAATGGGCATCTTTACTTACCTAACGATTGATTACGTCTTTTCAATCTTGATCGTCATTCTGGGCTTTGCATCAATTGCCAACCTCTATAGGCACTATCGGGAATTTCGGTTTTAGCAAAAATTAGCTGGTATGGCTCCTTAGCCACCCAGCCAGCTCAACCTCGGTCTTCATATCTGAAGCAATTGCAATAATCCAATCACCCAACTCAAGAGTTGGAAAATTAATCTCAATGCCGTTTTCAGTTAGTATGAAAAATAGTACTGCAGCTGATGTTCTTTTATTCGCATCATTAAAACAATGCCCTTTAGCGATAAAAGTTGCGTAGCATGCTGCCAAGTCAAAGGCATCCGAAATAAATCCAAACTGCAAGCGGTTATGCACCCTCTCTAGCGTAGCCTCTAAGGATTTATCTTTTGCTAAGCCTCGCAACTCTTTTTTACCAATGACCGCATCATGAATCAATATGACATTTTCAACATCAATGACAACAAATTGAACCATTAATTACTTATCTTTAAGGTAGTCTAAGACGTGATCAATCTTTGGTAACTTGGAGCTTATAAACTCAGTCACTTGATCCTTTGAGGCAAGTTTCAATTCAATATCGGCCAGAGCAGCTTTGGGCACAAAATAACCAATAGCTTCGTTACGATTCAATATCGCTACAGGCTGATTGCCAGCTCTGGCAATCACCTTATTCGGCTCCCTCAGCTCTGTAAGTGATGCGGTGAGAGATGTTAATAGGTTTTCCATAAAGCCTCCAATTAAATATATTTTTAATTATATATTTAAATACATTGAGATAGCAATATGCTTTTTAACTCCCTCAAAGCTATTGAAGCAGACTTTTGAGGTTTGAATGGGTTTTTAGGCTCTTTATATCTAAATCGCTATATGGAAACGACTTTTAAGTATTTGTAGCAATATCAAAAGAACTAGACAATCGTTTCCTATGTATAGATATGACCATATTGACCAAACCCTGGTAGATCAACGGGTTGCCCAATTCAGAGACCAAGTTGCCAGGCGCCTGAATGGCAGCTTAGCCGAGGAAGAGTTTCGTCCACTGAGATTGCAGAACGGTCTTTATTACCAGCGCCATGCCTACATGCTGCGTATTGCCATTCCATACGGTCTATTTAACTCTAAACAATTGCGCACGCTGGCGTTCATTGCTGACAAATATGATCGTGGCTATGGGCACTTCACTACCCGGCAAAACATTCAGTTCAACTGGGTTACCTTAGAAGACGCTCCTGATATTTTAGCTGAGCTCGCCAAAGTCGAAATGCATGCCATTCAAACATCTGGCAATTGCATCCGCAATATTACAAGTGATGCATTTGCTGGGGTTGCCGCTGATGAATATGTAGACCCACGCCCCGTTTGTGAGTTACTACGTCAATGGTCAACACTCCATCCAGAGTTTGCTCACTTGCCTCGTAAATTTAAGTTTGCAATTAATGGGGCTAAAGAAGATCGCACAATTTTGCTTTGCCATGATATGGGTATTGAGCTAAAGAAAAATAATCATGAATTAACTGCGGATATCTACGCTGGTGGCGGCATGGGTCGTACCCCAATCTTGGGCTCACTCATTAAAACCAACCTACCATGGCAGTTACTTCCCAGCTACCTCACTGCCCTCTTACGGGTATATAACCGCTTTGGCCGCAGAGACAATCTGTATAAGGCTCGCATCAAGATCTTAGTTAAGGCTTTGGGGCCAGCAGAGTTTGCCCGCCAGGTTGAAGGCGAATGGCTCCACAACAAAGCAGGTGATGACAATTTCACTCAAGCAGAATGGGATCGTGTTGCCAAACACTTTACTAAGCCTGCTTATCAGACTTTGCCAAAGCTCTCTGACGAGCAAGTGATTAATACGGCAAATGAAGCAGAAAGAGTGGCATTTACTAGATGGCTGGAGCGCAACGTTAAGCCTCATCAAGTATCAGGTTATACCAGCGTCATCCTCTCACTCAAGCCTCATGGCACGGTAGCGCCTGGTGATGCCACTACTGCGCAGATGTTGGCTATTGCAGATTTAGCAGACCAATATAGCTTTGGTGAATTGCGGGCAACGCATGAACAAAACTTAGTGCTAGCCGATGTAGAACAATCTAAGCTCTACGAACTGTGGCAAGAAGCTAAAAGACAAAAAGTAGCATTACCCAATATTGGCCTACTCACTGACATCATTGCTTGCCCTGGTGGTGACTTCTGCTCTTTAGCTAATGCCAAATCACTGCCTATTGCCAAGGCGATTCAGGAGCGCTTTGATGATCTAGACTACCTATTTGATCTAGGCGATATCAGCTTAAATATTTCTGGTTGCATTAACTCTTGTGGCCATCACCACGTGGGGAATATTGGCGTTTTAGGTGTCGATAAAGACGGTGAAGAGTGGTATCAAATCACCTTGGGTGGCGAACAAGGCAATGAAGCTGCCATTGGTAAAGTGATTGGGCCTTCTTTCTACGCTGATGAAATCCCCGATGTCATTACCAACATTATTAATACTTATGTGGAACAGCGCGCTGAGAACGAAGCTTTTATTGAGACCTATCGCCGCCTTGGGGTAACACCTTTTAAAGAAGCAGCCTACAAGAACAAGCAAGAAAATCTTCAGAAAAAGAATGGCATCCTAGTTGGTGAGGTTGCATTATGAGTCAGACAAGTGTTGTCACTCCAAATACGATTGCTGCCCATGAGCAGGTCTTGTATTTTCCTAAAGATGAAAACCCCAGCCTTGCTCCCAATGAGTGGTTAATTTGGAGTGGTAGCCAAGTTGAAGGTGGCTTACCTGACCTAGAGTATGGCAAAAGCAAGGTATTGGTGCCATTCTCCTGGTGGATAACCCATCACAATGAAACAGATATTCAGAGCAAAGCGAGCGCTGGTCTGATTAGCGTCTGGTTTGCAGCTGATGATGACATCCTCAAGCATGCTGATATGATTGAACGCGGCAAGACAGTGTGGCCACTCATTGCAGCCCACTTTCCTATCTTTAGAGATGGTAGAAGCTTTAGTACAGCAGCACTACTACGAGATCGTTTCCATTGGACTGGTGAGATCCGCGCCATTGGTGATGTACTCATTGATCAGCTATTGCAAGGTGCTCGTGTTGGATTCGATAGTTTCGCCCTACGTCCAGATCAAAATCTCGATGTTGCGCTTAAGCAATTCGATTTGTTCTCCGTTACCACTCAGAACAGCTGGCGCAATAAACGCGCAACGCTAAGCACCTAGTATGCGAACTCAGAAGCCATGACCAGAATGTCCAATAATCTAAATGATGCACTTGGCAAAGTGTATTTAATTGGCGCCGGGCCTGGTGCAGCAGATCTCATTACCGTGCGTGGCGCCAAGTTACTAGCGCAAGCTGATATTGTTTTTCATGATGCTTTGGTTGGTCCTGAAATGCTCGATCTTTGCCCACAAGCTATTCAAGTAGCAGTTGGCAAGCGTTGCGGTAAGTTGTCTTCTGCTCAGCACTTTATCAATAAACGTTTAGTCGATGCAGCACAAAAATACCAAACTATTGTCCGTCTGAAGGGTGGTGACCCTATGCTCTTTGGTAGAGCCGATGAAGAAATCACCGCCATTAAAGAGGCAGGTATTGCAGTTGAAGTGGTTCCTGGCATTACTGCTGCGCTTGCGGGTGCCGCTAGTCTTCAGCAATCATTAACATTGCGCGGTATTTCACGTAGCGTTGCTTTTGTGACGCTCTCGCAAGGTACTGAAAATATTCCAGATAACCAATCAATAGCGCCAACCTCAAATCCTAATGCAGATACCCTCGTTTATTACATGGGGCGCAAAGATGCAGCACGAATATCTCAACAACTTATCAAGAAAAATACTGGGGGCTTAATTAAACACAACCCAGATACACCAGTCCACATACTTGAAGCTGTTAGCACCCGGCATGAGCGTCACTGGACTAGCACCTTAAAAGAATTAGCAGCAGGCAAAGTGGATTCTTGGTTTGATAGCAACTCACCTGCACTGATTATGATTGGAGAGGCTTTAAGAAACCACTCTGCCAATAGCCAAAATTTAGAGGGCCCTGGCTCCGAAATCGATAATGGCTTGCAAGACAGCCAGGTCATCACCCACAGCGCTCGTCGAGCGTAGTTGCACGCCAGGGAACTTATCTCGACACTCCTCTAGTAAAGCAGGGAAGTCATTGCGCAAATGACCGCCTTGCCCAAAAAAGACTGGCACCACTATCACATCATTTGCGCCCTTGGCGCTTAAAGCTCTTACCGCCTCCTCCAATGAGGGCTGCATCATCTCTAAAAAAGCCAACTCAATAGGGGTATGAGTATGCTGCTCTTGCCACAATGCCGCAAGCCGGTCAAATGGCTCGCGCCAGCGACTATCTCGGGCCCCGTGACCAAATAAAATAATGGCTTTCATGGATAGTTATACACTCTCATATTGATAATTTTTCACGAATCAGAAATTGCCTGTAGTGCCGAGCAACTATAGCTTACCCTGATTTTCCATATCGCGCCTCGTCACTAAACCAACTAACATCTACCGAGACATCTCAATACTATCGATATGACAGCCCTACTTAGCCAAACTTGGTTCATCGTTCTCATGAGTGCCACACTTATTGGCGCAGTCCTGTCTGCCGTTCATCATGCTGAAGTCATTGCCCATAAGACTGGGGAGCCCTACGGCACTCTAGTGCTCTCCATCAGCGTGACTATTATTGAAGTGTCATTGATCATCTCGATGATGCTCACCGGTCATGATGGATCGCAATTTATTGCCCGTGATGCAGTTTTTGCCACAGTCATGATTGTGATTAATGGTGTGATTGGTTTATGCATTTTTGTAGGCGGTCTTACCCATCATGAAATGAGCTTTCGAAATGAAGGCACTAACTCCGCATTAGCGGTATTAACTGCATTGGCTACGTTCATTTTGGTCATGCCAACAGTAACTGTGAGTACACCTGGTCCTGACTTTACAAAAAGTCAGCTAGCCTTTGCTGGTATTGCTTCATTCGCCTTATATATTGCGTTCTTATTTTTTCAAACAGTCACTCACAGAGACTACTATCTGCCTAAAGCGCAGGACAAAAGGACTAATCAAAATACTCATGCCCAAAAGCCAAGCAAGCTCAAAACAGCTGTAAGTGCAGTCTTATTAATTCTTTCGCTAATTACTGTAGTAGGTCTTGCCGAATTACTAAGCCCTGCCATTGAAAGAGCGGTTGATGCGGCTGGCGCCCCAAAAACTATTGTGGGTATTGCGATTGCGCTTCTAGTTTTATTGCCTGAAGGATTTGCTGCTGTGAGAGCAGCAAAAGCGAACCGCCTTCAAAGTAGTTTGAACTTAGCATTAGGCTCCGCCTTGGCAAGTATTGGCTTAACGATTCCAACTGTGGCGGCAATTGCCATATTCTTCAATCTACCCTTAAGCCTAGGCATTAGCGACCTGAATATGGTACTGATGTACTTAAGCTTCTTTATTGGTGCACTGACGCTTGCCATTGGCAGAACCACCTTGCTACAGGGCATTGTTCATGTGATTATTTTCTTGGAGTATTTGTTTTTGAGTTTAGTGCCGTAATAGGGGATTACCCCTTACGGATTTTAAATACTCATTACTAAACCATAAAAAATATAGTCAAAGATCAGTAAAAATTCAAACCTATAAGGCTTAAAAGGCAGTTTTAGAATTTATAATGGTCTTCTAATGTCAGGTCTATTAACCGCCTTCATCTCCTCATTTATTGCTACCCTGCTCATCATTCGATTTGAGGGCTTACATAGTCGCTTTTCTGCAGATTCAAACTTAGATGGTCCTCAGAAGTTTCATAAATACTCAGTTTCTCGCATTGGTGGTGTGAGCATCGCCATTGGAATTTTTGCGGCCACCTTAATGCGGTTAAAGAACAATCCATTAAACATAGAGGAATTAATACTTTTAGTTTGCGTAATTCCGACTTTTGCAATAGGGCTAACTGAAGATCTCACAAAAAGGGTGGGCATTAAAACTCGTTTGATTTTTACGGCAATCGCTGCAGTAATGGCAGCCACTTACTTGGGCGCACAAATTACTCGACTCGATATTTCTGGTGTAGATTATTTATTTACTATTCCAGGGGTGGCAATTCTTTTTACCGTATTTGCAATTACCGGCCTATCTAATGCCTACAACATCATCGATGGATTTAATTGGTGGGCATCATCACGTTAATGAGCTTATTTGAGCTTTGTAGTTGCCGATCTTTGTTAATGTATTTAAGCCTTGTGATGGTTGCGGCTATCTTAGGATTCTTCCAACGGAACTGACCAAGAGATCTTATTTTAGGCGCAGGCGGCGCATACCTGATTGGTTTTTTGGCAGTAACAATCACAGTTTTTTAGTGTCTCGCCATATCAAAACTCAGAATGCAGTACCGCTAAAGCTGAGCTAGAATTTCGAGTAATACGAGCCTCTATTTTTGCCTGAGCCCAAGGCGCAATATTCACATACTCAATTTTTTGATATGGGTACTTACGAAAGTAGCCGCATGTAGGCCGATCAACTGATTGGTAATACAACCCGGGTCCATCTAAAGTAAAGGCATCTAAAGCAATCTGGGCACTACCGCATAGAATTTAAAATATTCCAGAATCTCTTGGATTGGGTAGCTCTTCAATAATGAATACACGACTCCATCCTGATATACGGGGCCTGAGAATGAATCTAGAAAAATTGCTTGAGCTCAGAAAGAAATGCTTAAGCTGACATAATCCATAACCATTCTAGAGGTGGATCAAGATCATGATGTAAGATCAACCTTAAATGGGGCGCTCATGGCTTAGGAATCCCCCCTCCATTCCAGTCTACTGCTTCGCCATTAGGCTGGTAGCCAGGCACTAACTTTTTGAGTATGTCTCTAATTAACTGGGCATTACATGTATCCAGGGCTAAATTAAGCTTTTCAAGCTCTTGTTGTAAATCACTCCAAGATAAAAATTCTTCATGCGCCTTCATGATTTTGGGATGAGCTGTTGGCTGTGGATTATTACCAATCAGGAGTTCTTCGTAGAGCTTTTCCCCTGGTCGTAAACCGGTGACTTCAATCTCTATATCACCATGAGGATGAGCTTCATCCTTGACCAATAGACCCGATAGATACACCATCTTGACTGCCAAATCATAAATACGTACAGGCTCACCCATGTCCAATACAAAGACATCACCCCCAACAGCCATGGCACTGGCTTGAATCACCAACTGCGCCGCTTCTGGGATAGTCATGAAATAGCGAGTCACTTCAGAATGTGTCAGGGTAATGGGTCCGCCTGCTGCAATTTGAGCGCTAAAAAGCGGTGCCACAGATCCTGATGAGCCCAGCACATTACCAAATCGCACCATCGAAAAGTTGGTTGAATGATCGTCTTTAATTTCTGCCATTGCTTGCAAAACTAGTTCGGCAATGCGCTTACTGACACCCATGATATTTGTTGGTCTGACAGCCTTATCAGTGCTCACTAAAATAAAATTGCTTACACCGCACTCTAAGCTAGCCTGGGCACAGGTGAATGTTCCAAAAACATTATTGCGAATGCCTTCAGCGGGATTTTGCTCAACCAATGGGACATGTTTATATGCAGCCGCATGAAAGACTGTAGCTGGCTGATGAGCCCTAAAGATCATTCGCAAAAAATCACTATCTCGGACCGAGGCTAAGCAAGTCACCAAATTGATTGGCAAAGCTGGGCGAGGCATAGAATCTTGGTCATCGTCGCCATTCACTAAATGATTACCCTTAAGCACGACAACAGCCTTCTTTAATTCCTCATAGATTAAATAAAGAGCATGCTCACTACTATCAAGCAGGATCAATGATTTAGGAGAAAGCTTTATAATTTGACGGCACAGCTCACTACCAATGGAGCCGCCCGCTCCAGTTACCAATACAACTTGGTTGCGAATATTTTTTTCTAATAGCCCTACTTCAGGCGGAACTACCGCTCTGCCAAGCAAGTCATTCATATCCAGATCATGCAAGTCTGCAATCCTTACCCGACCAGAGGCTAAATCAATGAGTCCCGGCAAGGTGCGAACACGTACGCCACATCCATTTAATGAGGCGATAATTTCGCTTCTACGGTTTTGGTTCACAGAGGGAATAGCCAGAAGCACATCCGTAATATCGAATCGATGGACAAGATCTTTCAAACCAGTATTGGGATATACGGAAATTCCATTAATCGTACTCCCCTGCAAATAAGGATCATCGTCAATAAAACCTTTGACTAACATTTCTTGATTACTAGATATGCCCAATGCCAATTGACGGCCTGCTGAGCCAGCTCCATAAATTAGCGCAACAGGCTGAGTTCGATAAAATGACTTTTGCACATTATTGATGTTGCCCAACCAATAGCGCACAAAGTATCGACTGGCACCAATTCCGATAAACAATAGGATTGGTTGAATGACACCAATTGACCTAGGCACGTCATCCACCCCAAGGAGTGTAAAAGTGCAAAAAAATAAGCTTGTGTAGATGATGAAAACGCGCGCCATTGAAGCGAGTGCAGCCGAGCCAACATACCTAAAAATAGCCCGATATAAACCAAAAGAAATAAAGAGAGGAAATGAGAATCCAATGGCGACAATGAGAACTATCCACTGTTGACCTTGAAAATACCCCCACTGGTCCAAGCGAAGCCCAAAAGCCAGCCAAACACTGAATGCGGAAATAATGACATCACAGCTCATTACTACACCCCTCTTAACTGAGCGAGGTAGGTTTAATAATGACTGTTTAGTTGCATTAATGGGCACAATTTTGATTATAAATTACATAGCCAAATTAAGGAAATTTAGCATTTAATGAGGCAAATAAGCCATTCTGCTCTAAAAATACACTCAGCATAATTAATGTTAAGTTGATAGCTATCCCTTTTAGCAGAAATGGGTCAGCAAAAATAGAAAGCGCATTTAAAAAACTAAATTAATGGGAAACTCCAGCTCTTCGGGCCACCTTTAAAAAGGTTAAGCCCAAAATCTTCATATCAAACCAAAATGACTTTTTCTGAAGATACTCCACCTCATATTGCACCTTATCCGGTATGGATAATTCATCACGACCATTTATTTGCGCCCAGCCAGTTAATCCTGGCACTAACTCGTCCACGCCACATTGGGTTCGCAAGGTAATTAAATCATCCTGATTGAACAGTGCTGGACGGGGCCCTACAAAACTCATATCGCCAACCAAAATGCTCCATAGTTGTGGCAATTCATCCAAACTGGACTTACGTAAAAAGGATCCAACAGGGGTTAAGTATTGACCTGAGTCTGAAAGGAGGTGAGTAGCTACTGCGGGAGTGCCAACTTGCATCGTGCGAAATTTTGGCATCTTAAAGATAACATTACCCACCCCCACTCGGTCAGACCAATAGAGGGCTGGACCTTTAGAAGTTAACTTAACAAGAAGTGTAACCATGATAATAAGTGGGAAAAATATTGTCATCGCTAAAAAACTCATTACAAGGTCAAAAGATCGTTTCATCGAATTTTTAGCAAACCGTAAGATTCTATTTAATAAAAGATTTATCACTAACTGAATTCAACTACCATCAATTTAGTAATAGTAAGGCATTGCAGGAAAATGAGTTTCTTTTAGATTATTTAGGGTATTTGAAATTTTGTTGCATACAGCTTGCAATCAAATTGAAGTCTGCGGGCTTTTGCTTTACAGTATTTGAAACTACCCCAAAAAAATCTAATATTTTGCAGGTCTAGAGAATGTTATTGAGAAATTCATCATCACCATGAATGACAAAAAATGTCAAATTCATACCGAATAATTTCTTAATGTACACAAACTTTGCAACTGCTTTTCGACTTGATCAATGATAGATTTCCGGTCAAACATCCTACGACTAAACGCCAATCCACTCTGACCCATATTGCGTAGAGCATCTGAAGATAATGAAGACATCTCCACCACAATCCGAGCTAACTCAACTGCATTTCCTGATTCACAAGTGAGTCCCGCATTGGCCTGTATTATGATCTCCCTCCCTTCGCCATTAAGCGCCGCAATTACAGGCAAGCCCGCAGCCAAATATGATTGCAGTTTACCTGGAATGGTCATAGAAAAAATTTCCTGATCCGCCAAGGTAACGAGCATAGCATTTGCGTGAGCAAAAAACTCTGGCATTCTCTCAACTGGATATCGCCCTAGAGTTATGACACTCTTACTCAAACCTCGTATTTGAATTTCTGAAGCTAACCAACCGGACAGTCGGCCATCCCCAACAATCAACCAGCGTATATCTGACCGATGCTTCAGATTTTCTGCTGCATCCAAAATGCAAGCAAAATCTTGCGCCTCACCCAAATTTCCAGCGAACATCACATTAAATAAATCCAAACGCAAGGGCACTTCTGGCGCAGGCGATACTCCGGCAGGCGTAAAAACTTCTTCAGCCCAACTTGGAATATACAACACTGACTTTGAGCCACCAGCTAACTCCAGGATTTTTGGAATAAAACTGCGAGACTGAGACAGCACCAAATCGCACCTTCCATAAATAAAGGTGACCAACTTGCCCACTAAATTAAGTATCTTGGGTGACTTAATAACCCCAACAGCCTCCAACGTATCAGGCCACAAATCCAGCACCCACATCGCCATCGGAGCCTTTTTGATCCACGCCAAAAAGGCTCCAGGCAGACCGACAGTCACGGGTGAAAGCTGATAGGTAAATACCAAATCAAAGTATTGCCCCCGCAACTTCCACGGCCCTAGAATGCATGCTGTCAATGCAAACGACATATAGTTCAGAAGTAGACTTATCGAATTGCTGCCACGTGGGAAAAGCGGAACTCGGATGACTTTCACTCGTCCATACAGATCAAACTGATATGGCGCTTTTATAAATTCCTTAAATATTTGACCCTGAGGGTAATTTGGGTATCCAGTCAGGACAGTCAACTCATGGCCTCGATTACTCAACTCCCGAACTAGGTCATTGATTCTAAAGTTCTCTGGCCAAAAATATTGAGAAACAATTAACAAACGCACTTTAGTACTTCTTCCACACCACCCGATTAACATAATCGGTATAACTATGAATAATTCGCAAAACCTTGTCTGAGACATTGGGCATGCTATAGTCGGCAACCAACCGCATACTTCTCTTTGCTCCTCGTAATTGAGCGCTCAAAATATGTAGACCTTGGCGCACTCGATCTATTTCCAACCCCACCATCATTACTGATGCCTCCTCCATACCTTCAGGGCGTTCATGTACTTCCCGCAAATTAAGGGCAGGGAAGTTTAATATAGAAGATTCCTCGTTGATAGTTCCACTATCCGATAAAACAGCTCTTGCAGACATCTGCAACTTCACATAGTCAAAAAATCCCAGCGGCTTGAGCAGGTGAACACGGGGGTGAAATTCAATGCCAGAGGCATCTATTCGCCTCTGAGTACGCGGGTGTGTTGAAACAATGACTGGCAAATTATTATCTTCGGCCAAAGCATTGAGTACATTCACCAGCTTTGCAAAGGTTTGTTCGGACTCAATATTCTCTTCTCTATGAGCGCTCACCACATAATAGCTTTGCTCCTCAAGCCCAAGCCTTACCAAAATACTTGATGCATGAATTTGTGGCAAATAATGATGCAACACTTCATACATTGGGCTGCCAGTCTTAATGACTTGGTCTGGAGGTAAGCCCTCTCGTAATAAATAATCTCGTGCGATGGTGCTATAAGTAAGATTAATGTCTGCGGTATGGTCGACTATGCGGCGATTTATTTCTTCTGGCACCCGCATATCAAAACATCTATTCCCAGCCTCCATGTGGAAGATGGGAATCTTGCGCCGTTTTGCGGGAATTACAGATAAGCAACTATTGGTATCCCCAAGAACTAACATCGCATGAGGCTGCACATCCCCCAATACACGATCCACCGCAATGATTAGGTTTCCTATTGTCTGCGCAGCACCAGAACTTTCAGTAGCGCTATTAAGAAAATAGTCAGGCTTACGAACCCCGAGATCATCAAAGAAAATTTGATTTAACTCATAATCATAATTTTGACCCGTGTGAACTAGTGTGTGCTCACAATGCTCGTCTAAGACCGCCAATACGCGGGATAAACGAATAATTTCGGGTCGTGTACCGACTACCGACACAACTTTTAACTTTTTCATAAACTCACTCTTTTACACTGGACATGCATAAGTATCGGGATTAGCTCTGTCAAATATTTCATTCGCCCACAACATGACAATCATTTCGTCATCACCAACATTAGTTATATCGTGGGTCCAGCCAGGAACTGTTTCAACTATCTGTGGTTTTTCGCCCGAAGTAAAAATTTCGCAGCGCTCGTTAGTAATAGTATGTCGAAAACTGAAACAAGCTGCCCCCTTAATCACCAAGAATTTCTCGGTTTTAGTATGGTGGTAATGTCCTCCCCGCGTAACCCCAGGATAAGCAGTGAAAAAGGAGAATTGCCCCGAATCTTTTGTTTTTAGCATTTCAACGAAAACACCCCTTTCATCGCCATGCTTAGGGAGTGGATAAGTAAACTTCGATGGCGGAAGATAGCTGACATAAGTGGCATACAGCGCACGAACCAAGCCTGTACCAACCCGCTCAGAAAAGAGTGATTCACGGCACATCTTGAAGGCCTCAATCTGTGCCGCCAATTCCCCCAAGGTAATCTCGTGAACAGGACATACCTCTCCACGACTTAAGCCAATTGGCATACCCCCAAGCGCACGAATTAACTCACTAACTACATCATCTACATAAACGAGGTCGAGAACAACGGCGGGATCATTAATTTGAATAGGAAGATCATTAGCAATGTTATGGCAAAAGGTAGCGACAACGGAATTGTAATTAGGGCGGCACCATTTACCAAACACACCAGGCAAACGATAAATAGCCACTGGATTTTCAGTATTTTCAGCCAATGCAATACCAGCAGATTCTGCCATGAGCTTGCTTTGGCCATATGGATTAGTAAAGCCAGCCTGTATTGAGGATGAAATCAGTAATGGAATCTTTCGACCTGTTGCCTCAATTAGATCGCACAATTGCTGCGTAAGATCGGCATTACCTTCTAGGAATTCCGCAACATGCTCAGGTCGATTTACGCCCGCCAGATGAATGACCGCATCCACAAGATTGATATGTGTCGCCAAATCTTCAAGAGAATCTCCGCGGTCAAAGCAGATAACATCGTAGCCATTAAGCTCCCTCAAGCGGACAACTAAGTTCTTTCCGATAAATCCATTAGAACCAGTAACTAAAACTTTCATGATCACTCCTCAGGGGCCGCATTATCGCCGCGTACAATTGCCCGCATAAAATGTAAACGCAACAGAAGTAGCTTCATGCCTTCTACATCAAGGCGCTCAGTGTTATGAGAGTTATAGTCCTCTGAAATCGATATCTTCAGCTCTCCGTCCTCGACAAATTTACCGTAATTTAAATCACGCAAATCAGGCGGAATACGATAGTACCCACTCATATCCTCAGCAGCCACTCGCTCTTCCCTGCTAAGCAAAGCCTCATAGAGCTTCTCGCCATGACGGGTACCAATGATATGAATTGGGTGATCAGGCACGCCGAGCATAGAAGTCAAGGCTTGAGCTAAAGTTTGGACCGTAGACGCTGGCGCTTTTTGCACAAAAATATCGCCTGAATTACCATGCTCAAAAGCATAAAGTACCAAATCTACGGCATCATCCAATGTCATCATAAAACGCGTCATATTCGGATCGGTGATGGTGATAGGTTTACCAGCTCGAATCTGCTCTATAAACAGCGGAATAACTGATCCACGGGAAGCCATTACATTGCCATAGCGAGTGCCACAAATCACGGTCTGAGAACTACCGCGAGACTTTGCAACCATCACTTTTTCCATCATTGCCTTGGATATTCCCATCGCATTAATTGGGTAGACCGCCTTATCAGTACTTAAGCATACAACGCGCTTTACCCCGCAATTTATAGCCGCCTCAAGGACATTCTCTGTGCCCAAGACATTAGTTTTTACTGCCTCAAGGGGATGGAACTCGCATGATGGAACTTGCTTAAGCGCCGCAGCATGATAGATATAATCAACCCCACGAACCGCATTCAGAACTGAGGTGTAGTCACGCACATCGCCAATATAAAACTTTAATCTTGGATCAGCATATTTCTTGCGCATATCATCTTGTTTTTTTTCATCCCGACTGAAAATGCGAATTTCAGAAAAACCTTCATTCAGAAATCTTCTGAGCACAGCATTACCAAAAGATCCTGTGCCACCAGTTATTAACAAAATACCGTTCAAAAATCCTCCAAATAAATAAAATATTATCGAGCAAAACCAAGGCAACAAACTCCATCTACTTCAGAAGCAATAGAACGCACAGAGTTAGGAAACAGTGAGCATCGCCCAATAATTCCCGGACTATTCATGCTATGCAAGAATGGAATAAAATAATTATCCTTTATATCTTGGCTACTCCCCTTCTCGGAAATATAAACCAAATGCAATGTCATACAGGATGAACTCATCGACTGCGGCAATTATGTCGAAATACCCCATTCCAAGGAATGTAATTCGATTGAAGTATGGCGACACGCTTCAAAACAGGAGTCCTAAATAACCTTCAAATTTACACAACCAAATACGAATTATTAATCTATCCATTATCATTTCGAATGACGTGTGAAGGACCGGGGCAGCTTAGCCAACCAACATATATAAACGATCCAGAATGCCGAGAAGGTTTCTAAAAACCCAAAAACTTGATTGTTTGCAGGCATGAAGACAAACATTAAGCCAAACAAGGGTAATAGCAGTTTGGCATAAAAACTATCGAGACATATAAAACTAAGCCAAACACGTGCAAAATTGTAAAAAATAATAAACATTACGATGCCAACGCCAAAAAAAGAAAAATCATTTGCAAGGTGACTGTACATAGAGTGCCATTGCGCATTTTCGTCCCAGAACGAATTCACCTTATGCTGATATGTTGAATTTAAAACATCAATGCCAAAGAGCCACTGCACCTGTCTAGCAACAAACTGCGAACTACCGAAACCAAATGTAGATGTAAAGTCCACTTCCATCGCCCTAGATAGTCCGTAATAACCTTGAACCAAATAGTTTGAAAGCCATACGTAAAGGTATGAGGCGAAACTATCTTCGTCTGAATATATGTAACTTGGATCTATCTTAATATGCCCAAGTGGTGAAGTTTTTTCCAGGTAAGACGGGTCACCACCCCGCCCAAGCATCGCATTGCCAAAAAAAAATAAAGCAAATACAAAAAGACTAGAAACTGTGAAGAGAAAAAATGAGCGGGATTTAAAATCGCATCTTCCGGTCAGAATTTTGTTCCTCGCAAAAAAAAGAAAAAGCGATACACCATAAAAAATTACGAATTGAAATATAGGGTTATTAGTCCCAACAGATATTCCCGAAAGAACCGGCAAAATACTTAAACCCACCCCAACTATTCGCGCTAAGATCGTCAACTTATCCCAATAAAAAACAACAATCGGTATTATGATTATTTTGGAGAACGCAATTAAAAAATATAGTGCATTTAACCCCTTATCTCCGCCATATAAAGCCTGACTTTCATTCCTTATTACATACTGCTCCGAACTACTTCGAAGGCCACCTTGTATTCCATCAAGCAAATCATATGGGATTATTGATTCAACGCCTATAAAGTTCTTATGACCTATCAAAAATGCAAATAGCCCAACCACTAATAATGCATAGTAAGGCTTATAAAAGAATCTTGCGCCACTTTGCATCACCCTGCATTGAGTTCGCGCCACGCCCATAACGTATCCAAATAATGAACACGCATGATAAAAGAAAATAAAACAAAAAAATTCGAACGGACTTTCTAGATAATATTTTATCGGCCCAAACAGAAAAACAATTATCGTGCCTATCAAATAGGTTTCGACTAATAGTAGCGGAAGGTATATTGCTAATTTTTTCACTGCCAAAGCACGATTCCCCAGTAATTTTTATAGAAAAATAGATTGCTATAGACAACAAGGTAACTCTTTATAAATACTAAGCCAACATAATAATAAAAATGAGCAATACTCCCGTGACAAAAAAGCCGATAGCTATATTATTCAGCGAATGGACTTGACCTCCAAGCTCCTCCTCCCAATATATAAAACTTTAATTTGGATCGCCATAATTCTTGCGAGTGCCATGCCACCTCTAATTACGACGCAAAATACTAACTGCTCGCAGATCAGACTTAATGAAACGAGGCTTTTTCAAAATTTGATCTATGGCTTTCATTGTATATCTATTGAAGAATGCATAATTTTCGGTCGAGAGCAAACCAACAAATTAGTAAAGGAACTACCCCGGCAAGCACTAGACCAGCAACAGCCCCTTTGAACCCCAACGCAATAATCAAGCCCGAAATAACAACAACACTCAGAACCACAGAGAAAGTCATTAATTTTCCAGAAATTTTCGTTTCATATATACCAAATACGGCTACCTGTAATATTCCCGAAGCAGCAGCAAGAAGGCCGGCAAAAACAAAAATTGGAAGATAGGTGGAGAACATCTGATATTGCGGCCCAACAAGCGCTTTAAAGATCAATTGTGCCAAACCCAATGCTGCACCAATAGCAATAGAGCCGCCAAGAAACATCGCAAAAAGAAGCTTCAACATAAATTTTCTAAGATCGCCAAGACCATTATTACCATGGCCTGTGCACATTTTATAAATTGTCGCCCCAAAATATGTCTGCGCTACCCCTACAATTAATATTACCGGTAAATAGCCAATTTGCAGCAGTACGGTATACGCAGCAAGATCTTCTACTCCAATATAAGCTGCGAGCAACCAACGGTCTCCGACACTCTTAAATGCCCCAATAAATATTGGAAAATATAGTGGCATGCTCATTAAGAAGTAGCGCTTGAATGAACCTTTTATTTCGCCAATTGGTAATTTATCCGAACAAAATCTATTAACAACAAAATATCTTAAAATCAAAAAAACAGTAAATCCCCCAATTGCAATTCCTTTCAAGGCATTATTAAGATTATTTCCAAGTATTAGTAAAAATAAAAAAGGTAGGGCTATTTTAAATAGGGAGTCGACAATTGAAAATATGGCAGCAGGTTTTCTTTCTGCTATTGAATTTAATACATTAAAATAAATTCCTTGCGCTCCATTTGCAATTAAGTAAATCAAAGAATAAAACAACGCGGTACTAAAATTATATTTTTTATTCAATAAATATTCGAAAAATAAATACATCAATCCCAGCAGAAAAATCGACACTCCTATCAGATCACTTGCATGCTGCACAACCCGCAATCCATTAGATATTTTTTGTGGATTTGGAGAGGTTGTAGCACACTCTTTTGCAACAACCATTGAAAACGGATCATAAATAATTTGTCGCATAAATAATATGATCGACATGCATAATGAGTAGTAGCCAAAATCCTCCATACTTATTTTGCTTGTCAACAATTTCAATAACAAAAAATTGCTTATCAGTAAAGCAAGTTGACTTAATGCGATCCAAATCACACCAAATTTTTTTTTATCCATTAAAAATATCTGTTCAAAGAGGGCAAATCAATGCGCACCAACATTAGCAACTTAGAACTATAAATCTTTTTCGGTACTAACGGATCGTATAGACTTATTGTTTTATTGAATGCGCTTGGATTATTAGCTTGATACCTGTAGATGCGGCTACGATTGATGATTACATTCGTGATTTGATGATAAAGACTAATCATCTACTGATAAGTAGCCCATATACGCCCGAATCGCCACAGTAGAGGATCTAATGCGTTCGTAATGCTGCCGATGTTTTTCCAAGTGCATATTCAGCGCTTTGCTCTGACTAATGATGCAAAATGCTCGAGGAGCGCAAGACAAGATAAAGAAATACAAATCCAAATTCATTAGTCTATTGACCAAACTATTTTTCGATTTGAAGCAGAACTTGCGGCTAGCCAGTCTAATCCTCTCGATCCATCTGCTCTCATATTTAATCAGGTCGTCATACATCTGGATCTTGTCTTTGATAAATCTCTTGTTAGCCACTATGTACGTTGACCCTACAGTCCTGCGGTAATACACTAGCACCTCATCAATCAACTCAAACCGACGCTCGGGGAATTGGCGTGCAATCGCCACCTGCAAAGGCCAGTCCTCCATCACATCGAAGGCCTGCAAGTAGGCACGCACGTTGGCCTGCAAAATACATTCGTTAGCGTACAGAATGTTTGGCGCATTATTGATAGAAAAATGTTTGAAACGGTGCAACAAATTGTCGTGTTGGTAGATTAGTTGTGTGGCTGTAGCCAGAATATTCGATGTGTGGTCGATCTTCAATTCAAGCCCTAACAAATGCAGTGCTCGTCCTGACAGAATTGCTACATCCGATTTGTGCTGCGTCAACTCAAATATATTTTCAAATGAGTACACATCATCACCACCACTGAGCTTACAGCGATCGGCCACCAAGTGCATCAGTATGTTATTTACACTGGCGCATGTCCCTAAATTTTTGGGGTTGTAGATGGTCTTAACATTCCTGAATAGGTCCATGTTAATCTCCAGCCATCCGTCAATTAAGATGCGAGTCTGATCCACAGAGCAGTCATCATTGATGATTAAATCAACATCGATATCGGCACCATATGCGAGCACTAAATATTTAATACTTTCTAAGTGCTCTAGAATATAGTCCTGGTGATTAAAGGCTGCAACACCAAATGCAAAAGCCAGGCGACTATTTTGCCGCATGTAATTTGCTCCGGATATAAAGAAAAATAAAATACGTGAATTTATATCCAACCATGTTGTAACCCTTTAGCATGAAGCGAACCTTCCACATGACCGATCGCTTTTCAAAGTCAGTATCTGATGAAAAACCCCTTTGACTCCAGTCAATTTCCAAAGGATATTTATGGGCCACTTGATCCACTACCTCCCGGACCCATTTACCACGGTAAATGGCGCCACCTTTTGAGTGGTTATAGGAGTAGATATTTGATTTCAAAGGGTTCAGTGCATAGAAAACATACCCATCACCCCAAGTTCTGTAGGTACCGAACACCTCCCAGGCCCATGGCGTGTCACCTGCTACCGTATAGCCCATCAACGCCTGTTTGCGCCAAATAGCCGGCGCGGAGTTCAGACGGTAGTCAATCTTATCTCTTAATGGAATGAAGAGTGATTCCGCATTATTTGAAACTAGTGGCAACGATGTATCCGTCAGATATGTCACCACAGCCTTTGGTTGTGACTTAAGTAAGCATAGGGCGGCTTGCACGCTTTGACTGTCTACCGGCCCATCGAGGATAAAATCATCGTAGACCATCAACACAAACTCAGTGTCAATGCTCTCAAGGGTAAATCGCAGGCGATCACCCCAGTCATCAACCCCCGTGCCGCTGCGATAGGTGTGTACTCGGGCTGGGTATGTGTGGGTATTTGACTCGGTGTTAATCACTACCGGATAGGAACAATCAGACCAATAGTCGCGTAGCGCATGAAAAAAAATCTTCAATACATCGTGATAAGCATCACAGGTGTTGACTACAATAGTGAGGTCGTGATGCTGAGTCTTTTGATTCATATTGTCTGGTTATGCATGAGTTTATACCGCAAACGCGTTTACAGATTCGATCACATTTGACACATCGCGCATACTCATGGTCGGCCCAATTGGCAGACTTACCACCTCCTGATGTATGCACTCCGCCAAGGGCAAATTTAGGTCACTATAAGATGAATAAGCATACTGTTTGTGTGGCGGAATGGGGTAATGAATTAAAGTCTCAATACCCGCTGCCTTGAGAAAAGATTGAAATGCCGAGCGATGCTTCACCCGCAGTACAAACAGGTGAAACACATGGTTATGCAAGCTGCTTACCGTTGCGTCACTAGCAATGGGTTTGATCACGAGCGGATTATTGATTCCCTTAGCATAAGCCACTGCTATCTGTTTGCGTAACATAGTGTCAGCATCCAAGTATTGCAGTTTAACGCGCAGCATAGCAGCCTGCATTTCATCCAAACGGCTATTCAAGCCCTGGTACAGATTCTCGTATTTATTGAGGCTGCCATAGTTACCGAGCGCACGTACAGTTTGAGCTAGCTCAAAGTCATTGGTGGTTATGGCACCAGCATCGCCCAGTGCGCCCAAGTTCTTTCCCGGGTAAAAGCTAAAACCAGAGGCATGACCCCAGCTGCCCGCATTTCGACCATCAATGCTGGCACCGTGCGCCTGAGCAGAATCTTCCAGAACTAATAACTGGTGTTCGTCAGCAATTTCCATGATGGCTCCCATAGGAGCTAATTGTCCATAGAGATGCACCGCCATAATAGCTTTAGTCTTTTGGGTGATGGCATCGCGCACCTTCTGTGGGCATAGATTATAAGTGCTCTTATCGGGCTCCACCAACACCGGCTTTAGTCGGTTCTCAGTGATAGCTAACACACTGGCGATGTAAGTATTAGCGGGTACGATGACCTCATCACCCTCCTTGAGCTTGCCTAGCTCTTTCCAAGCACGCAAAGTAAGCACCAACGCATCTAGGCCGTTCGCCGTGCCCACGCAGTGCAAGGTGCCACAATAGGCTGCAAACTCTTGCTCAAAAGCCTTAACCTCCTGGCCAAGTACATACCACCCAGAATCAATGACCCGCGTCGCAGCTTGGATCAGGGCTTGACGATATTGTTGATTAATAGCTTTCAAATCAAGAAATGGGATCATGTTATTGCTGTAAAGAGTTATTTTTTACATTTACAAATTTTTTGAATTCATCATAGTCATGGAAATAATCCAATGGATCATATTCAGTAGAGGCCAGCACCAAACAGACCCCACCTGATGAAAAATTTTCAACCTCTCTCCACATTCCCTTGGGAATATATAAACCAAAATAAGATCTATTGAGCTGAAATTTTTTTCTTCCATTTCCATCATCTACAATCACGTCAAAACTACCCGACATGGCCACTATTAATTGCTGTAGTTCTTTATGCCCATGACCTGCGCGCGCAGAACCTCCCGGAACATCATATAAGTAATAGACTCTTTTAATATCGAATGGAATTTGATTTCCGCCCTCTATTACAGACAAATTACCTCGTTGGTCTGCAATTTTTGGTAAATCAATGATTCGACAGTTATCTATTGACATATTTTTTTCATTAGGAATTTACAATTTAACTACTATCTACGAATTTTTTTTTTGCCTTACATTGTGTAACTGCGAATCCACCAGAATGACCTTAGAAGGAACCTTAAATGAATTGAGCTTTGCGATGCAAGCCGCCCTGATTCTTTTCTTTACACTCTCTACAGACTCAGTGGATTTCAATAAAACTTTTGCAACGACAATCTGCCCTAGGAGCGCATGCTTTTCACCAAAAATTGCAACATCTTCAATATTATCTAACTCAAGAATAACGCTTTCGATTTCTGCGGGGTAAACTTTTTGACCGCCAATATTAATTAAATCCGTCTCACGACCCAATATCCTAAAATAGTCTCCATCCACCTCCACTTGATCGTGCGTATTAAACCAACCATCCTCGTCAAAATCAGAAGGGGCATTCAAATAACCGATCATCGCATAGGAAGATTTAATCCACAGAATCCCATCAACTACTCTCGTCTGAAATCCATCTCCGCCCACCCTCACCCAAGTAGAGCCATCGCCTCTAGATTGCGAATGCAGAACGCCAACCTCTGAGAGTCCATAAGTTTGGAGCAGCTTAACTTGCGGGAAAGTCTGATGCATTCGATCAAGCGTTGATTGGGGCATCACCTCGGTCCCATAAGTTATTCGCTTTAGAGACGAAAGATCAAAATTCTCATACATCTTTGATGCGATCAGAAGATTTAGGAAGGATGGTGTAGCAGGCAATAATTCAACTTTATATTTTGATATTGCTTCGCAAATTTTAGCGACTGAACGATCAGAAACCGTAACTACTGTACCGAGCCCTGAAGTAATAGCCAAAATGGTGTTAATTCCGCCAAAATGATCAATCATTAAAAATGGGATGGCGATAACAGGTGGACGCTTAGCTCTAAATTTTTCCGCTATCCGGACAAAATCATGCAAGATTCCCTTGGGCTTTCCAGTAGAACCTGATGAAAAAAGTACTAAACCTGGAGATTTTTTTTGAATAAATTCCTCAAGTAGCTGGTTCCCACTCTTTACTCCCCTATTGTCCGAAATAAAAGCTTCGCCATTATGATCAAATTTGACATACCAATCGTAGCCGGAGATTTCTAAAACAGTTGATTCCTCTATAACTGAATTTGTAGTTAACGGAATAACAATTCCACCACAAAGGGCCAGAGCTAAAATAGCGCAAAAAACTTCTGGCGAGTAATCCCCGACCAAAACCACTGTGTGACCTTGCTCCACCCCAAGCTCTAAAAAATTTTTCTCAAAGTTATTAACTTTTTCGACCACTTGACCATAGCTTACATGCCTGCCTTCGTGGATGAATGCAGTTTTATCTGGGGCCTCTTTAAAGCGCTCTATTAGCCATTGCATAAATCAAGCTACTCCGTCCAATAACTCTCCAAGCACAACCTTAATTAGCTTGTAAGAGCTAATATTTCCGGCGTCATCATCTGGAATGGTAATTTTAAATTCATCCTCTAAGGCAAGGATGAGATTCATGTGCCCCAAGGAATCCCAAGTTTTTATATTATCCATGCTAGAGGCTTCATTGATCGATGAAGCATCGACTTTTAACACTACCGCCATTACTTGCTTTAATTTATTTTCATTCAACATATTCAGTGGTAATCCATGAAGTTGGTGGAGGGGAAAAATCTGTCAGAGAAACGCCATATTCTCGGCCAGCATCGAGTTGATATACGACCTGAAGACCGAGGCGGTCATAAAAATCATTTACAAGTGAATTTTTAGCAGAGTTTAGGTACTTAGCATGAAGCTGTGTACAGCCCCTGTTAATAGCATTAGCAATAATTTGATGCCAAATTACCATTTCAACTCCACGGCCAATTACTCGGCAACTCATGTAAAAATTTTCTACTACAGCTTTATTGCTCTCATATTTAACAATGACCACCCCAGTTAATCCAGCATTACCAAACTTATCTGAAACAACTAATGAGTAAACTGCAAAATTATCGTGGTCCATCATAGATAAAATTTCAGCCTCACTGTAACGAGTAGTTGTTAAATTAAATTGATTTGACTTCATTGAAAGCTCGCTAATTCTCGGAATACTAGAGCGCATATTGAGACTCAATTCAACCTTTAAACCCAAAGAAGCCAAATACTCATCTTGATTTTCAAACTGAGCCTTGAGAGCCTCTGCTTCAGAGCGTTGCCGATACTGTAGCGTTTTCGACTTACTTTCCTCAGTAACACCACCAGCCAAGAATAATTTCTTGATTTCAGAGAACAAACCTGGATAGTCTGAGAGGTTTTTGGGAACCTGAAAAGTTTTTACCATGGGCAGCTGCTGACGAACAGCCTCGCATTCAAAAGATGAATCATCCAGAAAAATCATACTATCCAGCCCAATATTCAATTCTTGGGCCAAGGATCTAATATTCGAAGCTTTATCCTCCCAATTGACTTTTTTTGCAGCTATATGACCTTCTCGGATCACCATGCTAGGATGTTTTGCCAAGACCTCATCCACATCTGCGGGATTATTTTTAGAGCATAAGCAAAGTAAAGTGCCACTTTTTTCTAGCGCTAGGATTTCATTTTGAATCTTCCAAAAGATATTCCCGGGGTAATCATGCTTATCTAATCGAATCCCTGGCATTAAATCTTCGCCAATAACGCCTGCCCACAAGGTGTTATCACAATCCAAAATTAGTGCTTTATAAAAATGAGCCCCAAATCCACGGGTTGCAAGAGATATTCTTTTCGCCAACTCATCAAAAAATACCGATGTGTAAGGCGCTTTGCTACGAAAGTAAAAACGACTATCAAATGCTCGCTGATAGCCAATAAAACCCAGAATATCTTCAGCATCAATAACCCTAACATTGGGAAATTGTCTCGCCTCCTCCCTGAGGGCCATATTAAATCGATTTAATATGGCTCTAGAAACATCGTTGCCAGAAAAATCAATAAGGGGGCTCATTGAATGAAGTGTGCATAAAAATATCACCTTCATCGACTCACCTTTTTGCAAGGCAAGTCTATATCGACCCCTCAATTCCGCCTCCTTGGATGCAATCAGATCCTCTGACATACATGCAAGTTGAGCCTCAAAAGAAGGCATTAAATTATCAAAAAATGGTAGAAGAATCGTATGATCAACATCATTTTTTAAAAATAAATCGATGTCTCCGAGCGGGTCATCGTAATTACCATTTAAAACATTTATCTTGGTATTTGACAGAAGCCCGTATTTACGCAAATACAATCCAAATTGACTCATCGTAACCGATGATGAAATCCCCCAATTTAACTCCCTTGAGGTGTCATTTTTTTCAAGCGTATCAACCGCGCTCATAAGCTCGCTTAAAGAGCTTGCGTCTTCTAAAAGCTTAATAGCATTATTGTCTTGAGTATTCATGAGGTCACAATCCCACCATTAACTAAAATTGTTTGCCCAGTAACTTGAGATGCCTCGCTTGAAACAAGATAGGCAACGGCTGCCGCCACATCTTCAGGCTTTGTTAATCTTCGGGTCGGGGTCTGACGCGCAATCATTAATTGCACTTTCTCAGAAATGCTTCCGATTAATCCAGTCTCACTCATTCCAGGGGATACGCAGTTAACGGTAATTCCATTGGAGCCTAAGTCAGCTGCTAGATAACTAGAAAATTTGGCTAAACTTGCTTTTGCAATCGCGTAAGAGGTCCAGCTGGGGGTTGGCTCACCTTCAACAACCTGAGAGGTAATGTTGACTATTCTTCCCCACCCTCTATCGATCATTTTAGGAATGCAGGATTGGCAGAGCAGAAAGCTACCTTTGAGTTGAGTGTTTAATTGATTTTGAATATCTTCCCAGTCCATCAACTCGAAGGGCTTTGGATTAATGGCGGAAGATGCATTATTCACCAGCACACTTACACCACCGAATTCTTTAGCGGCTGCTTTGTGCAGCAATTCCACACCTTCTTTTGTGGAAATATCAGCGCATACGGCAATGGCTTTGCCTTTATTCGAGTGGATCTCTTTAACCACTGAATTGGCGCGATCGACCCTACCGCGATACGCAATCACCACAGCAAATCCGTCCTTAGCTAGACGCAGTGAAATAGCCTTACCAATCCCACCTGATCCACCAGTAACCACTGCCACGCGAAGGTCAGATTTTTCCTCCGTAATTTCTTTGGGTAGCGAGGGAGAAAGAACCTTAACCTTTCCAGTGCCCGTCAAAACTGTTTGCTGATGTTGATTAACAATTTTGGTCTCTAATTCTAGCAACCTCTCGCGCTCGAATTTCTTAAGGACAGTACATGATATTGATAATTCATCCCCAAGTCTTACTGGAAGCAAAAAATCAAAATTTTGAGAAACCCAAAGCGCGCCCGTGCCCGGGAGCCTGGTACCAATTACGGTTGAAATATAGGAAGCACCAAGCATTCCATGAACTACGATGTCTTTAAACGCTGTAGATTCAGCATATGCTGCATCTACATGAAGTGGGTTGTCATCCCCAGTCATTTCCACAAACCTACGGACATCGGATTCGGTAATTTTTTTGCTTATTGATTCACTGTCGCCAACCTGAATTTCAGAAAAGTCTTTAAACATTTTCTACTCCAATTTTTGGGGTATGCCAGCGCCATATGGAAGCCCCAAAATTAAATCCAGCACCTACAGCCGCCATCACAACAATTTGCCCATCCTTTATTAAGGATTTAGAAACGCATTCGCTTAAAGCAATACCAACAGAAGCTGAACCTGTATTTCCAATTTCCTGAACATTGGTATAGGTTTTACTCATATCAAAACCTAATTTACGAACAACATATTCAATCATATTAAGATTTGCTTGATGAAAAATTAAAAAATCAACATCAGTCAAACTAATTTGACTTTTCTCACATACTTTTCGAATGACTTTGGGCAAATGGGTAATAGCCTGCTTCCAGGTCGCAATTCCATTCATCTCCATAAAATCTACAGCGGGGTCAAATGGCCTTTTCTGCAAACGAAAACTGGAGCCCCCTCCGCGCATTCTGACCGCCTCATAATTTGAGCTATCAGTAAAAAAATAGGATGCTAAGATTCCCTCTGACTTGGGGGCCTTTGTTAAAACAACTGCGCTAGCCCCATCACTCATATAAATAGATGTATTCACATCGGAGCGATCAATATAACGAGAATTCATCTCCACGCCAATAACTAAGGCATTGCGCACCTCAGAGTCGACCTTCATCCTGTCGGATGCAACCGTAAGCCCAGTCACAAAACCACAGCAATTGGCCTGCACATCAAATATTTGCGCATTTTTTGCAGCTAAATTTGACTGAACCTTAGCGGAAACCGGTGGGAATACGTAGTCCCCCGAAAAAGTGCAAACAATAATCAAATCAATTTGATCCGGAATCATGGCGGCAGCTTTTAATGCCTTTTCCGCCGCCAACGTTGCAAAGCCAGTAGCCGTATCTTCAGGTCCAGCTAAATAACGCCTTTTAATGCCTGTTTTTTCTAAAATCCATGAGGGATCAACTTTCAATTTTTCACAGAGCTCCTCATTATCTTCAAATCGATCCGGTAAATGATGTCCTACTCCAGCAACACATACCCCTTGACCCAATTGATTATTTAATATCGTCATGTAATTAAACCCAAAAATCTTAGAAGATCCACATTTTCGCGCTTCAATCTATCCCCCTCAATCGCCTTGCCGTGCCCTGGAAAAATCCATCGATTTGACGTTAAAGTGTCCCAAATACTTAAAATGCTTTTTTTAAGCAACTCAGGCTTCTCACCAGGTAGATCTGACAATCCCACCCCTTGAGCATAAAGAGTATCACCAGTAAAAAAAGCATTCCCTATAGACAGAAAGCAAGAGCCCGGAGTGTGTCCAGGCGTTGGGATGAATGTAATATCAAAACCACTCATATATATCCGCTCCTCATCACTAGCCTGCGTAATTGAAGCAAATTTAATGCGCTCACTAAATCCAAAGGCCATTAAAAGAAAATTGGACATTTTGTATGTCTTCACATCTGCCTTGTGCATAAAAACCGAAGAACCATACTTAGATTGAAAATATTCCGCACTACCGGCATGATCAAAATGCCCATGAGTACAGCAAACTAATGAAGGAATTACACCCAACTTATTAACAACAGCATCAATGGCCTCTGGATCTAGACCACCATCTATCAACAGCGCTCCGCCAGCCGCTCGATTTAAACAAATATAAGAATTAGATGGGAAGGAGCCGCTGGTGATACGCCATATCTCACCACCACCCCAATCTCCCACCAATTCAGCCATTTAATTTACGCCGCCCAAAAAGACTGTTTGAGCAGTAATTGAAGAACTGCGCTCCGAGGCATAAAAATCAATGACATTTAATATGTCGTCTGAGACTGAAAATCTTGCGATAGGTAGACCGGAAATAATTTCTTCAATTTTGTCTCTTGGCAATTGCGAGAGCATGTCGCTTTCAATTGCATTAATTCCAAGTGTGTTGCAAGTTACATTCATCGATGCAAACTCTTTGGCCATCACGTTTGCTAAGGTGCTTAAACCCGCTTTACAGGCTGCATACATGGAATCTCCGATGGGCTCCAAACTAGCAGCCATCGAACCGATGTTGATAATCCGACCCCATTTACGTTTTCGCATGAGTTTTGCTGCTTCCCTAGAAACCATGAATGGGCCCATTAAATTTACATTTACCATGGCTTGGGCAGCCGCAGGCGGCATGATCATTGAGTACTGGGAAGTTAAAACTGCCGCATTGTTCACAACAATTTGAATAGAATCCGTAACTTTTTTTAAGGCTGCAAACCCACGTATAACTGAATCTGGATCACCAACATCGACCATAAAATGATGGTATTGAGGATGCTCGATCGTTGCTTCCTGGCGCGCAAATCCTAAAACCGTTGCACCATTTACTAAAAAATGTTCTGCAATTGCCCTTCCTACACCGCGCCTACTGCCGGTAACTAATACAACTTTATCTTGATACTTTTTTGCACTCATCATGCACCCTCTGTGGCCAAAACCATAATGTAGGCAAGCAAAGATTTAACATTGGAGAATGGCGAAATTTCTTGACTCATCGCACGATCATCGGTGAGGCTAATGGAGTGGCCTAGCAAATCAGAAATATCCCCTTCAACGTCAACAATGACCGATACCAAAGATAAAGAATCTAATTCTGCATCAGCTCCAAATAAACAAGTATTCTCGTTGACTTCAAACTTATCACCATCATCTAATTCATCATTCAAATTATTGAGTGCTTTAAAGATCACTTCTAAAACTGCTGTTTCTTGAATCATTTTTTATCCGTAATAATATTTTTTAAGTGTTTATTAATCTGTTCATTTTGGGTAAGGCATCTTCGAAGTATTCATTATCAAGGAGCCCCAGCACTATGGCATCATGCCATTCATTATTAATAAAGTAATGCTGACGAAGCGCGCCCTCTTCTTTCATTCCTAAGTATTTTTGCCACTTAATCATTAACTTATTTTTAGAAGCGACAGTTCCGTATAAGCGCTTTAACTTTAGCCCATCAAAAGCTATTTGATATAAAAGCTTCATGGCCTCAACAGCGGCCGGAATACCTTTAACCAAGTCCCCCTCACCAATCAAGAAACGCGCTGTCTCTGCATGAAGGTTCTTCGAGTCGATATCAATTAGCGATAGCATGCCAACGGGCTCACCACTCTTAAGCTCAATGATGTAATTAAATTCAGATGCTGGGCGCGAAAGAATCCACTTCCTTTGATCCTCTACCGAAGGGGCTCCAGAATTAAGTAGCCTTGCTCGCGATGCGCTACGCCATTTAAAGGTTACCTCCGAATCGCTGGCCTCAATAGGCCGTAGGTTCACATAGAGACCTTCAACTCTTTCAGCTTTCATTTTCAATTCCGCCTAAATTAACTCACGCCCGCTAATGCCCGATCTCGAGCTATTTTGCGGGTACTTGCTTGAGCGCACCCCAAGATCACAGCACACCACCCGCTGGACTTTTAAGCTTTAGCACCAACTGGCGGACTAAGGCTATCAGCAATCCCAGAAAGAGCCCGCCGAATACTCCGGCCGCAAGGACTATGGATTTTTTAGGAGCGATATGCGCATCACCGGCGTAGATGGGGGCGACCATGCGGGTGGCCCTGCTTTGATTGCTGGTGACGACATTATTTAAAGACGTGATCTCGTCTAATAAGAAGCGGATCTCATCACGCGTTGATAGGTAACTTGCGCTCATCGCAGCGCCTGACTTATCGGACCTAGCAACCACCTCTTTTGCTTTTTGGAGGCGATCTTCGTTTTGTGCTAACTTGATTTTGGCTTCCTCAATGTAGGGGGCGACAATTTGTGCCTGACTAGTTTTAATCAGCTCAAACACCGCTAGAGCACAATCTTGGGCTACTTGCTGTGATCTTCCAAAAGTCTTGAGGTCAACCACATTAGCTACCCTGTTAGGAATTATTAACTTGATTACCTTACTGAGAGCTAGAGCAGCATTTGCCTGATCTTGTAAACCGCAGGCCACCAAGGTCTCTGGTGTATAGCTGGTTGGGGAGGACAAGCGCGAAATCAAGAGCGCCGGCTCCTCGATATTGATTCCTAGGGGACCAATGTTGTTGTTAGCACTGATTTGCGCCATGGCGACTTTGACGCTCGCCTCATATTGCTTCGGGGTAATCGCCAAATAGGCAATTGCTGCGACAGTTCCCAGGATACCAAAAACCAGGATCGTTTTATAGGCGTCCTTTAAAAAGCGCAGGATGTCGAGCAGGGAGCTTTCATCGTCTCTGGACGAATCTTGCTCACCTCTTAAATTTTGCTCTTGGATACTTCTCACAGCAATTTAAGTCCCTAAGTTTTTTGACCATCACCCATTATCTCATTATAAAAATTGGAGCCAAGTGTTTTTGTTGTACTGCACAATATCTGCTCATGCCTTCATGTCCGCCAAATTTGTAGCTAAGCCACCCATAAGTAAGGCTAGAGCCCCATTTTATGGACCTCCTAGCCCACTTTCGCGCCAAGATACCACCAGTTAAACGTACTGACGAGGTTGCACGCAGCGTACCAAGCTATTTAAAACATGAGGTACTTGTTAGCTCCTGGGACAATATTTCACTAGTAAGCATCAATCCCGGTAGCAAGGCCAACAAAAAGAATAGGATCTCCAGACCATGACTAATTGCGACCTCCCCAACTGTATACAAACAAAGAATGAGAATGCTAAGCCCAAGAATCGTCATTTTTGCAGGGTAGGCGCCGCGTATCGCATTCATAAATGAGAGTAATAGGGCGCCAAAAATAAGGGCTAAAGCGGGAACTCCAAAGGCAAGACCCAACTCAACCCATCCGCTGTGGGTGGCAATACCTGATAAGCCCTCCCCAGTTTGGATGTTTGGCGGTCGGCTGGGATGGATAGCAAATGGGTAGCTCAAAACACCAACGCCGAGGGGATATTCAATAATAGCCCTTGAGCCAGCGGTTGCCCATGCTACTCGCTCGTATGTATTTGGGGTGACGACACGCCCATCTTCTCGTTTTGGATAGCCCATCTGGGCTAAGTTCTGCCAATTTGGGTAGCGATCAATTTGTACCGCAATTTTTGCATCATCAATCAAACTAGACCATCCAGCATTGACCTTTGTTTGTAAAAATGCAAAGTAAAGGATAAGCAATAGTCCAGCTGTCGCAAACAAAAAAACGAGCCAGTTTTTCAAGCTTGGTAACTTGAGTTGACTTTGAATCAAGATGACAGTCGCACAAATAAACCAAAAACCATACAAGATGGTAGAAAGTCCAATTCCATTTCGGGCATCCACAATATAGACAAACGACCATAAGGCCATTGCCGTTCCAATCAGCCAGTAGAACAAATACCAAAGACGAAAATAGCGCCACTGGAATTGGATGGCGCGCAAGTGATCAATCAAGGCGCCATCAATTCCTGCCAACAGAATTGTTCCCATTAAGACTGTATTGATCTTAAGGTGAAATAAATAATAGTCGTAGTCCGGGACTAGGAGTTTTTGCTGAGTTAAAGCACGCGGGATATACTGAGAAAACAGCACAATGAACGCAATAAAGACACCAAGCCAGAGCAAATTTAGGCGATTTGGGTGGTTTCGTAATGCGAGGCCCGTACCGAGCCCAACAATACTGGCCATAAATGCTCTAAGCCAGGTGCTTTTTAGCTCTTTTAGCTGCTGGATTGGGTCAATTGCAAAAAATAAATAGTGACTCACCACCCAAATAAAAGCGAGCGCTAAAAATGCAAGTGGTAGGATTCGCCATAAATCACAATGATCTCTTAAGCAACTACTCTTTATTTCTTTAGTGATATAAAAGATGGATAGCAGTGCCCCACTAACTAATAAAATATTACGTAGGGCAATAGTATTTTTAGCCGCCCAAATACCCAGCAGCATACTGCTTAGTATGACAATAATCCATTCAAGATATTTTCCCGAAAGACCCCAGGATTGATCGGCTGTTTTGCTTGAGTTCAACGGAGTTTTAAAAAATATGGAGAGATAGTCATCTTGGGTGCACAGTCACTGTCTATATATTCACAGCTTAACCAAGGATTGATTGTGGGTGCAGAAGTCAACATAGGCTAATTCTAGTCCTGCCTCTAGGTCTTTTAGCGCTTTCCAGCCCAATTGATTCAACCTGGCTGAGTCCATCCATTTGCGTGGCGCGCCATCAGGTTTGGTTGGATCAAAGCTAATCTTGCCTTGGTAGCCTACCGCTTTGGAGATGGCTTGCGCTACCTCTTCAATCGTGACATCGCTACCAAAACCCACATTAACATGACTTTGCATTGGCTGGGTTTGGCTGTCATAAGTCTTTTTATCCAAACCCATAACAAAGATTGAGGCAGCCGCCATATCATCGACATATAGAAATTCGCGTCTTGGTGTACCCGTTCCCCATATGATTACCTCAGGTGCATTAGCCAGTTTGGCCTCATGAAAGCGTCTAATTAAAGCCGGAATCACGTGACTATTTTCTGGATGGTAGTTATCACCCGGACCATATAAATTGGTAGGCATTACTGAGCGATAGTCCACGCCATGGGATGCACCATATTGACGGTTGTAGCTCTCGCACATTTTGATGCCAGCTATCTTCGCAATGGCATAAGGCTCGTTTGTTGGCTCAAGCTTCCCAGTGAGCAGTGCATCCTCACTCATAGGCTGAAGCGCTAAGCGTGGGTAAATACAGCTTGATCCCAGGAAAAGGAGTTTCCTCACACCATTCACGAAAGCTTGATGGATCACATTGTTTTGCACCATCAGGTTGTCATAAATAAACTCAGCCGGAAAGGTGTTGTTCGCATGAATACCGCCAACCTTAGCCGCAGCTAAATACACTTGATCCGGCATTTCTGTTTCAAAAAACGTTTTTACTGCCTGCTGATTGGTGAGATCTAATTCAGCATGAGTGCGAGTAATGATGTTTTTATAACCTTTAGCCTGCAGGTTGCGCGCAATGGCAGAACCCACCATGCCACGATGGCCGGCTACGTATATCTTTTGGTTTAAATCTGATGGCATGTATTCAATCTTCTTATTTTTAATTCTCTTCAGTTTTCTTTACCAACCGCTACTGAGTAACCATGCTTTTGCAATAAAGCATGTTGCTTGGCTTGGTCAAGATCATTAGCCACCATTTCAACAATCATTTCATCAAGCGTAATTTCTGGAACCCAGCCTAGCTTTGTTTTTGCCTTAGTTGGATCACCCAGGAGTGTCTCCACTTCGGTTGGGCGATAGTAGCGAGGATCAATTTGTACAACAACATCGCCCACTTTTAATGCGGGAGCCTTATCGCCCTCGATAGCTGCTACGATCGCTTTTTCATTTTCAGCGCTACCTTCAAATTTTAAGGTAATGCCCAATTGCTTAGCGCTACGGATAATAAATTCACGAACAGTAAACTGCACACCAGTGGCAATTACAAAATCTTCTGGCTTATCTTGTTGGAGCATCAACCATTGCATGCGCACATAGTCTTTTGCATGACCCCAGTCACGCAAGGCATCAATATTGCCCATATAAAGACATTTCTCTAGACCTTGAGAAATATTAGCAAGGCCACGAGTCACCTTACGGGTAACAAAAGTTTCACCACGACGCTTAGATTCATGATTAAACAAAATACCATTGCAAGCATAAATTCCATAAGCCTCACGGTAGTTCACGGTAATCCAGTAGGCATACATCTTGGCAACTGCATATGGGCTACGAGGATAAAACGGAGTAGTTTCTTTTTGAGGAATCTCTTGTACTAAGCCATAGAGCTCAGAAGTAGAAGCTTGGTAAAAGCGGGTTTTCTTCTCTAAACCCAAAATACGAATTGCCTCTAACATGCGCAGTGGACCTATCGCATCTACATCCGCGGTGTACTCTGGAGACTCGAAAGAGACGGCTACGTGAGACTGTGCACCGAGGTTATAGATTTCATCTGGTTGACACTCTTGAATGATGCGCACTAAGTTACTGGTATCAGTTAAATCACCATAATGAAGAATTAAATCCGGATGATTGATGTGCGGATCTTGATAAATATGATCAATACGGTCTGTATTAAAAGAAGATGAGCGGCGCTTGATGCCGTGAACGATATAACCTTTTTCCAATAAGAACTCAGCTAGATAAGAACCATCTTGGCCAGTGATTCCAGTGATTAGGGCGACTTTTTGCTTGCTCATAATTGACTCTTCTTGGTTTATTTACTTTTTAATTATCCAATGATTGAATATGAAATTATTCATTAACTTCTGCCGTAGGTATCTTCAAAGCGCACAATATCGTCTTCACCCAGGTAAGAACCCGATTGAACTTCAATAATTTCTAAGGGGGTTTTTCCAGGATTAGCCAAGCGGTGGGTTTGCCCTTGCGGTATGTACGTACTTTGATTTTCGTTTAGCAACAAAACTTGATCGCCATTGGTGATCTCCGCAGTGCCCTTCACCACAATCCAGTGTTCTGCGCGGTGGTGATGCATTTGTAAAGACAAGCTGGCTCCAGGTTTTACCTGAATGCGCTTGACCTTAAAGCGCTCACCTTCATCTACGCTGTCATACCAACCCCACGGTCTGGCTACTTTGCGATGCAGACTCTTTTCCTCACGTTTTTGCGCTTCTAGCTGAGCCACAATATTTTTGACGTCTTGACTATTTTTTCGATCAGCCACTAAAACCGCATCCGCAGTTTCAACAATGATGAGATTCTCTACACCAACAGCACTCACCAAACGACTGCTTGCGTGGATTAAGGAATTCTTTGAATTACTTACTAAGGTGTCACCAGAACTGACGTTACCTTGTGCATCTTGCTTGCCCACTTGCCACACAGCATCCCAAGCACCTAGATCATTCCAGCCTGCATCGAGCTCAACCATCTTGATAGGTAATTTCCCTGGGCACTTTTCAATCACTGCATAGTCAATCGATTCACTGGGGATTGCGTTAAATAATTCTTTTGCAGGACGAATGAACTGCGCATCACCTGATGTATCTACTACTTTACCATTCCAAGCGCTTTCAGTGGCAGATAGGATGTCTGAGCGGAACTCTTTAAGCGCAGCCAACCAAACGCTGGCTTTGAGCACAAACATGCCGCCATTCCAAAAGTAGCCACCGTCTGCCAGATATTGCTTTGCATTGGCTTCATTAGGCTTTTCGACAAAGCGCTCCACGGTATAGTCATTGTCAGTACTGGCTTGATTCTGTACCTTGATATAGCCGTAACCTGTTTCTGGTGCGCTAGGAGTAATGCCCAATATCGCAATCGCGCCCGTTTGCGCAATCTCAATACTTTTCGCCAGCGCTTTAGTAAATGCAGCTGGATTGGTGACTGTTTGATCGGCAGGTGTCACAACCAAAATGGGATCGGAAGTATCAGAGGAATCGAGAGAATCGCCGTTTGTACCAACTGATTGATCTTGTGCATACAAAGCGGCCAAGGTTAGTGCGGGAGCAGTGTTTCTGCCAGAAGGCTCTAAGAGCAAGGCGGCTGAGAGCGCTGGATATTGACTTTTGAGTTCACGTAATTGATCGAGCGCCAAAAAACGATGCTCTTCATTGGTGACAATGATCGTTTTACCAAGTGAGACATTGTTGCCACCTACAGCATGAACCCGGCCAATCGCCTGCTGAAAAAGGCTTTGATTCGAGCCATCAGCAGACAGGACCAAAAATTGCTTAGGAAAGCCCGCTCTAGAGAGTGGCCAAAGACGGGTGCCCGAACCGCCGCACAAAATAACCGGAATTATTTGGGGCGATGAAGAGGCTGGCCTAATATTACTCACTGATTATGATTTTTAACAAAATAACTGTCATTGTAAGGCCCAAAGCCCATGTGGATAACCCAATTTAAGCGTTTTTATACCCCTTAACAAGCTTTTGACTATGCCCATCCCCTCCCACCAGCGCTATGTCACTACCGTGCCGATTTACAAACGGCAACCCTCTCTGTCTGAAGCACGCTCCCTGCTTCAGTTGCGGCTTTTAGAGGTTGAAAATGTTACTTTGGCCTGCCCTGAGGTTCTGGACCTTAGTGAGTACTTCAATTTATGGCCAGAGCTCCAAATCCAACGCTATGCATCCAAACACTTTGTCAGCGTCCAAAGTTACAACGATCTAGCAATTAGCCCTAGTTTTTATGTCCCATTTGTAGATCAATATGACTATCTACTGATTTCTCAGCTAGACACTTTTTTACTCAGCAACCAAATTAGGGGGTTTTGCAACCAAGGTTATGACTACTTCGGCGCCCCATAGATCAAGGGCTTTCCGCAATATCACTTTTTATTTAATCGTTGGCCAATCCAGATCAATACCAAGCGCTTTTATGTAGGAAATGGCGGTCTCTCTTTGCGAAATATTGCAAAGACCATGGATTTACCAGAGCGCAAACAAGATCACATTAGTAAAGCCTATTTCATGGAAGATGCTTTTTTTGCCTATTGGGGCTCTATAGATAGCAAATTTCAGGCTTGCCCACCCCTTTTAGCCGCGAAGTTCGCCCTAGAAATGGAGCCCGCCTATTGGATGGAGCAAACTGGGGTATTACCTATGGGACTTCATGGTTTTGAAGTCTGGCACAAAGATTTTTATAATTCGCTATTACAAGAAGACTATTTAAAGCTTCAGGAAACTTATCCACAACTACAAAAATACCTCGAAACCTCAGGAGACGTCATGACAGCAGGCAAAACCCCAAAAATCAATGTTCGTAATTCGGTAATTGAATGCGCTCAATCCCTTAAAAAGGAAAATGCAGACAGATATCACAATTACGGCATTAGAGACTGTATTGCCTCGATTGCGGCCACCAAAGTTAAATAAACTGCACTTATTAATCACCAACAACAGACCTAGGGGAATAGATCTAATTAATCTATATTTAAAGATAAATAACTATTACTTGCAATAAAAAAGACTGCCGCAGCAGTCTTTTTTATTAATCCAAATGAATCGAGTAAAAACTTGCTTCTTTAACTTAAGCCTTCTTAGCGTAAGCAGAGCACCAGCCAGGACCAGCAACTTGCTTACCAGCAAACAATGAGCAACCACCAGCAGCAGAACCAGGCTTACCTTGGTACAAAGCACAGTTATCGCACTTTTGACCAGCAGCATACTTAGCAAATTTTGCTTTATCCACTTTAGAAGCATCTGCTTTGTAGCCTAACGCAGAGGCTTGTGGATCGGTTTCAGCAACCATTGCTTGAGCTTGAACTTTACCGTTCAATGCCAAGGTGCAAGCACCAGCAGCGGACAAAATCATAAATTGGCGACGACTATTTTTCATGGATTCTCCAAAAAATAAAACAGCGAATAATATGCAAGCAATCTGCACCTATAAAACTAAAACAGATCATAGTGGAGAAGAATTTACGCTGCTAGCTAATGCGTAAGCTAATGATTTATATAGAAATATTGTTGAGAATTATTCTCATGCAGATTCGCATCTAACGCCAACCCTTTAATTGCAAACAAGCAATGCGGCTCTTGAGATAAACACCATCTGGAGTCTCGGGATACGCTTGTGCGCAATCCTTGAGGTCATTCTTATAGTTTGTAGAATTATTTTTAGCGGGATCAGGATGAGTGGTCGGAAATCCACCACATGCGAAAAGCATCACACTAAGTAATAGAGAACAACCAACCTGAATTGCTGAAGCACCGAACTTATTGGGCACTTGTATCCCGAAAAAATAATTAACGTTTTTCTAGAAGCGATAAAAACTCGCGACGTAGATTAGGGTCTTTCAAAAATGCCCCGCGCATCACGCTATTGACCATTTTAGAATCACGATCTTTAACACCGCGCCACTGCATACAGAAGTGATCAGCATCCATCACAATAGCCACACCGATAGGCTTAATTTTTTTCTCGAGCATGTCAGCTAACTCAACGACTGCCTCTTCCTGAATTTGTGGCCTACACATCACCCACTCTGTCAGTCGAGCGTACTTCGACAACCCAATGAGTGCAGACTCTTTGCTGGGCAATACACCGATCCATACGCGCCCCATGATTGGGCAAAGATGATGCGAACAAGCGCTCCTAATGGTGATGGGCCCAACAATCATCAACTCATTTAAGCGACTGACATTAGGAAATTTGGTAAGCGTAGGCTGCTCGACATAGCGACCATTAAAGACCTCTCTTACAAACATCTTGGCTACTCGCTGGCTCGTATTTTTGGTGTTGTGATCGCTCTGCGTATCAATCACTAAGCTCTCTAGCACGCCCTGCATTTTTTCAGCAACCTCATCAACCAAGCCCTCTAGCTCACCAGGCTGAATGAATGCCGCAATATTGTCATTGGCATGAAAGCGTGCTTTTTGGGCCTCAATACGACGACGAATAATCACAGATAGAGGGGTTCCTGTATCTGCTTTTTTGCTAGTAACTTTCGCAGTTGCCGCTGTTGCTTTAGTTGCAGTTTTTGCTGCAGTCTTAGTTACGGACTTAGCTGCTACTTTTTTAATAGGTAATTTTTTATTTGGCATATCGTGTCTACTGTCTCGTATTGTTTCAATCTTTTTTTTAAAAGATGAATTAAATCTGTAAAAAGATACTCACTACACATGCAATTCCGATAAGCCAAACAATCGATCTCGTAGTTGGCCAATTGGCGATATAGCACACCAAATACGCAATACGCGCCACCACAAAACCTAAGGCAAGCAGATCAACCCTTGCTTGAGGTGCATTATTGATGCTGGCAATAATCACAGCTGCAAAAAAGAGGGGGAGTGATTCAAAAAGATTAGCTTGGGCTGCATTTGCTCTGGCTCTAAATCCTGTTTGCTGAGCAAGCCATTGTCTTGGCATGCTGTTGTCATAGTTCTCAAAGCCTTTTTTGGCAATACCAGCAGCTACGTAAGGAAAGAGGCCCATAAAAAGAACGCAGGCATAAGCAATCGTCATGATGACTCCTTAGAATTTTTTTTTAGACCCAAGGCGACTCTCAGTCCCATTCATCAGATTGTGAATATTGCTGCGGTGGCGCCAAATGAGCAATAAACAAATCGCCAAAAGGGAAATGCCCATAGGCTGAAAGCCAAATAGAAAGACAAAGTAGATTGGACCAAAGATCGCGGCAGCTAAGGCGGCCAAAGAAGAGTAGCGTAGAAATACCGCAACGATAATCCAAGTACTCAGCGTGGCAATTCCTAAAATAACATTCACGCCAAACAGAATTCCGCAGGCCGTAGCGACACCTTTACCGCCTTTGAAGCCATGAAAGATCGGAAAGAGGTGCCCTAAAAATACGGCGAGCACAACGCCGCATAAAACCCAAGAGCTCAGTGTCGATGTTAGAGATTGATCACCTAAAATGATGCGCGCCAGCATCACTGCAAAGTAACCCTTCAGTGCATCACCAATAAATGTGAGCGCTGCTGCCAATTTATTACCTGTGCGCAGCACATTCGTTGCCCCGGGATTGCCAGAGCCATAAGTATGGGGGTCGGGTAAGCGCATGCATTTACTTACAACCACGGCAAACGAAATAGAGCCGATGAGATAGGCAATAGGGATTAACAAGATATTGGGATGAAAGCTCATAACGCTATCTTAAACACTTATGAGCCACGAGGATGGTGCTGCTGATGAATCGATTTGAGGCGCTCTCTAGCCACATGGGTGTAGATCTGAGTGGTAGAGATATCAGCATGTCCTAAAAGCAGCTGCACTACCCTTAAATCAGCCCCATGATTGAGTAAATGGGTAGCAAATGCATGGCGTAATGTATGAGGTGATAAAGCTACTGAGATGTTGGCAAGGGTTGCATAGCGCTTAATTAAGGCCCAGAAAGCCTGTCTAGTTAATCCCGTACCAGTATGGCGCCCTACAAACACGGCATCAGTTGTTTTGCCTTCTAGCAATGGTGTTCTAGCATCAGCAAGGTATCTTCGCAGCCACTGCCCCGCTTCACCACCAAAAGGGACGAGACGCTCTTTGCCACCCTTACCATTGACTACGCGTACAACACCTTCATTTAACCCCAAGGCAACTGTTTTTAAAGAAACAATTTCTGAAACACGCAGACCACTGGCGTACATCAGTTCTAACATTGTGCGATCACGCAAGCCCAAAGGCGTTGCAATATCTGGCGCATTCAGAAGTGCTGTGATTTGATCTTCGCTTAATGTTTTTGGAAAGCGCAGCGCCTGTTTTGCAGCACGCAAACCAATGCATGGATCACTCTTCACCAAATTAATCCGCAAGGCGTGACGATAGAAACGCTTGAAGACTGTTAGGCGTCGATTCGCAGTAGTAGCTTTATCAGCGCGACGATGTGCAATGTATGCGGTGAGCTCTTTTTCTGTCACACCATACAGATCAGAAGAATAATTTTTATAGAGCCACTGCGCTAGCAGCAATAAATCTCTGCGATATGCCGCCAGACTGTTCTGGGCCAAGCCATCCTCGAGCCAGCAAGCATCACAAAAGCGCTCAATGGCTTCTTGGCTTGCTGGGGCTATTGAAAATACAGCACCTTTAAAAGCAGACATATTAAGCTATAGGCCTAAGTATTCCCCAACTTACTTCGTAACCTCTTCTAACTTTTCGGCCAGCCAAATTTTCATCAATGACTGGTAAGGGACATCCAACTTATTAGCCTGCAACTTAATATTTTCTAAGAAGCTCTGTGAGAGACGCAAGGAGATAGAGGCAGTTGTCGGCTTCAGATTTGGCATTGTGACGCGCACTGCCTTTGATAGGTCAAAGTAATCGGCAGCGTCATTCCCCTCCCAAAAGGAACGCTCTTCCTTTTCATTCTTAAATTTTGGTATCACTTTAGTAGGCTTTTTCATAAAATGCCCTTTCTTTTCTACTCATTGGTCTTGCAGAAACCACTCGAATCAGAGTCACTTGCTTGCGTAAAGTAAACACCACTGACAAGAGTCTGCCAACCGATGTAATACCTAATGCGAGGTAACGTCTCTCTTCCAGACTATGCTTTTCATCCCCAGCAATCAATAAAGGCTGATTAAAAAAAATCTCTTCAGCCTCGCCTTGAGATACGGCATGCTTTTCATTACTTTTATAAGCATTGCCTGTGTCCCACTGAAATCCAGCAATATAGTCAAAGTCTATCATTCATGTATATTATCATAATATACATGCACCTAAGGCGCAAGTGGTTATTGCAATACTCGCTAGAGTATTAGTCACGGAAATTATTAAAGCCCAATGGCGCTTCTGTTACTTCTTTTTTCAGTAGGGCCATCGTTTCTTGCAAATCATCGCGCTTGCCGCCTGTGACGCGTACCGCATCACCTTGGATGCTGGCCTGCACCTTGACCTTACTATCTTTGATGATACGGACTACTTTTTTAGCAAGCTCTTGCGTAATCCCTTTCTGGATCTTCATAGTTTGCTTACGCTTATCACTACCGATAGTCTCTTTCTTATCATCCTTGAGATAACGCACGTCCACATTACGCTTGGCCATCTTGCCAAAGAGTACATCGCGTACTTGACCTAATTTAAAGTCATCGTCACCGAACAAAATGAGTGTTTCATCTTTTTGCTCCACACGGCTATCAGAGCCCTTAAAGTCAAAACGATTGCTAATTTCTTTATTGGACTGCTCAATCGCATTTTTCAGCTCCACCATATCGGGTTCGCAAACTACATCAAATGAGGGCATCTTTTACTCCTTCTCTATTTCTATGAACTATGGGGTAATTTCATTAATATTCTGGCAATTATCTGCGGATTTGGCAGACATTCGAATAAGATTGTGGCATGAACTCCCCGCAACATGCGCCTGCACCAGCAAAATTGACTACCAATTTGGGGCTAAAGGACCGGAACACCTTTGGCTTAGATGCAAGAGCTGAGCTTGCCTACGAAATTGACTCTGCTGAGCAAATTCCGGGAGTAATGAGCCAAATTGCGAGTAAGAATCTGCCATGGCGGATCTTAGGGGGTGGCAGCAACGTCATTTTGCCCAAAGTCTTACCTGGAGCCACCTTACTCATCAATATCACTGGACAAGAAATTACAGCCTCCGAAAATGAGGACACTCTGATTACAGTTGGTGCTGGAGTCAATTGGCATGAGTTCGTTACCTGGACCCTGGAAAATAATTTACCGGGCCTAGAAAACTTAGCACTCATTCCGGGCACAGTTGGCGCTGCACCGATTCAGAACATTGGGGCCTATGGCGTTGAAATTGCCAACTACATTGATCATATCGAAGCATTTGATGTAGAAAAGCAAGCCTTTGTCACTCTGAGTAATTCAGAATGCCGATTTGCTTATCGCGATAGCTACTTCAAGCAAAATCCCCACCGCTTTATCGTGACAAAGGTCGTTTTTAGAATTTCCAAAGTATGGCAAGCTAAGATTCATTACGCCGATCTAGCAAAACATTTTGAGACCAACCCCAAGCCTAGTGCTGAAGAAATTTTCCTGGCAGTCTGCAAAATCCGCACTCATAAATTGCCTGACCCTAAAGTGATTGGTAATGCTGGTAGCTTTTTTCAGAACCCCGTAATCCCTAATGAGCAGTACGAAACACTTCTAAAGAAATATGCGGGTCTAGTGTCTTATCCAGATGCTCCTGGCAAGCGTAAGCTCGCTGCAGGCTGGCTGATTGACCAGTGTGGCTTTAAAGGACAGCGTATGGGTGAAGTAGGTGTTTATGAAAACCAAGCTCTGGTCTTAGTTAATCACGGCAATGGCACTGCGCAAGATATCTTAGGCTTGGCTAAATGCATTCAGGACAAAGTACGCAAAGAGTTTGGTGTGAGCCTAGAAATTGAGCCGAATATTTTTTAATAATTTAGCGCAGATACTTGCTTAAAACTTCAATAACTTTTTGTTTTAAGCTAGTGGTTCTGCCATGGCTTGTTTTATTGACCTATGCACACTTGGTATCTTTATTAAATGCAAGGTCTCCTGGATTCCATTCCAATCCTCTAGACTAAGCAATACCGCGTTAACACTTCCCCCAATAATTGTGATGGGTTGTTGTAATTTTGTGACCCAATCAACCAAATGATTGAGGTCAACTTTATCTTTACCTATGTCTACTAAGCGCATTTCATGGGCCTTGCACTACTTCGGAAAACTTTACCTCTGCCTGACCTTCTGCTAATTGCACCTGATAGCCCTGCTCTGTATTGAGCTCACTTGGCTTGCGAACGGCATGCAGCTTCTCGCTCTCTTTGCTTAGGATGACTGCATAGCCTCGCTCGAGCGTTCTTTGCGGATTGAGCATTTCTAGTTGTGATTGGTAGTGGGATTGATTGCGCTTCCAGTTTTCCATGCGTACTGACCACGCTTGATTTAAGCGTAGTTGCCAACTGGTGATTTGCTCACGCATCCGATCGGGGTTTGGTAATGCATGGTTCAGTCTTAAAGCTAGTTGATCTAGGGTTTGTGCTTCACGCTCTACGCGTTGATTGATGCGCTGTAGTAATGCCTGCTGAATGGCATCTAACTCTTGCAAGAGTTGATCTTTGCGTGGGGCCGCTAGCTCTGCCGCGCCCGTTGGGGTTGGTGCGCGCAGGTCTGCCACAAAATCTGCAATCGTGAAATCAGTCTCATGTCCCACGCCGCTCACTACCGGAATACTGGAGTTAGCAATAGCATATGCAAGTTGCTCATCGTTAAAGGCCCACAGATCTTCGATACTGCCGCCACCTCTGACTAACAAAATCACATCAACGGCGTTTTCTTTTTCTGCTGCTTTCAGTGCCGAAATAATTCCGGCAGGTGCATCAGGTCCTTGTACTAAGGTTGGATAAAGCACAATCGGAATATGTGGCGTACGTCTTGCTAAAGTTGAGAGTACATCTTTTAATGCCGCAGCTTGTGGCGAAGTGATGATGCCAATCGAGCGTGGGTGAGTTGGAATCTCGCGTTTGCGCTCTTCATCAAACAAACCTTCTTTGGCTAATTTGGCTTTGAGCTTTAAGAAGGCCTCGTACAAACCACCCATGCCAGCACGACGCAAGGTTTGAATGGTGAGTTGAATATCACCTCTGGGGACATACATTCCTATGCTGGCACTGACTTCAACCAAATCCCCGGACTGGGGCATGAATCCCACCTGGCCATTGCGGCCTCGAAACATGACGCAGCGAATCTGCCCCTCTTCGTCTTTGAGCGAGAAATACCAATGCCCGCTGTCATAGGCCTTAAAGTTTGAAATCTCCCCGCTAACCCAAACAGTATCGAAGCGATCTTCCAAAGACGCTGCAATGGCACGGTTTAGATCGCCAACACTGAGAATTTCCCTTGATATTTCCGACATTTTTTCTCTTTATCCACAGGACCATCTGGCTTAGATGGCAATAAATATCCACAGAAGCCTATTCGCTCTTGGTCTAGTATCTAAAAGTAAGTAATTACTGACCCAAAACGTCTCATAAATCCAACAGCTAAAAATTAAGTCATTGATTTATATGGGTATTATTTCAAGGCCCTACAAGTACTTTAAGGCCAATTCCTACTCGTTTTACCATCAATCAAGGACTTAGAGCACCTTCCCAAAAAAGTTTTGCACAGAGTTATCCACAGGCTAGCTTTCTGAAAGGGGCTTTTTAATTCAGCTAAAGTACTGAGCTTATGTACTCAATCTTACTATCCGCTGGCTGGCCCATCTGGCCTCTTTTGCTTATTTCGATTATTGGCTTAGCGATCGTATTGGAGCGTAGCTGGTATTTGCGGCAAATTCATGTTTTCCCAAAAGACTGTTTAGAGACTGCTTTTAGTCTTTGCAATCAAATGCTTAAAGACAATAAGCCCTCAGACGCTCAAATTAGCGCACTCACTCAATTATCCCCAGCAAGCCCCTTGCTAGCCTGTGTTTTAAAAGAAAAGCTTAATGGCAGCAACTCTGAAGCAGCACTTGAAGAGCTCCAAGCGGTGGCCCAGATGACTTGGTTCAAATTGGATCGCTACCTAGGGATTCTGGCAACGATTGCCACCATCGCCCCCTTGCTAGGTTTATTTGGCACTGTCGTTGGCATGATCGAAATCTTTGGTAGCCAAGGAGCGATCAATGGCGCTGGCAGCCCGCAACAACTAGCTCACGGAATTTCTGTTGCACTGTATAACACTGCGTTTGGATTGCTTATTGCCATTCCTGCACTAGCGGCATGGCGAGGATTGCGCGCTCTTGCAAATGAGCGTCAACGTGAATGTGAAGAGTTCACGCGCCAGCTGTTTAAAAAACTCTATTCTCAATCGTAATGAGTTGGTTAAGTCTGCACTCGTCATCCAAGAGAAGTTTTTCTCTTGGAACCACTCCAGCATCTGCTGAACCAGAGATAAACCTCATTCCCTTTATTGATGTTTTGTTAGTAGTGCTGATCTTTTTAATGATCTCTACCACTTTTACACGCTATCAAGAATTGGCGATTACTTTACCAACTGCGAATGGTAGCGAAAGCCAGACAGACAATAAACAAGTACATATCGCCGTAAGTCGTGATGGTCGCTTTGCTATCAATGGCAAGGTGACTGATCGTAGCGGACTGAGTGGAACCTTAATGCAACTAAGCAATCAAAGTACCAGCACAAAAGATGGCGTCAGTAATATTCAAGTCAATATTGATGCTGATGCCAGAGCACCGCATCAAGCTGTGATGAGCGCTCTAGAAGCTGCGCGTGATGCCAATCTATCGAACATTGTATTTAGCAGTCAAACCAAAAAGTAAGTCCAGGAAAAATTATCCTCATCATGGCGCGCTCTTTTTTTCGTAAAGCCCCTCAATTTTGGGAAAAGCGCGGACCCACTGCTCTCCTGCTTTGGCCGCTGTCTTGGGTTTACGGTTTGGTCTTGCGGATTCGCAAACTCATTCAAGATTTAGGGCTAATCAATCGTCAAGCTGTGCCAGTTCCCATCATCATCGTCGGCAATATTCGGGTGGGCGGTACTGGCAAGACGCCAATTGTGATTGCACTTGCACAGCGCTTGGCGCAACTAGGATGGCAGCCAGGCATTATCAGTCGCGGTTATGGATCTTCAGCACAAACTCAACCTGTACAAGTACGCAGCGATTCAGATCCGATGCAGGTGGGTGATGAACCAGTGCTGATTGCAAAGCGTACGCATGAACAATTTCCGATTTGGGTATTTCCAAAACGTCAGCAAAGTATTAAGGCGCTACTCAAACAATCACCCGAAGTGAATGTCATCATCAGCGATGATGGCTTGCAACATAGCAGTCTATCCCGTTGGCCTGCACGAGAAGGTGGTCGCGATATTGAATTTGTAGTGCGCGATGGGCGTGGTGAAGGGAACGGCTTTTTATTACCAGCCGGACCTTTGCGCGAACCTGCCAATCGGGCCCGTGATGCTACCTTACAGACCGAGTCCTCCAACAGCAATAAAAGTGGTTTATCAGAAGAGTATTTTGAAGGCCGACGCACTTTTGCCTTGGTAGGTACTCTAGATACACCCTATCAGCTTCATCACCCAGAAAATATTCAAACACTTGCGCAGATTTCTGAGCAGTACTTGCCGGATCAAATCAGTGCTGTGGCAGCGCTTGGTAACCCCCAGCGTTTTTTTGCTGCCCTCCAAAAACAAGGTGTCACAGGTAAATGGATCCCATTGCCAGATCATGCGAGTTATACCCAGGACTTTTTTAATGGCATTCAGTCGCAATGCATTCTGATCACCGAAAAAGATGCCGTGAAATGTGCTGCCATTAACGATGAGCGCATTTGGGTAGTGCCAATGAGCTTACATCTGCCGAATGACTTGATAGACTGGGTGCAGTCAATCCTGCAAAGACCTGATCCCCATCGCTATAACCTGTAAAGCCGCTTTGGTGTTCAATTTATGAAAGCGCTAAACTGAGAACAATCATGGATAAACGTTTACTCGAAATTTTAGTATGTCCTTTGTGCAAAAGCCCTTTGCATTTAGATACTGCCAAGCATGAACTCATTTGCAAGGCTGATCGCTTGGCTTACCCCATTCGCGATGATGTACCTGTCATGTTGGTAGATGAAGCGCGCGCTCTTAGCGCCGATGAAGCACTCTAAATAATTCATTCAATATCTTTTGCATGAGCACTCATCAATCTCCCGACTTTTTGGTTGTCATACCCGCAAGACTGGGATCTACTAGATTGCCACGCAAACCACTAGCTGATATTGGCGGCAAGCCAATGGTGGTTAGGGTTGCAGAGCGTGCCAAGCAATCACTTGCGCAGAGCGTCGTAGTTGCAACAGATTCGCCAGAGATTGAGGCAGCTTGCACTGCGCATCGTATTGATTGCTTGCTCACTAGCCCCGATCACCCTACTGGTACCGATCGTCTTGCTGAAGTTGCGCAGTTGCTTAAACTTCCAGCCAATTCCTTGATTGTGAATGTACAAGGTGATGAGCCACTGATTCCAGCAGAACTGATTAATCAAGTTGCCCAAACTTTGGCCAACAATGCTCAATGCGCCATCTCAACTATTGCAGTACCCATTAGCGATACATCTGAAATTGAGAACCCTAACGTTGTCAAAGTGGTGCTCAATCGCCTAGGAGAGGCCTTGTATTTTTCAAGAGCGCCAATTCCATTTGTCAGAGATGCACACAACACCCAAACAGCCCAGCATCTTCGCCATTTAGGCATTTATGCCTACCGAGCTGACTTTTTACAGGCCTATACCCGCTTAGAGCCCGCACCCCCAGAACAAGCAGAGGCTTTAGAGCAACTGCGCGCCCTCTGGAATGGCTACCGAATTGCGGTTCATACGGCTTCAGAGGCGCCTCCAGCAGGTGTAGATACACCAGAGGACCTAGAGCGGGTCAGAAAACTATTGGGCAGCATCTAGGCCCAAGAGACTTTTGTTAAGCAGCTAGGGTTTCTCGGGGATAATCCTAGTCATTAGCTATCAAGCCTCCCAGCAAAATACGGGACAATGACAGCTCTTCTAAGGGGAAAAACATGCGGTTGATTCTGCTCGGTGCACCTGGTGCTGGTAAAGGCACACAAGCTCAGTTTATTTGCGAAAAATTTGCTATTCCACAAATTTCCACTGGCGACATGTTGCGCGCTGCGGTTAAAGCAGGAACAGAGCTCGGCATTGCTGCCAAAAAAATTATGGATGCTGGTGGCTTGGTATCTGATGACATCATCATTGGTTTAGTCAAAGATCGCTTAACTCAGCCTGATTGCAGCAAGGGTTATTTGTTTGATGGTTTCCCAAGAACGATCCCACAAGCGCAAGCTATGAAAGATGCTGGCGTACCCATCGACTATGTTTTAGAAATCGATGTGCCATTTGATGCCATCATCGATCGCATGGGCGGACGTCGCGTTCACCCAGCCTCAGGTCGTACTTATCACATTAAATTCAACCCACCCAAACTAGCAGGTAAAGATGATGTAACGGGTGACGATTTGATTCAGCGTGATGACGATAAAGAAGAAACTGTTCGCAAACGCCTACAGGTATATGACGATCAGACTCGCCCACTGGTTAAGTATTACTCCTCTTGGGCCAATCAAGCAAGTGCAAGCGACAAAGTAAAAGCTCCTGCATATTGTAAAGTCAGCGGCACCGGTAACGTCGATGACATTACTGCCTCCATCTTTGCAGTCTTAAAGTAAGTCCGCTCAATTGGCAGCCAAAAAAGCATTAATCATCGGCATTACTGGGCAAGATGGTGCTTACTTAGCAAAGCATCTCTTATCCAAAGGATATGAAGTAACGGGCTCATCACGCGATGTGATGGCCTCTTCTTTTAACAATCTCAATACCGTTGGTATTCGCAATCAAGTTAAGTTAATTTCTGTTTCGATTAATGACTTTAGAAGCGTCTTTAATGCAATTCAGCAAGCTGATCCAGACGAGATCTATAACCTAGCAGGTCAAACCTCGGTAGGACTCTCTTTTGATCAGCCGGTTGAGGCCATTGAGAGTATTGCCATTGGCACGCTTAATATTTTGGAGGTCATTCGCCTTCTCAATAAGCCAGTACGTTTTTATAACGCTGGCTCAAGCGAATGCTTTGGCGATACCGGAGATACTCCAGCCAATGAACAAACTCCATTTGCACCACGAAGTCCTTATGCGGTAGCTAAATCTACTGCCAAGTGGCTAATTAATAGCTATCGCGAATCTTATGGTCTCTTTGCGTGCACTGGAATCCTGTTTAACCATGAGTCGCCTTTGCGCCCTGAACGTTTTGTAACGCAAAAAATTATTGCTGGTGCAGCCAAGATTAAAGCTGGTCAACTCGATAAGCTGCAATTAGGTAATTTAGATATCTCACGTGACTGGGGTTGGGCCCCTGAATATGTTGAGGCAATGTGGCTCATGATGCAACTGGACAAGCCAGATGACTTTGTCATTGCTACCGGTAGAAAAGAATCACTGAAATATTTTGTTGCCAAGTCTTTTGAATACTTTGATTTAGATTGGCAAAAGTATGTTGAGATTGAACCCAGCTTCTTTCGTCCCAACGAAATCGTCTCAAGCGTTGGCAACCCCGAAAAAGCTCTCAAAGTATTGGGTTGGAAGAAACCAACCGATATTGATGGGGTAATTCAGATGATGTGTGCTGAGAAGGCAAAGTCCATTAAAGCTTAACTAAGCATGCACGCTTAGCTTCATACCAAGCGCATGAATTACTTTTGCTACTGTCTCAAAACGAGGCTGTGCCTCTATCTTGAGGGCTCTATATAAAGACTCTCGAGTAACGCCGCTCTTTTTGGCGATTTCTGTCATGCCTTTTGCTCTAGCAATATCGCCAATTGCTGCAACAAATAAGGCGGGATCTCCGTCCTCCAATACAGCCGAAAGATATCCTGCAATATCTTTTTCTGTTTTCAAATGATCAACAACATCAAATTTTGACAAATCTTTTATTTTTATCTTTTTGGTACTTTTCATTTAATCCTCCAAGGTCAAAAGTAATTGCTTAACCCTCTTAATATCAGCTGCTTGGGTGGACTTACAACCACCACCCAACATTAAAATGATCGTCTTTCTGCGCTGCACGTAATACATTCTCCACCCAGCACCAAAATGCTCACGCATTTCCCAAACGCCGTTAGCAATTGGAGCTAAATCCCCAATGCTACCCAGCGATACTTTACGAAGTCTTGAAAGCAAACGACCACGCGTTAAAGGATCGCGAATAGCGACAAACCAAGATTCAAATTCATTTGTTTTTTTAATTTCATACATACATCAATTGTAATCAATTGGTTACAGTATACAGAAAAACCGCTTCATGCAAATAGTCTTTTTTATTTAAAACTGTGGATGCGTGGTGGGCGCTAGATTAAGGCTACCCTGGACTTACTTCAACTCTTTGAGCGCGCTCTCAAAAGACTCAATGTCTGCAAAGCTTCTGTAGACCGAAGCAAAACGAATATAGGCCACTTTATCTAAGCGCTTAAGTTCACGCATAACTAACTCTCCTACGCGCTCGCTAGGGATTTCCTTCTCACCAAGACTGAGCAGTTTTTCTTCGATCCGAGCAATCGATTCATCTACAGAGTCTGATGAGACTGGGCGCTTTCTCAGAGCAAGTTTGATGGAGCCAGCCAGCTTATCGTGGCTGTACTCTACCCGGCTGCCATTCTTCTTCACAATAGCCGGCAAGGCTAATTCGACACGCTCATAGGTTGTAAAGCGTTTATCGCATTTAGCACAACGACGGCGCCGGCGAATGGTATCACCCTCATCCGATACCCGAGTATCGAGTACCTGAGTATCGTCGTTATGGCAAAAAGGGCAGCGCAATGTGGGCTCTTTTCTTTAGAGTGTTAGATTAACCGTACACCGGGAAACGCTTGGTGAGCTCAGAGACTTGAGCGCGCACTTTAGCAATGTTTGCTTCGTCATTCGGGTTATCCAAAACATCGGCAATAAAGTTACCCACCTGTCTTGCTTCAGCTTCTTTAAAGCCACGGGTTGTCATTGCTGGTGAACCCAAACGAATACCGCTAGTCACCATTGGTTTTTCTGGATCATTTGGAATGCCATTCTTATTGCAAGTAATGTGTGCATCACCCAAAACGCGCTCAGCTTCTTTGCCGGTCATTTTCTTGGCACGCAAATCTACCAACATCACATGTGAATCTGTACCGCCAGACACAATGCGCAGACCACGAGAGATCAATGTCTCTGCCAAGGCTTTGGCATTAGCAATCACTTGCTTTTGATAATCCTTGAAACTCGGTTCTTGTGCTTCTTTGAACGCCACTGCTTTAGCAGCAATCACGTGCATCAAAGGACCACCCTGTAAGCCTGGGAAGACTGCAGAGTTAATGGCTTTTTCATGCTCAGCCTTCATCAAGATGATGCCGCCACGAGGACCGCGCAAACTCTTGTGTGTTGTCGAGGTGACGATATCTGCGTGTGGCACTGGGTTTGGATACACACCAGCGGCAATCAGACCAGAGTAATGGGCCATGTCTACCATGAAAATAGCGCCGACTTCTTTAGCCAACTTACCAATGCGCTCCCAATCAATTACAAGGGAGTAAGCAGACGCACCAGCAATAATCAACTTAGGCTTATGCTCACGCGCTAAACGCTCCATTTGCTCATAATCAATCGCTTCGTTTTTATCGAGGCCATAGGAAATCGGATTAAACCACTTACCACTCATATTGAGTGCCATACCGTGAGTCAAGTGACCACCTTCTGCCAGACTCATTCCCATAAAGGTGTCACCAGGTTTTAGGAACGCCAAGAAAACTGCTTGGTTCGCAGATGCACCGCAATGGGGCTGAACGTTAGCAGCTTCAGCACCATACAGTGCTTTAACGCGATCAATTGCCAATTGCTCAGCAACGTCGACAAATTCACAACCACCGTAATAACGCTTACCTGGATAACCTTCAGCGTATTTATTGGTCAATTGTGAGCCCTGTGCCTCCATCACTGCTGGAGAGGCGTAATTCTCAGAGGCAATAAGCTCAATATGATCTTCTTGGCGCTTATTTTCCTTTTGGACGGCTTCCCACAGTTGGGGATCGGTTTTGGCTAAATTGTTCTGACGGTCAAACATGGTGATAATCCTGATGAAGTTGGATTGTTGAGTTAATTAACTTAGTAAAATCAACCTACATCATACAAAATCCATCATGACCACTACACAAGACCTCTCCTTTCTCTCTCTAGTCCTCAATGCCAGCCTATTAGTCCAGTTGGTAATGTTGTTATTACTAGGGATGTCCATTGCCTCTTGGACCATCATTTTTAAGAAAACAGCGGTTTTGCGTGGGGTTAGACGCGATACAGAGCGCTTTGAGCGCGACTTTTGGTCTGGAGGCGATCTTGCCACCCTTTTAGAGTCAGCCCAACGCAATACCCGCAGTAATGCCGTCCTAGAACATATCTTCGAGGCGGGCATGCAAGAGTTCATGAAAGTGCGTGAAATCGATGCTGCCCGTCGCGCCATGAAAGCAACCTATCAACGTGAAATGGATGCTCTTGAAGCCAACCTACCTTTCTTAGCTTCGGTTGGCTCTGTGTCACCGTATATCGGTCTCTTTGGGACTGTATGGGGAATCATGCATGCTTTCCGAGGTTTGGCCAATGTTCAAAACGCCACCTTGGCGGCAGTGGCACCTGGTATTGCTGAAGCACTAGTCGCAACAGCGATTGGTTTGTTTGCGGCGATTCCTGCAGTAGTTGCTTATAACCGCGCTGCTACCGATGTCGATCGACTCGCAATTCGCTTCGAAACTTTTATTGAAGAATTTACAAACATCTTGCAACGTCAAGGCTTAGGAAAATAAGCATGGCTGGATCATCTCTCAGGAGAAGTACTAAACGTAGGGTGATGGCTGACATTAATGTCGTTCCATACATCGATGTGATGTTGGTGCTACTTGTGATCTTTATGGTTACAGCGCCAATGGTCAATCCTGGTGTGGTGAATTTACCTACTGTTGGTGGCGCCAAGGTGCAAGCATTACCACCGGTCTTTTTAACGATTGATGCTAATGAAAATGTCATCGTACGCAAAGATGGTGAACCTGTTCAAACTCTCAACCGCTTTGAGCTTGGCGCATTTGCTAGAACTCAAGCAGAAAAGTCTGCAGAGCAACCGGTTGTGCTGGCGGCTGATAAATCCATTAAGTACGAAGTAGTCATGGATGTGATGTCGAAGCTTAAAGAAAATGGTGTGAAACGTGTTGGCCTTGCAGTCAAGAGCCAATAAGGAAAGGCTAGAGCTCTTTTTATTTGCCTATGAATAGCGCCCAAAGCTTACAACCCAATCTTTCTCCATTTAAACGGGAGCGGTTTACAAAAGAGGAAAGTACTAAACGCGCATTTAGTCTTTCATTGATTGCGCATTTAGGTCTAGTCGCTTTTTTAGTAATCGGCATTAGCTGGAATAACAGCACGCCTTCTGGAGTTGAGGTGGAGCTATGGGATTCTGTGCCGCAAGTACAAAGTACACCAGAACCGGAAATGAAAACAGTAGCTAAGGAAGAGGCTGCTGACATTGCGGTAAAGAAAAAGAAAGTGGAAAAAGAGCCCCCTAAAAAAGAAGTAGCGAAAGAAACGCCGAAGACAGTTAAGCCTCCTCCACCCAAGGAAAAAGAGCAAGCTAAAAAGGCTGAAGCTCCTAAAGAACCCTCTGCGGCAGAAGTAAAAGCAAACGCTGCCGCTGAAAAAGTACGTGCAGATCAATTGGCACGTCTTCGCGCAGCAGCAGGAGCCGAAGGTGGCAGTGGCGGCACAGTTGGTAGCGGTGTGGGTGGTGGCGGTAACGCACCCCCAGGCTGGACCGATAAAGTCATTAAGAAAGTAAAGCCGCTGATTGTGTTTAATGCGGAATCGGTAAGCGGCAACCCTGCAACAGTCATTCAGGTAAGCCTAGCTCCTGATGGGGCCATTTTGAGCACTAGCGTCCTGACATCAAGTGGCAATTCCGGCTGGGATCGCGCTGTATTACTAGCTCTGTCTCGTGCAGAAAGCTTGCCAAAAGATGACAATGGCAAAATCCCACAACGGGAAGTAAAGCTGACCTTTAAACCTAAGGACTAATGCATGTTGCAGTTGATGAAAAGAATTGTTTTGAAATCGCAACTATTGATTGCAGTTGTCAGTGCTGTATTGATTGGCGTATCGACTCCAGCATTAGCTCAGATGAATATTGAAATCACTGGTGTTGGTCAATCGCTTTATCCAATTGCAGTGATGCGTTTTAAAGATGAACAAAAATTACCTATCAGTATTACTGAAATCATTCGCCAAGATTTAGCACGCAGTGGTTACTTTAAGAATACTGAAAATGGTAATGCTGTTGAAAGTGATGAAGGTACACCGAATTACAAATCCTGGTCTGCACGCGGAGCAGATGCTTTAGTAGTGGGTTCTGTTGTGCAATCTGGTGGCTCGCAATTTGAGATTCAATACAAATTATTTGATATCCGTAAGTCTGAAAGCTTAGGTGGCCTAAAGCTGAATTCAAGTGCCGATAATTTACGTGCTGTAGCCCACAAAATTGCTGACGACATTATTCTCAAGTTGCTAGGTGAACGCGGCATATTCTCGACCCGCCTGTCTTATGTCATCAAGGATGGTAAGCGCTATCGCTTAGTGATTTCGGATGCGGATGGTCAAAATATTCGCAATGCCATGAATAGTGGCGAGCCCATCATCTCCCCATCCTGGTCACCTGATGGCAAGAAAGTGGCTTACGTCTCTTTTGAAGATCGCAAGCCAGTCATTTATGTTCATGAGCTAGCGACCGGTCGTCGCATTGCGCTCTCGAATCAAAAGGGTAATAACAGTGCGCCAGCCTGGTCACCCGATGGTAGAAAACTAGCTATCTCACTTTCTAAAGATGGCAATACCCAAATCTATAGTATTAATGCTGATGGCACAGGCTTACAGCGCTTAACGCGTGGTTACACCATTGATACCGAGCCACAGTACTCCACTGATGGTCGCTACATCTACTTCACGAGTGATCGTGGCGGCAATCCACAAATTTATCGTATGAGTGCTGAAGGTGAACAGGCTGAAGGGGTTAAGAGAGTTACTTTCAAACAAGGTTTTGTAACTTCACCACGCATCTCTCCGGATGGAAAATATTTGGCCTATATCGCCAACATTGGTGGTGCCTATCGACTCTACATTCTGAATTTAGCGACTGGTGATGCGCAAGCCTTAACTGACGGAACTAGTGATGAGTCACCCTCCTTTGCTGCCAACGGTCGGTATGTGCTGTACTCAACTAAAGTCAATGGTAAGCGCGTACTCGCTGCCGTCTCTGTTGATGGAAATTCCAAACAGGTTCTGAGTATTCCAGGTTCTGATGTCCGTCAGCCTTCCTGGGGTCCGTTTATGGATTAAGTGGATTAAGGTTTACTCGGCCTTGATCCACAAATCCTTTCTGGCATCCCATTTTTAGGCTAAATCGTTACTTTTCATACTCTTAGAGGCATAATATTGGCAATAGGCTCAGATATTGACTGGGTTGTTTAGTTAGCTTGTAAGAAAAGGAAAGACCATGAAAACCTCTTTAGCACGCCGTGCCGCCACATTTACCCTCATTAGCGCAACTGCATTGTTGCTGGCAGCTTGCTCTAGCGTGAAATTGGATGACGTTAATGGCGCTGGTGGCAGCGGTAGCGGTGGTAGTGGCAACTTTGGCTCACAACCATGGAATGACCCAAAGAGTCCCCTCTTCGAGAAAAGCGTTTACTTTGGTTTTGACGAATACACCGTGCAGACTAAATATCAAAAAATGCTATCTGCCCACGCAAGTTATTTAAAAGCAAACCCAACTCAGAAAATTATTATTCAAGGTAACACTGACGAACGCGGCACTGCTGAATACAACTTGGCACTAGGTCAACGTCGTTCTGATGCTGTGCGTAAATCATTGAACTTAATGGGTGTATCCGATAACCAAATGGAAGCTGTCAGCTTTGGTAAAGAAAAACCAAAAGCAGAAGGTGATAACGAAGCAGCTTGGGCAGAGAATCGCCGTGCTGATATTGTTTACATCACAAACTAAATGAAGATGCCTTTCTCTTCTGCAAAACAAACGCTCTCACGAGCGTTTTGTTTAAGTGCTACTCTAGTTTGCTTAGGTGCCTCCAACAGCGCCTGGGCACTATTTTCTGATGATGAGGCTCGTAAGGCCATCTTAGATCTACGCAAGACACTCGCCACGACCCAGCTTGAGCTGCAAGGCCAGATTGAAAAGCTCAAAGCAGATAATGCTGAGCTACGTGGCAAAATTGAAAACCTTGAAAAGCAAAGCGAAGACATTAACTCTAGTCAGAAAACCTACTATCAAGATTTAGATAATCGTCTCGGTAATTTTGAACCTCGTACCGCCACGATTGAAGGTGTGAGTGGCATAGTTCAGCCAAATGAGAAAAAAGCCTATGACGATGCTCTCAAAGCGTTTCAGGCAGGTAGCCTCAAAAAAGCCGATGAGAGCTTTACCGCTTTCATAGCAAAGTACCCCAAGAGCCCTTACATACCTCTCGCACTCTACTGGAGTGGTAATAGTAAATATGCGAACAAAGCTTATGCTGGCGCCATTAATCAACTCCAAAGCCTCATCAAAAATTATCCAGATCACCCGCGCGTTCCTGCAGCAATGGTCACCCTAGGCAATGCGCAACTAGAGAGCAGCAATAAAGCTGCTGCTAAAAAAACGTTTAGTGAAGTCGTAGCTAAGTACCCAGATACTGAAGCAGCTAAAGATGCCCAACAACTTCTGACTGCAACCAAGTAATCAATGTCTAAGTTGTCGGCAGCATTTCAGAATCTAGCACCACGCAAGCCTGGCGCCCCTGCAGTTATCTTATTTTCGGGTGGTCTAGACTCCACAACCGTTCTTGCTTTGGCCAAAGACCTAGGCTACTCACCCTATGCACTTTCAGTGGGTTATGGCCAGCGCCACTCTTCTGAATTAGCTGCAGCTAAACATATTGCAAAACAAATTGGTGTCATTCGCCATGAAGTAGTCAATCTTGATCTCACGCGTTTTGGCGGCTCTGCATTAACAGATTCCTCTATTGCTGTTCCAACTACCCCAGGAAAAGATCAAGAGATTCCGATTACTTATGTGCCAGCACGCAATACGATTCTTTTATCGCTAGCTTTAGGCTGGGCTGAGTCATTAGGAGGCCTAGATGTCTTCTACGGAGCTAATGCCGTAGATTACTCCGGCTATCCCGATTGCCGCCCTGAGTATGTCGCCTCTTTTGAGCACATGGCTAACTTAGCCACTAAAGCCGGCGTAGAAGCCATCAATGATCAGAATCGCTTCAGAGTGCATGCGCCCATTATCGATCTGACGAAAGCACAAATCATTGAGCTTGGTAGCACTATGGGTGTGGATTACTCACAAACAGTTTCTTGCTATCAAGCGAATGATTTAGGTGAAGCTTGTGGTGAATGTGAATCTTGTCGTCTAAGACAGGCGGGCTTTAAACAAGCCAATGTAAGCGATCCAACTCGCTACCGTAAGAATAAATAATCCAAAAAAACTAAAGCGCTAAATCCATAGGCCCTAGAGGCCTGATTTTGTCATGGTTGACTTGTTTTAAAAAGTACATAATAATGCACTAAATTATGGGCAATTTATTATGACTATTACACAAACAATACACGCCAAAACTACTGTTAGCATGACAGACTTAAGGAGAAATCCTAGCAAAATCATGCAGATAGCTGGGGACCTACCAGTTGCGGTTTTAAACCACAATAAACCTGAAGCCTATCTTCTATCAGCTAAGGCCTACGAGGCTCTACTAGAATTAATTGATGACGTTTCACTAATTAAAACTATTCAATCCCGCAAAGGCGGAAAAACGGTAAAGGTTAAGCTTGACGATCTTTAATCTTGAGTTTCATGTACTTGCCTTAAAGGAATGGCAAAAGTTAGATCAGTCTGTAAAAGATCAATTCAAAAAGCAGCTAGAAAAACGGCTCTCTAATCCAAGAGTGGCATCAGCCAAGCTCCATGGAGATCTAGACAACTTTTACAAAATCAAATTGAGAAGTGTTGGTTACAGACTAGTGTATGAGGTAATTGACCACAAGCTTGTGGTTATGGTGATTGCAGTAGGCAAAAGAAATCAAGAAGCAGTTTATAAAAAAGCTGCTAGTCGAAAGTAACACTAATTTATATTTAGCATGCGCGCCACATAACGCGCAATAAGATCAATCTCAAGATTCACAGCATCACCCTGCTGTAACTTACCCAAGGTGGTACTTTGTAAGGTGTGCGGAATCAAATTGATGTCCACAATACAAGCGTTTGAACTGTCTTCTGTCTTATTGACCGTCAATGAAACACCATTCACTACAATCGATCCCTTATAAGCTAAGAACGGAGCTAATTCTTTTGGCGCCTCAATGCGTAACAGCCAAGAGCCATAGGCATCATTAGCTACTTGTGAAAAATACGCCACTTTACCCACACCATCTACGTGCCCACTAACCAAGTGACCGCCAAGACGATCATTCAAACGCATTGCCTTCTCAAGATTCACAGGGCCTACTTTATCTAAGCCAACTGTTTTATTGAGTGACTCGCGAGAGATATCTAAAGTAAACGTATTACCTTTAAATTGCGTTGCAGTCATGCAAGCACCTTGAATAGCAATACTATCGCCTAAGGCAACATCCTCTAAATAGCCCTCTGGCACCTCAACTGCTAATTGCAAACCATCGCCCTTAGCTTGAGCGCTTGTAATGTGACCAACGGCAGTAATAATTCCAGTAAACATGGGATGATTTTAGTTCTTAATAAAGTGATAAATCAGTTTTTAATGAGACGCAGTCTTAAATCAGGACCAAACAAGGACTGATCAATGACTTTCCAGTTCTTGGGCGCATCTAATGTGGGCAAGGTTGGTACACTTGCCATACCAATACCCTCACCCATAAAAAATGGTGCGTAGTAAAGCAACAGCTCATCAACACAGTCTTCGCGAAGCATTGATCCATTGAGCTTGAAGCCAGCTTCAATATGAATCTCATTCATCTGCCTCTCTTGGGCTAAATACGAGAAGAGTTTTGGTAAATCTACCTTACCAAATGCATTAGGCATAGCAATCACTTCAATACCACGCTCCGTAAAAGCTTTGGCCTTCTCACGATTACCAGGCGATTCTAATTCAGCACACACAATTAGAACGCCCGATTGATCAAGTTGATTGAGAATGTTGGAGTTCGAGGGCGTCTCTAATTTAGAGTCAATGATGATTCTCATCGGTTGACGCTGAGTGACGACATCTCTCACGTTTAATGAAGGGTCATCTTCTTTGACAGTGCCAACACCAGTAATGAGTGCGCAAGCTTGTGCCCGCCAGTGATGACCATCTGCTCTTGCTAACGGGCCAGTAATCCACTGACTCTTGCCATTGGGTAATGCAGTCTTACCATCGAGGCTAGCCGCGATTTTTAGACGCACCCAAGGAAGACCTCTTGTCATCCGTGAAACAAATCCGCGATTCAGTTCCTGGGCTTGCGCTTCTAATAGACCACAATGCACTTCAATGCCAGCCGCTTTTAATCTTTCTAATCCCTTACCAGCTACCAAAGGGTTTGGATCACTCATCGCAGCAATCACTTTGGCAGGCTTGACGGCAATTAAGGCATCAACACAGGGCGGTGTTTTACCAGTGTGATTACAAGGCTCGAGCGTCACATATATAGTGGAGCCTGCAGGATCTTTGCCTTTAGATTGCGCATCGGCCAATGCTTGCACCTCTGCATGGGCTGCGCCCACTTTTTGGGTAAAACCACGACCAATGATTTCGCCATCTTTGACAATGACACAACCTACCCGAGGATTTGGGTTGGATAAATAAAGTGCTTTTTGAGCCTCGGCCAAAGCCTCGCCCATAAACTGGTGGTCAACTGCGCTGTACATGTATCTATTAAACCATTCAATCCAATCACTGACATCGCCTTGCATCTCTAGCGGGGTCACAGATTCTCCAGCGGCCCCCGCTGCCCAAAATCAGCTGGCGCTCAAGACTGGGAGCCCTGTAGTGACCCAAGATCAGGCGGTTAGCCACAAACCCGCCTTGGCCAGTTTTAGCAGCCCCAGCAGCATTAAACAAAATACCTCTTTTTTGAGAATGGGGATCTACAAACTGTTTGCCGCCACCCTTGAAATAAATCGGATCTATTGCGCCCTGAGAAAACCAATGCTGAGGGGTACAGCTTGATTGCACTCTTTTAGCAATACAGCCACTTTGGATAAGCCAGCCATCATCCCAACCACTTTGAGTTGCTGGCGCTAACAACACTTGTTCGCCTAGATACAAAGCTTGCTGTCTCGCAAAATGGGCGTGCACAATAAATCGCCTTGCAACTGAATCGATTTCTCGGGCAGCAATTTGATTTTGTAAAATTGGCATGGTACTCATAGCAATCATGGCCACAATCAAGATCACTACCATTAACTCGAGCAAGCTGCCACCATAGGATTGATGATCATTATTCATCAAATGACTGTCGCCAATTCAATCGTTTCGTAGTACCAGACTTTTCATCCAGAAGAATATGAACCTGTATCGTTGGTTTTTGTTTACTCGTAATTAACCAAATATTTTTCGAGATTGGCTGAATAAAACAATTATTTTCGGTTAATGCTGAAAGCGTACTGGGGTTTTGCTCACAATCTAGTAGCGCTTTTTCTGCAGCTATAAAATTTTTCTGTGCGAGTGCAATTGTTTTGACTTCAATGATGCGCAATGCAGTCAAGCGCTCCAGATGAACTATCAAAGAGGCGCAGAGAAGCAATAATGAGAGTACCCAAGCCAAAATCATGGCAGATTTCTAGTGCTAAAGGTACGTATTAGGTCTAGGTTTAATAAGGCCCCATCGGTCATTTGGAGACTCACCTGATAGAGTTTTTGTGTAGGTGATTTTTCTGAGGACACAATCTCTTCGATTACTAAATAATTCACACCATTCATTAGGGTAGTACTTTGCAAGCGGCCTTGCCGATCCAATGATTGGCAAATTAAGGATCCACCATTCACTTTCATACCTTTTGGAATTCCAGCCTGTCTATCGACCAAAAATGCTTGGCGTGCTATGCCTTGTTTTGTGCGCTCTTTCGTGAGCGTATTACCGATGCAATCAAAATCGATTTCATCGGAGATCTCATGCTGAATCATGACCGAATCAGATCCTCGAAACCCGGATTTTTTCTGAACTAAAATCCATTGATCTTTTTGTTTGCGTAGCTGGGTAGAATCGATTTTGCGATACCCAGCCATTCTGATGGCGCGCCCAATGAGTTCAAATGCACGCTCAGCTTCCGAGGTGAGTAATTGTCTTTTTTCATATTCGATTTGTTTGGCCACTAAATCAGCGCTTGTTTTGAGAAGTGGGTTGAGCAGCAGCATGCTGAGCGCGATGGCGACGAGACATTCGAGAAGATTCATGGATTTGGCCTTCGGTGTTTGTGATGACCCTTAGCCTGAGTTGCTCACTCACTTCAAAAGCATCAAACTCTCTTCTGAGTTGAGCTCTTTTACTTTCTACTTGGGCAGTGCGTAAGGCTAAGTTTTGATAAGAGCCAAGCAAAGCCATCCACGAACCCAAAATCAGACTCATGGCCACAATGACCTCCAATAAAACAAAGCCTTGAGAATTGTCGATTTGATGATCTGACGCGTATTTATGGGTAACTTGGTATGGCTGGCGCATTAAGCCATTTTCAGGGACCCTATGGGCTCTTAAAAGGCACTGCCAAAGCTCTTACTGTCCGAAAGCAGGCATATTCCTGTAGGACATCACAGCAATTGCCTGCTCAGCTTAAAATAGAGGGCTATGCCAAATACTCTCGCCTCTACAGAAGAAATCATTGCCGACCTGCGCGCCGGCAAGATGGTCGTTCTCGTTGACGAAGAAGATCGTGAAAATGAGGGCGATCTTGTTCTGGCAGCCGATCACGTAACAGCTGAAGCAGTCAATTTCATGGCTAAGCATGGCCGCGGCCTGATTTGCCTCACCCTCACCCGCGAGCGTTGCCAGCAATTAAACCTGCCACTCATGGTGCGTGATAACGGTACCTCGATGGGCACTAATTTCACAGTCTCTATTGAAGCTGCCACTGGAGTGACCACTGGCATTTCTGCTGCAGACCGTGCTTTAACGATTAAAACTGCTGTAGCTCCCAACGCCAAGCCTAGTGATTTAGTACAACCTGGCCATATCTTTCCTTTGATGGCTCAACCAGGTGGTGTACTTATTCGCTCTGGTCATACAGAAGCCGGTTGTGATCTTGCCGCAATGGCTGGCTGCTCACCAACTTCCGTGATTTGCGAAATCATGAAAGATGATGGCAGCATGGCTCGTCTGCCAGACCTTCTTGAGTTTGCTAAAGAGCATCAGCTCAAGATTGGCAGCATCGCTGATTTGATTAAGTACCGCAGCCAACACGAAAGTATTGTGGTGCGTGAAGGTGCCCGTGAATTTATTACTCCCTGGGGCAAGTTCGAGGGCATTATCTATCGCGACACTCCAAGCTCATGCGTACATATTGCCTTAGTGCATGGCAAGCCATCTGAGACTCAAGAGACATTAGTGCGAGTTCACGAACCCGTAACAGTATTAGATTTCTTAGACTCGCAGGTCAGCAATCACTCCTGGCCACTCGTGCAAGCACTGCAACAAATTGCTGCCGCTCCAGCGGGTGTTGCAGTACTTCTCAATGCCGCAGGCATCGCAGCCCCGAATGATCAGGATTGGTTGGCGCAGTTTCAAAAACTCAATCAACCTAAAGACGCAGTGAAAAAACCTTTGTCACGTAAAACGGATTTCAGAAGCTATGGCATCGGCGCTCAGATCCTCAAAGACATTGGTGTTGGCAAAATGCGCTTGCTTGCCAATCCAAACCCAGTACCAAGCTTGTCTGGCTACAAGCTAGAAGTAACAGGCTACCAGCCTTATAAACCAGCTACCACGTAAACTCTTCAGTAACTTATTTAGAAAAATATTATGACTAGCTCTCACAATGACTTTGTAGGCGTACTCGAAGCGGACCTGAATGGTCAAGACCTTCGCATTGGCATTGTGCAAGCACGCTTTAATGAAGAGCATTGTGTAGCCCTCACCAATGCCTGCATTGAAGAACTCATTGCTTTAGGCGTTGCACAAGCTGACATCAAGCTGGTTACCGTACCCGGTGCACTGGAGATTCCATTTGCACTCCAAAAACTGGTTGAGACTGGTGAGTTTGATGGCTTAGTAGCTTTGGGTGCTGTGATCCGTGGTGAAACCTATCACTTTGAGCTTGTCTCAAATGAATCTGCCGCAGGCATTACTCGCATCTCGATTGACTCAGGTCTACCAATCGCCAATGGCGTGTTGACCTGCGATACCGATGAGCAAGCGCAAGTGCGCGTGCAAGTTAAAGGCGCTGATTGCGCTAGAGCAGTAGTAGAGATGGCTAACCTGGCTTTAGCACTCACCCCCGATATTGATATCGAAATCAACCCCAGCGAAGAAGAGTAATTATTCTCATGTCTAAATCCAGTCTTACCTCTTCAAGCCCAGCATCAACAAAAGAAGTTAAGTCCGTAGCTCCCAAGCGCTCACTCACTCCGCGTCGTCGCGCCCGGGAATATGCTTTGCAAGGTGTCTATCAAAGTCTTGTGGTACGTCGCGCAGGTAGCTTGCCTAACAGCGCAGCGATTGCCAAACAATTGGCTGAAGATCCAGCGTTTCGTCGCTGCCAGCTCGATTTATTTCAAGGTATTTTTGAGGGCGTCTTAGATCGCGCAGATGAATTAGAAGCGCTCATTACTCCTGCACTGGATCGTCCAATTAACGAACTTTCCCCGGTAGAGCATGCTGCACTCTTAATTGGTACTTATGAACTGGCCGCAGATCTTTCCGTACCCTACAAAGTTGCGATCAATGAAGCGGTAGAGCTTGCCAAAACTTTTGGCGGTACTGATGGCCACAAGTATGTGAACGGTGTGCTTGATCTACTTGCCCAAACATTACGTAGCGCTGAGATCCAAGCAAGTTAAAACGCGTAGCGTGATTTAGCTGCCGGGGCTTACTTTTTTTGGTAAACCAAATCCCAAACACCATGGCCTAGTTTGATGCCACGGGTTTCAAACTTGGTAATTGGGCGATAAGACGGTCTTTCCACATAACCCGGATGCTCTGAACCCAGTTGATCAAGAGACGGCTTAAATTCATTTGCAGTTTCACCTGGCTTGGCAGTGTCTTCACTGGAAAATGTTTCTACCTTGACTCTATTAGTCGAAGTATTTTGTAAGGCAGCCTGGGCATTCAAGACCAGTAGCATCTGCTCGGCATAGTTATGCCAATCGGTTGCCAGATGAAGATATGCGCCTGGTTTTAATTTCGAAATTAATAAATTCACGAATGGTTCTTGAATCAGGCGACGCTTGTGATGGCGCTTCTTATGCCAAGGGTCTGCAAAATAGATATGAATGCCATCCAAAGAGTTTGGTGCAATCATTTTTTCCAAGACCTCAACTGCATCGTGACGCATGAGACGCACATTAGTGAGATTATTCTCACCAATGAGCTTGAGGAGTGCGCCTACACCTGGTATATGAACCTCAATTGCCAGAAAGTCATCTTGACTACGAAGAGCTGCAATCTTGGCGGTCGTCTCACCCATTCCAAATCCAATTTCCAAAATCTTGGGATTGGTAGATCCTTGAAATGCTGAGACTAAATCTAAGGCTTGCTCCTGAAAGGGGATCAGGTATTGAGGGCCCAGCTCATCTAGAGCGCGCTGCTGCCCTCCGGTTGTTCGCCCAGCCCTAAGGACAAATGAGCGAATGTGCTCAAAACGTTTCTCTGATTTTTGTGATTCTGATTGCGTCAACTTAAGCTACGACTTTCCTAAAGTACGCAATCGTCTCTTTCAGGCCATCCTCTAGGTTGACCTTAGGCTGCCAACCTAACTTTGCCTTGGCTAGCTCGATATTCGGTTGACGCTGCTTTGGATCGTCTGATGGCAAGGGTTGATGAATAATTTTGGATTTGCTACCAGAGAGCTTGAGCACTGTTTGGGCTAGCTGCAACATGGTGAACTCACCAGGATTGCCAATATTGACTGGTCCTGTAAAACCTTGCTCCGAGTTCATCATTTTGACCATGGCATCAATTAAGTCATCGACATAGCAAAAGCTGCGGGTCTGCTGGCCATCGCCATAGATGGTGATGTCTTTACCCTGCAAAGCCTGCACAATAAAGTTGCTCACTACACGGCCATCATTAGGGTGCATACGAGGACCATAGGTATTAAAGATGCGAACCACTTTAATATCTAAATTATGCTGACGGTTGTAATCAAAAAAAAGGGTTTCAGCACAGCGCTTACCTTCGTCATAGCAAGAGCGAATGCCAATGGGATTTACCTTACCCCAATAACTCTCTGGCTGAGGGTGCACTTCTGGATCACCATACACTTCGCTCGTAGAGGCCTGCAAGATGCGGGCTCTCGTTCTTTTAGCAAGACCAAGCATATTAATTGCGCCATGCACACTGGTCTTGGTAGTTTGTACAGGATCGTATTGGTAGTGCACTGGTGATGCTGGGCAAGCCAAGTTATAGATTTGATTAGTCTCTACATAGAGCGGGAAAGTCACATCATGACGCATGAGCTCTAATTTTGGATTGGGCAATAAGTGCGCTAAGTTCTCTTTTGTACCAGTGAAGTAGTTATCTACCACCAAAACATCATTACCCTCTTTTAAGAGTTTCTCGGTTAAGTGAGAGCCTAAGAAACCAGCGCCACCAGTGATGAGGATTTTGTTCATAGTAAATCTTTTTAGATGAAGAGTTGGTATTGAAATTAATAGTGTTTAGGAGAATTCCAGCCAGCCGAGCGGTATGCATAAACCACTTCGGCGAGCACAATCGATAAGGATGTCATAAAGGATATCAGACCCAATACAAAGGTCCAGATAACATACGTTGTTTGTAGAGAGTGGACTGCGCCAGCCTGAAAGAAAAAGAGTTCCAGCACAGTCAGGGAAATAAAGACCCCACTTAGAACAACGAAGAAAATAGCTGCCGTGCATAAGCGGCCACGGGTCTTAGCTTCATTCGCCTCCTTGTGCATATATTGAATGATTTCTTCATTCTTGACATCGCCCCGATGAATTGCCTGTTTTATGGCTCGCATGCGATCAACAGACCGAGCAAGCCGTGTTGAAATTGAATTTACTAAGGTAGCTACTGCAGTTAGCAAAAAGACTGGGGCTAGTGCTAACTGAATATTATTGGTAATTGCGTCAATTGATGAGTCCATCTTTAGCTCCGTATTCTGGATATTATTTTTATTGTTAATATGACCAAGCAATCAAGCCGGTGTATGCAGTAAACAAGACCAAAAGTCCAAAGGCAATGCGGTACCACGCAAATGGAATGAAATTATGGTGAGCAACATAATGAATTAACCAGCGCACGCATATAAATGCAGAGATGAATGCGGCTATAAAACCAATGACAATTGCTAAGCTAAATTCACCAGAGATCGCCACGGGATTTTTCCAAAGCTTAAATAACTCGTAAGCGGTTGCACCGCCAATAACAGGGATAGCCAAGAAGAAAGAGAATTCGGTGGCTACCGTACGTGGCAAACCAAATAACATTCCACCAATAATGGTTGCACCTGAACGTGAAGTTCCAGGAATTAATGCAGCGCACTGCGCTAATCCAACCTTAAATGCATCGAATGGCGAAAGATCATCCACAGAATGAATATGACTCTTTGCCAGGCTCGCTCTTTCTTGACGACGCTCTGCCCAAAAAATAATGAGAGCGCCAACAATGAAGGCGCTCGCTACCGGCATAGGGGAAAAAAGAACAGCCTTAATATATTTTCCAAATAAGAATGCCAAGCCCATTGCAGGAATTGAAGCAATCAGAAGATTGAAAACAAAGCGGCGAGAATTTGAGCTACTGGTAAAGGATAGGGCAACCTTCAAAAGCTTTTCCCGAAACTCCCAGCAGACCGCCAAAATCGCGCCAAACTGAATAATGACTTCAAAGGCCTTGCCACGTTCATCATTGAAATTTAATAAGTCGCCAACCAAAATCAGGTGGCCAGTACTAGAGATCGGCAAAAATTCTGTTAAGCCCTCTACTACCCCCAGAATGACTGCCTTGAGTAACAAATATAGATCCATCAGCAAATTTTATAGGCATCCCTATAAATCCCCGAGTATTTGGCAAAATAGCCCCTAAACAGGCATTCCTGATAAATTAGCCTTAAACTGCATGGCATATTGAACAGTATCCGAATTAGATGACCAAAGCCCGCTTTAAACGCCCTCAGATAACCACAATTGGTTTAATCCTGAGCCAGGCGTTCGGCTTGGTTTCTTGCCCTACAAGCGTTTTTGCCCAAAGCGCAAACGAAGCGGCAAGGCCTGCGCTACCAACTCCTATGAGCGCCTCCTCACTGATTGGTTTAGAGCAACCGCCTCAGTTTGTAATGCCTCCAACAAAGGCGGCACTTCCAAACACCTCAGCACCCTCAAACTTGACAGGGAATAAAGCGGGCGATGCAAAAGGACAGTTGGCTGACTTAATTCAGCTATATCAAGAGGCAGCTTTTAGTGATCCAGTATTAAATGCTGCACGCTTTAACTATCAGGCTAGCAAAGAGCTCTATTGGCAGGGTCTTTCTCTGCTACTTCCCCAAGCAAATGCTACTCCAACTGGCACCCGCTACTTCCAACATGGAGCCAGCAACACGGCAGTATCGAATTTACCGGGTAACTCGCGCGTATTTGATCAGAAGAGCTATACCGTCACCTTAACGCAACCAGTATTTAACGTGAGCGCTCTTGAGGCTTTCAAGCAAGGTGATCTCAATACCAAAATTGCAGACATGCGCTTCTATTTAGCGCAGCAAGATTTAATCATTCGGGTTTCTCAGGCCTATTTTGACGCGCTCACCAGTCAAGACAATGTTGAGCTATATCGCAATAAAAAAGGCTTGATTAAACAGCAGCTTGATATTGCCCAAGCCAAGTTTGATGCAGGACTGGCGACTATTGTTGATGTCAACACAGCACAAGCCGCACTAGATCTTGCAAACTCACAAGAAATTGCTGCACAAGCCGATTTGATCGTGAAGCGCGGAGTATTGGAGCAATTAGTGGGGCACCCCGTAGGCCCTCTTAAGCCTTTGGTGAAGGAAGCCAAAATTGATGGCGTACTGAAGGATCCTCGTTCTAAAAATAAAGATGCTAAAGGCATTCCGATTGCCGAATCAGTGAATCCGCAATTACCACCGGGGCAAACTTTAGATGATTGGATTAATCAAGCAGAAGCCGCAAACTTTAGCGTGCTAGCTGGGCAGCTCACTGTCAGCTTAGCTGAGAGCACTTATCGAGCAGCGCAGGGACTAAATTACCCCTCAGTAAACTTTGTTGGTACAAGTGGCTATAACACTTCCAATGGAACGCCGAATAGCTACACACCAACTAATACGAATGTTTACAACAATACTATCGCTTTGCAAATGACTATTCCACTGGTATCAGGTGGATTTAGCACTTCAGTCATTCGTCAAAATGCTGCACTAGTAGATCAAGCAAAAGCAAACTATGATAATGCCCGGCGTACAGCAGCTCAAAATACGCGCGCTGCATTTACAGGCTTTTATGGCGGCCTAGCTAGTGTTAAAGCTTTTGAAGCCGCTGAGCGTTCATCGAGTTCTGCTCTTGAATCTAGCAAACTCGGATTTCAGGTTGGCACCTTAATCAATATTGATGTTTTGATTGCACTAGATACTCTCATCACCACTAGATCACAGCTTCAGCAAGCACGTTACAACACTATTCTCAATGCAATTAAGCTAAAAGCACATGCTGCTGCATTAACGGATGAAGATCTGATTTCGATTAATAGCCTACTACGCTAATAACTCGAAGGAGGCGTTGATCACCTCTGCTACGCTAGGCGGCGCTTGAATGTCCCCCAGATTGCGGATATTTTCTGACCAATAGCCCTCGGTCTTCCACTGAGGTGAATCGCAATAAATCTCTACCGTAGGCTTTCCTAAGACCGCCGCCAGATGAGTCAAGCCAGTATCGACACCCACAGTAAGTGCGGCACCTGCAATTACAGAGAATGCTTCTTCGATTGAAAATGCAGCGGGAACTATTGCCCCAGGAATTTGACTGGCTAGCTCAAAGCTAATCAATTTTTCAGATGGGCTACCCCACGGAAAAACTGGCTGATATCCCCGCTGAGCAAGCTCTTTTCCTAAAGCAACCCAGCTCTCATTGGCCCAGCGCTTCGCTTCTCTGGCGGTTGAATGAAAGCAAAGCACATAGGGCTTTTGTAATTCTAGAAGAGTCTTTTCAGATAAGTTCTGAATAAACTGTTGAGGGTAAAACTGAGGGGCAGTAGAGCGCTCAACTAGAGACCAATCTAATGCAGCGCACATCACTCGACGAGAGCGATCAACCGCATGGCAATCAATGGGAACCCGAACACACTGGTTATAAAAGAATCTAGCGGGCGGCTCGTAGCCGGAGTACTGGGTAGCATTTGCTAAGCCTGCAATGACAGTATCAGAATTTTTCTTAGCAAGAAAGCACAATAAGGCAGATTTTAGTAAGCCCTGAGTTTCAATCACAATGTCGTATGAAGATTCTTGAAGCCTCTTCTTAAAAGAAAACAACTCTTTCCAGGAGTTAAGGCTAAATATCTTTTTTTTCCAACGGCGCAAACCAAAAGGAATGATGTGATCAATGCCTTTAAAACCCTCTCTACTCAATAGAGGCTCTAGAAGATGCACATAACCCTCTTCCACCACCCAATCAATTTGCGCATTTGGTAAACGAGCACGCAAATCCCAAACCAGCGGTAAATTGTGCAGAATATCCCCAAGCGAGGATAGCTTTACCAATAATATTTTCGGGGATGAACTCTGAATAGCCATTAAAACTTTGGCGCTTTTTCCCAAGAGAGGCCGGCCAAATCTTTGGCATTCATATTAGGCGCAATACCAACTGGCAAGGGCCACTCTATCGCTACGTTTGGATCATTCCAAGCAAGACAGGCTTCACTTTGCGGATGATAGTAATTGGTTGTTTTATATAAAAACTCAGCGGTGTCTGAAAGTACTAAAAAGCCATGAGCCAATTTTGGCGGAATCCATATTTGCCGATGATTTTCAGCGCTCAGCTCAAGTCCTACCCACTTGCCATACGTAGGTGAATCTTTACGAATATCGACGACCACATCAAAAACACTTCCTGCTACTACTCTCACCAACTTACCCTGAATTTTCTCTAACTGATAATGTAAGCCACGCAAAGTCCATTGATAAGAGAATGAGTGATTGTCTTGTACAAACTCTACATTTAAACCCGTGACAGTTGCAAAATCGGCAGCATTAAAAGATTCTGTAAACCAACCACGTTCATCACCAAATACTTTGGGCTCAATCACCAATGCATCATGAATTACCGTAGGGGTTGCCTGCAGCTTAGCGGGCACACTCATTTAATTATCCTCTTTGTAGATAAGAATATTGGCTGGGCAGAACTGTTGAGCTCATTCAGAATTTTCTTCAAGTACTGACCATAACTATTCTTACTTAATTGAGCGGCAACTTTTTGTACTGCTTCAGCACTAATCCAGCCCTGACGATAAGCAATCTCCTCAGGACAAGCCACCATCAAGCCTTGGCGCTTTTGTAGTGTAGCGATAAATCCAGCAGCATCCAATAAAGAATCATGTGTGCCGGTATCTAGCCAAGCAAAACCACGCCCCATAATTTCTACACTGAGTTCATTCTTATCCAAGTAAGCCCGGTTGACATCAGTAATTTCGAGTTCACCACGAGCGCTTGGCTTTATAGAGGCTGCGATATCACACACTTGATTATCATAAAAATACAAGCCAGTTACTGCGTAATTACTTCTAGGCTTTTTAGGCTTCTCTTCAATCGAAAGTACTCTGTAATTTTTATCAAACTCCACAACACCATAACGCTCGGGATCATTCACGTGGTAGGCAAATACTGTTGCGCCAGAACTTCTGTCGTTTGCACTATTTAGTTGGTCAAGTAAATCATTACCATAAAAAATATTATCGCCAAGCACTAAAGCACTCGGATTGTTCCCAACAAAGCGCTTACCTAAGGTAAATGCTTGTGCCAAACCATCCGGAGAAGGCTGCACACAGTATTCAATATTTAGACCCCATTGCGACCCATCACCTAGCAATTCAGAAAAACGAGGCGTGTCATGAGGCGTAGAAATGAGCAAAATATCGCGAATGCCAGCGAGCATCAAAGTACTCAATGGGTAATAGATCATGGGCTTGTCGTAGACCGGCATCAGCTGCTTAGAAACGGCTTGGGTAACCGGATATAAACGTGTGCCTGAGCCGCCAGCCAAAATAATGCCCTTACGATTTACCGCCATACATTCAACCCCTAAATAAGTCCATCTCTTGAAAGTCCAGCAACATAAGACTGAACTTCTTTTTCCCAAGCCTTGTTCCAATGCTGTAATTTTGACATATCACCACTCTCTTCTAGGGCCAAGCGTAATTTAGAGTTATCTAGGCATGAATTAGCCGACCCAGGAGCGACTACCGGGTATTGCGCGGCTAAAATCGACTGAATGTCATGCGGTTTTAGCTTCAGAGCAATATTGGCATCGCGTGCTGTCTGCACAACTAGAGCGGCTAGCTCATGCCAGCTCGTTTTACCAGATGGAACCGCATGATAAATCCCTGAGGTGAATTTTCTGAGATTGTCTTGTAAATCCAAAACTAAATCTAAGCTCACTTGGGCTAGCCAGCCAGCATTCGTTGGCACGCCATATTGATCACAAATCACTTTCAGCTCTTCCCGCTCTTTGGCTAGACGTAATATGGTCCGAATAAAGTTGGCACCATCACCATATACCCAGCTCGTTCGAAAGATGGCGTATTGACCAGCAGAGCAATTAGTAAAGACATTTACGATAGCCTCTTCACCCGCAGCCTTACTCTTGCCATACATATTGATTGGTTTGCGATGATCATCCTCAATATAGGGACCATCTTTGCTGCCATCAAATACATAATCTGTTGAGTAGTGCAGCAGAGTGCTGCCATGCTTTGTGGCATATTGCGCCATTATCTCAGGTGCCTTAGCGTTGATTGCAAATGCTAACTCATACTCAGTCTCTGCTTTATCCACAGCCGTATAGGCAGCAGCATTAATAATGAGATCTGGCTTGGACGTATTCAGAAGATTGTTTAAGGCTATGGCATGACTTAAGTCACATTGATTGCGGCCAATATATTGAATGTTGTTCTCTGAAGCTAGAGGCACTTTCTGAAAAAGGTTTTGAAACGCCTTTCCCAGTTGTCCATCCTTACCAAATGCGAGGATATTCATGTGCGCTTTAGTAAAGTCTAGTTGTACTGCTTTTGCAACCAGTCGCGATAGGAGCCACTGACTACGCCCTCGATCCAAACCGGATTATCTAGATACCATTGCACCGTCTTACGAATACCAGTATCAAATGTTTCAGCAGGACGCCAACCAAGCTCACGCTCTACTTTGCCCGCATCAATCGCATAACGGCGATCATGCCCAGGACGATCTTTTACAAAAGTAATTTGCTCCTTATAAGACTTTCCATCGGCGCGAGGCTTGAGTTCATCCAAAATGCGGCAAATCGTTTTCACAACATCCAAATTCGTCTTTTCATTCCAGCCACCGATGTTATAGGTCTCGCCCAATTTTCCTTTGGCCAAGACCTCGCGAATCGCAGAGCAATGATCGCCCACATAGAGCCAATCGCGAATCTGCTGACCATCGCCATAAATAGGTAAGGGCTTACTACTCAAGGCGTTCAGAATCACCAAGGGAATTAATTTCTCAGGAAAGTGATAAGGGCCGTAATTATTGGAACAATTAGTTGTTACTACTGGAAAGTGATAGGTATGAAACCAAGCGCGGACCAGATGATCAGAGGCTGCCTTAGAGGCAGAGTATGGGCTATTAGGCTCGTATGAATTGGCCTCAGTAAATGCGGGATCACTTGCAGATAGAGAGCCATAAACTTCATCAGTTGAGACATGATGAAAGCGAAATGTTTCTTTTATGTCGCCTTCAAGACTATTCCAATATTTACAAGCACACTCCAATAAATTGAATGTACCGACAATATTGGTTTGCATAAACTCAGCTGGCCCATGAATAGAGCGGTCCACATGACTTTCGGCAGCAAAATTGATGATGGCGCGGGGTTGATGCTCTTTTAGTAATTTAGCAATTAACTCTTTATCGCCAATATCACCATGGACAAAAATATGACGGGAATCATTTTTCAGAGAGTCTAGGGTGGCTAAATTACCTGCATAGGTTAACTTATCTAAATTAACAATACCCTCAGCGCTTGGATTACCCAGCCAATCCAATATAAAGTTAGCCCCGATAAATCCAGCGCCACCAGTAACTAAAATCATGTATGCCTCGGTTATTGCCTATAGAATGATTATACTAAAACTTACTCTCTCCTTAATGAAAAAAATAAATCCTAAAATAAATCCTGTGATTTTAATTCCAATGCATAAGCAGGAACCATCGCCACACGAGAAACTATCTTTAATTCAATGTCAAAAAATTTTAGGTGACTACCCAACTTATCTTTTACATCCACAGGGTATGTCGACCAAAATATATGAGGCAATCTTCCCCACGCTACAGACGTTAACAGCGCCACCAAATTCGATGTCAAGCATCTCGGCCTACAATAAGTTAATGATTTCCCCGTTCATCTTTGATGCACTTAATTCATATTCACATATCTTAATTCATGAGCCTGACGCAATTGTTTTAAAAAATGATCTGCATTATTGGTGTGAGCAAGACTTTGATTACATTGGCGCACCTTGGTTTACCTCTGATGCAACAGAAGATCTTCAATTAAAAGGTACCGGCAATTTTGGACTCTCACTGATTAAAACTAAAACTGCCAATACACTTTTTACAGATAATCCTCGCTGGTTTAGCACAAGTATGATTATTCGTGACCTCCTTAGAGGCCTTAGAGGCCAAAAGGGTGCTTTTAGTAGGGCAATAAAATCTATGGGGTCTTCCGGAAGACTCGCCGGTGCCCACCATCTTTATAAAGACCATTGTGATATTTTTTGGAGTTATGTAGCCCCCAAGGTAGCACCCCATCTTAGGATTGCGCCACCCGAACAAGCCATTTATTTTTCTTGGGAGCAGAGCCCCAAAAAATGTCTAACGATCTGCAATGGCAAATTGCCGTTTGGCATACATGCGTGGCCTAAATATGATTTGACATTCCTAGAGCCCCTGCTAATGGAGTCTGGCATCATACTCAATGCCTACCATTCGGCATAGGAGATTTATCAACGATCTAATTGCGATAATAAGTATTAAAATCGCACTTCAAGATTCCTGTTACGACAATAAACTATGTTATATGCAAATTACTATCAATCAGATAGAGTAAAAAACGCCTCGTTTGAGGAGGTTGATAGACATCACACCTACAATCCGACTTGGACCAATAGATTATTAAAGGCAGAATTTTTAAAACGGGGAATTGAATTAAACAACCCTGATGTCAATGAAGGTTTTGATATTGTATTTAGTATTTTTCATGATGGTCAAATCATTTCCCTAGATAATAATATTTCTGGTCCAAAGTATTTGATCGCAACCGAAAATCCCCTCATCTGCCCGCTCAATCAGAATCAGGACTACCTTAAGACATTTAATGGAATTTTTACTTGGAATACAAATTTCTCACAACTTCCTAATGTAAATCATATTTTTATACCCAATCAAATTCGTAATCCAGAATCACCATCTTTTGACGATAGACCAATCTTTTCTTGCATTATTAATGCAAATAAATCATTCCCGCCGGGCCTGACGAATGATTTATATAAAGAGCGCATAGAAGTTATTCGCTGGTATGAAAAAAATGCTCGAGATCATTTTTCGCTTTATGGGCTTGGATGGGGAAAACCTAGTCCAGCCTTCACGCAGGCTACCAGGATTCAGAGGCGCCTAAAACGTCTGGCAACACAAGCTTTTGGGTATAAGCCATTTCCAAGCTATGCAGGAGAGATAGCAGATAAAGAGGTAATCTATCGAAAAACAAAGTTTGCTTATTGCTACGAAAATGTTGCCAATCTTCCCGACTACATAAGCGAGAAAATCTTTGATTGTTTTTTTGGAGGCTGCATACCTATCTATTGGGGTTCAAATACGATCTGCAACCATGTACCAAGTGCCTGTTTCATTGATAGAAGGAACTTTAAAAATACTGAGGAAGTTCATCGCTATTTACTTAGCATTGATGCTAACGAATACAAAAAGTACCAAGATAACATTCATCAATTTCTTCTCAGCCCACAAGCGATGAAGTTTGATACCTCTACCTATGTCTCAACTATTATCAATAAAATCCTCAAAGACTTAAGTGATGGCCATTAGATTCTTAATTGATTATGACAACCCTGATGCTGGCATTGGCCATTCTATGGGGATAATTAACCGGGCCATCAAAATTGCATCGCGCAACCAATTACAACTTGTCTACTCCGAATCTCAGCTCAATAAATCTCATAGTGGATCTCTTAAATGGAATATGAAGCAATTTCTAAGAAGGCTGAGGGGTAAAAAAGCATACGAAACTCATAATATCGGCAATGCCTTAAATCTAATGCTTGATTTAAAGAATCTTTTGCCAAGTCGAGAGGATTTAGAAAAAAAAATTGCTCAACGAAAAATAAAAGTTCTAGAATTACCTAGGCTTCAAATTGATATCCCCTCAAACGAGCAATGTGACGATAAAGTCTATCAAGAGATTGATCGGTTTATCCAAAATAATCCTGACTCAAATATTGCCTTCAAGATTAGCCAAAATCTATCAGGGGATTATGAATATGCCTCAACAAAAGCTTGGTTTTTGAATGCTTACTCCAAAGCAAGAGAGTCCTACCCCATTCCGCTCTTGTTTAGTCCAAATAAATTGAATATTGCCTTGCATATCAGAAGGGGCGACTTGCTTCCTGGTAGACAGTTCTCTGACCTATCTTCAAGAATGCTGCCCGACGCCTGGTATTTAGAAGTACTCAATACTATTTTGAGTAATTTGCCAGGTTTAGTAGCAATTCATATTTACAGCGAAGGTAAAGATGGTCGGTACTGTTCTGAAGCAGGGGTACCATTTTCATGGAAAGAATACTTTCAGAATTCTGGTCACGAAATACATGAGTATATTGATGGTGATTTCATGGGTACCTTTCATCACCTGCTCCATGCGGATCTCTTGATAGGATCCAAAAGTGGTATGAGCCATCTTGCAGGTATGTTGGGTAATCAAGTAAAACTCATGCCTGAGATGTGGCACTCTTATAGAGGCGCCAACAAATTACTAGAATTACCGAGCTCACAAACTGAAATTGATCGGCAAGCACTGGCCAATCACATCAAGCTACACCTAGGTTAAGTAACTAGGAAAGTTGCCCATAGCGCAACCAGAAGGCGCTCGAGACGGGTAAATGGTGTATAGATACCATTTTTTCGATACTGAAATCTTGCATAGATCTCAGCATTTGCTTTCAGTGATACTCCGGAAAATCTACGATTGAGCTCACGCAACAAGCCAAGACCATCCACCAACCTTTGCTTAAAGGGAAGATGGCGCGGATAGTAGCTTTGAGAGATTCCCAATAGCTCTAAGTACTTTTTTTGCACTTCAATAGTATTAATCTTAAGTTTTTCTAAATGAATAGCGCTTGTTTGCGCAGGGTAGCGACGATAAGTAATTAAACGCTCAGGAAGATTTAAGAAGCAAAATCCCGCGGCAGCCATTTGCACCCATAAGTAATAATCTTCAGATGTCAAAATTGAGGTGTCATATTTAAAGCGTTTAAATATTTCTGCCTTACCTGTCATGGCAGAATTACATAAACCACAATATACAGATAAAAGTGCGCGAAGATCTGGATCCGAAAACTTGTCTTTGGATTTTTTGATTAGGCCCGTGCCCTCGTCCAATACCCATTGGGCACTACCGCAAACATCATACTGCCCGCTCTCAAGAAGATTGATCTGCTTCTCCAGGCGCGTGGGGTCTGCAATATCATCAGCATCCATTAAGGCAATGTACTTGCCGCCGGCCCTCTCAATCATCTCATTACGAGCTCGCACTACTCCGCAATTCTGATCAGAGAGTATTTTAATAATGCGTAGATCTGCAAAGCCCTCAATCACCTGTCTTGTTTTGTCTGAGGAGCCATCCTCAAAGATAATTAACTCAATATTTTCATAGGTCTGGTTCAGAATGCTCTGAATAGCTTCCGCAATGTATAGCTCCGAATTATAGGCGGGCATGATCACGCTAACTAGCGGTGTATTTTTCATCAGATAAAGCTTTGTAGATATCTAGCAAATCGCTTGACTCTTTTCAATACCCTTGAAAAGATCGACTTCTGGCTTCCCCCGTAGTCCAAGCCCAAGTCCCAACTAGATTGGTAAATCAAACCCAAATAATTCTCTTTCAACTTAGCAGGTGTTTCACCTATTCTTCGCAAGAGATAGTAGTGCCAGTCATAGTAATAGATCCGGAAGAGCTGCTCAATCGGATGCAAAGGGATCGCCTTAAAGTTTAATAGAGCCTCTAAGTACAGCAAGGTTTCAGGATGCTCTGGAGTACATAGATCCCAGAAAGTCTTTCCGCGTGGCCTCAGGTGATTCTCATCTAATGAGTTCCATACGGCAGCTGACCAGATGAATGGAGGGCAAGGACAATAGTAGTTTGGTCCCTGACGCCCAAATAGAGCCTTTACCCGATTGCCCTCTGCCTTTAGGTGGGCAGGTGCTTTGGTGTAGCCACGATCAACTGCTAACTGAAAGTATTCTTTATTTTGGTAAATCACCGTATAGGGATGCCCATCGGCAGCCAAGAAATCTGACTGCTGAAAGTCTTTTATAAAAATACAATCCGAATCTAGGCAAACATAATTGGCACATAAGCCTAGGCGCCAAAATTCAGACTTAATAACTTGTTGAGATAGACCGCCAGATTTTGTGTTTTCAATACCGCTAGGCGCCAGTGTATTGGCGCCAATAATCGACTCATCGGATATCCATTCGTAACCTTGGCTACCCACAAGCTCGATCAATAACTCTTGATCTGCAGATGGAGTAGAAATGTAAAAAGGAATTTGATCAAGGTTGTGCTGCGAGATAGATTTAAGCAAGCGCTTTAAGCGCAAAAAATCTTTGCGATAAGATTTGCAGTAAAGAACGAGGTCTTTCAAGATACGGCCTTCAATGAAGCAATATGTGACAGGATACTGCTAACTGCTTGGTCCACGCCAATTGGATTCCAGACTGGCTTAATTAATTGCTTTTGCTGCCAATCCAACCAAATCCGCTCTAGCGCCATTGCAATGCCAAGCTCATCACCGTCGGCACTCACATAAGACTTGCGATCTAAAAGCATTTGATCAAGCTGTGGGTTACGGTGGGTAATGCCCCAAATTGGACGACCAGACCATAAGTAGTCATAGAATTTTGACGGAATGTACTCGGCACACCACTCATCATTGCCATGCAAGAGAATCAATACGTCGGCCTGCTGCATCTTTTGTGCAACCTGTTCACGACCAGACATTCCAGTTACGGGATCACGCTCTAGCCTTCCATGAGCTAACAAAATATCTGAGTAGCCATATTGCTTAATCGCAGCTTGAGATAATGAATCTAATGGTGCGCCATATGCATGAATACGAAGATGCTTACTGGCCTCTGGGTATTTAGAAAACAGGCTATTTGCTGCCTTCAAAATAATAGACAGTGAGCGGTCATTCGCTAAAGAACCAAAATGGCAGAGGTTTAAATACTCGCTGTATTGATGAGTATCTGCCTTATCAATCGTTCCCGGAGGATTGGCGCCAGGCATCACCACAAATCCAACGGCACTACCGGAAGTATTTAAGTTGGGATTGCGAACCTTAGCGTAATGCAAAGCACCCTGAGTAAACCACCATACATAATCGGAGTACTTACAAAGCTGAGCCTCTAGATAGTGACGAAAGCGTGCATCTCGGTTTTTAGGCTTTTCAAAACCTTGGTCATTGGGATCTTTACGAATCACCAAGGGATCATGCACTTCGGATATCAGTGGCAGGCCCGTAGCCTTCTTTAACCATACTCCAGCTAAATGGGCTGACCATGCGCTACCGATGGAGTAGATAACATCAACTTTGCCACGACGGATCAAAATATAACCGTGAATAAATGCCGGGATAGACCAAGACCACTGACTGGAATAACCTAAGCAGAGCTTTTCAATCGCAATGAGTGGCGCAAGCAAAATAGAAACCATGCCTGTCGTCAGCTTATAAAACCAACCCCGTCCATACTTATTAGCAACCCAATGGCGAAAGTCAAAACGAAAACCAGAGGGTCCCCAAGCGATATATTGATAATGCTGGAAACGCTGATCCTTAAGTCCGGTAATCGCACTTAATACTATTGGCTCAATACCAGCCTCTAAAAAATAGGGGATCTTATCGGTAATAGTCAGACTAGCAGCGCGACCATCCATATTGAAAGCATGGGACAAAATCAACCAACGCTTTTTTTCGGTTACCGCAGGAATATCAACAATCACTAGCAATCCTAGTTAAATTTTTTAATTACCAGCAACAATTGACATCACGGCCATACGCACAGCAATCCCAAAAGTTACTTGGTTCAAAATAACAGATTGAGGACCATCTGCAACAACTGAATCAATTTCAACCCCACGATTCATTGGCCCTGGATGCATAACTATCGCATCCGATTTAGCCAGGGCCAGGCGCGCAGGCGTTAAACCATATTGCTTAAAGAAGGCTTCTCCTTCGGGTACCTGCCCAGCTTCCATGCGCTCTTTCTGGATACGCAATGTCATCACCACATCGACATCCTTCAGGCCCTCTTCCATGCTGTGATAAATCTTGACACCTAACATATCTAGATCCCTTGGCAGCAAGCTTTCAGGGCCAATAGCGCGAATTTCTTCACAGCCCAATGTAGTCAGAGCATGAATATTCGACTTGGCTACACGACTATGGACAATGTCTCCAACAATTGCTACCTTTAAGCCTTTGAAATTCTGCTTAAAGTGGCGCATCGTATACATATCCAAGAGACCTTGGGTGGGATGTTGGTTACTACCATCTCCTGCATTTACCACGTGCACATGCGGTGGTACATGGTTCCCAATTTCAATCGGCGCCTTAGACACGCTGTGTCGCACCACAAAAATATCTGCCTGCATCGCCACTAAGTTATCAATCGTATCGAGAAGACTTTCGCCTTTTGCGGTTGATGAAGTGGAAATATCTAAATTGATGACATCAGCAGATAGGCGCTTAGCAGCAATCTCAAAAGTGGTTCTGGTGCGTGTGGAATTTTCAAAAAAGAGATTGAAAACGCTCTTACCGCGCAGCAAAGGAACTTTACGAACCTCTCTAGAGGGGTCAGTAACGCTGACAAACTGCTTGGCGGTATCCAGAATATGGAGAATTTGCTCTTTCGGTAAACCTTCCAAGGTCAGAAGATGGGTTAACTCACCGGCAGCATTAAATTGATTCACCGCGTTCATTATTCACGCTCCTCAAGCTGAAAGCTGAACTTGCCAGCCGCATCTTTTTCTAATACTAAAATTTGTTGATGGGGAACCTCAATCACTTCCCCTACAAAATTTGCAGTGATAGGTAATTCACGCTTGCCCCGATCAGCTAAGACCATTAACTCCACCTGTGCAGGCCGACCAAAGTCAAATAACTCATTCAAAGCTGCCCTCACAGTTCTACCCGTGAGCAAGACATCATCAATCAAAATGATATTTGCTCCGTTCACATCAAAAGGTAGTTGAGTGGGCATGCAATCTGCCGTTCTCAAAGCGGTCATTCCTTTTTCTGCGTAATCATCGCGATGAAAGGTAACATTAATCACGCCAAAGTGGGGCAGATTTAAATCTTTTGCTAGACGCTCCGCAATCCATGCGCCACCCATAGCTAAGCCAGCCAGCTCAAAAGGCCCGCATTGCATCCTGCTTTGCAGATTTTCTAGTAGTTTTTTATATAAGGACTCAGCGTTCATTCTTTAATTCCGGTGCTATTGATATTCTGCAAAATACTGCTCCAAAATGAGCGCAGCAGAATGCGCATCTAGATTGTCGTGCATCCGAGGATCGCCCTCCAAAACTGCCGATGTATAGCGCTCATCCACCCAAATCACTGGCAAATTGAAGCGCCCGTGTAGCTGATTGCCAAAGCGCTTAGCCCGAGCAGTCATTTCATGTTCAGTACCGTCAGGATGGGCGGGAAGCCCCACGACGATCTGATCGGGTTGCCACTCTTTTAGAAGGCTTTCGACTTCTCTAAACATCCCATCTGCATTTGTAGCAGAAATAGTCTTCAATGCCTGACTTGCCTTTGTCTCTGTATTACCTACTGCCACGCCAACCCGACGCGTTCCATAATCAAAAGCCAGTATCGTCATCGGCTTATTGATTGGGTCAGGCATGCCCTGCCTCCCCAGATAAATGCGAGGGATCAAAACCTAAATGACTCATGGCCTTTTCATAGCGCTGACTTGAGGGCGTATCAAAAATAATATCGACCATTTGTTGGCGTGAGAGCGGTACATTCATCCACCCATTTAAAGTGATCTCTTCTTCAAGCTGTCCAGCACTCCATCCGGCATAGCCTAAGGTCATCAAAAACTTGCGGGGTCCATTTCCGATGGCAACAGCCTCCAAAACATCTTTAGAGGTCGTCATAGTTAGGCCGCCAGGGATGATTAATGAAGAGCTATAAGATGGGCTCGGAATGGATTCATGCAAAACAAAGCCGCGCTCTACCTGCACTGGACCACCAAAATAGACTGGCTGATCTAATAGAGGTGTAATTTCTAATTTGAGCTCAATCTTGTCAAACAAGGTTCCCAAATCTAATTCCGTTGGTCGATTAACCACCAGACCCATTGCGCCCCTGTCAGTATGCTCAAAAAGATAGATAACAGATCCTGCAAAATTAGGATCGTCCATACCAGGCATGGCAACTAAAAATTGGTTTGCCAAATGGCTAGCTGAAAAAGAAATTGATGACTCTGGCACAGACGCTGGGTCTGAAGCAGGGGGAGCTTTTTTAGCCGAAGTCATATAAGTCTATTTTACAGAATATCTAGATTTTTCCAGTAACCCAATACGCAAAAAGACCGATATATTCATGAGTGAGCTTATTCCAGTTTTGAGCTCCATCCACCAAATCAAATGCCGTCCACTGAGGACTCCTGGCAGTCTGGTAATCGACCGGAACAGCAAAGACCTCAATTCCCTGTTGATGGAAAATTAATGTAGACCGATACATATGACTTGCTGAGGTAATTAAAAGCCATGGTTTTCGAGCTTTACCTTGCCCAATCTCGTTAATCATAGGTTTCATAAAAATGACATTTTCATAGGTATTGCGTGATTGGTTTTCGTAATAAGCAGGTCTATCTGCTAACCCTTGTTCTTTGATGAGCTGTTTAAATGCCTCGGCCTCAGATACACCTTTTGGTGTTACGCGGCCAGAAAATCCACTAAAGATAAAAGGTAAGTCTGGGTACTTTCGAATAAGCTCGAAAGCCTTAGTTACCCTCTCAGCAGAAGAATGAATAGAAATCTCGCCACGCTCGGTCGCAATATTCCCCCCTTCTATTGCACCACCCAAAATGATGATCCCACCAAAATCATCTGGCGATAGTTTTCCAATCTCCGTCCTTGGAACGGCATCCTCAAGAGGCCTTAGCAATAGCTCAGATGCAGGCAGCCATCCGACAACCAGCAGATCTAGAAGAGCAAATACTAAAAAGCGCTTACAAAGATGAGGTTTTCTCAATCCTAAAAAGACCAAGCCAAGGCAAACGAAAACAATGACCCAGTTCAGCGGCTCAATACAAAATTGCACCACCTTCGAAAGAATAAAAAAGATCGTATCCATAATTACTATCGATCTTAACCCTTCTAGATATTGACCCTTCAGCAGCCCCCGCAAATTGGCCCTAATATAGGGGCTATGCAAAAAGCTCTGGTTTGGCTCCGTCGCGATCTTCGCTTATATGACAATGCCGCACTTTCCCGCGCCCTAAAAGAGGCCAAACAGGTCTGGGTGGGCTTCATTTTTGATACTGACATTCTGAAGCCACTGATTCAGGGCGAGCTAGATGTCAATGGTTTAAAACACGAGCGCCGTGTTGACTTTATTTGGCAAGGTCTAAAACAAATTGATAAAGAGCTCCGCACCACGGGCGGGGGTCTCATTGTTCGCTTTGGTAAACCCCTTGAATGCATTCCGCAGATTGCTAAAGAGCTGGGCATTGATACCGTCTTTACCAATCATGACTACGAGCCATCTGCAATTGCAAGGGATGAGTCTGTTAAATCTGCATTACAGAAACTCGATATTCAGTTTGAAGATTTTAAAGATCAAGTAATTTTTGAGAAAAAAGAAATTCTTACCAACTCTAATACTGTTTTCTCCATCTTTACTCCTTATAAAAATAATTGGCTCAAGACGCTGCAAGAAAAAGATTTAGCCGCCCATGAATGTAATGCTAAGCCAGGCCAATTTGCCGCTATTCCTAAAAAGCTAGACTACCCACTCCCATCCCTGGAATCGATGGGCTTTTGCCCCACTGGTATTGAAGCCTATTTGATGCCTGGCTCTGAGGGTGGGCAAGCCTTTTTAGAAGAGTTTCTCTCGCGCATTGATCAGTACCAAATTGGTAGAGACTTTCCCGCTATTAAAGGCGTCAGTTATTTATCAACCCATTTACGCTTTGGCATGCTCTCCATCAGAGGCCTTGTGCGCGAAGCGCATCGTCGCATGCTGGCCGGAAGTATGGGCGCAACGATTTGGTTAAGCGAACTCATATGGCGTGACTTTTATTTCATGATTTTGGCCAACCATCCAAGGCTTGCTGAAGGCGCCTCATTTAAACCAGACTATGACAATATTGTTTGGGAAAGTGGCGCCAACGCTAAGAAACTCTTTGCAGCTTGGTGTGAAGGCAAAACAGGTTACCCGCTGGTTGATGCAGCAATGCATCAACTCAATCAGAGTGGCTATATGCACAATCGCCTACGTATGGTGGTGGCCAGCTTTCTGACCAAAGATTTAGGTATTGACTGGCGTTGGGGCGAAGCTTATTTCGCTGAACACCTCAACGACTTTGAGCTCTCATCCAATAATGGCGGCTGGCAATGGGCCTCTTCGTCAGGTTGCGATGCCCAACCCTATTTCCGCATCTTTAATCCCATCACCCAATCCGAGAAATTTGATCCCGAAGGCAAATTTATTCGACGCTATTTGCCGCAACTGGAAAAACTCTCAAAGAAATCGATTCATGCGCCCTGGAAAGCGGGACATATTGAACTTGAGGCAGCGGGCGTAATCTTAGGCAGGGACTATCCTTTACCCGTTGTTGACCACGACGAGGCACGCAAGAAAACTTTAGTGCGCTATAGCGTAGTAAAAAAAGTAAGTGCGTAACCGTCTAAGGAATGCTTTTCCACTAAGATAAGGGATGAGCAAAATTTATGCTGTGGGTGATGTCCAAGGATGCGCCCCCTCACTTAAAGCCCTAGTAAAAAGTCTTCCCAAAAAATCAAAAATGATTTTTTTAGGGGATTTAGTTAATCGCGGGCCGAACTCGCTTGGCGCCCTAAGGCAACTCAAATCTTTACAAGAATCTGGCCGTGCTGAATGTATTCTCGGCAACCACGATCTTCATCTATTGGCGATTGATGCTGGCGTTCGCAAAGCCAAGGGTTTGGATACTGTGGATGCCATTCTCAAGGCACCTGATCGCAAAGAACTCATCAATTGGGTGCGTAATCGGCCTATGGCGCTCAGTAATGGCAAAGTGCTTACCGTGCATGCTGGCGTTCTCCCGCAATGGGACTTACAGCAAACGATTGAATATGCTCAAGAGGTTGAAAAAGCCCTGCGCAGCAAATCCTATAAACAATTTTTAGCGAATATGTATGGCAACACCCCCAATCAATGGAGTAACTCGCTAAAGGGTTATGAGCGTCTGCGTCTCATAACCAATGCACTCACCCGTATGCGTTTTTGTACCCCAAGCGGTCAGATGGAGTTTGACAGTAAAGAAGGCTTAGAGAATGGTCCCAAGGGTTACATTCCCTGGTTTAAGGTACCGAAACGCAAAACCGCTAACACCCTCATCTATTTTGGTCATTGGTCAACTTTAGGATTATTACGACGCAATAATGTGATTGGCTTAGATACTGGCTGTGTTTGGGGCGGAAAATTAACAGCTCTTGAAATTGCAGACTCTCATAAAGACTCAAAAAGACTTGAGATTATTCAGGTGGATGGATATGACCATCCACTCAGAATGTAATTACTACTTAGAGCTTCTTAAAGGAGTTCTCAGCTGCAGCAATGATGGCATTGACCACTTCATTGTCATGCGCAATGGAGGTGAACCCAGCTTCATACGCCGATGGCGCAAGATACACACCCTCATCTAGCATCAGATGAAAAAATTTCTTGAATGCCTCGACATCTGATTTAGTCACCGCTTCGTAGGAAGTTGGAATCTGACTCGTAAAATAGAAACCAAACATACCGCCTTCGCTATCGACTGAAAACGGAATATTTGCCTTATCTGCCGCCTGCTTCAAACCTGTCATGAGCTTTTGAGTTTGTCCGCCTAGGCATTCATAAAAACCATCTCTAGAGATAATCTCTAGACTCTTCAGACCTGCCGCCACAGCCACTGGATTACCAGATAAGGTACCTGCTTGGTAAACGCTGCCTAACGGTGCAAGCTTAGACATGATTTCTTTTTTTCCACCAAAGGCTGCCATGGGCATACCTCCACCCATAACTTTGCCTAAGCAAGTCAGGTCAGGGGTAATGCCTTGCAAAGACTGAGCGCCGCCTAAGGCAACCCTAAAACCTGTCATCACCTCGTCGTAAATCAATACACTGCCATGCTTGCTTGTGAGATTACGAATCGCAGATAAAAATTCTTTTGAGGGCTTAATTAAATTCATATTGCCCGCAATAGGCTCCAAGATCACTGCTGCAATTTGGTCGCCCTGCTTCTTAAAGACTTCCTCAATCGCGGCCACATCGTTATACGGCAATACCAAGGTGTGCTTTACCAAGTCTTGCGGAACACCGCCAGAGGATGGCGCATTTTGAGTAGAGTCAGCAAAGGTTAATAAACCAGAGCCCGCCTTGACCAGGAGGCTGTCTGCATGACCGTGATAGCAGCCTTCAAATTTAATAATTAAGTCTCGACCGGTATAGCCACGTGCAAGACGGAGGGCGCTCATTGTTGCCTCAGTACCACTCGATACCATGCGGACTTGCTCAACGCTCGGCATTACGGCGCAAATACGTTCTGCTAATTCAATCTCGCCCTCGGTTGGAGCGCCATAACTAAAACTGGTTTCTGCAGCCTTTTGTACTGCCTCGATAACTTCTGGGTTTGCATGCCCAACAATCATTGGGCCCCAAGACATAATCAAATCGATGTAACGCTTATTGTTGGCGTCCCAAAAATAGGGGCCTTTGGCTTTAGTAACAAAACGGGGTGTACCACCAACCTGACGAAAAGCCCTCACCGGTGAGTTCACGCCACCCGGTATCGTCTTTTGAGCACGCTCAAATAAAATCTCGTTTTGATCTACCATTGCCATCATGAGTTCCTAATTAAATCGCCATCATTTCAAAATCATCCTTGCGGGCACCACATTCTGGACAGGTCCAATTCATTGGCACATCTTTCCAGAGGGTTCCTGGGGCAATGCCCTCATCAGGCAAGCCAGCAGCCTCATCATAGACCCAGCCACAGATCAGGCACATATAGGTTTTAAATTCCATTGAATTACTCTCCGCTCTATTTCTTTAGGATTTAATCACTAGTAGCTTTATTTTAAAGTGCTTAGTCTTCACTAGAAGAAGACCGCTTTGAATGCATCTCAAACTTAAATAAACGGCACTCTAGTGGACCATTAAATAATGGGGTACGCTTAGACTCCTTAATACGCAACTGACCAGGCAAAGCCATATCGGCAGTCAATACAAAAACATTCCACCCACCAAAAGCATCTTTCAGGTGTTGGCCAAATTGGCGTAAAAATTCCACAAATTTAGGGTCCTGCTCCTCTTGGGCCTGAAGTTTTTTCAAAGACTCGCGACTAGAACGCTTAGCGCTCTGACGGCCCGTCTCTAAATTCATCTCAAAACGATTCTCTGGCTCACCATACTCTGCATCACTTGAGTCACGATCCTGTGCACTACCACCTCTGCCACCTTTAATCACAAGACGTTCACCATAAGGTGGATTTAATAACATCACACCCTCTTGAGCATTCGTTGGGGGCTTGCTTGCTAGAGCATCAACCTGACGTACCAGCGGTTGATCTGGCAACTGTGCTCTCTGCCAATTACCCCTAAACATGGAGACTAATTTTTCATTGATATCTCCACCACTAATTTTTAAGGAATCTACATTTGGATATTGCTGACGCTTGTCTAGCATTTGTGCCAGCGCAGCTTCTTTCAAATTACTCCAGCGCTTTTGCTCAGCAGCTTCATTAAAGGGCTTCAGTCTCTGAAAGCCAAAGCCGTTTGCAGATGTTACGAGTGGGCGATAAGCCAATCTACTGGGCTTGGCATCATCACCATACATCCCCGCCCGAATTGCTCCTGGTGGAATAGAGAGCGCCGTCTGAGCAGCTTCAATCAAGAAAGTACCACTACCGCACATTGGATCAAATAAAGACTGGCCAGGCTTCCAAGCCGTGATCGACAAGATGCCAGCAGCTAAGTTTTCTTTGAGAGGTGCATCGCCCTTCTCATCACGCCAGCCGCGCTTAAAGAGAGCCTCGCCAGAAGTATCTAAGTAAACGGTGATTTGGGTTGCAGTTAAGTGCGCCTGAACACGCACATCTGGGAACGCTGTATCAATACTAGGACGATCCCCAGTAACATCACGCAAGCGATCTACGATGGCATCTTTAATTTTCAGCGTCGCAAAGTTCAAGCTCTTCAATGGAGAGCGATGGGCAGTGACATCAACCCGCAAAGTTTGTTTAGAGGTAAACCAATCTTCCCAGGCTAAACCGCTAGCCAATTTATAAAGATCTTCCTCTTGTCTATAGGGCGCTTGTGCCATCTGCAATAAAACGCGACTAGCAATTCTGGAATGTAAATTCAAAGCCATCGCCCCAGAAATCGGCGCTGCAAGACCAATCCCCCCGGTTGGACTGGTTGGCGTTGGATCAATCACCCAAGCCCCCAACGCTTTAGAATCCGGACGCGCCGCAATCTCTGCAAGCTCCTGAGCCAGCGGTACTTCTAAACCGCCTGGACAAACAACAAAAAATCTCATGGGGCTAACAATCTAAAAAGGGTAATCAGGAAAAGATAGGATCGTACTTAGGGCTTAAATAGCACCAGCGCAACAACAATCACTAGCAAAATAACTGGCACTTCATTAAACCAGCGATACCAAATGCCAGACTTTGTATTCACGCCAGCACGAAACTTCTTGAGCAAGCCAAAGCATGCATGGTGGTAGCCGATGATCAGCAAGACGAAAAATAACTTCGCATGCATCCAGACATCACCGGCACCAATACCAAAATACAGCCAGAGTATTAAGCCAAGTAGGATAGCTGGCACAGCCAAGATAGTCATGAATCGAAAGAGGCGATTGGCCATACCTAAAAGGCGTGCATAAGTATCTACATTTTTCTCATCAGCCAAGTTCACAAAGATGCGTGGCAGATAAAACAGGCCGGCAAACCATGAAGTAATTAAGACAATATGGAAAGTTTTAATCCAGAGATAAGAGTTCGTCATATTTTTTAAGTGCGAATCTCGCCATGACCCATGACGATATATTTCATTGAGGTTAAGCCATCCAGGCCAACCGGGCCACGGGCATGTAACTTGTCATTCGAGATACCAATTTCGGCGCCCAAACCATATTCAAAGCCATCCGCAAAACGGGTGCTGGCATTCACCATCACGCTAGCACTATCGACTTCGCGCAAGAAACGATCTGCTTGCGCCTTGTTATTGGTAATAATTGCATCGGTATGCTTGCTGCCATAACGTTCGATATGATTCATGGCTTCATCGATATCGGCCACAGTCTTGATTGACAAAATAGGGGCTAAATATTCTGTTTGCCAATCATCTTCAGTGGCATCCACTAAGTTCTGAAAGCCATTTTCTTCAAGTGTTTTACGTGTTAAATCATCAACACGTAACTCCACACCCTTATCTTGATAAATTTTACAAAGCGTAGGTAGCACTTTTTGTCCAACAGCCTGATTCACCAGGAGCGTTTCCATCGCATTGCATGGTGCGTAACGCTGAGTTTTAGCGTTATCACACACCTTAATTGCCATGGCAATGTCTGCATCGGCATCAATATAGGTATGGCAGATGCCATCTAAATGCTTGATCATTGGCACACGTGCTTCAGCCATCAAGCGTGCAATCAAACTCTTACCGCCCCGTGGCACGATCACGTCAATGTATTGAGTCATTGTGATCATTTCACCTACAGCACTTCGGTCAGTCGTAGCGACTACCTGAACAGCGTCTTTAGGGAGATTGGCTGCTGCCAAACCCTCCTGAATAATGTGAGCCAACAAAGTATTAGAATCAATTGCCTCGGAGCCGCCTCGCAAGATCACGGCATTACCTGATTTCAAACAAAGTGCAGCTGCATCAATCGTAACGTTTGGACGTGACTCATAGATGATGCCAATAACGCCCAATGGAACACGCATTTGACCAATTTCAATACCAGAGGCTTGCTTTTGAAAAGCAGAAATTTTACCGATCGGATCATCTAGCGAAACGATTTGCTCAAGACCTAAAGCCATAGTTTCAATAGTCTTTAGAGTCATCGTGAGCCGATCTACAAATGCGGCATCTTGACCATTTGCTTTTGCACGCTCTACATCTTGTAAATTGACTTTCTCAATATCACTCGCTTTTTGGCGGATAAGCTTTGCAATATGTAGTAGAGCCTGATTCTTTTGCTCAGAAGATGCTCGCGCCATCGCACGCGATGCGCTACGTGCCCGCCTACCGATGTCTTGCATCATCTCTTGAATATTTAAAGTCATCCCTGTACTCATATTTCTAGCTTCCTAAACCATTACCGCAATAAATTTCCCAGCAAGCGCAAACCATCCCATGGGTCTGCCGGCAACTCTGCTGCATGTAGGCCTTTAGACTGTCGATCTAGGCCTGCTACAAGCTGCATTGCTCTGCGCAACTTGAGCGGTTGCACCCTTCTAATAGCAGCCGGGTATAAACGCTCTTTATTGCCCCAAATCCGATTAGCCCGCATGAGCTGTTGAACTGACTCCCCAGCATCACTCGCAGCCTTTAATTTAGATAGTAGCCTAAGCTCTTCAGTTACGCTCCACAAAATTAGTACCAAAGGCTCGCCCTCACCTTTTAAGCCGTCTAACATACGATTTAATCTTGGCAAATCACCAGCAAGCATGGCTTCGGTTAATTCAAAAACGTTATAACGCGCCACCTTCAAAATAGAAGATCGAATTTGCTCTTCGGTTAGCTTGCCTTCGGGATACAGCAATCCTAATTTCAAAATTTCTTGATGGGCAGCAATCAGATTACCCTCAACCTGATCCGCAATAAACTCCAGAGCACGCTGACCCTCAGGTCCAGCCTCAACTTCTTGACTTTGCTTCTTGAGTCGTCCAGCAATCCATGATGGTAAGTGACCGCGATCCAGGGTATCCACCTGAATAGCCATCCCAGCATCATCAAGTGCACTAAACCAGCCAGAAGTTTTCGTTTTTCCATCCAACCTAGGCAGCACAATACAAACCACCGTATCAGGACCATTGGCTCCATCTTGTTGTGAAGCGATTTGTGCTGCAAATTGTTTTAGAGCGTCTGCCCCATCTCGACCCGGCTTACCAGTCGGAATGCGGAGCTCTACCCAGCGCTTATCACCAAACAAAGACATCGTTTGGCCGGCATTCATGAGAGCGCCCCAATCAAACCCCCGCTCCTGCACGAAAACTTCACGATCAGTAAAGCCCAATTTTTTTGCAGCGGCGCGCAACTGATCCATTGCCTCCATCATTAACAATGGCTCGTCACCACTAAAGACATAAAGTGGCAAGATATCAGTGCCAGAACCTAATGATTTGAGATGCGTTTGTAAGGCATCAACTTTCACCATGGCAGTTCTCTATCTATCTCTAGAAAGATCTTGCTTGTGGATTTTTGGCGGCAGCAGCAATACGACGTAAAATCTGCACAGCCAGATCTTTGCGCATTAATGTCAAAAACTGCTGCTGCTGAACATCGGTTGCCAACACAGTGGTATTTGAGAAGTCCATATCCCTAGTGATATAAATCTCGCTTTCAGGAACAATTTCTCCACCAGCAATGTCATAGGCTCTAAACATGACCCGAATGGTTAAGCGATATGCAGAAACCTGACCGTTGGAGCTATAGGCTAATATTTCTCTGCCGTTAATTTCATTGCTGATGTCTAAAATTAAATCTGCATCTTTAGGATTAATCGCAACCTTGACATCGGTCCCAGTCAAAATAGCAGTTTGCAAATCAGCACGCAAGGGAGGCGAGGGATTGCCAGTAATCGCAATTGCCTTAAAGGGCACATCAACCATTCCGCGCAGGCGATAACCACAAGCAATCAAGCCACTTAAGGGTGCCGTAACAATGAAGCCAATTAAGGTACGTCGAAGATGATTTGCGCTCATGTATTTATTTTCTAGTTAGGCGACTATATTGACTAGACGTCCTGGAACAACAATCACCTTCTTTGGCGACCCACCATTAAGCGCTTTCGTTGCCGGCTCACTTTGCAATGCCAAAATTTCGATCTGCTCCTTACCAGCATCTGCCGGCACGCGAATATCGCCACGCAATTTGCCATTAATTTGTAGCATCAAGGTGATTTCAGTTTGAACCAATGCAGCTTCATCAACCTCAGGCCAAGATGCATCTAGGAGTGGCCCAAAGGTCTTGGCGTAGCCCATCTCTTTCCAAAGCACATGGGTTAAATGTGGAACTACCGGATATAGAATTCTCAACAAGATACTTAAGCACTCACGTAGCACTGGAGCAGAAATAGCGGCATCTTGACCTAACTTCATTGGCTCAAGCACGTTCAGCATTTTCATTGCCGCAGAAACTACAGTGTTGTATTGGCGACGTTGATAGTCAAAGTTAGCCTGCTTCAGAATGGTGTGCACTTCACGACGCAGCTCTTTTTCAGCATCGTTTAAATGATTGGGTAAAGAATCTTGTGCGTTACGAATAGCCTCAGCCTGACTGCTCGAGTACATCCAAACCCGACGTAAGAAGCGAGAGGCTCCATCAACACCGGCACCAGACCACTCCAACTGCTGCTCTGGCGGGGCTGCGAACATCACAAATAAACGTGCAGTATCAGCACCGTAACCATCAATCAGTTCTTGAGGATCAACGCCATTATTCTTACTTTTAGACATCTTTTCAACACCGCCAACCACGATCGGAGTGTTTGATGCGTCGCCTTTTAGTTTCGCGCCCTTAGGTCGACCTTTTTCATCGAGATCTAATTCAACATCTAAAGGATTTAACCAAGTCTTTTTACCAGAAAAATCTTCAGAGTAATACGTTTCATTGAGCACCATACCTTGAGTCAATAAGTTCTGGAAAGGCTCATCAAAAGTAATGAGCTTGAGGTCGCGCATGACCTTGGTCCAGAAACGCGCATAGAGTAAGTGCAAGATGGCATGCTCAATGCCGCCAATGTATTGATCCATCGGCATCCAATACTCATTGCGCTCATCCACCATCGTTTTTGCATCGGGACCGGTATAGCGCATGAAATACCAAGAAGAATCTACAAATGTATCCATCGTGTCAGTCTCACGACGTGCAGGCTTGCCACACTTCGGACACTTCACATTGAGAAAATCTTCACGCTTATTGAGTGGATTGCCGCTACCATCTGGCACGCAGTCTTCCGGCAATACCACCGGTAGATCCGATTCCGGAACAGGCACCGCGCCGCAACCGGGATTTGCATCATCGCCACAATGAATAATCGGAATTGGAGTGCCCCAATAGCGCTGACGAGAAATTCCCCAATCACGCAAACGATAGGTGGTCTTGATTTCACCAATGCCCATCTTTTCTAAATCTTTAGCAACTGTGCTAACTGCCTCTTCATATGAAAGACCATCGTATTTACCGCTATTGAAACAAATGACCCCTTCTTTTTGGGCATACCAATCATGCCAGTGGCTTGCATTAAAGATTGGTGACTCACCCTTTAGCGCAATCACTTGCTTGATCGGTAAATCGTACTTGAGTGCAAAGGCAAAATCACGCTCGTCGTGAGCAGGTACACCCATTACGGCGCCATCACCATAAGACATCAATACATAATTGCCGACCCAAACAGGCACCGGCTCATTTGTTAAGGGATGGGTGACATAGAGGCCTGTAAACATCCCCTCTTTTTCTTGAGTGGCTAGGTCAGCCTCAATCACGCTACCGGTTTTGCATTTCTCAATGAAAGCAGCGAGCGCTGGATTATTAACAGCCGCTTTTGTTGCCAATGGATGCTCTGCAGCAACCGCACAAAAAGTAACACCCATGATGGTATCGGCGCGAGTTGTGAAGACGTATAGCAGGCCATCCTGAATAAAGTTGCCATGGTCATCAGCAACCTCATGCTTAAACGCAAAACGAACACCACGACTTTTACCAATCCAATTTTGCTGCATGGTTTTGACACGCTCAGGCCAACCCAAACCATCTAAACCAGAAAGCAATTGCTCTGCGTAGGCTGTAATGTTGAAGTAATAGCCCGGAATTTCGCGTTTTTCAACTAAAGCGCCAGAGCGCCAGCCGCGACCATCGATTACTTGTTCATTTGCTAAAACAGTTTGATCAATCGGATCCCAATTCACTACCTGTGTCTTACGGTACGCAATTCCTTTTTCTAACATCTTCAGAAAAAGCCATTGGTTCCAGCGATAGTAATCCGGACTACAAGTAGCCACTTCACGTGACCAATCAATAGCTAGGCCCATCGCAGCCATTTGCTTTTTCATATAAGCAATGTTGTCGTAGGTCCACTTGGCAGGAGGAACCTTATTCTGAATCGCTGCATTTTCAGCAGGCATACCAAAAGCATCCCAGCCCATCGGCATTAAAACGTTGTAACCCTGCATACGGAGCTGACGAGCCATCACGTCATTGATGGTGTAGTTGCGCACATGTCCCATGTGCAACTTGCCAGATGGGTAAGGCAACATAGAACAAGCGTAATACTTTGGCTTTTTCTTGCCAGCCAAATCTACAGCGTTTTCAGATACTTGATAGACTTGCGCACCTTCCCAATCAGCCTGTGCTGCGGCTTCAATACTGCGGTAGTCGTAATCCTTACTCATTCAAGACAACTCTTTTCTTCTATTTTTAGTTATTCGTTAATGCTGGATACTATTTACGCAAACCTAGAACGTCTTGCATGTCATACAGGCCCGTATTTTGGGTTTGCAAGAAGCGTGCGGCACGCAAGGAGCCTTGTGCATAGGATTGACGGCTAGAGGATTTATGGCTAATTTCAATGCGCTCACCATCACCTGCAAAGAGGACTGTGTGATCCCCAACAATATCGCCACCACGAATGGTTGCAAATCCAATAGATCCTTCTTTACGCTCACCAGTGTGACCTTCGCGAGCATAGACAGCGACATCGTCTAACTTTTCTCCCAAAGCCTCAGCAATAACCTCACCCATCTTCAGAGCAGTTCCCGAAGGGGCATCAACTTTATGGCGATGGTGAGCTTCAATAATTTCGATGTCATAACCTTGATTAAGCATCTTTGCTGCAATCTCAAGCAACTTGAATGTGGCATTAACGCCAACACTCATATTGGGAGCAAACACAATCGCCAACTTGGTAGACACCTTTTTGAGGCCAGCAATTTGTTCAGTACTCAAACCCGTTGTACCAATAATCATTTTGGTACCAGTTTTCTCTGCAACAGCTAAGTGGGCCATCGTCCCCTCAGGCCTGGTGAAGTCAATTAAAAATTGGGCGCCAGCTAAAGCCTGGGCAACATCAGCTGAAATCATGACGCCGGTTTTTTTACCTAAGAATGCGCCAGCATCCTCACCTAACTGAGGAGAAGACGTGTGCTCAAGTGCGCCAACCAATTGGGCATCAGGGGTATTTAGCACGCTCTCAATCAACATCTTTCCCATGCGACCAGTTGCTCCAGCAATTGCGATCTTCATCATTGATTTCATCACTTCAAATTAAAGGTAAGTACAGTTTGACTTGGGTGCTAATACAGCAATCATTTTTACTTCTTCACCTCTGTAGCAGGCGGAACATTCAGCGTGCCGGGCCCCAAAGTTTCAGGTTGTGACACAGCTTGACCATCTGATGACTTCGAGGAACCAAATAAATCCCAAAATGAACCCTGACTTGCAGTCGGAGCTGCTGGTACAACCGCACCCTTAGGTAAATTATTTGTTGGACTTGTAACTAACAACTCTGGTTGCTGTAATGGGGGCGTTACTGGGGGCTTATTAGAGCCAGTCATCACATCCCAGAAAGAGCGTTTTGTTTTAGCGTAGTTATCAATCTCAGCAACCAATTCGATCTCTGTTGGAAGGGCATCACCTTCAAACCTCACTACTTTGTCACCATCAAAAAAGACAGTGACACGACGCTCTTTAGCAATGCGCTGTCCAGAACGTTTAAATTCAAAAACATAATCCCAGCGATTCGCATGGAAATAGCTAGCTAATAAAGGTGTGCCGAGAATTTGACGAACCTGCTCGCGACTCATCCCTAATTGCAACTTTGAGTATTGCTCGCTTGAAATAAAGTTTCCCTGAACAATGTCCGGAACATAAGGTCTAAATACTTTATTCATAAAGTCGCGCTGGGTGTTATCAACAGCTGAAGTGCAAGCAGTCAGCCCTAAAAGAGCAGTCATTGCAAAAGCGACGAACCCGAACCGGGTAAAGCTGGAAACCCCAAAAAAAAGTGGGTTCAAAAAACGACTAAAAAGTTCAAGGCAATTTTGCATGGCTGGCCGTATCATTAAGACATTGATTTTAGCTCCCAAAGCCATGAATACGAACCAAAACCCTACTCCTGCAGATTTGCGCGACATTGGCCTAAAGGCCACTGGTCCACGCATGAAAATTCTGGATTTTTTTCATCAAAATGGTGGCACCCACTTTAGCGCTGAAGACGTCTTTTTGGCCCTAGCAAAAGAGGATCAAGAAATTGGTCTCGCTACGGTTTATCGGGTTTTAACCCAATTTGAGCAGGCTGGGCTACTTCTTCGTAGCCATTTTGAGTCTAGCAAGGGTGATAGCAGAGCAATCTATGAGCTTAATGAGGGCCAACACCACGACCATCTGGTTTGCCTTGATTGTGGCCATGTGGAGGAGTTTGTGGATGAGGCCATTGAGAAAAGACAGAGAGATATTGCTAAAAACCTGGGATTTAAGCTCCAGGAACACTCCTTAGCAATGTACGGGCATTGTCAGAAGAAAAACTGCCGAAATAAGCAAAAATAAGCACTTTTCTGCAGCCTGCTAATGAAAAAAGACCTCAAATTGAGGTCTTTTCTACTTTTTGACTACTTTTAATGAATTTTAAGCTCTTTTAATCACTTTACAGCCATTAATGCCTCGGCCGCATTGAGCATCTGCACTGAATAACCCCATTCGTTGTCATACCAGGCCAATACTTTCACTAACTTTCCATCTGCGGAAACGCGTGTCTGGGATGCATCATAAATACTTGGGCGTGGATCATGGTTAAAGTCGATCGAAACTAGGGGTAAGGTATTAAAGCCCAAGATTCCTTTGAGCTCACCCTCGCTGGCAGCTTTCAAGATGGAATTCACTTCATCTACGCTAGTAGCGCGACTTGCCGCAAAGGTTAAATCAACCACGGATACGTTGATCACTGGCACACGCATTGCAAAACCATCAAAACGGCCTGCCAATGCCGGCAATACCAAACCAACTGCTTTGGCAGCGCCAGTTTTCGTTGGAATCATGCTGGTAACAGCAGAACGTGCTCGACGCATATCCTTGTGATAGACATCAGTCAACACTTGATCATTTGTAAACGCATGAATAGTTGTCATCAAACCAGATTCAATACCAATTTTTTCTAACAATGGTTTGACCAAAGGTGCGAGACAGTTGGTTGTACAGCTTGCGTTAGAAACCACTACATCATTTGGCTTTAATACATTTTGATTGACGCCATAAACAATCGTTGCATCCACATCTTTTTCACCAGGAGCAGAAATCAATACCTTTTTCGCACCCTGTTGAATATGAATCATGGCTTTTTCTTTAGAGGTGAACTTACCAGTGCACTCTAAAACTAAATCTACCCCTAACTCACCCCATGGAGTTTCAGCTGGATTGCGCGTACAGAACATTTTGATGCGATCACCATTCACCACCATGTAATCGCCGTCTACGCTCACCTCTGCAGGGAAGCGACCGTGCGCAGAGTCATACTGGGTAAGGTGGGCATTGATAGCGATATCGCCCATGGCGTTAATCGCGACAATCTTGATATCACGACGTGGCTTGCCGTTGACTTGATCTTCGTATAAGGCCCGCAATACCATGCGCCCAATACGTCCATAACCATTAATTGCGACACGAATTGTCATTTATTTCCCCTTACTAATATTGAATTTATTTATTTCGATTTACTTCTTCGAGATACATTGCTTAACCGTTTTGGCAATTTGATCCGCCGTCAGGCCAAAGTATTCATACAACTGACCTGCAGGTGCAGACTCGCCAAAAGTATCTACGCCGTGCACTGCTGCACATCCATACTTCCACCAGAAGTCGGTCACGCCCGCCTCAACAGCAATGCGTGAAATATTGGCTGGCAATACTTTAGATTTGTATGCAGCATCTTGCTGATCAAATACCGTCGTTGATGGCATAGAAACCACCCGAATACCTAGACCGTCTTTTGCTAAGAGCTCCGCTGTTTGCAAGGCGAGTGCGATTTCAGAACCAGTGGCGATGATGACTGCATCAATCTTTCCAGATTGAGGATCACGCAACACATACCCACCACGTGCAATATCCTTGATTTGCTGGCTATTGCGAGAAACAAACGGGCAGTTCTGACGACTGAAAATCAAAGCGCTCGGGCCATTCTTACGTTCAATAGCAGAACCCCAAGCTACAGCGCTCTCGGTGGTGTCACAGGGGCGCCAAACCATCAGGTTCGGGATTAGTCGCAAGCTAGCAACATGCTCCACAGATTGGTGGGTTGGGCCGTCCTCACCAAGACCAATGGAGTCATGGGTGAAAACAAAAATACTCCGTAACTTCATTAGGGCAGCCATCCGTAAAGCATTACGGCTGTAATCTGAGAAGGTTAAGAAAGTGCCACCGAACGGAATGTAGCCACCATGTAGAGCAATACCATTCATGATGGCGCTCATACCAAATTCGCGCACACCATAATTAATATGGTTACCCCATTGATCACCACGCACAGGTTTGCATGAAGACCAGTTAGTTAAGTTTGAACCGGTTAAATCGGCAGAGCCTCCCATAAACTCTGGTAAAGCTACTGATAATGCTTCAATCGCATTTTGACTGGCCTTACGAGTAGCAACAGTTTCTGCTTTGGATTGACAAGTTTTTAAGTAAGCATTTAGCGTGGCTGAAAAGTCTTTTGATAAATCACCTTGCATGCGACGCTGTAATTCAGAAGCAAGCTCTGGGAATTTATTTTTATATTTCTGAAATTCTTTATTCCACTCATGCTCAGCAGCTTGGCCACGCTTTTTAAAATCCCAAGCAGCATAAATATCTTTTGGAACTTCAAACGGTGCATAAGGCCAATTCAATGCAACACGAGTTGCAGCAATTTCTGTTGCGCCCAATGGTGAACCATGCACCTTATCGCTACCAGCCATATTCGGCGAGCCTTGGCCAATGGCTGTCTTGCAGCAAATCAGCGTTGGTTTGTCACTCTTTTTAGCCTTCATAATTGCAGCAGAAACTGCTTCTGCATCATGGCCATCAACATTACGAATGACATTCCAGTTGTAAGCCTCAAAACGCTTAGGAGTATCTTCGTTAAACCAAGAAACTACCTTGCCATCAATTGAGATACCGTTGTCATCCCAAAGTGCAATCAACTTGTTCAGTTTTAATGTACCAGCCAAAGAACACACTTCATGGCTAATACCTTCCATCAAACAACCATCACCTAAAAATACATAGGTGTAGTGATCAATGATATTGAGACCGGGACGATTAAATTCTTCTGCTAATAATTTTTCAGCAAGCGCCATACCTACTGCATTGGAAATCCCCTGACCAAGTGGGCCAGTAGTTGTTTCAACACCAGGCGTAATTCCATACTCAGGATGTCCTGGAGTTTTGCTATGTAGTTGGCGGAAATTTTTTAACTCTTCAATCGGTAAGTCATATCCCGAAAGATGTAATAAGGAATAAAGCAACATCGAGCCATGACCATTGGATAAAACAAAACGATCACGATCAATCCAATGTGGATCAGTTGGATTGTGCTTTAGATGTTCATTCCAAAGCCCAACAGCAATATCAGCCATCCCCATTGGCATGCCAGGGTGACCAGAATTTGCCTGTTGAACAGCATCCATGGATAAAGCACGTATGGCATTGGCCATGCGAATTTGAAGGTTTGACATCGTAAAAGTGCTCTCGAGGAAAATAAATTGGCTATATTTCAGTAATGCCTCAATTTTATCTTCCCGGGCCCTGGGAATCCCAAAAGCCAACTACCCTCACTCCTGAGGTCGCCCATCACTTGCGAGTTCGGCGCATCCAAGCCGGGGAATCCTTTCCCGTATTTGATGGCAAGGGGCAGGTGGCTCAGGCCGAACTCCTCTCTTTAACCGGAAAAACAGGCCAAGTTCAACTCAGCAATATCCACGCCGACACCCATCGCGAAACTACTTATGCGATTACATTGGCCCAAGGACTTGCTGGCGGCGACAAAATGGACTGGATTGTCGAGAAGGCTGTTGAAACTGGAGCTCAAATCATTGCCCCCATGCAGTGTGAGCGCTCTGTCTTAAAGCTCACACGCTCAAGCGATCAGGAGCGCGCCCAAAAACGCCTTGCTCATTGGGAAGGAATTGTTCAAGCAGCGTGCGAACAATGCGATCGAACCGTATTTGCCTCAATAGAACCCATTCAAACTTTTGATGCCTACTTAAAGTCTAATTCAACACCGGTATTAAAACTGCTCTTAAGTCCTGATGCCACGAAAAGCATGTATTCCGTTCTCATGGCAAACACTCCTCAAGATATTGTTCTGATGATCGGACCAGAAGGTGGTCACTCACCGGAAGAAGAGGCTCAAGCTCAAGCTGCGGGCTACCAAATTGTTTCTCTTGGAGAGCGTGTGCTTAGAACAGAAACTGCGGGAATCGTTGCTATTACAACTGTCCACAGTATCTGGAACCCTGAAATGCAAAATCGCCTCAGATAGAGGCGATTCGGGGGTTTTCGGTCTTTTAGCGATTAAGCAAAAGAGTAGAAAACCCGATATGGTGTACGGCGCTCAGCCCAAAAATCAACAGCATCACGGAAAACATCTAAGAGAGTTTCGCGCGCTTCTTTGTCAAACTTCTGAGTGCATGGCAAGCCTTCGAGAACCACTACAAATCCAGGCTGTTGACCTGCTTTATCTGTAGTTGTAGTCAATGCATCCAATAAAGGATCAAAGTTTTTTGCTTGTTGCTTTGTAAAGGTGTAAGCAATTGCAATTGCCTCGAGAACCTCACCCTTAGTCATTGCATTTGTGCAATTAGCATAGATGAAATGTTGACCGAGTTCTGTTGCGGCTTCCTGTAAATCTGGAGTACGAAAAGCGCGAATTGATTGCACGATGTTAGTGCGCACACTGCGCAACATTGCCGGCGGTCCGGCATCGCGAACGGCCAAAGCGGCACGCCAAGAAGCTGTCACTTTTTTCCCCGAAACTTGATTTGCTGCATAGGTTTGTAAACGAGATAAACCGCCTTGGGCATAAACATTGGCAGCAGATGATTCTGTTTCTAGTCGATCATTACTGTCCCAACTTTCAGCGCGGCTATGTTCTTCGAAGCTGGCTAAATCGGTGTTTTCAATGCGATTATTCATGATGGTTGTTAGGTTACCCGTAACACGCCATCAAATCAAGCCCAAATACAGTGCATTTTATATAAACCATTGATTTATATAGGATAAATATATGTAAGCTATTACTAACTTACATATATCCAAATGACTTAGGAGATGCCTCTTGCGTTGCCGGCAGCCTTTACTACTGCCAAAGTTGTCACATTGACGATCCGGCGAACCGTAGCTGCTGGAGTCAGAATATGGATTGGTTTAGCCACACCCAACAATAATGGTCCGATAGCAATACCGTTACCCGCAGCTGTTTTTAACAAATTGTAAGAAATATTGGCAGCGTCAATATTTGGCAGAACGAGAAGATTTGCATCCCCCTTCAGCGGCGAGGAGGTTACAGCACCAGCGCGAATCGTTTCGTCTAAAGCGCTATCGCCATGCATTTCACCATCAACTTCTAAATCAGGCGCTGCTTTTTGAATCAATGCCAACACTTCGCGCATTTTGACCGCAGAAGGCGCATTACTAGAGCCAAAGTTCGAGTGGGATAGCAATGCTACTTTTGGTACGATGCCCAGTTTGCGCATTTCACTAGCGGCCATCAAAGTCAGCTCAGCCAACTCTTCAGCAGTTGGATCGATATTGATGTGTGTGTCTACCAAAAATACTTGGCGCCCCGGCAGGATTAATCCAGACATAGCGCCATAGACATTTGCGCCAGACTCACGACCTACTACCTCATCAACATATTTCAGGTGTGTTGCAGAGTTACCAATCGTTCCGCAAATCATGCCATCAGCCATGCCTTTAATGATCATGATTGAGCCAATCAAAGTATTACGACGACGCATCTCCAGTTTGGCAAAAGACTCTGTAACGCCTTTGCGCTCGGTCAGATCTAGGTAGGTTTGCCAGAAATCACGAAAACGAGCGTCATTTTCTGGATTAACAACTTCAAAGTCGTCGCCCATCTTCATGCGCAGACCAAACTTATCAATACGGTGCTCGATCACTGCTGGACGGCCAATCAAAATCGGAGTAGCAAGGTGCTCATCAATGATAATTTGAACTGCACGCAATACGCGCTCATCTTCACCCTCAGCAAATACGATCCGTTTTTGATTTGGCGGTACACGCTTCGCAATACTAAAGAGCGGCTTCATCAAAGTACCAGAGTGGTACACAAACTGTTGCAACTGATTGCGATAAGCATCGAAATCTTTAATCGGACGCAAGGCAACGCCATCATCCATAGCAGCCTTTGCTACTGCGGGAGCAATCACCGTGATCAAACGTGGATCAAAAGGCTTCGGAATCAAATACTCTGGACCAAAGGAAAGGTTCTCAATGCCATAAACAGACGCAACTACCTCGCTCTGTTCAGCTTGCGCCAGCTCAGCAACTGCTTTCACGGCAGCCACTTCCATGCCGCGTGTAATCGTGGTTGCACCAACGTCTAGGGCACCACGGAAGATAAATGGGAAACACAGTACGTTATTAACCTGGTTTGGGTAGTCAGTTCGGCCGGTAGCCATCACCGCATCTGGACGAACCGCTTTCACTTCTTCGGGCAAGATCTCTGGGGTGGGGTTTGCTAAGGCATAAACCAATGGCTTAGGTGCCATCTTTTTCACCATGTCTTGCTTTAATACGCCACCAGCTGACAGACCCAAGAAAATATCGGCGCCTTCAATGGCCTGATCTAAAGTACGCAATTCTGTTTCTTGGCAGAACGGCTCCTTCTCTGGATCCATTAACTCTTTACGACCCTTGTAAGCAACTCCAGCTAAATCAGTTACCCAAATATTTTTACGTGGGATACCAAGGTCAACCAGGAGATCCAAGCAAGCCAATGCCGCTGCGCCTGCACCGGATGTGACAAGCTTCACATTGCTCACATCCTTACCAACAACCTTCAAGCCATTCAGGATGGCCGCTGCAACCACAATCGCAGTACCGTGCTGATCATCATGAAAGACTGGAATCTTCATCCGTGCTTGTAATTTACGCTCGACCACAAAACAATCAGGCGCTTTGATATCCTCTAAGTTGATGCCGCCAAAGGTTGGCTCTAATGCTGCAATGATTTCAACTAACTTGTCCGGATCATTTTCATTGACTTCAATATCAAAGACATCAATGCCAGCAAATTTCTTAAACAGAACTGCTTTACCTTCCATCACTGGCTTACTTGCCAATGGTCCAATATTGCCCAAACCTAGAACAGCAGTACCGTTCGTAATCACGCCAACTAAATTTCCGCGGGCGGTGTACTTGAATGCATTAGCTGGATCTTTAACAATCTCTTCGCACGGTGCAGCAACACCTGGGGTGTAAGCAAGCGCTAAATCGCGCTGGTTGGTGAGTTGCTTAGTGGGAGCAATCTCAATCTTTCCCGGAGTCGGAAACTCGTGATACTGGAGGGCAGCCTCTCTTAGGGCTGCAATTTGTTGCTCTTTACTGTTTTCTTTGCTCATCAGCGTGCTCTTTGGTAAGGCGGATTTAAGTATCTAATTCTATTCCTCTCGAGCGCTTGCCTCCCAAGAGCCATAAAATGAGGTATGAATTCCGAATCCAGCCCTCTCGGTGAATTTGATCTGATCCAGCGTTTTTTTAAAACGGGTGGGGATGAGATGCGTGCAAATAGCGGTGAAACCATTGCCCTGGGTATTGGTGATGATTGCGCTCTTTTAAAGCCCAACCCAGGAGAAGAAATTGCCATTACCACTGACATGCTAATTGAAGGCAGACATTTTTTTGCTGATGCCCATCCTGGCTTATTGGGTCGCAAAGCCCTAGCAGTCAACCTTTCTGACCTTGCAGCAATGGGGGCTAAGCCGCTTGGATTTACCTTAGCAATTGCTCTACCGAAGGCAGACACAGAATGGCTTGAAGCCTTTTCCAAAGGGATGTTTGCGATTGCAAATCAGTATTCCTGTCCACTGATTGGTGGTGATACCACTGCTGGGCCCCTCACCATCTCCATTACGGCATTTGGTAGCACTCCATCTGGAAAGGCCATTCGTAGATCAGGGGCAAAAGCTGGTGATGACATTTGGGTATCAGGCACTGTTGGTGATGCAAGACTCACGCTTGCTGCACTGCGTCATGAAATCAACTTATCTGCTATCGAGCTAGAAGAAATAGAGCATCGCATGCATGCTCCAGTTCCTCGTATAGAGCTCGGCATCAAACTGCGCAGCATTGCGAGTGCTGCCCTGGATGTATCGGATGGCCTGCTTGGTGATCTCAAACACATCCTCCATCAATCGCAAGTTGGGGCAGAAGTATTTTTAGATCAACTTCCAAAATCTGCAAGCTTACAAAAACAAGGTGAAGTCATTCAAAATCAATTTGCTGCTCGTGGTGGCGATGATTATGAAATCTGTTTCACCGCCCCCACTGAGCATAGAAATGCTATCAATGTAATCAGCAAAGAATTGCATTTGCCCATTACTAGAATTGGACGCATTACAGCAAACACTAGACCAACTGAAATATTGCAATTACTAAACAATGGAAACTTGCTGAGTGATATCGAAACGGCCAAACTGCTCAAGTCTTTCGATCACTTTGCAAAATGAATATTGCTAAAGATCTCCATCAGGTTAACCCCACATTTAAATGGGTACGACAAACCGCTAGTCGCACTATCGCCTTTGGCTTTGGAAGCGGCCTAAGCCCCATTGCACCTGGGACTGCGGGCACCCTCTGTGCCTGGGCGGCTTTCCTAATAGGCGAGTACTTTTTATCTACCGAGGACTTTCTTTGGATTATTGGCGGCGGCATTCTTCTGGGTTGCTGGGTCTGTGGTCATGTCAGTGAAGAATTAGGCAAGAAAGATTTCGGGGGCATTGTTTGGGATGAAATCATTGCCTTTTGGATTATTCTGATTTTGATCATGCCTACTTCTATTTGGATGCAGGCAATTGCTTTTGGACTCTTCCGTTTTTTTGTATGCAGTCAAACCGGGCCCCATCGGCATGATTGATCGTCACTTTAAAAATCTAGAAAGCAATAGTGGGACAACATCCGCCATGCTACAAATCATTTGGCGTGGGTTTGGCATCATGGTCGATGATCTTGCTGCAGCTTTCTTCACACTATTAGCAGTTGCTTTGATCCAAAAAATTATTCCCTTATGAAATTGATTGATCACGCCAAAATACTTGCCGCACTTTTACTGGCGAGAGGCTGGAAAATAGCGCTTGCTGAATCTTGTACGGGAGGCCTAGTTTGTGCCACTTTGACAGAAGTATCTGGCTCAAGCGAGTGGTTCGAGCGCGGCTACATTACTTATAGCAACCGAGCTAAAACCGAATGTCTAGGAGTTCCGGATGCACTAATACAGGCACACGGGGCAGTCAGTGAGTTGGTAGCCAAGGCTATGGCTCAGGGCGCTCAGCGCAATGCCGGCGTAAACGTAGGCGTTTCCATTACTGGGATTGCTGGGCCAACAGGAGGTACAGCAGAAAAGCCCGTGGGCACAGTTTGCTTTGGGTGGACCATGCCAAGCGCTTCGGGTGAGCATGTCACTACCTGTCAAACGAAATTATTTAGTGGAGATAGGCAATCAATAAGGCAACAAGCCACTGAACATGCTTTAGCCGGCCTAATTCAATTACTCAACAACTGATTACTTCATCCAGCCTTTGCTATAGAAATAACCTAGCGGAATAACAGCTGAAATAATCATTGCAGCAATTGCCATTGGATAGCCCCAAGTAGCATCTAATTCCGGCATATATTTGTAGTTCATGCCCCAAATGCTTGCCAATAAAGTAGGTGGCATTAAGGCAACAGATACCACCGAGAAGATCTTGATAATCTTAGATTGGTTCAAGTTAATGAAACCAACAGTAGCATCCATTAAGAAGTTAATCTTATCGAATAAGAATGCAGTGTGGTTCTCAAGAGAATCAATATCGCGCAAAATTTGACGCGCTTCTTCTTGCTGCTCATCGGATAGCAACTTGCTGCGCATCAGAAAAGATAAGGCTCTGCGGGTATCCATCACATTACGGCGAATACGTCCGTTGGTATCCTCTTCCTTCGCAATTGTCTCTAAAACCTCTGCAGCATCGGCATCATTAATACTGTCAGATAACACTCGCTTACCCGCTTGTTCGAGGTTTTCATAAACCTCTTCCAAGGCATCAGCAGAGTACTCAGCATCGGTAGAGTACAGATCAAGCAAGACATCTTTTGCATTACTCACTGAACCAGGGCGCAAACGGGCACGCAGTCGTACCAAACGGAACACTGGTAAATCTTCATCATGAATGGAAAACAATACTTGCTTGGTCAGGACAAACGCGACTCGTACGTTACGAGAAGTTTCTTCTTCATCCAATAAGAAATCAGTACGAATATGGAGATGGCCATCATCGGCCTCAAAATAACGAGCAGAGGCTTCTAAGTCGCCCAAGTCATCCAACTCAGGCAAAAGTACGCCAAATGCCTCTTTAATCCAAATAAGCTCCTCTTCCTCTGGATCAACGACGTCGATCCAGATAGGATTAGCGTATTGCAACAATTCATTGCGATCTTCGACTTGCTCTTGAGAGAGGCGGCCATTTTGCAGGACGAACAAGTTGATCATGGTGAACTCCTAAGGAATGTGCGCTAGTTTATCCTATACAACATGACAGTTTCACTAAAATAAGCCAAATCCAATGAACGCTTGCTCAAATACCTTTAACCAGCAACTCCAGTCTGCATGGGCTTCGCAAGGCAGCATGCTGTGTGTTGGTTTTGACCCAGACCCAAAGCGCTTGCCCTTAGCCCTCCAAGGCAAACCCGAGGGGGTCTTTGAGTTCTGCCGTGACATTGCCGATGCCACTGCAGATTTAGTCTGCGCATTTAAACCCCAGTTTGCTTACTTTGCCTCCCAAAGAGCCGAGGCGCAATTAGAAAAGCTCATTAGGCATCTCAAAGATAAATACCCCCATATCCCAGTAATCTTGGATTCCAAGCGCGGTGATATTGGTAGCACAGCAGATCACTATGCTCTTGAGGCCTTTGAGCGCTATGGAGCAGATGCGGTCACCGTTAACCCTTATATGGGCTTTGACACCATCGAGCCTTATCTGAAGCATGCAGGCAAAGGCGTAATTGTGTTGTGCCGCACCTCGAATCCTGGTGGCTCAGATTTGCAATTTCTGAATACTGCCTCTGGAGAACCCCTTTATTTACATGTGGCCAAACTAGCTGCACAGAAGTGGAATACCTCGGGTCAAATTAGTCTCGTTGTAGGGGCTACATACCCTGAAGAAATTGCCAAAGTGCGCGCTATCGTTGGGGATATGCCCTTGCTGATTCCAGGCATTGGTGCTCAAGGTGGTGATATCGATGCGACAGTGAATGCAGGTCGCATTACGGGCGCTCCTGGTACCGGGATGATCATCAACTCATCTAGAGCTATTTTGTACGCAAGCACTGGTAATGATTTCGCTCAGGCCGCAAGAGTAGTAGCACAAAGCACGCGTGATGCGCTCAGAGCTGCAGCTGCTAAATAAGCTAGTACCTTAATTTATTTATTTCATTATTTGCTATTTTTAGGCGCCGGATAAGGCGCTAAAGCAACTCGATCCATATTTTCCAAGATGAAGTCTTGGCGAGTTGGAAAGTGAATATTAGACTTACGACAATACTGAGGTTTATCAAAACACTTCGGTGAAGGTAATGCGGAACCTAAGGCAGCAGCCTGATCTCGCCCCAATGCTGCTGGAGTCGTTGCGTAATAGTAATGAGCTGCAGCGCCAATACCAAAGATACCCTCGCCCCACTCTACTGAATTGAGGTAGATCTCAAATAAGCGCTCTTTAGAAAGCGTAAGCTCTAGAAGTCCGGCAATAATGAACTCTTGTCCTTTGCGCAAATAATTTTGTTCAGAAGAAAGAAATAGGTTTTTAGCTAACTGCTGGGTAATGGTTGAACCGCCACGCAATGCAGTCTTAGAGCCAGCGCCTGCCTGAGCCTTTTGCTGATTCTTTTCCCAGGCTTTTTTCATATCCTCAATCCGAAAGCCTTTATGCTGAAAAAAGATATCGTCCTCGCTAACCAATACCGCACGCTTGAGATTGATAGAAATTTGCTCATAAGGCGTCCACTCTGAATAAACCGGACATGACCAATGCCATGAGCACAAACGCCAACGCTCAGCCCTTTGAAACGAAGTGCTAGAAGGATTAAACACAATCCATACGGCGATCTGAAGCGCAAAGTAAATCTGCATAGCCAAAAAACCAGCGAGCATGCATTTGACTAAATAAGTGAGCCAACGCATCAAAAATTATGCTCAGCGGGTAAGTTAGCTACGAAGCTTAGCCAATACTGCGCGGGGATCAATAGCCGTGGCTAAGGCTTGACCTCGCCACAATAAAAAAGCATCGGCAGCCTGCTCAACCAACATGCCTAAGCCATCACTAACACGCGCGCCCTTTTGCAAGGCTTGCTGCATAAAGGCGGTAGATTTTCCGTAAACCATATCGTATGCAAATGAACTCGGCACAAAAATATTAGCTGCCGCAGCAAGAGTCAATGGGGATTCATCAACTAACCCAGCAGCCGTTGCATTAATCACTAAATCAAATGGATATGGAGTTCTTGCGGCATCTTCGAGCTGAGCCAAAGCTCTAGACTCCAGCGCCACTTCTTTTGCAGCCGCAAGGTCGGCAAATAACTTCACCAACTCTTCCGCTTTTGAGCTAGATCGATTAGCAATCACCAAACACTTGGGAGATTGCTCCAATAAAGGCCCAATCACGCCGCGGGCTGCACCGCCTGCTCCTAAGAGCAAAATTCTAGATTGCGCAATCGAAATTCCTTGGGCCAATAAATCACGTACCAGGCCCGCACCATCAGTATTGTCACCATAAACCTTGCCGTCTTTTATCCATAAGGTATTAACGGCTCCAGCCAACTGAGCGCGTGAACTCAATACATCAGCAAATGCTTGTGCATCCAATTTAAACGGAACGGTAACATTCATCCCTTTGCCACCAGCAGCGAAGAAAGCTTTTACCGCTATTGAAAATGCATTGATCTCAGGCTGTAAGCGGCCATAGTGCATTTGTTGCTTAGCCTGCTCTGCAAAGCGTTGATGAATGACAGGCGACTTACTGTGGGCTATTGGATTACCAGCGACAGCGTACACATCCACCCCAGAAAATAGACTAGGATCGGTGTGTAGATCGACTGAGTGAGATGAATTCATAATGGCTACAGAATAAGCGAATTTAAGAACTATTTTTGAAAATTACTGGCGCAACTCTAGGCGATCAGCGCCATCCCGCGTGAACTCAAAGGTAGAAATCCAATCCAGTACATCGATCTGATTGCGCATTTCCGAGGGGAATGGCCCAAAGGGTGCTGAAGCGCGCACGATTGCGATCGCCTGCCGATCCAATTCAGGATTGCCTGAGCTACGACCGATCGATAAGCCATCCTTACCCTGAGCATTGGTAGTAATTCGCCCTTGGGCATCCACGCTGACCACAATCACTAGACTGCCATACAAAGGACGGCCATTGGCGCGAGGAAAAAATGCGCTCCCATAAGACTCAATTTTTTGGCGCATCGCATCGTAGTAATGTGCAAATGTCACCGCTTTGGCACTGGTACCGGTTAAGACTTTACGGCGTGGTTCACGACCATCAGCCTGCAAACGCTTGGCTAACTCAGCTTCAAGTGAATTGAGTTGTGGCGTCATTTTCTGATCATCCCCACTCTTGCGCCCACCTGAACGACTCCGCTGCTCATCTAACTTTGCCAACATTTGCTTTTGCTGCTTCTCTAAAACTTCTAGGCGAGCCTCTGCTCCTAAGCGAGCACGGTGTAATGCAGTTGCATCTTGATTGCTTGTTTTGCCACCGCCCTGTAAATCTGCTTGCGCTAATTTATTAGCCTCTTTAGGTGGTGTTTTATTGCTGGCATTTACCAAGATAATACTTAAGGGGGTATTCAAGCGACGACTCTCAATCCCCCCAAAACCCCAGCGTACCGATAAAAAAATAATATGAATTAACAGCGAAACGCATAGTGCCAAACGAAAAGGGTGGTGACGCCAAGTAGTCTGAAGATAAAACACCGCTTTGTTCAATTTAGGCAGCACTACCATCTTCATCAGCACTTACTTCAGGCATCTCAAGCTTGGTCTCAATTTCTAATACCCTGACAGCGGCACTTAATTGCAACAAATCGACATCCGTTAAAACCACTTCGGCACGAGCTAGGCGTGGATGACCTGCCAATTCTGGAATCGGGAGATGCAGCGGCACCAACTCCAGTCGAGACATACCTTCTTTTAAATGACGCACATGTACATTCTTTGACTCACCATCTTGAGTAGCCCAACGCAGACACCAGTATTTTTCTAATCTGTCCTGGTATTCACCATAGGTTTGATAGGAAGATTCAAAGTCGGCCGCAATGCCCATTAAAGCGGCATCACGCGGCGGAAACGGCGCCACCATCTTTGCGGTCACACCGTGCTTAGCCAGGGCAATGAGTTGCCATTGGTTTACTAAATCAGAGTAGCGGCGTAATGGTGAGGTACACCATGCGTAGTAATCTAATCCCAAACCCTCATGCGGTCCTGGGGTTGTTTGCATCCGAGTACGCAATGGACCCCAACCCTTCTGCGTTCTAAATAAACCAGGCAAACCATGATCGGCCAAGAGCTGACCCGAAGCGCTATTACAGAAAATCATCCACTCAGCAACAATAGTATCGAGAATGGAGCCACGCTGACGCGGAACAATCTCAACACGCTGCACTCCATTGATATCCTGAATCTGGAAATGAAAATCCCTCGCTAAAGCATTAGGATCAATTAGGCCTAACTGTTCGGCGCGAAGGCCATTAGTAACTCTTTTTTCTTGACGCGCGGCATGCAGATGCTTAGCAGCCATCCATAAAATAGCGAGCTCTTTACGATACGGATAGGTAGCACCCTCATCCCGCAAACTCTCTTCGCTGACGAGATGCTCGATATCCTCTAAGCGCAAATTGGCCGCCATGGGCACCATCTCAGCACGCATTTGCAAAGAATCTCTATTAGCAAGTCCTTCGGCATCAATATCCACATAGATCGACAGGGCTGGTCTTGACGCGCCCTCATCTAAAGAAAATTGCTCAATCACTGAGTCCGGCAACATGGTGATTTTGTCACCAGGAAAATATACAGTGGACATACGAGCCCGTGCCACTTGGTCTAAGGGATCATCTTTAGCGATCGCTAAACCAGGAGCAGCAATATGAATACCAATGCGATAACCACCATCCTCTAACTCCGTCACCGAGAGCGCATCATCTATCTCGGTGGTGCCTGAGTCATCAATTGAGAAGGCTTTTACGTCCGCAAGCGGTAACTCTGCAATGGCAGCCGTATAGGCAGCTTGATCAACCCCAACACTTTGACTGTGTGCAGCTCCATTCGGGAAATATGTCTTAAGAAACATTCCTTGGTGATAGGCTAGGGGTGAATCAACTGCGCCACACCGAATCATTAACTGCGCAGGAGACTCCCCAGTCTCAGAGCACGCAGCCGTCAATGCTTTATAGGCGGTAGTATTTTTATCTGGAGAAAACAATAACTGCTGAGCAGATGATTTGAGTGTTTCTGGGAATCTACCAGCGACTAATTCTTGTTGCCATGCAGACTGCTGCTCCAGCTCTTTTTGTTTACGCTCAAGCGCAGCTAAACCAGCCTGTAATTGTTCAAGTGGTGCCCGCTGAAAACGGCCGCGCCCCTTACGACGGAAAAACACTGGGGCTCCTTGCAAAGCAATCCCCAGAGAAACTTGCTGTGGAATAGTCGCTTGCGCGCCAAAGTATTCATGAGAAACATCGACTAAACCAAACTCTTCTTCTGGAGCGCAATCCCAAAGCAACTGTAAGTCGATGTCTTTCGATAAAACAGTAGCCTCATCCATTACAGCCTGAGCTTGCGGCTTGTCAAAGCGCAACCAAACTTCTTTAGCTTTGAGCTTAATTTTTTTTCCAGAAAGGCTAGTGGCCTGCCAAGACTCAGCATCGCCCGCGCCTGATGCAGACTGCACTGTGGCAATCTTGATATCGCCACCTTCTTCATATAAAAGATTCATGCTTAGAGAGAGATTCCGCCGCTAGCCTCTAAAGCAACGCCATTGACATAGCTGGCCTCATCACTAGCTAAGAATAGATACACATTAGCCATTTCTTCTGGAGTACCAAGACGCCCAAGCCAGCTGCGCCTTTTAATGTCTTGTAAAATATTTTCGGGCATTGCTTTCACCATCTCGGTTGCAATAAATCCAGGACATACCGCATTTACACGAATGCCTTTAGGGCCAAGCTCACGCGCCCAAGTCTTGGTAAAGCCAATGACACCGAACTTAGTCGCAGAGTAATTGGTCTGGCCAAAGTTGCCATACAGACCAACAACACTGGAGGCGTTCACAATTGCACCAGACTTAGCTTCTAACATATGCGGAACGACTAACTGAGTGCAGTTAAATACGCCCTTCAAATTGACATCAATTACCGTATCAAACTGAGCCTCTGTCATCTTCACTAGACGAGCATCTTGCGTAATACCGGCGTTATTAATCAAGATATCGATATGGCCATGCTTTTGCATCACTTGATCCACAACCGCCCGAATACTAGCGCGATCGGTCACATTCATGGCATACGCTTCTGCATTCGGAATTTGTGCAGCAGCGCCTTTTGCGGACTCTAGATTCATATCTGCAATGATCACAATTGCGCCCTCCTGGGCAAAGCGTTGGGCAGTAGCAAAGCCAATTCCTTTTGCGGCACCCGTGATGATTGCTACCTTATCTTTTAATCTATTACCCATGATTTACTCTCTGTATTTAGATTGATCCTGATCGCGCCTGTTAAACAGCAATCGCTTTTAATATTTTTTGATGCACGCCACCAAATCCACCGTTACTCATAACCAAAATATGATCGCCAGGTCTTGCTTCTTTTGTAACTGCATTGACTAAAGCATCCAGATCATCAAAAGCTTGTGCCTTAGCCGGCTCTTTTGCATTAAGTGGAGATAAAACCTCTGCCAAATCCCAGCCTAGAGACTCATTGCCCGTATTAGCACTATAAGCAAAAACAACATCGGCTTGACTTAAGCTACCGGGAAGCTGAGCCTTCATGACACCCAGTTTCATCGTATTGGAACGAGGCTCCAATACTGCCAGAATGCGCGCTTTGCCAACGCGACGGCGTAAACCATCTACCGTGGTTGTAATAGCCGTTGGATGATGTGCAAAATCGTCATAGACAGTAATGTCATTTGCAACACCAATTGTTTCAAGACGTCGTTTGACATTTTTAAATTCGGCTAAAGCGCGCGCAGAGTCTGCTGGTGAAATGCCGATGTGATTTGCTGATGCAATGGCTGCTAATGCATTAAGTTGATTGTGTCGACCCATCACCCCAGAGTCTATCGCCCAAGTTACTTTGGCGACTTCTTTGCCGGACTGACACACAATAAATCCATCACCATCTTGAGAAATGAATGACCACTCGTTGGTAGACTCATGGCCAAAATGCTCTACTGGTGCCCAAGCGCCCCTGGTAATTACATTTGCGAGTGCAGGCTCTTCGCCATTCACCACCAGTAGCCCATCGCCAGGAACGGTACGAACCAAATGGTGAAACTGGGTTTCAATGGCCGCCAGATTAGCAAAGATATCGGCATGATCAAACTCCAAATTATTTAATAAAGCAGTGCGTGGCCTGTAGTGGACAAACTTACTCCGCTTATCAAAGAAAGCTGTGTCATATTCATCAGCCTCGATCACAAAGTATTTGCTCTCGCCCAAACGTGCAGACACCGTGAAATTGAGCGGCACTCCGCCAATTAAATACCCTGGCTTGTAATCATTAAATTCCAGAATCCAAGTAAGCATGGCAGATGTTGTTGTCTTGCCATGCGTGCCGGCCACCGCCAAAACATGTCTGCCATATAAAACTTGTTCACCGAGCCACTGCGGACCAGAGATATAAGGGAGTCCTTGGTTAAGGATGGCTTCCATTAGTGGATTACCGCGAGAAACTACATTGCCGATTACAAATAAATCAGGCATTGTCTCAAACTGCAATAATTGATCCGGTGAAAATCCTTCAATCAATTCGATGCCTTGAGCCTCGAGTTGAGTACTCATTGGTGGATACACGTTAGCATCACAACCAGTTACACGATGCCCGGCTTGCCGAGCAATTGCGGCAATGCCGCCCATGAAAGTACCGCAGATGCCCAAGATATGTATATGCATCTACGAATTTTAGCGAAGGAGTTGCAATGAACCGAAGACAATTACTCACCATCTGCGGAATTAGCCTCATGGCCTTGCTCGGTGGCGTCTTTACTTCGCAATGGATTTCTAAAACCGGTCTGGCTAGCGATCCTTCAGTAAAAGCCTTTTTTGCTAATCCTTGGCAAACTCCAGATGGAAAACCTGCCAATTCAGCCGAATGGCAAGGAAAAGTCCTGATAGTGAACTTTTGGGCCTCTTGGTGCCCCCCATGCGTTGAAGAAATGCCGACTTTAGACCTGCTTTCACAAGAGTACTTGCAGCAAAATGTCTTATTTGTCGGTATCGGCATCGATTCACCATCTAATATTCGTGAATTTCTGAAAAGCACCCCTGTTTCATATCCAATCCTCATTGGCGGACTTGAAGGCAGTAATCTATCCAAGCAAATGGGCAATACCCAAGGTGCCCTGCCTTATACGGTCATTATTGATGCCAAAGGTAAATCAACTTACACAAAATTAGGAAAGATAAGTGAAGATGAGCTCAGAAAGGCCATTAAAGCTGCTTTATAAGTAATTTTATTGATTTTTGAAGCTGCTGACATACCCCCTCAATGCATAAAAATGAGGTAATAAGCCTCATTTCTTCCAAAAAACTTGGCTCAAGAATCCCCAAAATTCCCTTTTTCACTATTTTGAGCGGGTATACTGCTGACATAGCATGTGAAGCAATTAACATCTAACTGCCTTTAAAAACAGGGATCTATGTCGAAAAAAGCTTCAATTCTCGTAATTCAGGGCCCAAATCTCAACCTACTAGGTACACGTGAACCAGAGGTTTATGGGAAAACCACCCTGGCAGACATCCATCAGAAGCTAGAAGATCTAGCTAAAGCCCAATCGGTCGACCTGAACACTTACCAAAGTAATCATGAGGGCGAGCTAATCGACCGCATTCAAAAGGCCAAGCAAGATGGGGTTGATTTCATCATCATTAATCCAGGTGCGTTTACCCACACTAGCGTAGCCTTGCGTGACGTTTTGGCTGGGGTTGCCATCCCTTTTGTGGAAATCCATTTATCCAATATTCATCAGCGCGAAGAATTTCGCAAGCACTCATACCTATCTGATATTGCAACCGGGGTTATTTGCGGCCTAGGTGCGATTGGTTATGAATTAGCCCTGCAGGCAGCAGTTGCCCGCTTAAACAAATAAATCTATTTAAAGAATTACAAGAGAGGAATCACTCACATGGATCTGAGAAAACTAAAAACCTTGATCGACCTAGTTTCTGAATCAGGCATTTCAGAGTTAGAGGTTAACGAAGGTGAAGACCGTGTTCGTATCGTTAACTCTGGCTCTGCGACCCCTACTGGACAAATAGTTTATGCAAATCCTGCACCTGCTTCTGCCGCGCAAGCCGCCCCCGCAACTGCCCCTGCACCAGTAGCACCAGTAGCTGAAGTTCCTGCTGCCGAAGCTGGTTTTGTTGCTCGCTCCCCAATGGTTGGTACCTTCTACCGTGCTCCCAATCCAGAGTCTCCAAACTTCGTCAACATTGGTGACACTGTCAAAGTAGGTCAAACACTTTGCATCATCGAAGCGATGAAATTGCTCAATGAGATTGAGTCGGAGCATGCTGGTGTAGTGAAAGAGATTCTTTGTGAAAACGGTCAAGGTGTTGAATTTGATCAGCCGCTGTTCATCATCACTTAATTTATTAAGCCCTCTAATCCATTACCACCTAACTTAAAGCCGACATGTTCGATAAGATTCTGATCGCCAATCGGGGAGAAATTGCTCTCCGCATCCAACGCGCATGCCGCGAGTTGGGAATTAAAACTGTTGTGGTGTATTCCACTGCAGACAAAGAAGCAAAGTATGTGAAGCTAGCTGATGAAGCCGTCTGTATTGGGCCAGCACCTTCCCCGCTAAGCTATCTCAATATGCCTGCGATTATCTCTGCGGCTGAAGTAACTGATGCCGAAGCAATTCATCCTGGTTACGGCTTTCTCTCTGAAAACGCTGACTTTGCCGAACGCGTTGAGAAATCTGGCTTTGCTTTCATAGGGCCAACTGCAGCATCGATTCGCCTCATGGGTGACAAAGTGTCTGCAAAACGCGCCATGATTAAAGCGGGTGTTCCATGTGTCCCTGGATCTGAAGGCGCCTTACCCGATAACCCAAAAGAAATTATTGCTACTGCAAAAAAAGTAGGTTACCCAGTCATTATTAAAGCTGCTGGCGGTGGTGGTGGACGAGGCATGCGGGTTGTTCATACTGAGGCGGCACTGATTAATGCTGTCAATATGACAAAAGAAGAGGCTGGTCGTGCATTTGGTAATCCAGAGGTGTACATGGAGAAGTTTTTAGAAAAACCTCGCCATGTAGAGATTCAAATTCTGGCTGATACGCATGGCAATGCGATTTGGCTTGGCGAACGTGATTGCTCTATGCAACGTCGCCACCAAAAAGTGATTGAGGAAGCTCCAGCACCAGGCATTGATCGTCGCTTGATCGCTAAAATTGGTGAGCGCTGCGCAGAAGCCTGCCGAAAAATTGGTTACCGCGGTGCAGGTACGTTTGAGTTCCTCTACGAAAACAATGAATTCTTCTTCATTGAGATGAATACTCGCGTGCAAGTTGAGCACCCAGTGACTGAAATGATTACTGGTGTGGATATTGTTCAAGAGCAGATTCGCATTGCATCCGGCCTCAAATTAGCCTACCGCCAAAAAGATATTGTGTTCCGTGGTCATGCAATTGAATGCCGTCTGAATGCTGAAGACCCGTTCAAGTTCACACCAAGCCCAGGCAAAATTGGCTCTTTCCATATGCCAGGCGGCCCCGGAATTCGTGTCGACTCTCATGCCTATAGCGGTTATGTGGTTCCTTCTAACTATGACTCGATGATTGGCAAATTAATTTCTTATGGCAATACTCGCGAACAAGCGATCCGCCGTATGCAAATTGCCCTATCGGAGATGGTGATTGATGGCATTACAACTAACGTACCCTTGCACCGTGAATTAATGCTTGATCCCAACTTCATGGAAGGTGGCACCAGCATTCACTATCTGGAGCATCGCTTAGAAGAGCAAGCCGCAAGCCGCGGAAAACCTTAATTAATGCGAGTGCCTTATGTCTTATCGTGAACTGGTCTTCACGGTAGTTGCTGAAACAGCTGAACCATTGGGCGATGCGCTACTGGAATTAGGCGCACTATCTGTTACGGTAGAAGATGATGCTGCTGGTGGGTACGATGAGAACCCGCTTTACGGAGAGCCCGGCCTATCCCCTGAAGTGCAAGCCTGGGATAGATCCTCGGTAACTGCTCTTTTTAATCCCGATATTGATGCTTCAGCTAGTGCAAACTTTATTCCTGAATTGCTTGCCTCCCTAAAAGAGGCTGGCTTTAAGTTATCAGCTCCCCAAGAAAAAATCGTTGAAGAGCAGGATTGGGTAAGACTTACCCAAAGCCAATTTGCTCCTATTCCCATTGGTAAACGAATTTGGGTCGTACCCTCTTGGCATGACGCCCCCACCGATCCAAATGCAATCTGCTTGGCTGTTGATCCAGGTTTAGCTTTTGGTACTGGTAGCCACCCCACTACCCATTTGTGCTTGTTATGGCTCGAAGAACATAGCAATCTAAACAAGCAAAGCTTGCTCGACTACGGTTGCGGCTCGGGCATTCTTGCTATTGCGGCTGCCAAACTTGGCTGTAACCCAGTTGTAGGTACTGATATTGATCCTCAGGCGATGGTTGCAGCGCGCAGCAATGCACAAATTAATAACACCGTTATTCAGTTTGTTTTGCCTAATGAAGATGCGTCAGAGCTAGCTGCAGAGACTAAATATGACATCGTAATGGCTAATATCTTGGCCAACCCGCTTCAAGTACTTGCTCCAGCATTGGTCAACAAAATGCGTCCAGGCGGAGAAATTGTTCTGTCTGGAGTACTTGCACGCCAAGCAGACGAAGTGATTGCCACCTACAGTCAATGGCTAAAACTCTCTGTCTGGAAAGAAAATGATGGATGGGTTTGCTTGCACGGGACCCTATCGAAAGATCAGGGTGTTAGCAAAACCACTATTTTTGCTGCACCTGCGCAAAAAAAAAGAGTTAAGTTAACTCTACTAATCTGCTTTTTTGTTCTGCTGCTGGTATTTGGTGAGCATCTTTCAAGAAATGCTTTGCTTCCCGCATTGGCGCCGCGCGTTGACGGCACATCAAATTCTGTTTTAGTAAATTCATTTTCTGTTTTGCAATACTTTGATGAAAAAATTTGTCGCGCACTAGGATGCGTAAACCGCCCTGTAAGCGATTTTGCTGCGTGGAAAATAACTTCTGCCACCTTATCGCCTGAAAACGCGCGAGAGGGCCTTAAAAGCGGTGCAAATCAATCAATACTGCAAGTTGAAATACAAAATCGTCTTGCACTCTCTGTTTTAGCCCCAAATTTAGAAATTTCTCTCACCGATGCAGAAGAGGCAGAGATCAAATCAATCCAATTCTCACCAAAAGAATGGCTACCCTCTGCTTGGCAAGATTCTCATCCTGATTTGTTGCGCACAGGTATTGCCTCAGGGGAGCAAATACAAACTTCATTAGCAATTCAATTGCCGCAGAATGCTGCAGGCTATCGAGTAAGAGTGGTTTACCCCTAATGCCTCTCTCATTTTTCTTTAATCTTGATCCTGATTCATATTTACCCCTTACAGAAAGTAACTTATGGCTAGCTTGATCTGTGGCTCTATTGCCTACGACACCATCATGAACTTTGAAGGCAAATTTGCCGACCAAATCCTGCCGGAACAGATTCACATCTTGAATGTAGCCTTCTTGGTCCCAACGATGCGCCGAGAATTTGGTGGTTGCGCAGGAAATATCGCATACAACCTGAAGCTTTTAGGTGGCGATCCCATCATCATGGCAACTGTTGGCGGCGATGCTGCGCCCTACATGAAGCGTCTTGAGCAGCTGCAGATTGATGCTAGCCACATTCGTCAAATTGACCAGTCTTTCACAGCCCAAGCGATGATCACAACCGATCAAGCCAATAATCAAATTACCGCCTTTCATCCGGGCGCCATGGGTGAATCCCACTTAAACCAAGTATCCGCAGTAATAGCTGAGCGCAGCAAAAATACTAAAGGTGCAGCTAAATTTGGAATCGTTGCCCCAGATGGTCGTCAAGGGATGTGGGAGCACTGCCATCAACTAGCAGAAGCCAGTGTCCCTTTTATTTTTGATCCAGGCCAAGGCTTACCCATGTTTAACGGGCCAGAACTTCTTGAGTTGGTTGATATTGCCAGCTACCTCGCGGTTAATGACTATGAAGGCGAAATGCTTTCCCAAAGAACCGGAATGAGTCTGACAAAAGTGGCCGAACGGGTAAAAGCGTTGATTGTCACCAAGGGTGCTGAAGGTGCAGATATTTACTCCGCAGGTAAATGTATTTCTATTCCGCCAGTACCTGCGGCAAAAGTAATAGATCCAACCGGATGCGGGGACGCATTCCGCGGCGGATTACTTTTTGGACTAGAAAGCGGTATGGACTGGGAAACTACTGGTCGCCTAGCAAGTTTGATGGGCTCAATCAAAATTACCCATCAGGGACCACAAAATCACCAATTAAGCCAAGCTCAGATTGCGGAGCAATTTAAAGCAGCATTCGGCTTTAGCTACTAAGCGCTATCGATAAATTCTAGGCAATAAAAAAGGGGTCTCGTTAGAGACCCCTTCTAATAACACCCGTCTGATTAAGGACGTGTGCCAGTTGGGAAGGGCCAAGCAGCGGCAGGATTCAACGCACTAGTCGCTGATGCAGCTTTCTTAGCCGCGGGCTTTTTTACAGCAGAGCCCGCTTTCTTCGCAGCAGGCTTACTTACTTTTTTTTGCTACGCGCTTTTTTGCAGCTGGACGCTTCTTAGCAGCAGGCTTCTTAGCAGCAGCTTTTTTAGCGGCTGGCTTCTTCTTAGCAGCTGGACGCTTCTTAGCAGCTGGACGCTTCTTAGCAGCAGGCTTCTTAGCAGCAGCTTTTTTAGCAGCTGGACGCTTCTTAGCAGCTGGCTTCTTCTTAGCTACTTTTTTAGCAGCTGGTTTCTTAGCAGCTACTTTTTTCTTAGCAGCTGGTTTCTTTGCAGCAGGTTTTTTCTTTGTTGCCATGTGTGTTACTCCTTCACGTGAGGATTAGTACAAACTACATTAAGAAGACCCGACCATCTAATTCCGCCTGGTTTTGCAACCTTTTGGAGCTGACGAGCGAGCCATTCATCGGCGCGCGGCTTGATGCTAAGTGCTGCACGCTAATGAATCCTGGAAAAAAAGCCGTGGCCCCGAAGGACAACGGCTTCTTAAATGTGCTGGAAAAAATAGAGAGAATAGCCCTAGCACCCTTGAGCAAGGGTTTTCGGATTTGAGTCTGTTTTTGCTGACTTCTTAAACTATCCAACCGTCTAATCTCCAATTTAACCGGCTGTGCGCTTACTAACTGCCAACTACTCCCAACTTAGCGCACCACCAGTTTGATACTCAATAACGCGTGTCTCAAAAAAGTTTCGTTCTTTCTTAAGATCAATCATTTCTGACATCCATGGAAATGGATTCTCTTCATTTGGGAACATCGCGTCAAGTCCTATTTGCAAACATCTGCGATTACAAATGTATCTTAGGTAGCCTTTGAACATCGGAGCGTTCAATCCGAGCACTCCTCGAGGCATCGTATCTTCGGCATAACGGTACTCCAATTCGACTGCTTTTTCGAAGATAGATTTAATCTCATCTTTGAACGCGGAAGTCCATAACTGCGGGTTCTCCAGCTTGATTTGGTTAATCAAATCGATACCAAAATTGCAGTGCATTGACTCGTCACGAAGGATGTATTGATACTGCTCTGCGGCGCCCGTCATTTTGTTTTGACGACCCATCGCAAGTATTTGCGTAAAACCAACATAAAAGAATAAACCTTCCATCACACAAGCAAAAACAATGAGTGAACGGAGCAAAGTTTGATCAGCTTCTAATGTGCCAGTCTTGAAATTTGGATTGGTAAGTACATCAATATAGGGAATCAAGAACTCATCTTTAGCGCGAATCGACTCAATCTCGTTATACGCGTTGAAGATTTCAGACTGGTCTAGACCCAAAGATTCCACAATATATTGGTAGGCGTGGGTATGAATTGCCTCTTCAAAAGCCTGGCGCAATAGGTACTGGCGGCATTCTGGAGCGGTAATGTGGCGATAAGTACCCAAAACAATATTGTTGGCAGCTAAAGAGTCGGCGGTCGTAAAGAAACCAAGATTGCGCTTAATAATGCGACGCTCATCTTCTGTCAGACCATTTGGATCTTTCCAAAGGGCAATATCGCGGTTCATATTGATCTCTTGCGGCATCCAATGGTTAGCGCAACCAGCTAAATACTTCTCCCAAGCCCATTTGTACTTGAAAGGTACTAGCTGATTTACGTCAGTCTTGGCATTAATCACACGCTTATCAGCAGCATTTACACGCAAGGCTGCGCCGCCAGACAAATTTGCAGCAGGCGCGGCGGCTTGTGGCGCCATTGCGACTTGATCTGGCTGCGGACGTTGTGGCTCCACTGCAACCGGCTGCGGTGCAAGACCAGCTTTCGCTAGTGCTGGAGCAACTTCCTCTTCCCAATTCAACATAACTTTCTCCTAAATTCTTCTAGTTCTGACCAATAAGCAAATCGCTTATTGGCATGCTTCACATTCTTCAAAGCCAGCATCGCCTGGGCGCATTGTGCAAACTGGGCCGTCAGCTTCAACTGCACCACCAGCACCCGCAGCAGCGGCAGCATCTGTACCATTTACGCCACCACCACTAGAAACTGAGTTCAATTGGCCACTAGTAACTGTTGATTTCTCAACGTGCGTTGCAGCCATAGTGCGGAGGTAATAAGTGGTCTTCAAGCCACGTAACCATGCCAACTTATAGGTATCATCCAATTTCTTACCAGATGCGCCGCCCATGTAAATATTCAATGACTGAGCTTGGTCAATCCACTTCTGACGACGAGAAGCTGCTTCAACCAACCAGGTTGGCTCAACTTCAAAGGCAGTTGCGTATAAATCGCGCAAGTCTTGTGGAATACGATCGATCTTAGACAAAGTACCGTCAAAGTACTTCAAATCCGCAATCATGACTTCATCCCAGAGGCCGCGATCCTTCAAGTCACGCACCAAGTACTCATTAACCACTGTGAATTCACCTGAAAGGTTGGATTTCACGAATAAGTTCTGGAATGTCGGCTCGATACAGGCCGAAACCCCAATGATGTTGGAAATCGTTGCTGTTGGTGCAATAGCGACGCAATTAGAGTTACGCATGCCGTGCTGCTTAATACGAGCACGCAAACCACTCCAATCCATAGTAGAGGAGTTATCTACCTCTACATAACCGCCACGCTCTTGGGCCAAAAGTGCCACTGAATCTTGAGGGAGGATGCCGCGATCCCATAAAGACCCCTTATAAGTGCTGTACACACCACGCTCTTCAGCCAATTCGCATGAAGCTTGGTAGGCGTAATAGCAGACTGCTTCCATCGAAGAGTCAGCAAACTTCACAGCCTCATCACTAGCGTAAGGAATACGCTGCATATGTAGGCAATCCTGGAAGCCCATAATGCCCATACCAACTGGACGGTGCTTCAAATTGGAATTACGAGCTTTAGCAACAGCGTAGTAGTTGATATCGATAACGTTATCAAGCATACGCATAGCAGTACGGACAGTCTTTTGAAGCTTCTCGTGATCCAAAATCATCTTGCCATTGGCATCGGTAGTCATGTGAGCAGTTAAGTTCACAGAGCCCAAGTTACAAACAGCAATCTCGGTCTCGTTTGTGTTCAAAGTGATCTCTGTGCACAAATTAGAGGAGTGGACCACACCAACATGCTGTTGTGGGCTACGGATATTGCAAGGATCTTTGAAAGTAATCCATGGGTGACCGGTTTCAAACAACATGCCAAGCATCTTGCGCCATAACTGTTGGGCAGGAATTCTGCGGAATGGCTTCAATTCGCCGCGATCCGCTTTTTGCTCATAAGCAACATAAGCTTCTTCAAACGCTTTACCAAACTTGTCATGCAAGTCAGGAGTATTAGATGGGGAGAATAAAGTCCAATCGCCGTTTTCCATAACGCGCTTCATGAACAAGTCAGGAATCCAGTTCGAGGTGTTCATATCATGGGTACGACGACGGTCGTCACCTGTGTTCTTACGCAGCTCCAAGAACTCTTCGATATCTAAGTGCCAAGTTTCCAAGTAGGCGCAAACTGCACCCTTACGCTTACCACCTTGGTTCACAGCAACTGCAGTGTCATTCACCACTTTTAAGAATGGCACTACACCTTGTGATTTACCGTTAGTTCCTTTGATATGACTACCTAGAGCACGAACGTTTGTCCAGTCATTACCCAAGCCGCCTGCAAACTTAGACAGCAATGCGTTTTCTTTCAAAGCTTCGTAGATGCCATCAAGATCATCATCAACTGTAGTCAAGTAGCAACTGGAGAGCTGCGGACGGGTTGTTGCTGAATTAAAGAGGGTTGGTGTACTGGACATGAAATCGAATGTAGAGAGGATTTCATAGAACTCAATCGCACGACGCTCCCGATCCATCTCATTCAAGGCCAAGCCCATTGCTACACGCATAAAGAATGCTTGTGGCATTTCAATACGACGCTCTTCAATATGCAAGAAATAACGGTCATACAAAGTTTGTAAGCCAAGGTAGTTGAACTGCAAGTCACGGCTTGCATTCAAGGCTGATGCCAAACGTGGCAAGTCAAATTCACGCATGCGTGGATCTAACAATTCTGCAGAAATACCTTCGTTGATGTACTTAGCAAAATAAGTGCTGTACTCAGCCTGAGTATCGCCTTGCAATACTTCTTTGCCAAAAATCTCTTTACGGATTGTGTGCATCAAAATGCGAGCAGTTACTTGGCTGTAAGCTGGATCCTTTTCAATCAAGGTACGGGAAGCCAAGATAGCAGAGTCATAAACCTGCGCCATTGGTACGCCGTCATACAAATTCTTAATGGTTTCGGTGATGATTGGTGTGGCATCAATATGATTACCCAAACCTTCGCAAGCCGCCTCAATCACAGTGCGTAAAGCAGCCATATCAAGCCACTTCTCAACACCATCATCAGTTACCTTGATGCCAGTCTCACTAGCCTGGTTTGCTACTTGCGTATCTTGGGAAGCTTCTTGCTGAGCTGCACGTTCTTGATTACGTTTTTCACGATACAGAACATAGGCGCGAGCAACGTTGTGCTCTCCGCTACGCATCAAAGCCAGTTCAACTTGATCTTGAATATCTTCAATATGGAAAGTGCCACCATTTGGGCGGCTACGCAATAAAGCGCGCACTACAGAATGTGTCAATTGCTCAACTTGTTCACGGACGCGTGCAGATGCTGCGCCTTGGCCACCATTGACTGCCAAAAATGCTTTGGTTACCGCAATTGCAATCTTGGATGGCTCAAATGCAACAACAGAGCCATTACGGCGAATAATTTTGTAATCAGACAACTGAGTTGCTTGGCCACCACCAACGCCACCGGCCACAAAACCAGCAGAAGGAGCTTGATTAATCCCTCCAACAGGACTCATTCCTGGGTTATTGGCACCACTTGGCTGGCCTGCTGTCTGAGGATTAGCGTATGTCATGTTGCTCCTGCTTATATATAGTTATTTGGATAAAATATCGTTAAAAAACAATGGGGTATTGCTGTATTCAAACACTACATCTAGTGTCTCGAAGCGCATTAGGCACTAAGTATAGGGAAATATTTAGTATTTGGTAAGCTTTTTCTGGCAATTACTTATTAGTATTTTTACTAAGTTTTCCAGTAATTTAGGGGTGATTTTGGTGCGGTAATTTTTAGTCCTTTTTAACTAAAGGACTAAAAAAGTGAGCGTATGCTCACATACAAAGATTCAACTAACGAGAAATCAAT
>NZ_NAIA01000001.1 GCF_002192535.1 Polynucleobacter hirudinilacicola | reverse complement strand
TTACTCAAAAGATGCATTAGTCCTTACACGTTGAATAAGAAGTTCAACACGTCTCCATCCTTAACAACGTATTCCTTGCCTTCAGCCCGCATCTTGCCAGCTTCCTTAGCGCCTGCCTCACCCTTAAATTGAATGAAGTCATCATAAGCAATGGTTTGTGCACGAATGAAGCCGCGCTCAAAATCCGTATGAATAACACCTGCAGCCTGTGGTGCAGTATCGCCCTGATGAATAGTCCAGGCACGCACTTCCTTAACGCCAGCAGTAAAGTAAGTTTGTAAACCAAGGAGAGAATACCCCGCACGAATAACGCGATCTAAGCCAGGCTCTTCCATGCCCAAGTCGGCCAAGAATTCTGTTTTATCAGCATCGTCAAGATCGGCAATCTCGGCTTCAATGGCTGCGCAAACGGCAACTACTGGAGCCTTTTCTTTTGCGGCATGCTGCTTTACTGCCTCAAGATGAGGATTGTTTGTAAAACCGTCCTCTTTGACGTTTGCCACATACATTGCGGGTTTAGCAGTAATTAAACACAGGGGTTTAATTAAGAGCAATTCTTCTTCGCTTAAATTGAGGCTGCGCACAGGAAGGGCAGAATCAAGGTGCGATTGCACTTTAGTGAGAACCGCTACCAAAGCGGCTGCCTCTTTATCGTTGCCGGATTTAGCAGCCTTCGTGGAACGATTGAGGGTTTTTTCAACAGTGGCTAAATCAGATAACGCCAACTCGGTATCGATCACACCAATATCGGCAATCGGGTCAATCTTGCCTGCAACGTGAATCACGTTTGGATCCTCAAAGCAGCGGACCACATGAGTAATTGCATCCGTTTCTCGGATATTGGCTAAGAATTGATTCCCCAAACCCTCACCTTTGGAGGCACCAGCAACCAAACCAGCAATATCGACAAACTCGACGGCAGCAGGCAGGATGCGCTCAGGCTTCACAATCTCAGCCAGGGCAGCTAGACGGGGGTCAGGAACCTCGACCACACCTACATTGGGCTCAATCGTGCAGAAAGGATAGTTTTCCGCCGCGATCCCAGCCTTGGTAAGCGCGTTAAAGAGGGTAGATTTGCCGACGTTAGGCAGGCCGACGATGCCACATTTCAAAGACATAGGCATATTGTAAAGGGGCTGGATTCGATATCATCGAGTTATGTCAGAAGTTCACCAAAATCACCTGTCCAAAAGCGCTGTGCAATCTGCCAAAATCCGCTCCGTCGACGTTGTCATTGTCGGGGGAGGTATTGCTGGCAAGGCTTGTGCGCTTGGTCTAGCGCAACTTGGTCTACAGACTATTGAGATCGCACCAGATTTAGGGCAGGCAGTAGCTGCGCCCCAAGGATCCCAGTGGGGCCAAAGAATCTATGCATTTTCCCCGAGCACCCAAAAACTTTTGGCTCATTTGCAAATTTGGGATGCCCTAGATCACAGTCGCATGCAGCCAGTACGCGATATGCGTATTTATGGCGACCGTGGTGAAAAAAATGATCAACTCCATCTCTCTGCGTTTGAAGCAGGCACACCTCAACTAGCCTGGATTGGCGAATCCAATCTCATTGAGCACACTCTTGATCAAGCATCTCGCTTTCAAAATAAATTGGAGCGTATTAATGATGTCATTGAAAAGATTGAGGTCGATGCAGATGGGGGCAAGCTACATTTAAAAAATGGTGGAGCGATTCGTGCACAACTGATTGTTGCTGCTGATGGTGCCAACTCTCCTATTCGATCTGAACTTGGCATTACCACCAGCGAAGAGAGTTACTCACAAAGCGCAGTCGTTGCTAACTGGACTTGCACTTATCCCCATCTTGAAACAGCTTTTCAATGGTTCTTGCCTGGTGGCGATATTGTGGCAATTCTACCCTTGCCAGGCAAGCAAGTATCAATGGTATGGTCAACCTCATCCGAGCATGCTGCTGATTTATTAAAGCTCAATCAAGCCGAATGGCAAGAGCAATTTTCAGCTATTGCAAATGGCGCAATTGGGAAACAATTGGGCGAACTCATACTCAACTCAACCCCCGCAGCCTTTCCATTAAGAAAAATTCGGGCCAAACGATTTATTGGTCCAGAAACAGCGCCCAAGGTTGTCCTCATTGGCGATGCAGCCCATGTAATGCACCCCTTGGCTGGGCAAGGCTTGAACCTCGGCCTACGTGATGTTGCTGTCTTACTCAACATCATTGGTAAGCGTGAGTCGTTCCGCAAACCCAGTGATGCTGTATTGCTACGGCGTTACGAGCGTCAACGCCAAGGCGATACCAGTGCGCTTTTATGGGTCACAGATAAGCTCAAGAAATTATTTTCCGCAAGTAGCAATACAGAGCGACAACTACGTAACTGGGGGCTTGGCCTAGTGAACAAAAGCCACTTTATTAAACAGCGCCTCATTGAACGCGCTTTAGGAGATATTGATTTTGATTAAATTGTTATCGGCATTAGCTTTTATTTTCTCCACTTTTTTCTTTTCTAGTTTTGCTCATGCGCAAGCTGAACAGCAAATCAAAACAGAGATACAAAAAAAACTGGGGGCAAATGTTAAAGTGAGAGGTGTATCAGCAGCACCAGTCCCAGGCCTATACGAAGTATTGGTTGGCAACGAGGTTTTTTATACAGATGCCTCTGGAAAATATTTAATTCAGGGTGAGATCATTGAATTAGCGAGCGGCAAAAATATTACTGAGCAAAGGCAAGCTGATTTAAATCGCATTAAGTGGACAGACTTAAACCAAGCTAATGCTATCAAAACGGTACGTGGTAATGGCAGTCGTCAGCTAGCGGTATTTTCAGACCCTAATTGCGGCTACTGTAAGCGTTTGGAAAAATCTTTGCAGCAATTGGATAACGTCACTGTTTATACCTATCTTGTCCCTATTTTGGGGGCAGACTCAGTCCAAAAATCAAAACTAATCTCGTGTGCCTCAGATCCCTATAAGGCCTATATGGATTGGATGATTAATGGAATTGCGCCCAGCGGAAAAAGTGATTGCAGCACGCCTCTTGATAAAAATGTCACGTTTGCTAAAACCTACGGCATCACAGGAACGCCTACTCTTTTCTTTATAGATGGCAGTCGCTTCCCTGGCGCAGTTCAGATCAGCGATATTGAAAAGAAATTTAGCTCCCTGAAATAAACATCATGAATACAGTAGATCTTCCAGCAATTCAGTACACCGTATGGCCGGCCGACCTCCATGGCCATCGCTATCAAGTGAAATTGCACATTGCCAATCCAAACCCTGAGGGGCAGGTATTGCAGATGCCAGCATGGATACCGGGAAGCTATTTGATTCGAGACTTTAGCAAGCAGATTGAATCAATTGAGGCTTATTCAGTTAGCCCAAAGAAAAAGCTGCCTCTGGAGAGAATCAATAACGATCAGTGGCGCTTACCAAAGACAACTGGTGCAATTGAAGTAATCACAACGGTATATGCCTATGATTCCTCTGTGCGCGCAGCCTACCTTGATACTGAACGTGGGTTCTTTAATGCAAGTAGCCTATGTTTTGAAGTCATAGGTCAGCATGAGTTGCCTTGTTCGCTTGCCCTTGCAGCGCCTGAGGCCAGTTTTGCCGATCACTGGTCAGTGCAAACTGGTTTGAGAGCAGTCAAAACGGATGAGCGTGGTTTTGGTTTCTATCTTGCTCAAAATTATGACGATCTGCTCGATCATCCGGTTGCTATGGGCGAGTTTCAGATCGTTCATTGGAAGTCAAATAATGTCCGTCACAGTATGGCAATTCAGGGATGCATCAATCCCGTTGATACAAAACGTCTTGCGCATGATTTAGAGGCGATTTGCACCTCTACGATCAACCTCTTTGAACCAAAGACGAAGCAAGCCCCTTTTAGGGACTATCTCTTTTTAGTCAATGCCGTACTCAATGGCTATGGTGGTCTTGAACATCGCAACAGCACAGCATTGCTCTGCCGTCGCGAGCAAATTCCACAACAAGATGCCCCGTTAGATGAGGCTGCGTATCGAGAGTTCTTAGGCTTATGTAGTCATGAGTATTTTCATGCATGGTTAGTCAAACGCATTCAGCCTAAGGCTTTTCAGCCCTATGACTTAAGTAAGCGCAACCATACTCGTTTGCTTTGGCTATTCGAGGGATTTACTAGCTACTACGACGATCTTCAACTGTTTCGTAGCAAACGCATCGACCTCAAAACTTACTTAGATCTAGTCTCTACTAATTGGAATGGCATCCTCCGTGGACCAGGAAAAAACAAGCAAAGCTTGGCAGATAGCTCATTTGATGCCTGGACCAAGTACTACCAAGCTGATGAAAACACTCCCAATGCAGTTGTGAGCTACTACGGTAAGGGCGCCCTACTGGCTCTAGCTTTAGATTTACAAATTCGGGCATTCTCAAAAAATCAGAAATCATTAGATGACCTCATGCGCCTCATCTGGCAAAGACATGGTGTCACGCATGATGGTATTGCCGAAGATGGACTAGATGAACTTGTGCTTGAGTTGCTTGGATCTGGCTTTTCGAAAATTTGGACCGATATGAAAGCGCGTTACATTTTTGGCGCTGAAGATCTTCCAATTCAGAAGTGGATCGCCTCTAAATTGATTTCAGTGAAACCCAAATCACACTCGAAATTAGAGAAGATTAAGCTACAGTTGGGTATGCGACATGCCGATGCCAATGGGTGGTTAAAAATTACGCATGTTCTAGATGGTGGTGCAGCACAGCTGGCAGGGCTTGCGCCTGGTGACCTACTGGCCAGCATCAATGGCCAACGCATTGCTAGCGCTCGTCTAGATAAGGTTCTAGCCAGCCTTACCGAAGGGCAGCATATTCACTTTTGCTTCTATCGCGATGACTTAGAACATGAGCGCATGGCAAATTTAGAGATGAGTCATCTACCAATGCAGTTTGAGCTAATCGCTCATTCCGCGAAATCGTAATAAACAAACTCTCTTCAATAGATGCCAGCTTTTTCTAAAGAGGATGTTCCCGCTGATTGGCGCAATCTACTGGGTGACTATTTCGATTCTTCCGCTTGGCAAGATTTAGAGCAGAATTTACAAGCCGCCCATGACATTGATACAAATCATATTCAGCCAGAGCCAAGTAATTTCTTTAAGGCGCTGAAGTTAACCCCGGTTAAAGCGGTTAAGGTTGTCATTCTGGGGCAAGACCCTTATCACTCTCCGGGTCTTGCGCAAGGTTTAGCGTTTTCTATTCCAGCAACCATTCCCACCAACTCTCGAGCATTTCCGAGCTCTCTGCGCAACATTAGCAAAGCCCTTGCTCTTGAAGGGTTTGGCCAATTACCCAACGGTGATCTGGATGCTTGGGCCGAGCAAGGAGTTCTGCTTCTCAATACAGCCTTAAGCGTCAAATTAGGCGAGGCAGGAAGTCACGCTAACCTTGGCTGGAAGAGTTTGATTGATCGACTCATTTCTACTTTGGCTGCACAAAGACCCCAGTTAGTTTGGATGCTCTGGGGTGGTCATGCACAATCTAAATTACCTTTAATTGAGTCCGGCAAGGATCAATTGATTTTGCAATCCTCCCATCCCTCCGGTTTAGGTGTGTACAAAACAGACAGGCCTTTTTTAGAGCCAGGGGCAAAAGCTAGTTGTGGGCATTTCAGCAAAGCCAATGAGTGGCTGAAAAAACTGGGCCAGAAAGAGATTGTCTGGGTAGACAAAACACACCAAACGGAACTATTTAGCTAGGGAAGTAAAAATACAGCCTACTAAGCAAGCGGTAAAAATAGCGCTCATCCACTCCAGCATCTGGCCAGACTGAAAAAATCCCAAGTACTGACCCAGATAGGAAGTAATAAAGGCGGTTATAAAGCCTAAAAACGCCGCTAGCAGCAGTTTTACCAACTTTGGTCCTCTGGATTGGCCGGGGTAAAAAATCCAGGCTGAAGCCCCGGAAATACCTCCAATCACCAGAAAAGCTAAAAACCCCATTGATACCCCCATTAATGCTGTCATCAAATCTATAATCGCCATTATGAAGTTGTTGACACTCGGCATCAATCATCACACAGCGCCGGTCGCCATTCGGGAAAAGGTCGCCTTCGATCCTGAATTTCTTCAAGAAGCGTTGCATGATTTACGCCAACATTTGCTTGGCGCGAATCAGGCTGGGCTGCCCGAAGCTACGATTTTGTCAACTTGCAACCGTACTGAGGTGTACTGCGCTGCAAACGATGCCAGCGCTGCTGGTCTATTGCATGAAGCCACTTTTGATTGGTTAGCCAAAACGCAACAGCTTGCTCCAAGCAGTCTTCAACCCCATATTTATTCTTTACCCCAATCTGATGCAGTACGTCATGCTTTTCGAGTGGCCTGTGGACTCGATTCCATGGTGATTGGTGAGACCCAGATTTTGGGACAAATGAAAGATGCGGTTCGTACTGCAAATGATGCAGGTGTTTTAGGAACCTACCTTAATCAACTCTTTCAGAAAACATTTGCAGTTGCCAAAGAAGTACGCGGCTCTACTGAAATTGGTGCGCATTCTATTTCTATGGCAGCTGCATCGGTTCGCCTTGCAGAACGTATCTTTGAAAAGATTTCTGATCAGCGTATTTTGTTTATTGGTGCTGGCGACATGATTTCCTTATGTGCTACACACTTTGTAGCCCGCAAACCTAAAAATGTTGCAATTGCTAATCGCACGATTGAACGCGGTCAAGAATTAGCAGATTCTATTTCTATGCAAGACCTTGAGGCAGAGTCATTCAAGCTTTCAGAGCTTCCTGGGCGCCTGTATGAATTCGACATTATTGTTTCTAGTACCGCCTCATCCTTACCCATCATTGGTTTAGGCATGGTTGAGAGTGCCCTCAAACAACGCCGCCACAAGCCGATGGTAATGATTGATCTTGCCGTACCCCGTGACTTTGAGCCAGAGATCTCGCGACTTGATGATGTGTACCTCTACACCGTAGATGATCTCGGCGTGATGATTAAGACTGGAGCTAATTTACGCCAAGCAGCAGTAAGTCAAGCGGAGGCCATCATTGAAGATCGTGTTGGCAATTTTATGCACTGGATGCACGGACGTAACGCTGTGCCTATCATTCAAGATATTCAGACTCAAGGCGAACGTTTAAGACAGCTTGAATTAGAGCGTGCGATGAAGCGCTTAATGCGTGGCGATGATCCACAAGAAGTTCTCAATGCAATGGCGCAAGGATTAACAAATAAATTTTTACATGGCTCCCTGCATGCATTACAGCACTCGAATGGGGCTGAGCGTGACGCCCTCATTAAACTCCTACCAAAACTATTCGCCTCCCACACTAAGCCAGAAGACCATTAGATGAAGCCCAGCATGCGGGCTAAGCTAGAGCATCTAGACACGCGCTTAGCCGAACTCAATTCTCTATTAACCTCCGAAGAGGCAACCAAAGATATGGATGCCTATCGGAAGCTCACGCGTGAACATTCTGATATTGCTACCGTTGTTGAGCAATTTGGACTTTACAAACAGGCTGAAGCAGACGCACAAGCTGCTGAAGAGATGCGCAAAGATCCAGAGATGAAGGACTTTGCCGATGAAGAGCAAAAGCAGGCTTTAGCCACCATGGAAGAACTTGCAGGAACTCTGCAAAAGCTCTTACTACCTAGAGATGAGAACGATGAGCGCAATGTCTTCCTAGAAATCAGAGCGGGTACCGGCGGCGATGAAAGCGCTCTCTTTGCAGGTGACCTATTGCGCATGTATACCCGCTTTGCAGAAAGACAAGGCTGGAAGGTGGAAGTAGTCAGCTCTGCTGAATCCGATTTAGGTGGCTACAAAGAGGTTGTGCTTCGCTTGGTTGGTCAGGCCGTGTACTCACGCCTGAAATTCGAGTCGGGTGGTCACCGCGTACAACGTGTTCCTCAAACAGAAACTCAAGGACGTATTCATACATCAGCGTGTACGGTAGCAGTGATGCCGGAGGCAGATGAATTAGAGGCTGTCAAAATCAACCCTGCTGAGCTGCGCATCGATACCTTCCGCGCCTCTGGTGCTGGTGGTCAACACATTAATAAAACCGACTCTGCCGTGCGGATTACCCACTTACCAACTGGCACCGTTGTTGAGTGCCAAGACGATCGCAGCCAACACCGTAATCGTGAGCAGGCCATGAAAGTTCTGGTTTCACGCATCATGGATGCACGTGAACGTGAGAAACATCAGCTTGAAGCGCAAACTCGTAAATCTTTAATTGGCTCCGGCGATCGTAGCGACCGCATTCGGACCTACAACTTCCCGCAAGGGCGAATTACAGATCACCGCATTAATCTCACGCTTTATAAGATTGATGCGATGATGGATGGAGACATTGATGACCTGTGCAATGCTCTAGCCTCCGAGCATCAAGCCGAACTGCTCGCCGCCCTAGGTGATAACTAAAACTGAATGAACCCAGATTTAAGTCTGCGCTCTTTATTGAGTGGCTCAACACTTCCTGCCAGCGAAGCACGCGTATTAATGGCACATGTTCTGGATAAATACTATCAACTGCCGCGCTCAGCATTGCTATCACGCGATGATATGACGCTCAGCTTGGAAGCAAACTTAGCATGGCAAGAATTACAATCCAAAAGGATGGCTGGAGAGCCCATTGCATACCTGATTGGTAAAAGAGGCTTTCACAATATTGAGTTATTTGTTGCGCCAGGTGTGCTAATACCACGCCCAGAAACCGAGCTCTTGGTTGAAATAGGGCTTCGAGAAATTCAGCGGCTTGAAACAGAAGCGATATCTGCTAATGTCCTCGACCTAGGTACCGGCTCTGGAGCCATTGCTCTGGCTATTGCACATGAGACCCCAAGCGTCATGATCACGGCAACTGACCAATCTTCAGAAGCCTTAGCAATCGCTGCAACTAACGCTAAACACTTAGGTCTTGAAGCTCGCGTCCAATTTGCGCAAGGTAGTTGGTACGAAGCCTTGGTTAATCAAGTCCTTTTTGATGTCATCTTAAGTAACCCTCCGTATATCGCCAATCAAGATACCCATCTCACACAGGGTGATCTACGCTTTGAGCCCATCTCTGCGCTCACCGATCATGCCAATGGACTGAGTTGTCTTGAGGTAATAATTCAGGGGGCTAAGTCCCACTTAAAACCCATGGGTCTTTTTGCAGTTGAGCATGGATTTGATCAGTCAGAGGCCGTGGTTAGCCTTATGAAAGCCGCAGGATTAAGCGATATTCAAACCCATGAGGATTTGGCTGGGCATAAGCGGGTAGCATCTGCCCGAAAATAAGATCTGGAATCACCCTTTTTTGCATTAAGTCTTAAAATCGATGCAATAGCATTTCCAAGCTTTTTTTACCGCTTTATTGTTTTTCTAGAAAGAATTTATGGATACACAAGCTCAAATCAAAGAAATCGTTACCAGCCACCCTGTTGTCCTGTTCATGAAAGGAACAGCGCAATTTCCTCAGTGCGGCTTCTCTGGCAATGCAATCAATATTTTGCGTGCTAGCGGTGTTGAAAAACTGCACACTGTTAACGTATTAGAAAGTGCAGATATTCGTCAGGGCATCAAAGAATTTGCGAATTGGCCAACGATTCCTCAGCTCTATATCAACGGTGAGTTCATCGGTGGCTCAGACATCATGACTGCCATGTTTGAGTCTGGTGAGCTCCAAAAACTAGTCAAAGCCTAATTCAATTTAGCTCTGTGACTTTTGATCTCAGCTCACTGCTGCTATTTGGCCTGCCATTTGCTCTATGTGCAGGCCTTTTAGTTTATGTGCTGAACTTACGCTCCGCACTATCACGCACCGAGCAAGAAGCACAAATACAAGCCGCACTTGCAGTCAGTCTTTGCGAAGAGCGAGATCATGCGCTGCAAACTGCTATTCGTCTTGAAGCAGAGCTAGATTCTGAGCGCAAACAAGGCCTAGGAAGAATTGAATCTCTCAATGAAGCCAAAGAGGCCTTAACAAACCAGTTTAAGAATTTAGCCAATGAGATTTTGGAAGATAAATCTAAGCGCTTTACCGAACAAAATGCTGCAAGCTTAGATGCACTCCTCAAACCACTACAAACTAAGCTGACTGAATTTAAAGAGCAGGTCAGCACCTCTTATGGCAATGAAGCACGCGAACGCTTTGCTCTTAAAAGTGAGATCGAGCGTTTGGCTAATCTCAATCTACGCATGTCTGATGAGACACGCTCCTTAACTCAAGCTCTTAAAGGTGACTCTAAGGTACAAGGTAATTGGGGAGAGCTTGTTCTTGAGTCAATTCTTGAATCTTCCGGTTTACGCAAAGGCGAAGAGTATGTGGTGCAAGATAGCCATACTCAATCGGATGGATCGCGCCTACAGCCCGACGTTGTGATTAAGTTGCCTGAAGGTAGAAGTCTAGTCGTAGATAGTAAGGTGTCAATTACGGCCTATGCAAGACATGCGGAAACAACCGATCCAACCGTTGCAGAACAAGAGCTGGCAGCCCATATCCAATCTTTGCGCCAACATATACAAGGCTTATCTGGAAAGAACTATAGCTCCCTATATGGCGTTGGCTCTGTTGATTTTGTCTTGATGTTTGTGCCAATTGAGCCAGCATTCTTATTGGCATTAAAGACCGCGCCTAATCTGTATCAAGAAGCTTTAGCCAAAAATATTGTTCTAGTTTGCCCAAGTACTTTGATGGCAACTTTACGAACTGTGGCTCATCTGTGGAGACAGGATCAGCAAAACCGGAATGCACTTGAGATTGCTAAACAATGTGGCAGCTTGTATGACAAGTTCGTAGGTTTTGTAGAAGATCTAGAAAAGCTAGGACAACGCTTAGATCAAGCCCAAACAAGCTACCACGATGCCTTTAATAAACTGAAGTCTGGCAAAGGCAATCTCATTCGTACTGCTGAAAAAGTTCGTGAGCTTGGCGTCAAGCCTAGTAAAAACTTATCTACGCCATTAATTGAATCTTCTACAGATTCAGAATAAAACGCCATAAAACAAAACCCCGCCTAGCTCATGCCAGGCGGGGTTTTTTAAGACTGACTTCTAAATCTAATTCGACTGATTAAGCAGATTTGCGTGCACGTGATGCAGGTGTAGCAGCTTTCTTAGCTTGAACCATTTGACCTTGAATAGCATCGATTGCTTGATCCGCAGTTTTTTCTGCAGTAGCAAAAGCTTCTTTGCTAGCGGCACGAAACTGCTCAAAACCTTGCAATGCGCTACCGTATACAGTCTTGAACGAAGACAAAAATGCGTCGGAGCCTGCAGGTGCGTTAGCGGCAACAGTATTAATCCAATCTTGGAAACCATCTTGCAACTGATCGATGCTTGCATCTACAACGTTTACAAATTCTTTATTACCATCACGCAATACTTTGCTTACTTTCTTTTGATATGCAACTGCCTGGCTACCAGCAGCTTGAAATGTTTCAGCATTGAGAAGTTCAGTAACTTGCTTTGGATCTTTTGCTGTCAAAACTTGTTGAATGCCATCTTGAGTATTTACTAAAACATCCTTAGAAGCAGCGTAGTTCAACTCAGCCAATTTCTGAGCATTTTCCAAAGCAGCTTCGCTCAAAGAAAATGAAGCCTCGAGGCCTTTGCTATTAATTTGGGACAATTTAGCGGTGATTTGATCTTGGTTCATGTATTTCTCCAGAAATTAAGTGGTACAACTAATCAATTAAGCGCACGATTTAAGTGTTGGAAAACTTGGTATACCTTAAATATTGCACTGCACCATCAAACTGTAACTGAACAAATATGACAAATCAAGAACTTTTTGCTGCTTTGCAACAAATACTTTATAAAAAGAATTAAGTTGAATAAAATCAATAATATAGAAAAAATAAAAGGCCCCCACTCCTACCGAAAAGTAGCGATTGCGGCCTGTTTTGGGACTTTTTTAGAGTGGTATGACTTTCTCACCTTTGCCACTTTAGCAGTTGTTTTTGCCCCCCTCTTCTTCCCCTCAAGTGACCCAAGCACTGGTCTATTAGCCAGCCTGGCGACTTTTGGCGTTGGAATGGTAGTGCGCCCTATTGGAGCTGCCATATTTGGCTCTATGGGCGATCGCATTGGCCGAAAGCCAGTATTTATGATCACCATTGCCCTCATGGGGATAGCCACCTTTTGTGTAGGCTTTTTGCCTACCTATGCCCAAATCGGTATTTGGGCTCCAATTTGCTTGGTTAGCTTACGCTTGCTGCAAGGCTTGTCCGCTGGCGGTGAAATTGGCGGTAGTGCCGTATACCTGGCCGAACACGCAGGTAATGAATATAGAGGGCTTAAAACTAGTTTTCTACAACTGATGGGGCCGCTTGGAATTTTGTTTTCCACCTTGCAAATAGCGCTACTCAGAATTTATCTTTCCCCAGAGCAATTTGAAGCATGGGGCTGGCGAGTGCCATTTTGGATCTCGATCGTCTTGTTAATCATTGCATTTAAAGCTCGCATGGCTTTGGAAGAAACGCCTGTGTTTTTAGAGCTTAATAAAAGTAGCCAAAAAACTGATCATCCACTGCTCAGTAATTTTCGAGACCCTCAAACACGCAAGCGCATGTTTTTACTTTTCTTCTGCATTTCTGCTGGTGGAGCAGTACTCTTTTTCTGTGTGCAGGTTTATACCTCGATTTTTTTGAAAGCTTCTCTCAAACTGCCGCCGGCAGTTGTGGATCAACTCAGTGTTTATGCGACCTTAGCCCTATTTCCGCTCACTGTATTTGCTGGCTGGCTATCAGACAAAGTTGGGCGCAAGCCTGTTGTGATTAGCGGTCTTTTGTTGGGATCCATTTTTATACAGCCCGCATTCCAAATACTTCAAAACTTGGGACAGCAGTACCTACAGGCACCAAATGCCAATAGCGCATTAATATTAATAGGGCTGCTTTTAACTGGACTATCCCTATCTCTTGCCTTAGTGGTTGGCCCTCAAACAGCGCTCTTGGCAGAGTTATTTCCTGCCAAGACTCGCAATAGCGCAGCAACCCTTCCACATAACCTAGCAGCGGGATGGATAGGTGGACTTTTACCACTTATCGTGACTTGGCTAAATCAACAATGGGGAAATGATCTTGCCGGACTTTGGTACCCAACAATCTTTTTGGCTAGCGCCGCAGTGATTGCGGTTTTATATTTGCCAGAGACAAATAAGGTCAATCTCAATCTTTAGCTGAGCAATAAAAGAAAAAGCTTCTAAGACGTTTAACTTAGAAGCTTTGGAATATTTGGTGCCCCTTGTCCGACTCGAACAGACCACCTACTGATTACAAATCAGTTGCTCTACCAGATGAGCTAAAGGGGCAACGGAGATATTTTAGCCTATTTCACAATCTTCAAGGAAGGTCTGCTCGTTTTAGGCTTTTCAGCTACCCCATCTGAGGCATCTGCAATATGCAAGTCCCGGGCCTGCTTTGGATCAAACGGAAAAGACATTCCCTGGCCATTCTCTCTGGCGTAAATAGCCAAGACATGCGTTACGGGAACCATAATTTTTCTCGGAATACCGCCAAACCTCGCCTGAAAGCTGATCCAATCATTTTCCATCTGTAACTGATGGCAAGCCTCCAAGGAGAGGTTTAAAACGATTTCATCGTTCTTCACAAACTCCATTGGGACTTCCACTCTAGAGTCCACAAAGACGGCTATGAAGGGCGTAAAACCAAAATCCGTGCACCACTGATGTAGAGCACGGATTAGGTAGGGTTTATTACTTGGAACGTCAGACATGCCGACAGATATGAACCGCTAGTAAAGCTTAGCGGCGCATTACCTTTTCTGAAGGAGTCAAAGCTTCGATATAAGCAGGTCTACTAAAGATGCGCTCAGCATATTTCAAGAGAGCTGCAGCATTACGAGAAAGATCGATGCCGTAATGCTCAAGACGCCATAACAACGGCGCGATAGCAACATCCAACATTGAGAATTCATCGCCGAGCATGTACTTATTCTTCACAAAAATGGGTGCCAACTGTGTCAAGCGATCACGAATTGCCAAGCGGGCTTTCTCATGGGTCTTTTCAGCGGCCTTGCCTTTTTCGTTCTCTAAAGCAGCAACGTGAACGAAGAGCTCTTTCTCAAAATTAAACAAGAAAAGGCGTGCACGTGCACGAGCTACTGGATCAGGCGGCATCAATTGTGGATGAGGAAAACGCTCATCAATATATTCATTAATGATGTTTGATTCATACAGAATCAAGTCACGCTCAACCAAAATAGGAACTTGGCCATAAGGATTCATTACTGAGATGTCTTCTGGCTTGTTAAACAAGTCAACATCACGGATTTCAAAATCCATGCCTTTTTCAAAAAGCACCAAGCGGCAGCGTTGCGAGAATGGGCAGTTAGTACCCGAGTACAACACCATCATAAATTGATTTCCTTAAATTTCTACTTCAATACAACAAACGCACAACAGCGTTAAATCTTTTCAATCATGAGCCCTAATAACAGGGCTCATCAAATGATTAGTGGACGTCTTTCCAGTACGCTTTATTCAAGCGCCATGCCAAGAGAGTAAAGAGCGCCAAAAATAGGAGCACTACTACGCCAAGACGCTTACGCTCCAACTGAACTGGCTCAGCCATCCAAGACATGAAAGCCACTAAGTCAGCAATGTTGTCGTCATACTCTTGAGATTGCATGGTGCCGGGAGTTAACTGCTCGAAGCCAACAAATACCTTTTCCATTCTGCTTGGATCATGTGGATCTTTGCGTTCCTCAAAGTTCGCAGCACGCTCACCCTGTAACTGCCAGAGCACATGTGGCATGCCAACGTTTGGATATACCAAGTTGTTCCAACCAGTTTGAGTTGCATCATCTTTGTAGAAAGTACGGAAATAGGTATAAAGCCAATCCGTTCCACGAGCACGAGCCTCTACAGATAAATCTGGAGGAGTCTTACCAAACCATGCCTTGCCTTCTTTTGGAGTCATGGAGATAGTCATCAAATCACCCACTTTGGCATCGGTGAAAATGAGATTGTCTTTAATTTGCTGGTCAGTTAAACCAATATCGCGCAAACGGTTGTAGCGCATGCTTGTGGCCGAATGGCAGTTCAAGCAATAGTTCACAAATATTTTGGCGCCATTTTGTAAGGAGGCATTGCTACTAACGCGGTCTGGTGCCTTATCCAAAGGAAAGCCACCTTCACTTGCATTCGCAGTAGCACCAAAGCCGAGAGCAGCGACCAATACTATTGCTTGGCAGACGCCCATCAAAGTTTGCAGAATTCGTTTCATACTATTTCCTAATTTCTCTGGTGTCTGAATTAATGGGATTCAAAAGTAACGCGGTCTGGAACTGGCTTGAATGTTCCAAGCTTGCTCCAGAAAGGCATTGCCAAGAAAAAGCCCAGATAATAAATCGTACAAATCTGAGAAATCTTTTCAAATACTGGTGATGGTGGCTCGATACCCAAGTAACCCAAGATTACAAAAGTAACAATAAATACACCATAGATGTATTTATGGAACTGAGGACGGTAACGAATCGATTTCACTGGGGAATAGTCAAGCCAAGGCAAGAAGAACAGAATGACTACTGAGCCACCCATAATGACAACGCCCCAGAATTTCGCATCAAATGCATAGAAGCCAGCAGCCAAAGCGAGTGCAATTGCTACGCACGCACCCTTCACTCTTTTATCGCTTGAAGTCCTCGCAAACATGCCCAGAATAACTGCCAAGAAGATCCACAAAGGCAATAAGAAGTTAGAGGTAGTTGCACGCAACATTGAGTAGAACGGTGTGAAGTACCACACTGGCGCAATGTGCGTTGGCGTTACAAACGGATTAGCAGGGATGAAGTTATTTGCCTCTAAGAAATATCCACCCATCTCTGGAGCAAAGAAAACAATACTCGCAAAAATAATGAGGAAACCGCCCAAGTACATCACATCATGCACGCTGTAATAAGGATGGAATGGGATGCCGTCAACTGGATGGCCATTTGCATCTAAATTATTTTTAATTTCAACGCCATCAGGATTATTGGAGCCTACTTCATGCAAAGCCAAAATGTGGGCTGCTACCAAACCAATTAACACTAGTGGAATAGCGATCACATGGAATGCAAAGAAGCGGTTCAGAGTCGCGTCGCCAACCACATAGTCGCCACGCAACCATAAAGACAGGTCTGGACCAATAAAAGGAATTGCAGAAAATAAGTTCACAATCACTTGAGCGCCCCAGTAAGACATCTGACCCCAAGGGAGCAAGTATCCAAAGAAGGCTTCGCCCATTAAACACAAGAAAATTGCGCAACCAAAAATCCAGATGAGTTCACGAGGCTTACGATAAGAACCATAAATCAAGCCACGGAACATATGCAGATAGACCACCACAAAGAACATTGAGGCGCCAGTCGAATGCATGTAGCGAATTAACCAACCCCATGGCACTTCGCGCATGATGTATTCAACAGATTCAAAAGCTTTAGCAGCATCAGGCTTGTAGTTCATCACCAAGAAAATTCCGGTAATGATCTGAATTGCTAAAACAACAATTGCTAATGCACCAAAGATGTAGAAAAAATTCAGGTTCTTCGGAGCATAGTACTCACTCATATGCCGCTTAAATGCATCAGTAACTGGAAGACGTGAGTCAACCCATGCCATTAGCTTTACGGCTGCGGAGGCGTCTGCAGGAACTTCTTTTTCGTGAAATGCCATTTATCTCTCCTTAGGCCTTCTTATCTTCGCCAACCAGAATCTTGGTATCGCTCAAATACATATGTGGCGGTACTTCCATATTGTCTGGTGCTGGTTTGTTCTTAAATACACGGCCGGCCATATCAAATGTCGAACCATGACATGGACAAAGGAAACCTCCTGGCCAGTTATTTGGTAAGGAAGGTTGAGCTCCTGATTCAAATTTGGCTGTAGGAGAGCATCCTAAGTGTGTGCAAATACCTACAACTACAAGGTACTCAGGCTTGATAGAGCGCCATTGGTTTTGAGCATAAGCAGGTGTAAATTGGGCTGGATCGCGCAATGAATCTGGATCAGCCAATTCGCCATCAATCTTAGACAGCTCAGCAACCTGCTCAGGGGTGCGACGAACCACCCAAACAGGTTTTCCGCGCCACTCAACCATTCTCATTTCATCTGGCTGCATGCCACTAATATCAATCTCAACAGCGGCACCGGCGGCCTTAGCACGCTCAGAAGGCTCAAAACTGTCTACAAAAGGGTAAAGGGCTGCGGCTGCACCTACGCCTCCAACTGCCGAAGTGGCGATCAGCCAATTACGGCGATCCTTGTCCATACAGGGCTTGTCACTCATTTACAAAATTCCTAAAAGGGTATCTATGGGTGGAAATTGCTTAAACCTAGCATTTTAAAGTAAAAAGTGGGGTAAGTAGGAAAGTTATGGGGTTAATCTTGGGTTAATTGGTATTTGGAGAAAAAAGGAGGCTGAAATGAGCGTTTTAAAGGAATTTCGGGACTTTGCTGTCAAGGGCAACGTCATAGATTTAGCGGTTGGCGTGATTATTGGCGGGGCTTTCGGGAAAATCGTCGATTCCCTAGTAAACGACATTGTTATGCCGGTCATTTCAACCCTTTTAGGGGGTCATATCGACTTTACAAACCTTTTTGTTGTCCTGGGCAATATTCCAGAGGGGGTGCCCAGAACCTTTGATGCCCTCAAAAAGGCTGGGGTGCCCATTTTTGCCTATGGCAACTTCATCACCATTTCGATTAATTTCATTTTGTTGGCCTTTGTGATTTTTCAAATGGTCAAAGTAGTCAATAGGATTCGCCTCATGGATACACCTCCTCCACCAGTTCCGGAAGATGTAGTTTTGCTGCGCGAGATTCGCGACAGTCTCAAGAAATAAATTAGCAAAGCGCATTAGGAAATGTTTAATCGCCTATGGTTACTGTTTGCACAAACGGTAACCATTCTTCTGGCAGCAATGTTCATTATTGCTACTCTGAAACCAAGCTGGATATCTGGCGAAGGTGTGAGTTCTATTGTTGAAAACGTGACGTTTAAAGAAGGTATGTACGACGGCACTGCTGTTAGTCCGGGCTCTTACCATGATGCTGTGAAAAAATCGATGCCCGCGGTTGTCAATATTTTCACTAGCAAGATTTCTGCAAAACCAAAAACACGCATAGGAAGCAAACAAAATCCTACCGATCCTTTATTCAAATTCTTTTTTGGTGACCAGCCACCCGACGAGGAACCTATATCCAGCCTAGGCTCTGGGGTTTTAGTAAGTCCCGAAGGAATTATTCTGACCAATCATCACGTTATCAGTGATGCAGATGAAATTGATGTTGCACTATCAGACGGTAGAAAAGTTAAAGCAAAAATTATTGGGAGCGATCCAGAAACAGATATCGCTGTTTTAAAAATTGAGCCCAAGCAATTACCAACTCCCATTACTCTAGGAAAAATTGAATCTGTTCATGTGGGTGATGTAGTGCTGGCTATTGGAAATCCATTTGGAGTTGGTCAAACCGTAACATCCGGAATTGTTTCTGCAATGGGTCGTGACCATGTGGGTATCAATACTTTTGAAAACTTCATTCAAACTGACGCGGCGATTAATCCTGGAAATTCAGGGGGCGCTCTAGTGGATACGCGAGGTAATTTGATTGGCATCAATACCGCCATTTATTCAAACAACGGCGGGTCCATGGGAATTGGATTTGCTATTCCTGTAAATCTAGCCAAACAAGTAATGGAATCCATTCTTAAAAATGGGGGCGTCACTAGGGGGTGGATTGGGGTTGAGCCTCAAAACCTCTCGAGAGAGCTCTCAGAATCGCTTGGTTTGCCTAGCAACACCGTCGGAGTCCTGATTTCTGGGGTGCTGGAGGGTGGGCCTGCGGCAAGGGGTGGGGTTAAGCCTGGGGATGTGCTCGTCTCTGTTGATGGCAATGGAACAAAAGACGTAAGGCAACTCTTAAATCAAATCGCGCAGATAGGGCCAGGAAATGAAGCAAGTCTTAAAATTTTGCGCAAAGAAAAAATGTTGGAACTGAAGGTCCAAACTGGCAAGCGGCCTAGACCAAAAACGCTGAATTAATTAAGGGCTTGTTGTCTTTTATCCAGGAAGTATTTTGGATAAAAAATCTTTGGCTCTTGGAGAACGCGCTTCAGGATTCCCAAAAAATTCATCCTTGCTGCAATCTTCAATAATTCGACCTTGATCCATAAAAATCACTCGATTACTCACCTTGCGTGCAAAACCCATTTCATGGGTAACGCAGCACATAGTCATGCCCTCGTTAGCAAGTTTGACCATCACATCCAATACCTCGCCAACCATCTCTGGATCTAAAGCAGAAGTAGGCTCATCAAAGAGCATGACAATGGGGTCCATGCTTAAAGCACGCGCAATCGCGACACGCTGCTGTTGACCGCCAGATAACTGTCCGGGGAATTTATCTTTTTGCACACTCAGGCCAACTCGCTCAAGGTATTTCAGCCCATGAGCCTTTGCATCATCGGCTGAGCGGCCCAGCACCTTGATCTGAGCTAATGTCAGATTCTCAGTAATACTTAAGTGTGGGAAAAGTTCGAAGTGTTGGAACACCATTCCTACGCGAGCTCGTAGCTTAGGTAGATTCGTCTTTGAATCATGCAAATTAATTCCATCTACAGAAATTTGACCAGCCTGAAATGGCTCTAATGCATTAATTGTTTTAATTAGGGTTGACTTGCCCGAACCAGACGGACCGCAAATAACCACTACCTCACCTTTTTTGATTGACGTAGTGCAGTCAGTCAAAACCTGAAAGGAGCCATACCATTTAGAAACGTTTTGGAGTTCAATCATGATGGTCTATGTAGTGTGTAGCGATCAAAAAATAATTAACGAATAATGGCAACTTTTGCCTGAATAGCGCGCACTGCTTTAGACAGTGAAAAACAAATAATGAAGTACGTAGCGGCGGCCAAAATATAAGTCTCGATTGGACGGCCATAATTTTTACCGGCGATCTCAAAACCTTTCAATAAATCGTAGGCACCAATTGCATAAACCAAGGAGGTATCTTGGAACAAAATAATGGTCTGCGTCATGAAGACGGGAATCATATTCCTAAAAGCTTGAGGCAAAACTATCAAACGCATATTTTGGCCATAGGTCATCCCTAAGGCTTCCCCTGCGTAAACCTGGCCCCTGGGTACCGACTGGATACCCGCTCGAACAATCTCCGAAAAGAAGGCGGCCTCAAATGCAATAAAGGTAATGGTGGCAGATAAATCTGCACCAATGGGCCTGCCAATGAGCATTGGTATTAATAAGAAGAACCAGAGGATCACCATTACCAATGGAATGGAGCGCATGGTATTGATATAAAACGTTGCGGGATATACCAAGGCTGGCTTGCCAGATAGTCTCATCAAGGCCAGGAAGGTACCAACCACAATGCCCCCAACTGTCGCAATGACAGTGAGCTGCACACTAAATAGAAGCCCCTTCAGAATGTAATTTGTGAAGAGTTCCCAATTATAAAAACCAATGTCTAGGCTCAACATATCGCCACCATTTAATGAGCCAGACTTGCATCATTCGATGCAGCAATAAAACCAGGGATACGACTTCTTTTCTCGATCAAAGCCATTACTCGATTGACGGCAAAAGCTGATAATGCATAAAGCAAGGTCACCGCTAAGTAAATCTCCACACCTCGGGAAGTTTCTTCTTGAGCCTGCATTGCAAATAATGTGAGCTCAGGGACTGAGACTGCAAAAGCAACTGAAGAGTTTTTAATCACATTCATGCTTTCAGAAGTCAGCGGTGGAATCACAATACGCAAAGCCATGGGTAATATGACATAACGATACGTCTGCGGAGTTGTTAAGCCGAGAGCGGTAGCAGCCGCTCTTTGACCGCTAGGTAAAGACTGAATACCTGCGCGCACTTGCTCTGCTATACGAGCTGAAGTAAAAAAGCCCAATGCAATGCTAACTAACCAGTAGGATGGAAGTGCCTTTAAAGGTAAAACAAAGGCGGGAATAACGTGATACCAAAGAAATACCTGCACCAAGACGGGAATATTTCTAAATAACTCTACCCAAGCTGTTGAAAGTCGAACAAGCCACCTACTGAGTTTTCCGTTATCCGGTAAGGTCCTGAGGGTGCCCATAATTGCACCCACAATCAAAGCAATAGCCAAGCCTAAGCCCGCAACGGCAAGGGTCCACCCCCAAGCTTTCAGAAGCCAATCTAGGTAACTAGGATCTGCATTTTGCCCAAGACCAAAAATTGAGGAGAAGCAGTATTCAACTGCTTCTCCGTCTAAGGTGCTTTTACAAAAAACACCTAAATCTAACGCCATATTAACAACTCAATTGATTAGATTACTTCTTGTTGTAGTCTTCTGCAGGCTTGTCATTCAAATTAGCCCAAGCATTTTTAGTTGCTGGAGACAACTCAAGACCAACTACAGCATTCTTTGGTGGAATTGGTGACAAGAACCACTTGTTCCACAATCCAGGCATTTTGCCATTTGCAACAATCTTCGCAATCGCGGCATTCACGGCAGCCTTGAACTCAGGATCATTCTTTGGAACCATAATGGCGATTGGCTCGGTAGCAAGGACTTCACCAACAATTTTGAAATCTTTTGGATTCTTAGAGCTAGCAATGTTGCCAGCCAAAATCGAACCATCCATCACAAATGCGTCAGCACGGCCGGACTCTAACAATAAGAAGCTATCGGCATGATCTTTACCAAACACTTCATCAAAGTTAACGCCATTGGCTTTTTCATGTTTACGCAGCAATTGAACAGAGGTTGTGCCAGTGGTTGTAGCAACTTTTTTACCTGCTAATTGCGAAATGGAATTAATCCCAGAGTTTGCTTTAACTGCAATACGCACTTCCTCAACGTACAAAGTATTGGCAAAACCAACATCCTTAGCGCGAGTACTATTATTAGTTGTTGTACCGCACTCAATATCAACGGTACCGTTTTGTACTAAAGGTACGCGGTTTTGGGATGTCACAGGCTGGTAATTGATGCGCAATGTGCTCAAGCCCAACTTGTCTTTAATATCGCCCAGAATCATGCGGCAAACTTCAACATGGTAACCATCAAAGCGGCTATCGCCAGTGGTATAGGACATTGGAATGGATGACTCGCGCACGCCCATGGTGACGGCACCAGAAGATTTAATTTTGTCTAAAGTAGGGCTCGCGGCAAACGCACTAACAGATAATCCGGTAAAGAAAACGGCAGCAACAAACTGACTTAATTGACTCTTTTTCATGGGGCTCACTTTCAGTAAATAAGTAGGTAAGGCAAATGACTTTATATCACCTTGCAATATAAAGCATTATGAGGCGATTTTACATCCAATCTTTAGGGGTAAACCTTGGCTCTAAATGAAAAAACCCGCTGTGTTCCCACAGCGGGTTTTGTACTTCTTTTCTAAACTCAAACTAGCTTACGCTAGCGTTAAATTAGAAAGTGTGACGTGCGCCAATAGAATATTGGTTCAAGTTGTAAGAACCATTAGTTGTGCTTGATGTGCCATTTTGGCCATAAATAGCATACAAGTTTGTACGCTTGCTCATCCAATAGTTGCTACCAACTTGGTAACCAGTGATGTTAGCTGTAGGTTGACCAGTACCAAATGAAGAGTATCGGCCGTTACCAACAGAAGCCCAACCCTCAATAGTAGGTGTAATAAAGCTACGAACACCAATTTCTTGTGCGCTACGCTTCAAGAATGCATTGCTATTCAAAGTAGATTCAACTTTACGATTTGTCCAACCTGCATAGGCCTTCAAAATACCAAAGTCATAGCTACCAGTAATCAAAGTTTGAGTATCTTTAACATTATTACCTTGTGTACCACTACCCCAAGCTGTGTTATTGGTAGCGCTCGGTGTAGCTGCGGCTACAGTGTATGGGTTCTCAGATGTAAACGCTGCATAAGAAGCTTGAATGTTGGCTTTTTGGAAAACATAATCCGCTGCAAACTGATAGCCGCTTTGGTTATTATTGCCGCCTGTTTGACCACCAGCAGCAACACCCGCTACTGCGTTACTTGTAGGGCCTGCAGATGTGTTAGTTGTGCCTTCAGTAGCGGCATTAACACCCTGGGTACGGTTAAGGTTGCTTTGTGTGTATGAGAATTTACCAATCAAACCAGCCATGCGCTCTGTAGCAAAACGAATGGTGTTGGTTGTTCTAGCAGTATAAGCAGCAGATTGTGAACCAGCGTTTACTCCACCAGAAGCGGAAGTAAAGAAAGCACCGTCAGTTGACGGGGCTAACATACTTCCGTAAGTCTGGCTCAATTGACCAGTAGTATTTGAGCCAGCTTGTTCCCAGAACAAGGTGTTTTGTGTACCAATACGAGCATCACCAAGGCCTTTTTTCGCCAAACCAACAAATGCTTGACGTACGTTTGGAGACCAAGTACCAGCACCAGCTGCATCTGCACTCAAACCAGTTGAGTTTGAACCAGCATTACCTGCTGGCTGAATACCTACCTCAAATGTGAAAATGGCAGAAGTACCGCCGCCTAAATCTTCATTGCCGCGGAAACCGATACGGCTACCAGATTCCATGCTGTTGCTGATACGGTTAACAGTTTCTTTAACAGTAACACCAGCACCAGAAGTTGCACGTGCGTTACCGCCTGTGTAACCAGCATCAACGATACCGTAAACAGTCACTGAGGACTGAGCTTGAGCTGCGCCAGCAAAAGCTGTCATAGCTGCAACTGCTAATAGTGATTTTTTCATTCTTTAAATCTCCAAAAATTAAAAGTAATGCCCAAATAAAACCGGGACTTATGAATTTTGCCTCCCTTGCCCTACTAGACTGGGGGTAAGGGTATTTAGGAGCTCTTTTTGCTTGTCAAAAGGTAGTTTTTTGGCTTTCTTCGTTGTATCTCGGCAACAAGGCCTTTGTTTTCTGTCTTTTAAGGCCCTTAGATGACAAAATTGTCATATGGCAAGTCGCGAATTCCTAAAAATCCTCAGCTCAGCCCGCTTAGGTGATGTATTAGCGCAACAAAAATTGGCACAGGCCTACATGACCGGGTCATTTAAAACCCCAATTCAACCCACTAATGCCTTGATTTGGCTTGAAAAGTCCTATTTTTCCATTTCAAATCAAGGACTTGAGGAAAAAGACTTAATCCAACAGCAAATTTCCAATCTTTTAGAGCAAGTGGCCAGCATTCCTCTAGTGGAGACCTTCAATTCCCCTGCTTTTAGCTTTGGCTGGGGGTCATTCTGGGAGGTAGCCGAAAAAGCTGTTCAAGACGCCTCTAGCCTGGCCGCCAAATGGCAGCTAGCTAATTTTCTGATTAACCCTGCATATCAAGAGACACAGTCTCAGCTTGTTGATTGGCTAGGCAAAGCAACAACTACACCCTCGATTGAAAAAATTGCTGGGCTTGATTTTGCTGGGCTTCAAAAACTTGCTAAAGAATATCTTCAAGAGCTTTCTGAAATCGATTCGCCATTCACAAGCCCTGCCAAAGAACTGCTGATTAAACTTCAACCTAAAAATGAGGCTCTATCCTCATTATGGGGCGCTTGGCTTGAAGAGAAAAAAGAAGATGCTCTTTTGCAAGCGGCAGAACTTGGTCTCACCATTGCAAAACTGACTTTAGGATTGCGTCTCGCTCAATTAGATGGCAGTGATACCAAATCCAACGCTGCGCTTAAAAAAGCAGCGTACTGGTTAGAGCTCGCAGCCAAAGATGGTGATCGAGATGCTTGGTATGCGTTAGGTGAAATTTATCGTCGCCCTCAATTCTCAGGATATAACGCCACAGAAAGTGATCGCTGCTTTGATCGCGCTGCTGACTTAGGCCATGCAGAAGCACAATTGCGTAAAGGTGCCAACCTGTGGCGTAAGCGAGAAAAGTCTGAAGAAAAGGTGCGTGGCTTGCAAGCATCGTATTGGGTCTGGCAAGCCCATCAGCAAGGCGTAGCAGAAGCCAAAGATTTGCTCAGTAAAATTTTAGAAAGCTGTCCGGATCCCAAAGCAAATGAATGGTTTGAGTTGGCTCAATATGCAGAGCGAGCCATTAATCATCATGCTGAACATAAATTAGATGAAGATTGGCTATTACTATTTCATCGCATCATCATTGCTAATCAATTTAACTTTAGCAAAGCAGAGTTATTACTATGTGAAGTAGGGCAGTTACAACATGAGCATTGTGTAGCCGTTGATATTCGCTGGGAATTGCCTAAGATTTTGCCGAGACTGATTCAGATTGATACGATTCAACAACGTCGCACTCTTTTGGCTGCAGGCAAAGCATTTGCTGGTGCCGAACTGGATATTGAAGGCAACCTCCGACAAAGACGCTATCGCTTTGATCGCGTTACTAATTGGCTAACAGGTACTTTTTCTAAGAAATCTAAAAATCAGACTGACGCTGAACTTGCTTGATCTTCTTTAGCCGTCTCATCATCTGCAGGCTTAGGCGTATAGAAGCGCGCAATAAATAAGCCCAGCTCATATAGCAAAGTCATTGGAATCGCCAGGAGCAATTGGGATAGAACATCGGGTGGAGTCACAACTGCAGAAATCACAAAGGCACCCACAATCACGTAAGGACGAATTTCTTTGAGCTTAGCCAAAGGCACAATGCCCATACGAACAAGAACAACCACCACTACTGGCACCTCAAAAGTAATACCGAAAGCTAAAAAAGTATTCATGGCGAAGCTCAGGTATTTATCGATATCCGTAGACATCTCAGCGCCCAATGGTGCGTTATAGCTAGCCATGAAATTAAACACGGTTGGAAATACCAAGAAGTAGGCAAAGGCCATACCAAAGATAAATAAGCTATAGCTACTCACCACCAATGGAACGACCAACTTACGCTCATGTTGATATAAGCCTGGCGCAATAAAAGCCCATAGTTGATAAATCACCACGGGTAATGCAATCAGAAATGCCACTAGCATGGTGACTTTCATCGGAACAAAGAATGAACCGGTGACATCCGTCACAATCATCTTGCCGCCTGCTGGTAATGAATCTAGCAAAGGCTGTGAAAACAAATGAAAAATATCGGGCGCCCAATAGACCAGGCATACAAAGACAACAATAATTGCTAAAGCTGCTTTGATAACGCGATCACGTAATTCAAATAAATGCGAGAGAAAAGATTCTTGTAAACCTGACTCTTCAGTGGAATGATTTTCTGACATGCGAAAGTATTTTTATTCTTGTTTTATTTATTTGATAGCGCTGTGATGAAAGCGTTTCATTCTGGCAGCGCCCGATTGAACTCGTGTGCGCACACCGGCAGAGCGTTTAAACCATAACGGTCTAGCTGTACGTCTAACACCCCAGCTATTGCGGCCTTGACGCTTGGTCTTATCCCACACCGCTCTCTCATCAAGCGGTAGCTTCTCAAAACTGGTTTCGAAAATATCGGCCTGATCGCTCAGGTTGGTATTGGCTTCTTGAACAGTGGAGTTGATGCTGTTCTCAACTTCTTTGAAGGCGGAAGCACTCTCTTCCCGGAACTTTTTAAATTCCTCTACTTCCATCTGGCGATTAACTTCAGATTTAATGTCGGCCATGTAGCGCTGTGCACGACCAAATAAATTACCCGCCATACGAGCAATTTTTGGTAGGCGCTCTGGACCCACTACGATTAAAGCAACTACTGCAATAAGCGCAAGTTTTGAAACTCCAAGATCAATCATTGAAGCAGTCTTCTAAAAACCACATGGATTTCTATTGCGCTAACAAGAATCACTTGTTGATGTCTTTAGCGTGCACATCAACAGTTTTTTCTGTTGTTGCAGCAGCTTGCTGGATTTGCTCTTTAGGTTCATCGCCTGGCTTCATGCCATCTTTAAAACCTTTTACAGCACCACCCAAATCTTGGCCGATATTGCGTAATTTCTTGGTACCAAATACCAACATCACGATGACCAAAACAATTAACCAATGCCAAATGCTAAATGAGCCCATTTTGAATCTCCTTGGATTATTTTTTCCAGGGGCGCGGACCGCCCATCACATGCAAATGCAAGTGATAAACCTCCTGCCCTCCATCTGCACCATTATTCACCATCAAACGAAAGCCGCCATCCTTGCCGGGACGACAGCCTTGCTCTTTAGCAAGACGCGGCGCTAATTCCATCATTCTACCCAGCAATGGGGCATCAATGCTTTCTGCTGACTCCAACATGGGTATATGTTTCTTAGGAATCACCAAAAAATGCACTGGTGCCGCTGGATTGATATCTTTAAAAGCGTAGATTTCCTCATCCTCGTAGACCTTCTGAGATGGGATCAAACCTTGTGAAATCTTGCAAAACAGGCAATTTGGATCATGCGACATGGGTATTTATTCCTTACCAGCGGCTTTTCTGGCTGCCTTTTCTTCGATTCCAGAGGTGCCCAAGCGGCGATCTAGCTCAGCAATCACATCTTCAGGGCGCAAGTTAAATTGTGACAAGGCAATCAAGCAGTGGAACCAAAGGTCTGCCATTTCAGCTACCAGCAATTTTTGCTGCTCTGGAGCCAAGTTCGCACTACGAGCATCTTTAGCAGCCATGACTGCCTCGGTTGCTTCTTCACCAATCTTCTTCAAAATTCCATCATCACCCTTTGAAAAGAGCAAAGCGGTATAAGAAGTCTTGGGATCGGCTTGTCCTGCCTTAAAAGCATCACGACGTTGATCCACGACATCGGCTAAATGCGCGAATGCAGAATCCAAATTAGAAGGTTTATTCGTAGAACTAGTCATTCGATTATTTTATGTCTTTTAGCTAAGCTTTTTAGCTTGTTTATTTTTTAGAAATTGACTGATCAACCCAAGCGGCCTTGCTTGAATCCCACTGCTTAAAGAAGCAACTATGTTCACCTGTATGACAGGCAATGCCATCTTTTTGCTCAACCATCAGCAAAATAGTATCGCCATCACAATCAAGTCTAATTTCTTTCACTTTTTGAGTGTGGCCAGACTCTTCGCCCTTATGCCAAAGTTTTTGTCTTGAACGAGTCCAGTAGACAGCCTCACCCAAACGCATGGTTTCTAAAAGAGCTTCGCGATTCATCCAAGCCATCATCAATATATCGCCACTACTTACTTCCTGAGCAATCACAGGTACAAGACCCTGATCATTCCAAGTCACGGCATCTAATAGGCTTTGGTCTTGAGGGTTTTTATTCATATCTGACATTTGCCCAATTTTGACAGAATTGTTAAGGCCAAACCAAATAAGCACTTATTAGAGCTTGCTGTAATGACCTGCCCAGCCTCATAGACACCTTTTATATTTGTGTGTATGATGTGTATAAATTTATAATGTGGGAATGAATAGCAAAGAACTCATTAAGGTATTAGAAAAAGATGGATGGGTATTGCGGGGCTCAAAAGGCTCTCATCATGTTTTTAATCACCCCTATAAAGGTGGGCACATCACCATTCCTCACCCCAAAAAGGATTTAGGAATTGGTTTGGTTCAAAAGCTACTAAAACAAGCAGGAATGAAATAGAGGAATCATCATGAAATATCCAATTGCGATTGAACCGGGTGGAGATAAGTTAGCGTGGAGCGTGGTCGTTCCCGATTTACCTGGCTGCTTCTCAGCCGCTGATAGCGGAGTTGATGAGGCAATTGAAAATACCAAAGAAGCTATTGAACTTTGGATTGAGGCAGCGTTAGATGCCGGCGAAGATGTACCAAAGCCCAGCTCCATCACCAACCTACAGAAGAAGAAAGAGTTCAAAGGATGTATTTGGGCAATTGCTGAGATTGACCCAGCTTTACTATCAGACGATATCGAAAGGGTAAATATCTCTTTACCAAAAAGAGTATTGGCAAGGCTGGACGCCAAGGCTAAATCGGCTGGAGAAAATCGCTCAGCCTTTATCGCTCATATGGCGATCAGCGCTTAAAAGCTCTTTCTAAATCCGAACCGGAATTCCTTGGGCGGCCATATATTCTTTTGCCTGCCCTACAGTGAACTCACCATAGTGAAAAATACTAGCCGCTAATACGGCATCCGCATGGCCTTTGGTAATCCCATCAACCAAATGCTGCAAATTACCAACCCCACCAGATGCAATTACTGGTACAGAGACTGCATCGCTCACGGCCGCCGTTAAAGCCAAATCAAAGCCATCTTTGCTGCCATCGCGATTCATACTGGTCAGCAAAATTTCGCCCGCGCCACGTTTAGTTACCTCACTCGCCCACTCCACTACATCAATACCGGTAGGTGTTCTACCACCATGGGTAAATACCTCCCAATTGCCGGCAGTAGTTTGCTTGGCATCAATCGCAACCACAATGCATTGTGAGCCGTAGTAAGCGGCAGCATCAGAAACTAAATCAGGATTCGCTACTGCAGAAGAGTTCATGCTCACCTTATCTGCACCGGCATTGAGTAAGCGGCGTACATCAGCAACAGCGCGCACACCACCGCCAACTGTTAGAGGAATAAATACTTGTGAGGCAACATCTTCAATGATGTGTAGAATCAGATCGCGGCCATCAGATGTAGCAGTGATATCTAAGAATGTAAGCTCGTCTGCGCCTTGGGTGTCATAGCGTTTAGCGATTTCGACAGGATCACCTGCATCGCGCAAGCCAACGAAATTCACCCCCTTAACAACGCGCCCTGCAGTGACATCAAGACAAGGAATAATGCGTTTTGTTAACACTAGATAATTTTCTTCATGTACTTCAGAGTTAATTCATCTGCATACTTTTGAGCTGCTGCAAGATCAAGATCTCCAGCATAGATAGAGCGGCCAGCAATAACGCCCATCACACCCTCTTCCTCCGCTTTACAGAGAGCCTCAATATCTTTGTTGTTCGAGAGGCCACCGCTAGCAATTACCGGAATACGAATAGCCTGCGCCAGCTTAATAGTGGCATCAATATTGACGCCCTTGAGCATGCCATCACGCCCAATATCGGTATAGATAATGGCTTCAACACCCCAGTCTTCAAACTTCTTGGCAAGATCAATTACTTCGTGGCCGGTAATCTTGCTCCAACCATCTGTAGCCACCTTGCCATCGCGGGCATCCAAGCCAACCATCACATGACCAGGAAATGCAGTACAAGCATCTTGCACAAAGCCTGGATTCTTCACTGCAGCGGTGCCAATAATTACAGTGCTAATACCATCATCTAATAAACGCTCAATGGTTTCAAGATCACGAATGCCTCCACCCAATTGAACAGGTATCTCATCTCCAACTGCTTTGAGAATCGATTTGATGGCAGATTCATTTTTGAGTTTGCCTGCAAATGCACCATTGAGATCGACTAGGTGCAAGCGACGCGCACCCTTACTAATCCAGTGTGCTGCCATCGCGCCAGGATCTTCAGAGAAAACTGTGGCTTTATCCATATCACCTTGTTCAAGTCGAACACAGTGGCCATCTTTGAGATCAATTGCAGGAATCAGCAGCATATCTAAAGGTTAAAAGTATTAAGGTTGCCAAGAAACAAAATTTTGATAAAGCTTTAATCCGTATTCTGCACTTTTTTCTGGATGAAATTGTGTAGCGAAAATATTATCTCGCGCCACGGCAGAAGTAAACCAATCCCCGTACTCTGTAGAGCCTGCAATATCTTCTTTGCGCTGCGGCACAACATAGTAGCTGTGGACAAAATAAAAGCTGCTTAAGTCAGGAATACCGCTCCATAAGGGGTGTTTAGAGTCTTGGCGGACCTGGTTCCACCCCATATGCGGGACTTTATATGCTGAGCCATCAGCCTGTTTCTTACCTGCTAACTCAAAACGGCGCACTTCACCGGGAATTAAACCTAAACACGGGGTCCATTGACCTTTTTCCGCTGCTCGCACTTCAGCGCTACGATCAAATAGCATCTGCTCACCTACACACACTCCAAGTAGGGGCTTGTTTTTCGATGCTTCTATCAGAGCCTGTAATAAACCCGACTCCTCAAGATGCTTCATGCAATCGGGCATTGCACCTTGACCAGGCAAGACAACACGATTTGCAGAGAGAATTTCTTCGGGCTTGTGCGCAATCAACACATTGTCATCGGGCGCTACATGATGAAATGCTTGATATACGGAACGGAGATTGCCCATTCCATAATCAACGATCGCAATAGTTTGCGCCAATTTAGCTTATCTTTCGCTGTTTTCTACAGGGCAACTATGGGTGTCTAAATTAGAGACTGCCTTTAGTTGAAGGAACGGTGCCAGATGCCCGTGGGTCAATAGCCAAAGCCATACGTAAAGCGCGGCCAAAAGCCTTGAACACGGTTTCAATCTGATGGTGAGCGTTAATACCGCGTAAATTATCGATATGCAAAGTTACTCCGGCGTGATTCACAAAACCACGGAAGAACTCAATACTGAGATCAACATCAAAGTCGCCAACTCGAGCGCGAGTAAACGGTACATTGAACTCCAAGCCTGGACGACCAGAAAAATCGATCACAACACGAGAGAGGGTTTCATCTAAAGGAACATAGGAGTGGCCATAACGGGTAATGCCCGCTTTATCGCCAACTGCCTTAGCAAAAGCCTGGCCCAAGGTAATTCCCACATCTTCAACAGTGTGGTGATCATCAATATGGGTATCGCCATTGGCAACTACTTTGAGATCAATCATGCCGTGACGGGCGATCTGATCGAGCATATGATCCAGAAAAGGGACACCGGAGGCCAGCTCAGCCTTACCAGTACCATCTAAATTGATGGAAATTTGAATTTTGGTTTCCGAAGTGTTTCGGGTAACGTCGGCTTGCCGCATGCTTCATTGCGCCGCGAGGCGAAGTGTTGATTGAAGCCTCATAATATCATTCCTAGAACATTTATAAATGCAGATATTGCTTCACTTTCTTTCTGATTTTTGAGCCGAGTACCCTAATGAGCCGTTTTTGGAGCCCTGTTGTTCAAACCTTAACCCCTTATGTCCCTGGGGAGCAGCCGCAAATGCAGCGGCTGGTAAAGCTCAATACCAACGAAAGCCCTTATGGACCCTCGCCCAAAGCTCTGGCTGCAATTGATGACCAAAACAACGAAGATTTACGCCTTTACCCCGATCCAGAAGGCGCCGCACTGAAACAAGCTATTGCAAAATTGCATGGTCTAAACGCCAATCAAGTGTTTTTGGGAAATGGTTCAGATGAAGTTCTAGCCCATGTTTTTGCCGGTCTACTCAAACACAGCAAACCAGTTCACTTTCCGGATATCACCTATAGCTTCTATCCGGTCTACTGCAAACTATTTGGAATTGACTACAAGATGGTGCCACTTGGAAAAGACTTTGATATCAATTTAGCGGACTACAAAGTTGCCAACGGTGGAATTATTTTCCCGAATCCAAATGCGCCCACTGGCAGATCCATAGCACGCTCTGAAATCGAATCTTTACTTTCTCAAAATAAAGATTCAGTGGTGGTCATTGATGAAGCCTATGTTGATTACGGCACGGAGTCTTGTATTCCCTTATTGCGTGGTGCCTCCTGTCCAGATAACCTTCTCGTAGTACACACGCTCTCAAAATCAAGAGCGCTTGCTGGCTTGCGTGTTGGTTTCGCAGTGGGTCACCCAGCCTTGATTGAAGGCTTAGAGCGGGTAAAGAATAGTTTTAATTCCTACCCTCTCGGTCGTCTTGCACAGGCAGGCGCCATCGCTGCAATCGAAGATCAAGCGCATCTTGAAAAGACCTCTGCAAAAGTCATGCAAACTCGCAGTAAATTACTCAGCGATTTAAAAGCCCTAGGCTTTGAAACACTTCCGTCAACTGCAAACTTTATCTTCACTCGCCACCCACAGCATGCCGGGGAAAAGCTCTACCAAGCTTTGCGAGATCGCGGCATCATCGTGCGCCACTTTAAATTGCCACGGATAGAAAATTTCTTACGCATTACGATTGGTACAGATGAACAAAGCGGCGAACTCGTCGTCGCTTTAAAAGAAATCCTCGCTTAATTTAAAGCGAATTGATTTTCGAGTTACTTTTTAAGCCGCATCTCAGCGGCACGTGCATGGGCTTGCAAGCCCTCGCCATGAGCCAGAGTGCTAGCAACTGAACCCAAGGTCTGAGCACCAGCTTCGCTTACTTCAATCATGCTGGAGCGCTTAATAAAATCATACACACCCAACGGTGATGAGAAACGTGCTGTGCGTGCAGTTGGCAGGACGTGATTTGGTCCAGCACAGTAATCTCCAAGAGACTCACTGGTGTAATTGCCCATAAAGATCGCCCCAGCATGACGAATCTTTTCTGCCCACTTACGTGGATCTGCTGCACAAATTTCTAAGTGCTCTGCAGCGATCGCATTAGCAATCTCGCAAGCTTCGCTCATATCTTTTACCTGAATCAATAAGGCACGATTCGTTAACGATGCTTCAATGACTTTAGCTCTTGGCATCTCTGGTAGCAGCTTATTAATACTGGCTTGTACTTGCTCGATAAATGCAGCATCAGGACAAAGCAAAATCGATTGGGCCTGCTCATCATGCTCCGCCTGAGAAAACAGATCCATCGCAATCCAATCGGGATTGCTTGAGCCATCGCAAAGCACTAGAATTTCCGAGGGGCCAGCAATCATATCGATGCCGACAATTCCAAATACCCTACGCTTAGCAGCCGCAACATAAGCATTACCCGGACCAACAATCTTATCTACCGATGGAATAGTCTTCGTTCCATAAGCCAAAGCGCCAACAGCTTGTGCTCCGCCAATAGTAAAAACACGATCAACGCCGGCTAAGTAGGCGGCAGCTAATACCAATGGATTACGAGCACCATCAGGCGTTGGCACAACCATGATGACTTGCTCAACACCAGCTACTTTTGCAGGGATGGCATTCATGAGTACAGAAGATGGGTAAGCAGCTTTGCCACCGGGAACATAAATTCCGACACGATCTAATGGTGTTACTTTTTGACCTAAGCGTGTGCCATCTGCTTCTTCATATTCCCAGGAATGGCAACCGGCTTCTATCTTTTGCTTTTCGTGATATGCGCGCACTCTTTGTGCGGCAACATCTAAAGCATTTTTTTGCTCTGCAGATAAAGACTTGTAAGCTTGCTCTAAATCTTTTTTCGGGATTTCTAATTCAGAAACGCTGGTGACATTTAAACGATCAAATTGTTTCGTGAAATCTAAAACTGCTGAATCGCCATTCTCCTTAACTGCCAAAAGAATCTTGGCGACAGCGGCCTCAATGGCCTCATCGTCAGCCATGGGCAAGGAAAGGCTAGAGAGGAGAGTTTCTTTGAAACCCGCATCTTGGCTATTGAGGCGCTTGACTTTAATTTGTGCAGACATTTGAGCGAAAAGAAATATGCCTTACTTCAGCAACTCAAAAATAGGTTGCAATTGTGCACGCTTACGCTTGTATGAAGCTTGGTTTACTACCAGACGTGCACTGATATCAGCGATTGGCTCAACTTCAACTAAACCGTTGGCTTTAAGTGTATTACCTGTCGAGACTAAGTCCACAATTGCATCTGCCAAACCCACAAGCGGGGCTAGCTCCATAGACCCATAGAGCTGAATCGTATCGATGTGTACACCTTTATTAGCAAAGTGCTCACGTGCGCAATTCACGTATTTGGTGGCCACCTTTAAACGAGAGCCTTGTTTAACCGCTGCTGCGTAATCAAAGCCTTCACGCACTGCGACCGACATGCGGCACTTGGCAATATTGAGATCGTATGGCACATAAAGGCCGTCTGTGCCTTTTTCCATGAGCACATCTAAACCTGCTACACCGAAATCAGCGCCACCAAATTGCACATAAGTTGGCACATCTGAGGCGCGCACGATAATCAAGCGAATATCTGGATTTGAAGTCTCGATAATGAGCTTGCGTGACTTTTCGGGATCTTCCTGCGGCACAATACCGACCTTGGATAAGATCTCTGCAGTCTCTTCGAAGATGCGCCCTTTGGAGAGGGCTAAAGTCAATTTCATGGACTAATTATCCATCAGCCTTACTTTATGCGCTCAATCTTTGCACCCAACAGCGTCAATTTATGCTCCATGCGGTCATAGCCACGATCTAAATGGTAGATCCGGTCAACCTGAGTTTCACCTTGAGCCGCCAAGCCAGCAATTACCAAACTAGCAGAGGCACGTAAGTCGGTAGCCATCACAATCGCGCCCGAGAGCTTTTCAACACCCTGCGCAATCGCCGTATTTCCCTCGATTGCAATATCTGCACCTAAGCGATTTAACTCTTGAACGTGCATAAAACGATTCTCGAAAATGGTTTCGGTAATCATTGAGCTACCATTGGCCACTGCATTCACAGCCATCAATTGCGCCTGCATATCGGTTGGGAAAGCTGGGTATTCTGAAGTACGAAAACTCACTGCCTTGGGGCGACCTTGCATAGAAGCTTTAATCCAATCAGGGCCCACTTCCATTTGTAAACCAGCTTCTTTAAGCTTGACCATCACCGCATCTAAAGTATCGGGGCGGCAATGTTTCACCACTACCTCGCCGCCTGCAGCAGCAACTGCACAGAGGAATGTGCCTGCTTCAATGCGATCTGGAATCACAGAATGTTCAGCGCCATGAAGTTTTTCAACCCCCTCGATGACCAAGCGATCACTACCAATGCCAGAAATCTTTGCGCCCATCTTGACTAGCAATTCAGCAAGATCGCCAACCTCTGGTTCACGTGCAGCATTTTCTAAAATGGTAATGCCCGAGGCCAAGGTAGCAGCCATCAATAAATTCTCTGTACCCGTTACCGTAATCATGTCGGTCAAAATCGATGCGCCCTTGAGGCGATCAGTTGGTGGCTTTGTCTCTGCCTGGATATAACCGCTCTTAATCTTGATGCTTGCACCCATGGCTTTGAGGCCCTTAATGTGCTGATCCACAGGCCGAGCACCAATGGCGCAACCACCTGGCAAAGAAACCTTGGCGCTATGCATTCTGGCTAATAACGGGCCTAAAACCAAAATGGAGGCACGCATGGTTTTTACCATCTCATAGGTCGCTTCTGAACTCTTAATTACCGCAGCACTCAGCACTAAATGGCTACGATCACTAGCATTCGGAAAATTGACTGTGACACCAATTTCTTGCAAGAGCTTGAGCATCGTGCGCACATCCTGTAAATCTGGGACGTTGCGCAATACGACTGGTTGATCAGTAAGTAGGCAGGCACAAAGAATTGGCAGAGCTGCATTTTTGGCTCCTGCGATCACCACCTCACCTTTGAGAGGGGTACCGCCAACCATTCTTAATTTATCCATGAAACGATTCCAATAAAAACTGCTGTAGGTCTGTGATTAATATTTAGGCTGCAGGGTTTTGGGCAAACTCTTCTGGTGTAAAAGCCTTAATTGATAAAGCATGTACTTCTGCTTTCATACGATCGCCCATTGCGCCATATACTAATTGGTGGCGTTGCACTAAACGCTTACCCTCAAACTCTGGGCTCACAATCGTTGCAAAAAAATGCTGGCCATCACCCTCCACCTGAATGTGAGTACAGGTAATGCCCTGCTTGATATAGCCCTCAATTTGCTCTGGGGTTGGAAACATCCATTTCTCCTAATAAAACGTAATCATGTGAATACTTAATGGCGGAGCTTATAGCCCTTTTGCAACAAGCGTAAAGCAATCACTGAAACCACAATAAAGAAACAGGCCACGATTGCCAAACTATTCCATGGAGAAATGTCAGAAACCCCAAAGAAGCCGTAACGGAAGCCATCAATCATGTAAAAAAATGGGTTGAAATGCGAAACTACTTGCCATGCTGGTGGTAACGAATGAATCGAGTAGAAAACGCCTGACAACATAGTGGCAGGCATGATGACAAAGTTCTGAAAGGCTGCCAGTTGATCATATTTATCTGCCCAGATACCAGCAATCAAACCTAAGCTACCCAAGATTGCAGCGCCCAAAAATGCAAAAGTCAGAATCCACAATGGATGCTCTATTGCTGGCAAGCCATACCAAGCGGTAATGATTAATACACCCAAGCCCACCACGACACCACGAAAAACAGCCGCCAAAATATAGGCTGCATAGAATTCAAAATGACTCAAAGGGGCAAGCAAAACAAATACTAGATTGCCAGTGACTTTTGACTGTATTAAAGATGAGGAGGTATTAGCAAATGCATTTTGCAAAACACTCATCATGACCAAACCTGGTATCAAGAAGGCCGTGTAACTCAAACGGCCATAGACTTCTCTACCTTCAAGAACATGGCCAAAAATCATGAGATACAAAACGGCTGTTAATACTGGTGCAGCTACAGTCTGAAATCCGACCTTGTAAAAGCGCAGTATTTCTTTGCGGAGCAATGTGGGGAATCCGCTGCCATACTCTAAGGGGGGCCTACTGAGTCCATGCTTCATAAAGCACCCCCAGACATGATGTTGACAAAAACCTCTTCTAGATCTGTCTTACCTTCACCATCTTTTTTGACTGAACCATAACGAGCCAACAAATTGGCGGTAGTATCTAGCGCAACAATCTTGCCTTGCTTAAGCATGGCGATGCGCTGACACAAGGCTTCAGCCTCTTCTAAGTAATGTGTCGTCAACACAATCGTATGCCCATCTTGATTGAGTCTGCTAATGAACTGCCATAAAGACTGGCGCAACTCTACATCCACCCCAGCAGTTGGCTCATCCAAAATAATCACTGGTGGTCTGTGAACTAATGCCTGGGCAACCAATACACGGCGCTTCATGCCGCCCGACAAAGAACGCATATTACTATCAGCCTTTGCTGTGAGATCAAGATTGGCGATGATCTCATCAATCCACGCATCGTTATTACGAATACCAAAGTAACCAGATTGAAAACGCAAGGTTTCGCGAACGGTGAAGAAAGGATCAAATACCAATTCTTGTGGAACAACACCCAGCATGCGGCGCGCCTCACGAAAAGTCTTTTGTACGTCTGCGCCCATAATGGCTGCATGACCCGCACTTGGAGTTACCAAGCCTGCCAAGATAGAGATCAGCGTAGTTTTACCAGCGCCATTAGGGCCCAGGAGGCCAAAAAATTCACCGGGCTCAATGGTCAAAGAAACATGATCTAGAGCCTGTAGTGCCCCGTAATGCTTGGATATATTTTGAATTGAAATTGCAGGATGCATGCTATTACAAGCCAAGCAATGCAGATACGCCATATACATTGGCCAAGACTTTCAGCTTCTCCGGAGCATGCTCTATAGACAGCGACTGACCATTAGCCTGGAGCTTCTTTTGCCATGCCAGCAGAACAGTTAGCACCGTGGAATCAAAATCTTTTAGAGCAGAACAATCAATGGCTCTTAAGTTCGCTAAATTCAATAAGCCTTCTTTTTCTAACTGCAGAACATTTTCCTGCGTAACAGTTGTCGGTAAAAAAAAGGTCATCGAAAAATGTCTAAATGAATGTTGTGATTAATTTGCTGGCTTAGCGCTGGCTAACTGCTTATTGCGATCTTGCAAAAACTTCACAAGGCCATCAATTCCATTTTGACTAATCTGATTTGAGAACTGATTGCGGTAAGCCTCAATCAACCAAACACCCATGATGTTCATATCGTAGACCTTCCAACCTTTGTCGGTTTTCTCGAGGCGGTAATCCAAGGGAACCGGATCTCCACGACCAAGGACAACAGTTTTGACAACCACTTCCTTATCGTCTGGTGCGGCACGCAGCGCCTTAAATTGCACCGTCTGATCGCGCAGTTGACTCAAGGCACCAGAGTAAGTGCGGATTAATAAGTTTTTGAATTCCATAACTAATTGATTTTGCTGCTCAGGGGTAGCTTTCTTCCAATTAGGGCCCATCGCCATTTCAGTGGTGCGACGCATATCGGTATAGGGAACAATTTTCTTTTCAACTAACTCGACAATCTTTGGAATATTGCCCTTCTGAATATCTGGGTCTGCCTTTACGGAGGCCATAACATCAGACACCACCATCTTGATAAGCGCATCAGGAGCAGTAGTTTGATCAGGCGTTTGTGCAAAGACGGCGCCAGAGATTAGGAGCAAACCCGCTGCCAAAAACTTGGTCAATTTTTTAAAGCTTTTCATATCCAATTATCTCGCTATTTCCGTCTAGATTGAGGCTAATTCTATCCTCTCCAGCAAATCGCTTACTCGTAAGGATTTTGGTAAACCGGCATCGTAGGCTCTTGATCATCACGGCCCTCATTAATTTGATACTGACGACGCTGAATATATGCATCTCGCATAAAGCTGTACTTATCAATCGCAGCCCCATCCAACAAATCACCTGCTTCGTAATAGGTATTGCGAGCATTCACAACCCGCAAAGCTGTAAGACTATTACGTAGTGCAACATCTGGGAGAAGTCTAAATAAATAATCGGACTCTAAATCAGCAACCGTACCGAAGGTATCGCGTACATTGCTTGGTCCAAAGAAAGGTAACACCACGTATGGACCAGCTGGCACCCCCCAAACACCAAAAGTTTGACCCCAGTCTTCCTTGTGCTTTTCTAAACCACCAGGGGTGGCCATGTCAATTAATCCACCCAAGCCAAAAGTAGTATTGACAACTACACGCATCAAATCATTGAATGCAAAGTCAGGCTTACCCTGCAACATATTCTGCAAAGCAGTATAGATATCGTTGTAGTTACTAAAAAAGTTATAAATACCCTCACGAACAAATTCAGGCAAAACAAAACGATAACCAGCAACGACTGGCTTCAATAAATAGGCATCAAGGCCTTCGTTGAACTCAAAGACTGAACGATTGAATGACTCCCAGGGATCTTGTGGTGAAGGCTGAACTCCGGCAGGGATTGAGGCACAGCCCACTAAGACGGAAACGATACACAACAAGACACATTGTCTAGTCCTGCTGATGAACTTGACTACGGACGGCATTACTTTGCTGCGCCCTTCTCTTGCCCGCTATCTGCTGCCTTGTTATAGAGAAACTGACTAATCAGATTTTCTAAAACGATTGCCGATTGGGTCTGAGTAATTTTTTCGCCATTGGCCAGAAAGTCATCTGAGCCGCCAGCTTCAAGACCAATATATTGCTCACCCAATAAGCCTGAAGTCAAAATCTTTGCTGATGAATCTTTTGGAAACTTATAAGAATCTTCAATCGTCATCACAACAGTTGCTTGATAAGTTTTGTCATCAAAAGAAATATTTGCAATACGTCCAACTACCACTCCAGCACTCTTTACTGGTGCACGAGGTTTTAATCCGCCAATATTATCAAAGCGTGCAGAAATTTTATAAGTGGGTGCAAATGACACTGCATTCATATTGCCAACCTTTAAAGCCAGAAATAAAGCTGCCAACAAACCAATGGCAACAAAGATTCCTACCCAAATATCAATTGCGCTTTTTCTCATAAGAGCCCCAGTTTATTCTTTCTAGTTTGAGAACATCATTGCGGTTAGCAGAAAATCCAATGCTAAAACCGATAAAGAAGAGATCACCACTGTCCGAGTGGTAGCCTGCGATACGCCCTCAGGCGTAGGTTTGGCTTCATAACCTTGATAAAGGGCAATAAACGTCACTGCCACACCAAAGACCATGCTTTTAATTAAGCCATTTCCGATATCTGAAAAGAGATCTACACCACCCTGCATTTGAGACCAAAAAGCCCCAGAATCAACGCCAATCAGGGGGACGCCTACAAAATAGCCACCCATCACGCCTACAGCAGTAAAGATGGTTGCCAAAATTGGCATAGCAATAATGCCAGCCCACAGTCTTGGAGCAATCACCCTGCCTAAGGGATCCACAGCCATCATCTCCATTGCACTTAATTGCTCACCAGCCTTCATCAAGCCAATTTCTGCAGTCAATGAAGTACCCGCACGACCAGCAAACAGCAGAGCAGTAATAACTGGGCCTAATTCACGAGTCAAAGAAAGTGCTACCAATAAACCTAAGGCCTGCTCTGAGCCATAGCGATTTAAGGTGTAGTAGCCCTGCAACCCTAATACAAATCCTACGAATAAACCAGACACTGCAATGATCACAAAAGAATGATTACCAACAAAGAGGATTTGATCAATGACGAGGCGAGGTCTTTTGAGCAAAAACCCTGAACGCAAAATGACTGCTACAAACATTCTTGCCGCGAGTCCAAGACTACTCAAATTACGACGAACAAAAAACCCCAAGGTCTCCAAATAAGTCTAGAAATTTTTGAAAAGCAGTCATTACGCGCCCACTCCAAAATCTTCAGCCAAGCTTTGACCTGGGTAATGGAAAGGTACTGGACCATCAGGTGCAGCATCCAAAAACTGTCTAACAAATGGATCAGTGGAGCGACTTAATTCATCGGGCGTGCCTTGTGCACCAATACGACCATTAGCAATGAAGTAAACGTAATCAGCAATTTCAAAAGTCTCTTCAACATCGTGCGTAACCAATAAACTCGTGGCTCCGAGGGCATTATTGAGATCGCGTATCAAGCGTGCGGTGATACCTAAAGAGATTGGATCTAGGCCTGCAAAAGGCTCGTCATACATGATGAGCGGAGGATCTAAAGCAATTGCTCTAGCAAGAGCAACACGCCTTGCCATGCCACCAGAAATTTGCGATGGCATTAAATCACGAGCACCACGCAAGCCTACTGCGTTTAGCTTCATTAATACTAAGGAGCGTAAAAGCTCTTCGCTTAAATCAGTATGTTCGCGCAATGGGAATGCAACGTTTTCAAAGACGCTGAGGTCGGTAAATAAAGCGCCAAACTGAAATAACATACCCATGCGACGACGAGCATTCATTAATTGATCACCGGTCATCTTGCCGATGTCTCGACCTTCAAATAAAACTTGGCCAGATTGAGCAGTAAATTGACCGCCAATTAAACGCAGGATGGTGGTTTTACCGCAGCCTGACCCACCCATCACTGCGACCACTTGGCCGCGACGAAACTCCATATTGAGGCCTGACAAAATCTGTCGCTCACCTGGAGCATAGGAAAAGTCGACGTCCTTAATAGAAACGACTACTTCTCCTACAGATTGCGCGCTTGCATCCAAAGAGTTTGGGTGGACAGTGTTCATATCCCCGATATTATCGGGGTAAAACAGATGACCCCATCAAATACTCGTCTACTGCCTGAGCGCATTGGCGCCCTTCACGAATTGCCCAAACCACCAAAGATTGTCCACGGCGCATATCACCAGCTGCAAAAACCTTTGAAACGTTAGTTTGATAAGCATTTTGGCCATCCACAGTTGCTTTGGCATTGCCACGCGCGTCTTTCTCAACGCCAAAAGCATTGAGCACTTGCTGAACTGGGGAAACAAATCCCATAGCCAAAAGTACTAAATCTGCCTTGATCTCAAATTCAGAATTTGGAACTTCAGCCATCTTGCCGTCTTTCCATTCCAAACGAACGCCAATTAACTTTTCTACTTTGCCATTTTTACCTTCAAAACGCTTCGTTCCAACCGACCAATCGCGATCGCAACCCTCTTCATGTGAAGAGGATGTGCGCAACTTGGTTGGCCAATAAGGCCATACCAAGGGCTTATTCTCTTCTTCAGGAGGTTGCGGCAGCAATTCAAACTGAGTAATTTTTGTGGCGCCATGGCGATTGGACGTTCCAACACAATCAGAACCGGTATCACCACCACCAATGACGACAACATGCTTATCAGTGGCGCGGATTTCATTTTTGAAATCGCCAGCATTCTCTTTGTTTTGTGGAATCAAAAACTCCAAGGCATAGTGCACACCAGCCAATTCGCGGCCAGGCACTGGTAGATCACGTGGCTGCTCTGCGCCGCCGGTAATGACTACTGCATCAAAGTCTTTCATCAACTGATCAGGGGAAACTGTTTTAGTGGAGTAATTTTTTACTTCCGCACCAATCGCTTCTTTACCAACGAAAACACCGGTTTCAAATTTCACGCCTTCAGCTTCCATCTGCTCTACGCGACGATCAATCAACCACTTTTCCATTTTGAAATCAGGAATGCCATAGCGTAGTAAGCCGCCAATGCGATCATTCTTTTCGAACACGGTGACGTCATGGCCAACGCGTGCTAGTTGCTGAGCAGCTGCCATACCTGCAGGGCCGCCGCCAACAACGGCTACTTTTTTACCAGTCTTAGTTTTAGATGGCTGAGGCTTCACCCAACCACTCTCCCAGCCTTTATCAATAATGGCATGCTCAATAGACTTAATGCCGACAGGAGCGCGGTTAATCCCTAGCGTGCAGGCTGCCTCGCAAGGAGCTGGACAAATACGGCCAGTAAATTCTGGGAAATTATTGGTAGATTGCAAAACGTCTAAAGCATTTTTCCAATCGTTATGAAACACCAAATCATTAAAGTCGGGAATGATGTTGTTCACTGGGCATCCGCTATTGCAGAATGGAATGCCACAATCCATGCAACGCGCGCCTTGAACTTTAGCTTCTTCGTCGGTTAAAGCAGCGACAAACTCTTTGTAATGATGGAGGCGTTTAACTGGCGCTTCGTAGGTTTCATCGACGCGCTCAAACTCCATAAATCCAGTGACCTTACCCATATCGAATCCTTAGTATCTTTTCTTAATATCCGTATTAATTAAGCAGCAACAGTTTTGTTTTGTGCCTTATCCCATAACTCACCTAGAGCACGTTTGTACTCAGTTGGGAGAACCTTGACAAAACGCGCACGAGAATTTTCCCAATCGGCTAAGAGAGCTTTAGCGCGCTCTGAACCGGTGTAACGGAAATGACGCTCAATTAAGCCCTTCAAGATTTGCTCGTCTGTTAAGCGTTCACCGCCATCTTTAACATCAACCGGGGCATGCCACTCAGACTTAGGCATCTTGGCAATTTGCTCTGCAGATGGCAATACTTTTTCTAGGCTTGCCATACTGGTATTACAACGTTTATCAAACATGCCATCTTCGTCGTAAACATAGGCAATACCACCACTCATACCAGCAGCAAAGTTGCGTCCAGTAGTACCAAGCACCACTACCGTTCCACCAGTCATATATTCACAACCGTGGTCGCCAGTGCCTTCAACAACGGTAGTAGCACCAGAATTACGTACTGCAAAACGTTCGCCAGCAACACCATTAAAGAATGCTTCACCAGCAATCGCACCATACAAAACAGTATTACCAACAATAATGTTCTTAGCAGTATCGCCACGGAACTCATGCGAAGCGCGGACAATTACACGTCCACCAGATAAGCCTTTACCGACGTAGTCATTGCCATCACCTACTAAGTCCAAGGTAATACCGCGGGACAAGAAAGCTGCAAAGCTTTGGCCCGCAGTGCCATTCAACTGAATATGGATAGTGTCGTCAGGTAAACCAGCATGACCATAACGTTGTGCTACCTCTCCAGAGAGCATTGCGCCAACAGTGCGGTTCACGTTTTTCACTGGAACAATGAACGAAACTTTCTCACCACTCTCTAAAGCGGGCGCACTCTTCTCGATCAAGATGTTGTCAAGCGCGCTTGTTAAACCGTGATCTTGTGTCAGCACTTGATAGCGTGGAACATCTGCAGCCACTTGAGGCTCAGCAAAGATCTTGCTGAAATCCAAACCATGCACCTTCCAGTTATCAATGCCTTTGCGGGTATCTAGCAAGTCAACACGGCCGATCAAGTCATCAAACTTCCGAATACCCAATTGCGCCATGATCTCGCGCGCTTCTTCAGCAATAAAGAAGAAGAAGTTCACAACATGCTCTGGCTTGCCAGAAAACTTCTTACGCAACTCCGGATCTTGAGTAGCAACACCAACTGGGCAAGTATTTAAATGACACTTACGCATCATGATGCAACCCTCGACCACCAATGGGGCTGTAGCAAAACCAAATTCGTCTGCGCCTAATAAAGCACCGATTACCACGTCGCGACCAGTTTTCATTTGACCGTCAGCCTGAACGCGAATACGGCTACGTAGGCCATTGAGAACTAAAGTTTGCTGAGTTTCAGCTAAACCCAATTCCCATGGTGAACCAGCATGTTTAATAGAAGATAGTGGTGAAGCGCCGGTACCGCCATCATGTCCGGCAATCACCACATGATCTGCTTTGGCCTTAGCAACACCAGCTGCAACCGTACCTACACCAACTTCAGACACCAGCTTGACAGAAACATCTGCTTTTGGATTGACATTCTTCAAATCGTGAATCAGCTGAGCAATATCTTCGATAGAGTAAATGTCATGGTGTGGAGGCGGAGAAATTAAACCAACGCCTGGTACAGAGAAGCGCAACTTACCAATGTAATCAGATACTTTGCCGCCTGGTAATTGACCGCCTTCACCTGGCTTAGCACCCTGCGCCATCTTGATCTGAATTTGATCTGCAGAACGTAAATACTCAGTTGTTACGCCGAAACGACCTGAAGCAACTTGTTTAATCTTCGAGCGTAATGAATCGCCGTCCAGCAATGGGATATTGGCTTCTACAACGTCGCTACCTAAAACGCTGGCGAGCGTTTCACCCTTCTTAATTGGAATACCTTTGAGTTCATTCACATAACGATTTGGATCCTCGCCACCCTCGCCAGTATTGGATTTGCCGCCGATACGGTTCATCGCAATTGCCAAGGTCGCATGTGCTTCAGTAGAAATCGAACCCAAAGACATCGCACCCGTTGCAAAACGTTTCACGATTTCTTTTGCAGACTCAACTTCATCCAATGGAATGGCTTTTGCAGGGTCAATCTTGAATTCAAATAAGCCGCGCAAAGTCATCTGACGCTTAGTTTGGTCATTGATGATGTTGGCGTACTCTTTATAAGTTTGATAGCCCTTCTCTGCACCAATACGAGTACTGTGCTGTAACTTCGCAATCGTATCTGGAGTCCACATGTGGTTCTCGCCTCGGATACGGAAGGCATATTCGCCACCAGCATCAAGCATATTGCTGAGAACTGGGTCATTACTGAACGCAGCAGCGTGCATACGCAAAGCTTCTTCAGCTACCTCAAAGACGCCAATACCACCTACGTTAGATGGGGTGCCCTTGAAATACTGATTGATGATTTCATGATTCAAACCAATCGCTTCAAAAATCTGTGAGCCGGTATAAGACATATAAGTAGAGATACCCATCTTGGACATCACTTTTTGTAAGCCCTTACCAACCGCTTTAACAAAGTTCTTAACTGCTTTTTCGCCAGATAAATCGCCCGACAAGCCTTTAGCCATATCGGTCAATGTTTCCATCGCGAGATATGGATGAATAGCTTCAGCACCGTAACCCGCCAAGAGTGCGAAGTGATGTGTTTCACGAGCGCTACCAGTCTCAACCACCAGGCCTACGCTAGTACGCAAACCTTTTTCAACTAAGTGCTGATGAATTGCTGAGGTGGCTAACAATGCAGGAATAGCAACATGCTTCTCATCCACCTGACGATCGCTCACGATCAAAATGTTGTAACCCGAACGTACTGCATCAGCAGCTTCTGCACATAATGATGCTAAGCGCGCTTCGATGCCAGCCTTGCCCCATGCTGCTGGATAGCAAATATCTAACTCATAAGAGCGGAACTTACCATTGGTGTAGTGGCCAATATGACGAATCTTAGTGATGTCATCAAAATCCAAAATGGGTTGGCTAACCTCCAAACGCATTGGAGGGTTGATATTGTTGGTGTCCAATAAATTGGGTTTTGGTCCAATGAATGACACCAACGACATCACCATGTTTTCGCGAATTGGATCAATCGGAGGATTGGTTACCTGCGCAAATAATTGCTTGAAGTAGTTATATAAAGGCTTATTCTTGTTCGATAGCACAGCCAATGGGCTGTCATTGCCCATGGAGCCAATAGCCTCTTCACCATTCATGGCCATTGGGGCCATAAGGTACTTAATGTCCTCTTGGGTGTAACCAAATGCTTGTTGGCGATCTAATAATTTAGCTGCTGGACGAATCGTTGTTTTTTCATCGACTAAGTCAGCTTTGCTAGCATCCACTTCATCTAGCTTCACGCGAACTGCATCAATCCAACTCTTGTATGGCTTGGCTTTTGACACGGCATTCTTGAGCTCAACATCATCAATGATGCGGCCTTGCTCCATATCAATCATGAACATCTTGCCTGGCTGTAGACGCCATTTTTGAACGATCTTGTTTTCCGGAATTGGCAATACACCAGCTTCAGAAGCCATGATGACCAAGTCATCATCGGTTACGTAATAGCGCGCTGGACGCAAACCATTGCGATCCAAAGTTGCGCCAATTTGACGACCATCAGTAAATGCCATTGCGGCTGGGCCATCCCATGGTTCCATCATGGCTGCGTGATATTCATAGAAAGCGCGACGATTGTCATCCATCAATGCATGCTGTTCCCATGCCTCAGGAATCATCATCATCATCGCCTGCGCTAATGGATAACCTGACATCACCAACAACTCTAAGCAGTTATCAAAGCAAGCGGTGTCAGATTGACCTGGATAAATCAATGGCCACAATTTTTGCAAGTCATCGCCTAATACTGGTGAGCTAATCGCGCCCTCACGTGCATTGACCCAATTGACGTTACCCTTAACGGTATTGATTTCACCGTTATGCGCAATCATGCGATATGGGTGAGCCAATTCCCATGCAGGGAAAGTATTAGTGGAAAAACGCTGATGAACTAGCGCAAGAGCGGATACGGTACGCTTATCTTGTAAATCTTGGTAATAGGCACCCACTTGGTTCGCCAACAGCAAACCCTTATAAACAATAGTGCGAGCAGACATTGATGCAACAAAATATTCTTTGCCGTGCTTTAAATGTAAATCTTGAATTGCATGACTCGCTGTTTTACGAATCACATACAACTTGCGCTCAAGCGCATCGGTTGTCATGATATCGCGGCCACGGCCAATGAAAATTTGACGAATGAATGGCTCTGTCATTTGCACGGTTGGAGACATTGGCAACTTCACGTCTACCGGCACATCTCTCCAGCCCAAAACAACTTGACCCTCTAAACGCACAGTACGCTCTAATTCTTGTTCGCAAGCTAAACGTGATGCATGTTCTTTTGGCAAGAAAATCATACCCACACCGTACTCACCAAATGGTGGCAATGTCACGCCTTGCTTGGCCATCTCTTCGCGATACAAGGTATCAGGAATCTGAATCAAAATTCCTGCGCCGTCACCCATTAAAGGATCGGCTCCTACCGCACCCCGGTGATCTAAGTTCTCAAGAATCTTTAAGCCTTGAGCAACGATCTCATGTGATTTCTTACCCTTGATGTGCGCAACAAATCCTACCCCGCAAGCATCATGTTCATTACGTGGGTCATAGAGACCTTGAGCAATTGGGCGTAGATCAGTATTGAATTGTGTAGTCATAGTATTTCCGAGGGGCGACAAAGGCCTGATAACTTTTGGAGGATCAAATATAGGGGAATACCCATATCGATGCAATAGAAATAAAATAAGTCTGTCCCATTTATTTAGGCGCCGCACCAAAATGAATTACTGAAATAGGGACAGAGTCAGGAATACTAACTCGGAAGTTTATGCCTAATACATCCTAAGCGCTTGAATTTATTGAATTAATTTTTCTAGGACGACCACGATGCCGAATTTTAGCCAAATCTGGGGTGTCCTTAAATACCTTCTTTGCGTAAATATCACTAACCCACGGCTTTGATCTAAGCAAAGACTCGGTAATTTGCCGGTCTTCCCAGTGGGGTGCGCCATCCCTCACAAACTCGGCCCATTTCATTTGCCTTTCAAAGGGGGTGTTTCCTAATTTCCAAAATTGCTGATGATCCACCAACCAAGACTCTGCCTTTCCTCCAATATGAATGGCAAAGCTAGTCCAACTGGAATCTTGGGGGCTTGATTCATGCCCTGCCCTAACGGGATTGAGTTCGATATAGCGTTGGCAACGTAAAAAATAATCTGGGTCAATTAAGGAGGAGCGATAACGTCCCTCCCAAATCGTTCCAGAGCGATGATGCTGTTGATTGAAATATTGGGCATAACGTCGGCCTAAAGACTGCATTGTTTTCGCAAGCGAATCTTCGTGTTGCGGGGTCATGAGTAAATGCACATGATTTGGCATTAAAGCAAAAGCATGGACTGAACATCCAAATTGTCTCGCTGCCTCTCGCAACCACTCTAAATAGATACGACGATCTTCGTCGCTAAAGAAAAGTGTTTCTCGATTATTGCCACGAACCATGACATGCATTGCTTGGCCAGGTATTACAGTGCGCGCTTGCCGGGCCATTTGGAATACGAACTACTGTAGTTCGCGTAAGCCGCCACTACGTGAAAATTCAGGAATAAACCAATCGCCATCTACCTGTGTCACGCCACTAGGAACTTCATGTGCTTCCTGTGGCACATCTTTCAACGCTACAGACATATAAGAAATCCACATCGGTAGTGCAAGGCCGCCACCAGTTTCACGATCGCCTAAGCTGGCTGGCTTATCAAAACCAATCCAAGCAACTGCAACAACTTTAGGGTTGTAACCAGCGAACCAAGCATCATGCGAATCATTAGTAGTACCTGTTTTACCGGCGATATCGTTACGACCTAATTTAGGTCTAGCGGAGGCCGCGGTGCCGGTTTTAGTTACCTCTTGCAGCATGCTGTCCATCACAAATGCAGTGCGCGCATCTAAAACTCGAGGAGCCCCATCGCCAACACGTGCAGGTTTAGCCTCAAACAAAATTTCTCCTTTGGACCCAACCATCTTGTCGATCAAAAAAGGATCTACACGATAGCCTCCATTTGCAAAGACGCTATAAGCTGAGGCCATCTGCAAGGGCGTAACTGAGCCAGCGCCCAAAGCCATGGTTAAGTAAGGCGGGTGTTTCTCAGGTTCAAAACCAAAACGCTGAATAAATTCTTGGGCATAGGAAGGACCAATCGCTCGAATAATTCGAACAGAAACCAAGTTCTTCGATTTGGCTAATGCATTGCGTAAGCGCATCATGCCCTCGTACTTGCCATCGTAGTTTTTTGGCTCCCAAGCCTGACTGCCGGTCTCCATACTGCCAATCGACAAAGGGGCATCATTCACCATCGTCGCTGGGGTATAGCCTTTTTCGATTGCAGCTGCATAAATAAAAGGTTTGAAGGAAGATCCTGGCTGGCGTAGTGCTTGAGTGACGTGATTGAATTGATTGCGACGGAAATCAAAGCCTCCAACCAAGGATAAGATCGCGCCCGTATCTGCGTTCATGGAAACAAACGCTGCCTCCACCTGAGGCAACTGCGCTAACTTCCACACACCACCATCAAACAGTAATCTCACCACTGCACCTGGGCGTAAACGTTTTTTAGGTTGTGTGCTATCAGTAATGGATGCTGAAGCTAATTTCATACCATCACCCTTCAAGGTAATCGTATCGCCAGTAGCAATCATGACCTGCATTTCTTTAGGCTTCACATCGAGAACAACGCCAGATTGCAAGTCATCTAATTGTGGATAAGCAAGTAAAGCCTCGTCAATCGCACGCTGACGTTTTATTTGGTCTTCTGGAAGATCAATAAAGCCCTCAGGCCCTCGATAGGCATGCCGTAAGTCATACTCAAAAATACCGCGACGCACAGCCTTATAGGCAGCATCTTGATCTGCTTTTAAGATCGTAGTGTAGACATCGACTCCCTGAGAGTAGATGGCCTCACCGTACTGAGCAAACAATAACTGGCGCACCATTTCTGCAGGAAAGTCAGCGCGAACTGCAAATTCATTACCAAGGCCACGAATATGCAACTCCTCAATCATTGCCTTTTGGTAGTTCTCTGAAGAGATATAACCAAGATCTCGCATACGCTGCAGGATATATTCTTGACGAATCTTTGCCCGACGAAAATTCGTTACTGGGTTGTAGGCCGATGGGGCTTTAGGTAAGCCAGCCAACATTGCAGATTCTGCAATTGTGATGTCTTTTAATTCTTTACCAAAATAAATCTGGGCAGCACTCGAAAAACCATAAGCTCTTTGACCCAAGAAAATTTGATTCATATAGATCTCGAGGATCTTGTCTTTTGTGAGTTGAGACTCAATTTCCCAAGCAAGTAAAACTTCATAAATTTTGCGACTGAACGTTTTCTCGTTGCTCAAGAAAAAATTTCGAGCAACCTGCATCGTAATGGTTGAAGCGCCCTGGGATAAATGCCCCCGAAGATTAGTTAGGGTGGCCCTCAAAATACCGACATAGTCAACGCCGCCGTGAGAGTAAAAGCGATCATCCTCAATTGCCAGAACGGCATTGCGCATGGTTTGTGGGATTTCATCCAAAGGAATCACTTTGCGCCGCTCTTCACCAAACTCACCAATCAATACCTTATCGGCTGTAAAAATACGCAAAGGTGTTTTTGGGTTGTAATCCGTTAAGGCAGAAATTTTTGGCAAATTGGGTTTAGCAACCAAAAAGGCATAGCCCATCAATAACATCACCACCAAGGCAAATACCACTCCCATAATCAACATGGCCTTCACCAGTGGATTACTAGAAGATTTACGTGGTGAGCCTGGCCCTACTCGGGAATACCGCGGACTTCTGTCGAATTGACGGACGGGTCGCTGATTTTGCGGCGGCTTGTCTTTTGGGGGGAGGGCCATAAGCTCAAATTATAGGGTGCTTAACTATTTTTCCTAAAAGCTCCAAAACCCTTGTTTTTGAGTCTTCCTCACCATCTTTGCTGACAAGAGCTTCAAGCCAGGCTGATGTCTATTCCCTATCCAAACTTGAACAATAGGGGCATGCCATCTCGCCATATTTCCCCCCAATCTTTTGATGCGATTCTGAGTGAGCTTGGAGATGATCCAGCCATTCCCGATCCTCATGGAATTCGTAAACCTAGCTCACCAAAGCACTCATCTCCGGTGCCACCACACCAGCCCAAAGAACGCATCGAACTAAAAAATTTCAGTAGCCCCGAGGCATTTAATCAACTCCGCCAGCTGGGAGGATTTGCCGTATTCGGGCTCTTTTTAATAGCTATCTGTATCGGGCTATTGATGGCATATGACTCTCTCAAGACGGGTTCAGAAGCCCTAAACCAAGAGTCTTATAAGCAGCTTACAGAGCTTAAAAAGGAGCTTGCTTTACTGCGCTCTGAGATAGAGCAGGATCAAGATGAGTTTTATGAGGCAATTGACTTATTAGAAGTGAGTATTCACTCTTTAAAAGAAAATAGGTCAATTACCAGGCTTATTTCCAATCCTCAAGCCCTACCTCATGAGCTTGAACTCCGTCGCTGGCGTTACCTGGGTACAAGTCGAATAGGAGATTCCCAACAAGCGTTTTTTCACACCGGTAAAAGTAATGTGATGTTTCAAAAAGGTGGACTGGTTTTGGGGGACTGGCGATTAACCCAGCTTGAGAAAGACGCCGCCACCCTTACCCACGCTCAAGGCAAAACTCTCAACCTCAAACCCTCTAAAACCGAATGAAGCAAAGCCCAAAATTCATGAAGGCAAAGATACAAAAATTCAGCCTTTACTTTGGCCTTTTGTTCATTTTTCTTGTCAACCCAATTCGTGCAAATCTCCCAGCACAAAACTTAATGGAAGCGCCCATTAGTTTGCAATTTACCGATATTGAGGTGACAGAGCTTTTACAGGTGCTTGCAAAACTTGCCAATACCAACTTTTTATTAAGCGAATCTATCAAGGGCAAATTGACGGTTGAACTCAATAACACTCCCTGGCAAACAGCTCTTCATTCGATTCTCGCAAGCAGAGGATTACGGCTACTTCGCAATGGTGATATTTACTGGATTGGTCCCCATGCAGAAATTGCTGCATTTCAAAAACATCGTCGGGAAGATGCAGCTCTACCCTTTGGTGGCGACCACATTAATAGTCCAAGACAAATACTGATTGAGGCCCGCATTGTGGAAGCTGATGAACGCTTTGCTCGCGAGCTAGGAGTGAAGCTTAGCTACCAGGCGAGCTCCTCTTTGGGCAACAACCCAGAAAAAAAGGTTTCAGGTAATTTTGATCTAGGCGGTGCAGGCTTAAGTGGATTTAATCCTGCAACACTGGCGGCAACTCTCATTTCTAGGAACGGTAGTCGGCTCATACAAGCGGAGTTGTCGGCCCTTGAGACCGATGGCCAAGGAAAAATTCTCTCTAATCCACGCATCATGACCGGAGATCAGGTGAAAGCCACTATCGAACAAGGCACGGAGCTTCCCTATCAAACCACCTCACAAAATGGCAGCAAATTGCAATTTCGGAAAGCGAACTTGCGTTTGGAGGTTTTGCCAAAAATTCATCCTGACGGAAGAATATCGATGCTAGTTGGCATTAACAAAGACACTATTGGCATGAAAACAGAGCAGGGATACGCCATCGACACCAAAAGCCTGAGTTCTGAGGTCACAGTTGAAAATGGCGGGACGGTGATTATCGGAGGCATCTTTCAAACAACTACTAGGGAAGATGAAGCTAAAGTCCCCTTGCTGGGAGATATTCCACTAATAGGCCACTTATTTCGTCATAAATCCAAATTACAAGACAAAACTGAACTACTTGTCTTCTTAACCCCTACCGTTCTGGACAAACCCTAATAAAATCGAAGTGTGAACTCTTCGACAAACAACATCTTTCTCATCGGCCTCATGGGCGCCGGAAAGTCGACCGTAGGAAAAGTGCTGGCCAAAAAATTAGGGCGCCGCTTTTTAGATGCCGACCATGTCATTGAAGAGCGTTGTGGTGTGAAAATTCCCGTCATCTTTGAGATGGAAGGTGAAGAAGGGTTTCGCAAACGAGAAGCTCAAGCCATTCAGGACATAACTGCTGAGCATGAAATTGTGCTGGCCACTGGTGGTGGTGCCATTTTGCTTGCGGGTAATCGTCAAGCGCTCAGTGAGCGTGGCACCGTGATTTACCTTCATGCAAATCCAAATGAACTTTGGCACCGCACTAAAGGCGGCGAAGGACGCCCCCTTCTTCGGAATGGTGACCCTAAAAAGATTCTAGAAAATTTATATGCTATTCGCGATCCCCTTTACCGCGAAATAGCAGATCATGTGATTGAAACTGGCAAGCCCAGCGTTAATCAGCTGGTCAATACCTTAATCATGCAACTTGAACTTTCCGCTTAAATACATTGGCACTATGATGAAAACACTTGAAGTTGATCTTGGTAACCGCAGCTATCCAATCCATATCGGCACTGACCTGATTGATCAGCCAAGCTTATTTAGTGCTTGTGAAAAAGCAAGTTCAATTTACATCGTTACCAATACTACGGTTGCACCACTTTATGCTGGCCGCCTGACTAAGACTTTAGAAGCCTTTGGTAAACCAGTTAGAACAATTACCCTACCTGATGGGGAGTCATACAAAGACTGGAAAAATCTTCAGCTGATTTTTGATGATCTTTTAAAGTTCGGCGCAGATCGTCAAACCATGTTGGTTGCTTTAGGCGGCGGTGTGATTGGTGATATGACGGGCTTTGCTGCTGCGAGCTTCATGCGCGGCATTCGCTTCATACAAGTCCCTACCACCTTGCTGGCGCAGGTTGACTCGTCCGTTGGTGGAAAGACTGGCATCAATCATCCCTTAGGGAAGAATATGATTGGAGCCTTTCATCAACCAGTTGCTGTCATTGCTGATCTGAATACACTCAAGACTTTACCTCCGAGGGAACTCTCTGCTGGTCTTGCTGAAGTTGTGAAACATGGCGCCATTGCCGATGCCAAATTCCTGGACTGGATTGAAGTCAATGCAGCTAGATTGCTAGCCTGCGATACTGATGCGATGGGGCATGCTGTACTGCGCTCATGTGAAATTAAATCTGCAGTTGTTTCTGCAGATGAAAGAGAAGGCGGTATTCGTGCAACCTTGAACTTTGGCCATACCTTTGGACATGCCATTGAGGCCGGGATGGGTTACGGAGAGTGGTTGCATGGTGAAGCTGTTGGCTGCGGCATGGTGATGGGCGCCGATTTATCTTGTCGCCTTAATCTGATTACTGAGGCTGAGTTAGAGCGCCTCACCACAATCATCAAATCTATGAACCTACCTATTGTTCCACCCAAATTTGGTGCAGAACGCTATATGGAACTCATGCAAGTGGATAAGAAAACAGAGGGCGGGCAGATTCGCTATGTCATCTTAGAAAAAATAGGCAAGGCTCAAATTAAGAGCGTGCCTGACACCCAGGTAATCGAAACCCTAACCGCCACTGGTGCAGCCTGAGGTTTTAAGTTTTAATCAGTCTAATCTTCACGGGCTGACCAGCCTGAGTACTAGCAAACTCAGTCAAATCATTTAAGAGCTCTCGGCCAGTTTTAGTATCGAGCCACAAAGGCTTGTTCATAGTTCCGGCCCAACGATAGTGATAGCCGCCAGACTTTGCTGCTACCCAAATCTCATGTAAAGGTGGTTGTGTATTGACCACAATGACGCTTTTATCACTAAAGCGGATATTGATCACATTGCCACCCTGGCGCTCTACATCCAAATCCAGATCTAATTCATCATCGGCAGCCTCTAAAGCCACCTCGATAGACTGCAATAGATTACTTCCCAACTGGTAAAACTGCTTGTCATCGATAGTTTCCACGCTCGAGTTATTTGGATTCATCCCGGAGTCCTGCATGCTATATTCAATCATTCGTTTTAGAGACATTCATGATAGCGATTCTCAATAGAGCCCTCGGTATTGCCCTCCTAATAGCCCTTGTTGGATGTGGGGTTAGGGGTCCTCTATACATGCCAAATGTACCAAATGTGCCTCCAGCACCCACAGAGCCAGAGCCTCAAGGTAGGCTCTATCCACCGCAAACTCCTGCTAGCACTAACAATTCATCATCGGCCAAGTAATGACAAGCAAAGCAATTCCACTTCCTCAATTATCTGGATTTACTGAGCGTGAAGGCGCATGGTATGCCGAAGAAATTCCGCTTGCAGATTTAGCAAAAGAATTTGGTACGCCACTGTATGTGTATAGCAAAAAAGCATTAACTGAAGCCTATCAAGCTTATGACAAAGCTTGCACTGATCAGCAAGGTAAACGCCGTGCCCGTGTGCATTACGCCATGAAAGCCAATAGCAATTTGGCTGTGATTGATTGCTTCAAAAAACTCGGCGCGGGATTTGACTTAGTAAGCGGCGGTGAACTAGCACGCGCATTAGCCATTGGTGCTGATCCAAAAAGTCTAGTGTTTGCTGGCGTTGGCAAATCTGCCACTGAAATTGCTAGCGCTCTTCAAGCTGGAGTTAAATGTATTAATGTTGAATCCATCGCCGAGCTTCACAACATTAATCGTGTTGCAAGCAAACTGAACTGCCGTGCGCCTATCTCTCTACGCGTCAATCCAGATGTCGATGCACAAACGCATCCGTATATTTCTACAGGCTTAAAAGGAAATAAATTTGGGATTGCGTATCACGAGGTTTTGAAAACCTATCGTGAAGCCAGTCAACTTCCTCAGATTGATGTGGTTGGGATTGACTGTCATATTGGTTCGCAAATTACGACTACTGCGCCCTACTTAGATGCTTTAGATAAAGTCTTGGACTTGGTTGAGAATCTCAAAAGAGAAGGTATTGTGATTCATCATCTTGATTTAGGTGGTGGCCTTGGAATCTCGTACAGCGATGAAACACCTCCAGACATTACCGAATTTACCAATACTCTTTTGAATCATGTGGCAAACCGCGGCTTTGCTCATTTAGATATTGTGCTTGAGCCAGGTAGATCTTTGGTTGGTAATGCTGGTGTTCTGCTCACAACAGTTGAATACCTCAAGCCCGGTGTAGAAAAAAACTTCTGCATTGTCGATGCTGCAATGACAGAGCTGATGCGTCCGGCCCTATACGAAGCACATCATGGCATTGTTGCCGCTCAAACCAAAGAGCTTAAGAGCTCAACCTATGACGTGGTTGGGCCTGTCTGTGAATCTGGTGATTGGCTGGGTAGAGATCGCATACTGTCTGTGGAGGAGGGCGATCTTCTGGCAATTCTTTCTGCTGGAGCATATGGTTTTGTGATGGCGTCAAACTACAACACCCGCCCAAAACCAGCAGAGATTATGGTTGACGGGAAAAATGCTTACGTTATTCGTGCTCGCGAAAAAACTGCAGACCTATTTGCAAGCGAAACAATCTTGCCAAATTAATTTTGCAGACATTGGCGCAAATAAAAACCCCGCTACATAAGCGGGGTTTTTATTTAAAGCTGAGTATTTTTTAATGCAGGCCAGCCATGTAATCAGCAACCGCTTTCATTTCTTGATCAGAAAGTTTGGCAGCAATCGCAGTCATTTGGCTGCTATTTTTACGAACACCTTCACGGAACGCAAGTAATTGAGCATTTGTATAGTCAGCCCATTGGCCGCCTAAGAGCGGGTATTGCGCAGGGATGCCAGCGCCTGTAGGGCTATGGCATGCAGCACAAGCTGGAACACCTTTAGCGGCAATACCACCGCGGTATATGCTTTGACCCAAGGCAATTGTTTCTTTGTTTTGTGCAACGCCTTGTGAAATTGGTTGCTTAGATAAATAGGCAGAAATGTTTTGCATGTCTTGTTCGGTCAATGCTGCAGACATACCCATCATGATTGGATTAGCACGAGCGCCTTCTTTAAAGTTTTTCAATTGCTTAGCTGTATAGGCTGCATGTTGTGCAGATAGCTTAGGCCATGAACTAACCGCGCTCTGCCCTTTAGGGCCATGACAAGTAATACAAGCGGTTACGCCACGGCTTGCATCTCCATTGGAGTAAAGAGCCTCACCAACAGCAAGATCAATCTTTGGCTTAGCTGGCGCAGCAGCCTTAGCTTCGGCTGCTGGGGCCATTGGAGCAGTATCGGCAGCAATAGCAGCCCCAGAAATACCGATCAGGGCGAAAATAGAGAAAAGCGCAAAACCAGCACGTAGGCCAGTTAATTTGGAGATTTTGGAGCTTTGACGCATTATGTTTACCTTGGCAAAAATTCCTAAAAGTGTTTGGGCCCTGCATTTACAACCTTTTTACCCAACACCGTGAGATATTTCATGATTTGGCGTGATTTTACAATAGCTTCAGGACATGTCTAAACTCTTTCAAGCCCGCTTCGCCACCACAGTCAATGATACCCATTGCCTACCTGCCACCCCACTGCGTGAGGTGGCCTTTGCAGGTCGCTCAAACGCCGGCAAATCCAGTGCCATTAACGTTCTATGCAATCAAAAAAGACTCGCTTTTGCCAGTAAAACGCCCGGACGTACCCAACATATCAACTATTTCGGGCTTTTCGCCAAGGATGAGCTTTTAGCCTATTTAGTGGACTTACCGGGCTACGGCTACGCGGCAGTAAACCATGAGACCAAATACCACTGGAATAGCCTGCTCAGTGACTATCTGCAGGAGCGTGAGCAATTGGTAGGCATGATCCTGATTGTGGATGCCAGACGCGGCATTACCGACCTAGACGAACAGATGATTCAATGGTTTGTGCCGACCGGCAAACCAATCCACATTTTGCTGAGCAAATGCGACAAACTGAATAAAAGTGAGTGCAAGCATGTCCTTGAGGCTGTCAGAAAGCAATTACAACAATACGACCTTGCACTACCTGATGGGGCTGGTGAGTCCGAGCAACTTACGGCACAATTATTTTCAAGTACAAAACGCATTGGCCTTGAAGAAGCAGATAATTTAATTATTAAATGGTTATTTGAAGCAGACACTCATGAACAAGAAATCACAAGCTAACTCTTTGCTCCATTTTCCATGGCACCGTCCTCGCCGCATGCGTCGCGATGACTGGTCGCGTCGCCTCATGCAAGAAAACACTGTTTCGGCAAGTGATCTCATTTATCCAGTGTTTCTCCTTGAGGGCCAAGGCAAATCAGAATCCGTTGCCTCTATGCCTGGCGTTAATCGTATTTCTTTAGATTTACTGTTTCCAGTTGCACAAGAATGTGTTGATTTAGGTATTCCTGTACTTGCTTTATTTCCCGTGATTGACTCGGCATTAAAAACACCAGATGGTAGAGAAGCCTTTAATCCAAAGGGTTTGGTTCCCAATGCAGTTTGTGAGCTCAAAAAACGCTTCCCTAATTTAGGCATCATGACTGATGTCGCACTTGATCCATACACAAGTCATGGCCAGGATGGTGTGCTCGATGATCAGGGTCGCATTCTCAATGATGAAACTACTGCGATCTTGGTTCAGCAAGCGATTGCTCAAGCAGAGGCAGGTGTCGATATCGTTGCACCATCAGACATGATGGATGGCCGCATCGGAAAAATTCGGGAAGCGCTCGAACAAAAGAAATTAATTCACACACGCATCATGGCGTATTCAGCTAAATATGCCTCTGCGTTTTATGGCCCCTTTAGAGATGCAGTAGGCTCAGCAAAGAACCTAGGTAAGGCAGACAAAAAAACTTATCAAATGGATTGTGCCAATGGCGACGAGGCTTTGCGGGAGGTTGCACTCGATATTAGCGAGGGTGCTGATATGGTGATGGTCAAACCTGGCATGCCTTATTTAGATATCGTGCGCCGGGTTAGAGAAGAGTTTGATTACCCCACTTACGCCTATCAAGTCAGCGGTGAATATGCCATGCTTAAAGCTGCCGCACAAAATGGTTGGCTTGATCATGATGCGGTGATGATGGAATCTTTGCTCGCATTTAAACGTGCTGGTGCAGATGGCATCCTCACTTACTTTTCACTTGAGGCGGCCCGCTTACTGAAAGCTAGTGCAATGGGAAAATAAGCTCAAGAAGTTACTGGTTACTTCTGATTGATTGCCTGCTTTAAACGCTCAACAAAACGCTGCGGCGGCATATAGCCAATCACTCGCTGAGCCTTGAGCTCTTCCGAATTTTGATTAAAAATCAAAATACCTGGCGGCCCAAATAAGCCAAAGCGCTTCAATAGCGCTTGATTATCCGAACTGTTCGAAGTTACATCCGCTTGGAGCAAAACAAATTGTTTTAATTCTTTACTGACTTCTGCATTAGCAAAAGTATTCAATTCCATCTCTTTGCAACTGATGCACCAATCAGCATAGAAATCAAGCATGACTAATTTTTGCTCTTGCTTTGCTTTGATCAACTGTGCATCTAATTCCGCTGGCGACTGAATCACCAAGAAAGATAGGTCGCCAACCTGATGTACTTTTTGCCCATTGATTGTTTTTTCACTGCCGCTAACTTGATCCGTTTTTTGAATTAAAGGAGATGCAATCCAGGCTGCAGTCGCCACTAGCAAAACACCTAAAGTCCGTTGAAGCCAGATCATCCAGATTCCAGTGGAAGGAATCAGAATCCGCGCCTCAACCGCAATAAAGAGGAGTGGCAGACCCATTCCTAAGGCCATCACGAACAGCAAGCCTGCGCCTAGACTCATGGAGCCTGTTTGTGCAATAAAGGCTAAAACTCCCGCTAGCGGGGCAGTAATGCAGGGGCTTGCTACCAAAGTAGAGATGCCCCCCAAAGCAAAGGCACCAAAGACGCTACCGCCCTTCTGGCGGCCTGCGAGCTTATCGACGTGTTGGTGCCAGGAATGAGGCAAACGAAGCTCATAGAGGCCAAATAAGCTGCCTGACAGGGCTAATAGCAGAAAGGCAAAGGCAACCAATGCAACCGGGCTTTGCAGGACTCTTTGAACGCTTCCGCCTAGGGCTGCCATCAAGGTTCCAGCTAATGCATAGATCAAGGCCATACCCAAAACATAAGAGAGGGCTAAAAGGCTCGCGCGCCCTTTAGAAATTGTTTTACCGCCTTGGGAGCCAAAGATGATGCTCGACAAAATTGGCAGCATTGGCAACACGCAAGGCGTGAATGCTAAAGCAAGGCCCAAAACAAAGAAGGCCATGAATAAATAAGCAGTAGAAGTGTTCGCTAAAAAGCGACCGATAGCATTGACGTCGTCTCGCTCACGCCATAAATCCCCTAGACTAAAGTCGCCTTGAGGCGGGCTTTGGGTTTTTTGTCCATCCAAAACTTCTGGCATCGGCGCAGCCTTCACACCGGGTCCAGCAAGTAAAAACTTCAGCGTCATGGGCGGGTAGCAAATACCAGCCTCAGCGCAACCTTGTAGAGTTACCTCTGCATGAATTGGCTTTCCGGTAACCGGTTTGATAGTCAATAAAACCATGAATGACTGCTTATAAACCTGCAGTTTTTTCTGAAAAGTTTCATCAAACTTTTCGATGCCCAATGGCAGTACAGGGCTTATTTTATATAGCTTAGAAGCCTCTATGCCGACATCAAATTTAAGTGATTCTTGATAGATGTAATAGCCCTTAGCAGGAGTAAATTCAACCTCAATCTGATTAGAATTGTCTAACCAAGTCGCCTCCACCCGAAATGCTTTTTCTGGCGGCAAGAAGTCTTGCGCAGCAAAAACTTGTGTAGATAACAGTACAAGTAATGCGATAAGCATTTTCAGAAAGGATGGCATTCTCATGGCTTTGAATTTACCTCAGCTTGCACCCACTCACCATATTGCTGCTCATATTCTTTTGGTGAAAAAGCCAAAATTTCTGGAAGATCATAAGGGTGGCTTTCTTTAATGAATGTACAAATCTCGTCCCATCGAAGTGCGATAGTTTTGGCAGATAGGAGCACCTCTTGCTCTTCGCAAACTTTTCCCTCCCAGCGATAGACTGAATACAGTCCTTCGCTCATCTGGACACAAGCCGCAAGATTGGTCTCTACCAAGGCTCTAGCCAAGGCTGTAGCAGCCTCCAGATTTGGGAGGCTAGTCACGACCACCAAGAGGTCATTGGCATTTTCAGTAGAGTTATGAGGCATGCTGTATTTATAACCCGTAAATGAAAAAAGCCAGACCGAAGCCTGGCTTTTTAAATAGCTAGGAAGCTTAAGCCTCTTCAGCTACAACTGCTGTTTCTTCAACTTCTGGGCGATCAACCAACTCTACCAACGCCATAGGTGCATTGTCGCCATGACGGAAGCCAAACTTCAAAATACGAAGGTAGCCACCTGGACGTGTTGCGTAACGTGGACCGAGCTCTGTGAAGAGTTTAGCCACGATATCACGATCACGAGTGCGATTGAATGCCAAGCGACGGTTTGCTAAGTTGTCTTTTTTACCCAAGGTAATCAAAGGCTCAACAACCATGCGCAATTCTTTTGCTTTTGGCAAAGTCGTTTTAATGACTTCGTGCTCCAAAAGAGAATTGGACATATTGCGCAGCATCGCCAAGCGATGTGAAGATGTTCTATTGAGTTTGCGTAAGCCGTTTCCGTGACGCATGATGCTTCCTTTCTAATTATTTCTCGAGGTTAGCTGGAGGCCAGCTTTCGAGTTTCATGCCAAGACTTAAGCCACGAGCAGCCAATACGTCTTTAATTTCATTCAAAGACTTACGACCCAAATTAGGCGTCTTCAACAATTCATTCTCTGTACGTTGAATCAAGTCACCGATGTAGTAAATGTTCTCAGCCTTCAAGCAGTTTGCAGAGCGCACTGTGAGTTCGAGATCATCTACTGGACGCATCAACATTGGATCAACCATTGAAGAGCGACTTGGTGCGAGATCACCAGAAACTTCACTGCTCTCAAGAGCTGCGAATACAACTAACTGATCAACCAAGATGCTAGCTGCCTGACGAATTGCTTCCTCAGGAGACAACACACCGTTTGTTTCGATAGTCATTACGAGACGATCGAGATCGGTACGTTGCTCAACACGAGCAGACTCAACTGCATAGCTAACACGGCTTACTGGACTAAATGAAGCGTCCAATACGATGCGGCCAATGATCTTGGTTGTTTCGTCGTTGTATTGACGTACGTTACCTGGAACATAGCCACGGCCTTTTTCAACCTTGATCTGCATATCTAACTTGCCACCAGCAGACAAATGAGCGATCACGTGATCAGGATTAATGATTTCTACATCGTGTGGTAAGTCGATATCTTTTGCAGTAACAACGCCTGGGCCTTCTTTACGCAAATTGATAGTGACTTCGTCACGGGACTGCAATTTAAATACGATACCTTTGAGGTTCAACAAGAGGTTTACTACGTCCTCTTGAACACCATCTAAAGTGGAATATTCATGAACTACACCTGCAATAGCTACTTCAGTTGGTGCATAACCAACCATCGAGGACAAGAGTACGCGACGTAATGCATTTCCGAGTGTGTGGCCATAGCCACGCTCGAACGGCTCCATAACAACCTTAGCTTGGTTGGCGGTAAGCGCTTCAACAGAAATAATTTTTGGCTTGAGCAAATTTGTTTGCATATTTTTTCCTTGAGAGTGCCTAATTAGCGTGAATACAATTCGACGATCAAACTTTCATTAATTTCACCGCTAATTTCTTCACGGTCAGGCACTTGCTTGAATGTTCCTTCCAGCTTAGCTGCGTCAACTGAAACCCAGCTGATAGCAGTCATTTGCTGAACCAAATTGAGTGATTCTGTAATACGCGCTTGCTTCTTCGCTTTTTCACGAATCGCAACTACATCACCAGGCTTAACCTGAATAGACGGGATGTTCACTGCGCTACCATTTAATGTGATGGCGCCGTGAGAAACCAGCTGACGTGCTTCTGCGCGTGTGGAACCAAAGCCCATGCGATAAACCACGTTGTCGAGACGTGACTCAAGCAACTGGAGCAATGTTTCACCAGTATTGCCCTTACGACGCTCAGCTTCTGCGAAGTAACGACGGAATTGACGCTCTAATACGCCATAGATACGTTTAACCTTTTGCTTTTCACGCAATTGATTACCGTAATCAGATGTTCTTGAGCCAGATGTACGACCATGTTGACCAGGCTTAGTATCTAACTTGCACTTGTCTGACAGGGCGCGACGTGCGCTCTTTAAAAATAAGTCGGTACCTTCCCGACGTGCTAATTTGGCCTTAGGCCCTAAGTAACGTGCCACGATGCTTTCCTTTCTTTGCCGCAGTCTTGCGACCGGCGGTGAGTTCACCCTTTAATTCAGATGAACAGTGGGCTTTTAATAAAAAACTACTAAAACTTGTACTGCCAACTTCCCAGCTTAGATACGACGACGCTTAGGAGGACGGCAACCATTGTGTGGAACTGGAGTAACGTCTTGAATCTCAGTGATCTTGATGCCCAGTGAGTTCAATGCACGAACTGCTGATTCACGACCTGGGCCTGGACCCTTGATCTGAACTTCCAAGTTCTTGATACCGCATTCAACGGCTGCTTTACCAGCAACTTCTGCAGCTACCTGAGCAGCAAAAGGTGTTGATTTACGTGAGCCCTTGAAGCCCTGGCCGCCAGAAGTTGCCCATGAAAGCGCATTTCCTTGACGATCAGTGATCGTAATAATGGTGTTGTTAAAAGAAGCATGAACGTGTGCGATGCCGTCAGCAACGTTCTTTTTAACCTTCTTACGAGCGCGCTGTGAAGCGGCGGAAGCGGATTGTTGTTTTGCCATGTCAATAAACTTTCTTGATTATTTCTTCAGTGCGATGCCGGACTTACGTGGGCCCTTACGGGTACGCGCATTTGTCTTGGTACGCTGTCCACGTACAGGCAAGCCCTTACGATGACGTACGCCTCGATAGCAACCTAAGTCCATCAAACGTTTGATGCTCATAGTTACTTCACGACGAAGGTCACCTTCGGTGATGAACTTACCTACTTCATCACGTAACTTTTCCAAGTCAGCGTCAGTAAGATCTTTCACTTTTTTGTCGATTGCAACACCTGTGGTCTGGCAAATTTTGCGTGCACGAGTTGTGCCAATGCCAAAAATTGCTGTTAAACCGATAACAGTATGTTGATGATTTGGGATGTTTACCCCAGCGATACGTGCCATGAGATTTCCTCTTAATTAACCAGATCAGCCTTGACGCTGCTTATGACGTGCGTCTGAAGAACAGATCACGCGCACAACACGTTTGCGCTTAATGATCTTGCAATTTCTGCAAATACACTTAACGGATGCTAAAACTTTCATAACTCACCTCTTAAAAATAGGTACTACTTAATCTTTACTTCGCTCGGAATATGATTCTGGCGCGCGTCAGGTCGTAAGGAGTCATCTCCACCGTCACCTTATCTCCCGGCAAAATACGGATGTAATGCATCCGCATCTTTCCGGAAATGTGCCCTAGAACCACATGTCCGTTTTCAAGCTTCACGCGAAACATCGCGTTAGGCAAATTCTCTACAACCTCACCCGCCATCTGAATTACATCGTCTTTAGACATTCAGTTAGGCGCCCATCTTAAAGTTGGCTTTTTTCATCAAAGAGCCGTACTGCTGCTGCATCACGAATGACTGAACTTGAGCCATGAAATCCATTGCAACAACAACAATAATCAACAATGAAGTACCGCCGAAATAGAACGGCACGTTGTACTTCAAGACTAAAAATTCTGGCAACAAGCAAACCAAAACCATATAAATCGCACCAGCCAATGTCAAACGTACCAAGATCTTGTCGATATAACGAGCTGTTTGATCGCCTGGACGAATGCCTGGAATAAATGCACCGCTCTTCTTTAAATTCTCAGCAGTATCGCGGCTGTTAAACACCAAAGCGGTATAGAAGAAGCAGAAGAAAATAATCGCTGCTGCGTACAAAATGGTGTACACAGGCTGACCTGGGGCTAAAGTCGCAGCCAAGTCCTTAATAATTCTGCTGAACATATTGGTCGGCTCGCCTGAAGTAAACCAGCCAGCAATCGTTGCAGGGAACAAAATAATAGAAGAAGCAAAAATTGGAGGAATAACGCCTGCCATATTTAACTTCAATGGAAAGTAAGAAGACTGCCCACCATAAATCTTATTACCAACTTGGCGCTTAGCGTAGTTCACTAAGATACGGCGCTGACCACGCTCTACAAACACCACAAAATAAGTCACTGCAACGCAAATCACAACGATCAACAGTGCAGAAATAATATTCATTGAACCAGTGCGCACTAACTCAAGCAAGCTTCCGATTGCAGAAGGAAGTCCGGATACGATGCCGCCGAAAATAATGATGGAAATACCATTGCCTAAACCACGCTCAGTGATTTGCTCACCAAGCCACATCAAGAACATCGTGCCAGTAACTAAAGTAACTACAGTGTTCAATTCAAACATCAAACCTGGGTTAATTACTAAACCTGGTTGAGCTTGCAAGGCAACAGAAATTCCCAATGCTTGGAAAGTAGCCAAGAGAACAGTTCCGTAGCGGGTGTACTGAGTAATCTTGCGTTGGCCTGCTTGGCCTTCTTTTTTCAAAGCCTCTAAAGAGGGCACAACAATGGTCATTAACTGCATGATGATCGATGCAGAAATATAAGGCATGATTCCCAAAGCAAATACAGTAAAGCGGGATAAAGCGCCGCCTGAGAATAAGTTAAACATTCCCAAAATACCGTCTTTTTGACCTGCAAATAACTGCGCCAATTGGTCTGGATCAATGCCAGGAACTGGAATGTGGGCACCCAAACGGAACACGAGCAAAGCCAACACCAAGAAGATCAAGCGCTGACGTAATTCGCCAAACTTGCCTCCTGCTGTTGCAGTACCTGCGTTAGTGGTAGGTGCTAATGCCATATTTACTAAACGATCTATTAAGCTGCTTCAAGCAATTTGCCGCCAGCCGCTTCAATAGCTGCTTTAGCACCGGCAGTGGCTGTAATGCCCTTGAGGGTTACAGCAATCTTGAGTTCACCTGTTTTAACAACCTTAACCGCATTGATTTGCTCACCTGCAAAGCCGTGGGCTTTCAATACCAATAGGTCTACTTCTGGCAAGTTGATTTTTGCTAAGTCGTTCAAAGTAATTTGGCCAACGTGACGACGTGTCAAAGATACGAAACCGCGTTTTGGTAGACGACGGTACATAGGCATCTGACCACCTTCGAATCCAACCTTGTGGAAACCGCCGGAACGAGATTTTTGACCTTTGTGACCACGGCCAGCAGTTTTACCAAGACCAGAACCAATGCCGCGACCTACGCGACGACGGTTTTTCTTGGAGCCCTCTGCGGGCTTGAGTGTATTGAGTTGCATATTCTTCGCCTATTTACTTGCTAGTTAGCTAACAACTTTAACTAGATAAGAAACTTTATTAATCATGCCGCGAACAGCTGGAGTGTCTTCCAACTCAGAAACTGAATTGATACGACCAAGGCCTAAGCCACGTACAGTTGCACGATGGCTTTCGCGTGTGCCGATCAAGCTGCGTACTAATTGCAGCTTGACTTTAGTGTTAGATGTTGTCATTTATAGATTCCTAATCTTTTGGTCTTAGCCGAGAATCTCTTCAACTGACTTACCGCGTTTAGCAGCAATCTCAGCAGGTGTACTCATCTTGCTCAAACCATCAATCGTTGCACGAACCAAGTTGTATGGGTTTGTAGAACCAAGTGACTTAGCAACAACGTTAGTTACACCCATTACGTCGAAAATCGCGCGCATTGGGCCGCCAGCAATAATTCCGGTACCGTCTTTAGCTGGAGAGATCAAAACGCGTGATGCGCCATGCTGACCAGTAACAGTGTGCTGCAAAGTACCTTTACGTAAGGAAACCTTGATCATCTTGCGACGAGCCTCATCCATTGCTTTTTGAACAGCAACTGGAACTTCTTTTGATTTGCCTTTACCCATGCCGATGCGGCCATCACCATCGCCAACTACAGTGAGTGCAGCGAAGCCGAGAATACGACCACCCTTAACTACTTTAGTTACACGATTAACAGCGATCATCTTCTCGCGAAGACCATCATCACGCTCTTCGTTTTGCATCTTAGTTTGCATTTTTGCCATGTTTTTTCCTAAACCCTATTAGAACTTCAGGCCGGCTTCACGCGCAGCTTCAGCTAAGGCCTTAATACGGCCGTGGTAACGATGACCGGAACGATCAAAAGCAACATCAACAATGCCTGCCTTAACAGCACGCTCAGCAACTAACTTGCCGATTTGTTTTGCAGCTTCAGCGTTGCCGCCGTTTTTGATCGCCTGGCGCAAATCTTTTTCCATTGTTGAAGCGGCTGCTACAACCTTGGTTCCGCATGGGCTATAAACCTGAGCAGAAATATGTGAATTGCTACGGATAACTGTTAAGCGATTTGCCAATGCTTCGGCAATGCGAATACGAGTCTGCCGAGCACGTCTTTGTCTGGATTCGTCTTTATTCATTTTCTAATCTCGCTTACTTCTTCTTAGTTTCTTTCAGATGCACAACCTCATCCACGTAGCGAACACCCTTGCCTTTGTATGGCTCTGGTGAACGGTATGCGCGAACTTCAGCTGCGACCTGGCCAACTTGCTGCTTGTTGGAACCTTTAATAATGATTTCGGTTTGAGATGGGGTCTCAGCTTTTACGCCCTTTGGCAGGTTGTAAATAATGTCGTGTGAGAAACCCAACTGCAATTTCAGTGTTTCGCCTTGGGCTTGAGCACGATAACCAACGCCTACCAAGCTGAGCTTCCGCTCAAACCCAGAAGTAACGCCAACAACCATGTTATTTACCAAAGCACGGGCTGTACCTGACTGAGCACCAGCTTCTGGTGTGTCGTTATTTAAAACTACTGTCAATACGCCGTCTGCTTGTTTCAAACCAACAGAAGGATGCAAATTATGTGTCAAAGTACCCAATGGGCCTTTAACAGTAATGTTTGCACCGTTGATGCTGATTTCAGCGCCTTTAGGAACTGTAATGGGTGATTTACCTACGCGGGACATATTTCGCTCCTTAAGCTACGTAGCAAATAACTTCGCCGCCCACGCCTGTTGCACGTGCTTTACGGTCTGTCATTACGCCTTGAGGGGTTGAAATAATTGCTATGCCCAAGCCATTCATTACTTCTGGAATGTCATGACGGCCTTTATAGATACGCAGACTTGGTGTGGATACACGGTCGATACGCTCGATAACAGGACGGCCTGCATAGTATTTGAGATCAATGTGGAGCACTGGCTTAGCTGCTTCACCTTTGATTTCAAAACTTTCGATATAGCCTTCATCTTGCAAAACTTTTGCAATAGCTACTTTAACTTTTGACGACGGCATTGTGACTAGTGGTTTCTGCACTGCTTGCGCATTGCGGATCCGGGTCAACATGTCGGCGATTGGATCGCTGATACTCATGAGTTCTCCTAATTCTTTCGCCGCTTACCAGCTGGCCTTGGTTAAACCGGGGATTTCGCCACGGAAGGCGATTTCACGAATCTTGCTACGAGCCAAACCGAACTTACGGAATGTGCCGCGTGGGCGACCGGTTAATGAACAACGATTTCTTTGACGAATCGGGCTTGCGTTACGTGGAAGTGCCTGTAGCTTCAAGCGAGCTTCATAGCGCTCTTCATCGCTGCGGGATTGATCAGCGATGATCGCTTTGAGTTCAGCACGCTTGGCAGCGTACTTCTCTACAGTTTTTGCGCGCTTATTCTCGCGCTCAATCAGGGATAGTTTTGCCACGTTAGCCTCTTAATTGCGGAAAGGGAATTTGAATGCTGCCAACAAAGCTTTTGCTTCTTCGTCGGTTTTAGCAGTCGTCGTAATACTGATATTGAGACCACGGAGGGCATCAATCTTGTCGTATTCAATTTCAGGGAAAATGATCTGTTCTTTAACGCCGATGTTGTAGTTACCACGGCCGTCAAATGCTTTACCGGAGATTCCACGGAAGTCACGAACGCGTGGCAATGCAACAGTAACGAAACGATCCAAGAATTCGTACATGCGCTGACCGCGCAATGTCACCATAGCGCCGATTGGGTAGCCTTGACGAATTTTGAAACCAGCAATCGCTTTTTTAGCCTTAGTTACAACTGGCTTTTGGCCTGCAACTTTAGTTAAATCACCAACTGCATTTTCGATAATTTTCTTGTCGTTCACTGCATCACCCAAGCCCATGTTCAGGGTTACTTTGGTAATACGTGGAACTTCCATTACTGACTTGTAACCAAACTTGGCGATCAAATCAGCAACAACTTTAGCTTGATAGTGCTCTTGAAAACGTGTGCTCATAATTTCTCCGTGCCCCTTATGCGCTTAATGTTGCGCCAGTGGTTTTGAGGAAACGCTGTTTTTTACCGTCAACGAGTTTGATACCAACACGTGATGGTTTGCCGTTACCGTCAACCAAAGCCACATTAGAAATGTGAACAGGCATCGTCTTGTCAATCATGCCGCCGGTTACACCAGCAGCTGGGTTTGGCTTAACGCTCTTTTTATAAATATTCACGCCTTCGATGACTAACTTCTCATCGAGAACGGCTGTAACAGTTCCTTGCTTGCCCTTATCGCGACCAGTCAAGAGAACTACGGAATCACCTTTACGAATCTTTTTCATATCAGCCTCTTAAATAACTTCGGGGGCGAGAGAAACGATCTTCATGAACTTCTCAGTACGCAATTCGCGTGTAACTGGTCCGAAGATACGTGTGCCAATTGGCTCTAACTTAGCGTTGAGCAATACCGCAGCGTTTGCATCGAACTTAATCAATGAACCATCTGGACGGCGAACACCCTTAGCTGTTCTAACAACAACAGCGTTATAAATATCACCTTTTTTTACACGGCCACGTGGAGCAGCGGACTTTACAGTCACTTTGATGACATCACCGATACTGGCGTAACGACGCTTAGAGCCGCCCAATACCTTGATGCACAAAACTTCACTGGCGCCTGTGTTATCGGCGACCTGCAATCTACTTTCGGTTTGTATCATTTCTAATCCCCAACTTATTGGCCAAAGGCAAACAGTCTTGGTTCCGTCTATGGGCTTTAACGAGAGCTAAAACCCGGAATTAATGAAAAACACTGCTTCTCCAATAAAACCAGAGAAGCCTTCTATTCTACTACGTAAAACAGGGATTTGGGAAGAATCTTCGCCAAAATCCCTTAAAAATACCTTAAATACCCTTTGAAGCCTCTACCAAACGGGTCACAACCCAAGATTTAGTACGTGAAATTGGCTTAGATTCAGCAATTTCAACGGTATCACCCATCTTGTATGTGCCAGCTTCGTCATGAGCGTGGTACTTTTTGGATTGGCCAACGTACTTACCAATCACCGGATGCTTCACTTGACGCTCAACCAACACCGTCACAGTTTTTTGCATTTTGTCGCTAACAACGCGGCCCACAAGGGTGCGGCGCAAGGGTTTAGATAATTCTGTCATATCCCTTTTTCCTTATTTCTGTGCAGTCTTTTGGGAAATAAAAGTCTTCACACGAGCGATGTCGCGCTTAGTTTTACCCAATTGGCTGGTATTAGTGAGTTGCTGAGTGCCTTTTTGCATACGGAGCTTAAAGTTAGTCTTTAAGAGCTCTGTCAATTCTGCATTCAAGCCAGTCAGATCTTTAGCTGCTAATTCTTTATTTTTCATAATCTCTATCCCGATCAACCTAAGTGGCGAATCACGAATGTGGTCTGCAAAGGCAACTTAGCGGCAGCAAGCTTGAAAGCTTCGCGCGCCAAAGTCTCATCCACACCATCCATCTCGTAAAGCACTTTGCCTGGTTGAATTTCAGCTACGTAGTACTCTGGGTTACCTTTACCGTTACCCATACGTACTTCAGCAGGTTTTTGTGAAATTGGCTTATCTGGGAAAATACGAATCCAGATACGACCACCACGTTTAATGTGACGGGTCATTGCGCGACGTGCTGACTCGATTTGACGAGCAGTCAGACGGCCACGGCCAACGGCCTTCAATCCAAAGTCACCAAAGGCTACAGAACTACCGCGTGTTGCCACGCCAGTGTTACGGCCTTTTTGTTCCTTACGATACTTACGACGCTTTGGTTGTAGCATGCTTACTCTCCTGACTTCTGCGTATCTGCGGCAGGTGCTTCAACCTTACGCACACGCTTTACTGCTGGTTTAGCAGCAACTAATGGCTTGTCAGTGCCAGCAGCTGGTTTACGAGCAGCTGTTTTACTTGGAGCACGACGAGTTTTCTTTTCTTCGGCAGCTGGTTCAGCAGATGGAGCGGCTACTTGAGCTTCTGCACCACGACCCAATGTGTCGCCTTTGTATACCCAAACTTTTACACCGATGATGCCGTATGTTGTTTCAGCTTCTGATGTTGCGTAATCAATATCAGCCTTCAATGTATGAAGTGGAACACGACCTTCGCGATACCATTCGCGACGAGCAATTTCTGCACCATTCAAACGACCAGAAGACATGATCTTGATACCTTGTGCGCCAAGACGCATTGCGCTTTGCATTGCACGCTTCATTGCTCGACGGAACATGATACGTTTTTCAAGCTGCTGAGTAATAGAGTCAGCAATCAATTGCGCGTCAACTTCTGGCTTGCGAATTTCTTCAATGTTCACGTGAACTGGAACACCCATACGCTTTTGTAATTCGCGACGGAGAACTTCAATATCTTCGCCTTTTTTACCGATGACAACGCCTGGACGTGAGCTATAGATAGTGATGCGTGCGTTCTTAGCGGGACGCTCGATCACAACTTTGCTAACAGATGCATTCTTCAACTTCTTCTTCAAATAGCTGCGGACATCTACGTCCTCTTTCAGCATCTTTGCGAAGTCAGTATTGTTTGCATACCAACGTGATGTCCAATTCTTCGTTACCGCGAGTCGGAATCCGGTGGGGTTTATCTTTTGGCCCATATCTTTCCTTAGTTACTCAAGGTCACGCTAATGTGACAAGTTTGTTTTTCGATTTGATTGCCACGACCCTTAGCGCGTGCAGTGAAGCGCTTCAAGGATGTTGCTTTATCAACGATTACCGCTGATACCTTGAGCTCATCAATGTCGGCACCTTTATTGTGTTCAGCATTTGCAATCGCTGATTCAACTACTTTTTTCACAATGAAGGCAGCTTTCTTGGGGCTGAAATTCAAAATGTTTAATGCGCGAGCAATCGGCAAACCACGAATTTGGTCAGCGACCAAACGTGTCTTTTGCGCTGAAATGCGGGCGCTGCGGTGAATAGCTTTAACTTCCATCATCATCCCCTTACTTCTTCACAACTTTCTTGTCAGCAGCGTGACCTTTGAAAGTACGGGTCAAGGCAAATTCGCCTAACTTATGACCCACCATGTTTTCTGATACATAAACCGGAACGTGTTGACGACCGTTGTGTACAGCAATTGTCAGACCAATAAAGTCTGGAAGAATTGTTGAACGGCGTGACCAAGTTTTGATCGGCTTTTTGTCTTTGTTGGCTTGTGCAACTTCAACTTTTTTTACTAAGCTGGCGTCGCAGAATGGGCCTTTTTTAGCTGAACGTGTCATATCTATTTATCCTTATCGCTTAACGTTTTTGACGACGTTGAACGATCATCGAAGTTGTGCGCTTATTGCGACGTGTGCGATAACCTTTGGTTGGAGTGCCCCATGGAGATACAGGTACACGGCCTTCACCAGTTCTACCTTCACCACCACCGTGTGGGTGATCTACTGGATTCATTGCCACACCGCGAACGGTTGGGCGAATACCACGCCAGCGATTTGCACCTGCTTTACCAATTTGACGCAAGCTGTGCTCTTCATTACCAACTTCACCAATAGTGGCGCGGCACTCAATCAGAACACGGCGAACTTCACCAGAGCGCAAACGCACTTGAGCGTATACGCCTTCACGAGCTAGCAATACTGCTGAACCACCAGCAGAGCGCGCTACTTGAGCGCCTTTACCTGGGAGGATTTCAACACAGTGAATAGTGCTACCAACTGGAATATTGCGAATCGGCAAATTATTACCAGATTTGATTGGCGCTTCTGAACCATTCATGATTGCTTGGCCAACAGTCATGCCTTTAGCAGCAGGAATGTAGCGACGCTCACCATCAGCAAACACGATCAATGCAATATTTGCACTGCGGTTTGGATCGTATTCCAAGCGTTCAACTTTTGCTGGAATGCCATCTTTGTCATTGCGTTTGAAATCAACAACACGATAGTGATGCTTATGACCACCACCTTTATGACGGGTAGTGATGTGACCATTATTGTTACGACCCGCTTTTTGGAATTGTGGCTCTACCAACGCTGCAAAAGGCTTACCTTTATGCAGGTCAGGATTTACCACCTTGACCATTGAGCGACGACCTGGTGAGGTCGGTTTTGTCTTCATCAAAGGCATGATTAATTCGCCTCCGCTTCAAAGTTAATTTCTTGGCCTGGCTTCAAATTCACATAGGCCTTCTTAGTGTGGTCACGACGACCTTCAAAACGGCCATAGCGCTTAGGCTTACCCTTTTGATTCACGATTTGAACTGAGTCAACTTGCACTTTGAAGAGCAATTCAACTGCTTGTTTTACATCGCTCTTGTTTGCATCGCGAGCAACTTGGAAAACTACTTGTTCGTTTTTCTCTGCAACCATAGTGGCTTTTTCAGAGATAACAGGACCAAGCAGAACCTTCATTAGGTTGTGATCGTTTTTACGGACTTGGCTCATTTCAGCAACTCCTCAATTTTTGCGATCGCTGCTTTGCTTACCAATACCTTTTTGTATTGAACCAAAGCTAATGGATCAGCGTGCTGTGGCTCAACCACGGCAACTTTATGTAAGTTACGTGATGCCAAGTACAAATTCTCGCTAACCTGATCAACGATGATCAAGACTGAATCCAAGCCCATTGCTTTAACTTTGTCAGCTAAAACTTTGGTCTTTGGAGCATCAAGATTAAATTGATCAACTACATTCAAACGACCTTCGCGAGCTAATTGAGACAAAATTGATCTCATACCAGCGCGGTACATTTTCTTGTTTACTTTTTGGCTGAAATTCTCTTCAGGAGAATTTGGGAATATACGACCGCCTCCACGCCACAGCGGGGAAGAGCTCATACCAGCACGTGCACGACCAGTACCTTTTTGACGCCAAGGTTTTTTGGTTGTGTGCTTAACTTGCTCACGGTCTTTTTGTGCACGGTTACCGCTACGTGCATTTGCTTGGTAAGCCACTACAACTTGGTGTACCAATGCTTCGTTATATTCGCGTTCGAATACTTCTGGTGAGGCTTGTACGCCTGCACCTAAAGTACCGTTGTCTTGGAGAAGCTTAAGTTCCATATTCGCTCTCCTTATTTCTTCTTCAACGGTGTCTTCACCGCTGGAGTAACAATAACTTTACCGCCTGGGGCACCTGGAATGGCGCCTTTAACCATGATGAGATTACGTTCTGCATCAATGCGTGCGATGACTAAATTTTGTACGGTACGTGTAACGTCACCAAGGTGGCCAGTCATACGCTTACCTGGGAAAACACGACCTGGATCTTGTGCCATACCGATGGAGCCTGGTACGTTATGCGAACGTGAGTTACCGTGGGATGCGCGGCCAGAAGCGAAGTGATAACGCTTGATGGTACCTGCGTAGCCTTTACCGATAGAAACACCTTGCACGTCCACTTTTTGACCAGCAGTAAATGCAGCTTCAGCAGGAATTACTTGTCCTGGTGTCATTTCTGCGATTTTTGCTGCATCTAATTGGAATTCGTTGAGACCGTTACCAGCCATCACTCCTGCTTTAGCGAAGTGACCAGCCATTGCTTTGGTAACGCGAGTAGCTCTACGTGTGCCATGTGCCAACTGGATAGCATCATAGCCATCAGTTGCCTGGGTCTTGATTTGAGCGACTCTGTTGTCACTCACGTCAATTACGGTTACAGGGATAGAGTCCCCTTCGTCCGTAAATAGACGGGTCATGCCGACCTTGCGGCCGATTAAGCCTAAGCTCATATTCATGCTCCACGCCGACTTCGATTGGTCGGCAAAATTAATTTAAGTGATTTACAAGTAAAAGTACTTCTAAATCAATAACTTACAACGTTTCTAATGCTGATAAAGCCTAAAATTCCACCCAAATAATTGAGCGAAGCCTTAGATTCTATCCCGAAAGTCCAGTCTTGGCAATAGCAAAGACTGGAAAAACTACATTACTGCAGCTTAATTTCGACGTCCACACCTGCTGGGAGGTCTAATTTCATCAAAGCATCTACAGTTTTCTCAGTAGGATCAACAATATCCATCAAACGCAGATGGGTACGGATCTCTAATTGATCACGAGATGTCTTGTTCACGTGTGGTGAACGCAAGATATCAAAGCGCTCAATACGGGTTGGCAAAGGTACTGGACCCTTAACAACCGCACCAGTACGCTTAGCTGTATCAACGATTTCAGCTGCAGACTGGTCAATCAAACGGTAATCAAATGCTTTAAGGCGAATACGAATTTTTTGGTTTTGCATATTAATTCCAAAGAGCGGTGTGGTGCTGCCACGTTATACATCTAAAGAGCACGGTGACATCAGCAGCACTGATGTCACCGGTTAGCAAACCGCTAAATATTATTTACTTCTACTTCCTTAAGCCAAAATCTTTGCAACCACGCCGGCGCCAACAGTACGGCCACCTTCACGGATCGCAAAACGTAAACCTTCTTCCATCGCGATTGGCGCGATGAGTTTTACGGTAATCGTGACGTTATCACCAGGCATTACCATTTCTTTGTCTTTTGGCAACTCAATAGAACCTGTTACGTCCGTTGTACGGAAGTAAAACTGGGGACGATAGTTGTTAAAGAATGGAGTATGACGACCACCTTCATCTTTACCCAAGATGTAAACCTCGGCTGTAAAGTGCGTATGTGGGGTGATTGAGCCTGGCTTAGCCAATACTTGGCCGCGCTCAACTTCTTCACGTTTTGTACCGCGTAACAAGATACCAACGTTATCGCCTGCTTGACCTTGGTCGAGCAATTTGCGGAACATTTCAACACCAGTACAAGTAGTTTTCAATGTTGGTTTGATACCGATAATTTCGATCTCTTCACCAACCTTAACGATACCGCGCTCGATACGGCCTGTTACAACAGTACCGCGACCAGAGATGGAGAACACATCTTCTACTGGCATCAAGAACGCACCATCAATGGCACGCTCTGGAGTTGGGATGTAAGTATCTAAAGCTTCAGCCAATTTCATGATGGCTTCTTTACCCAATGGGCCTTCGTCGCCTTCAAGAGCTAACTTAGCAGAACCTTGGATGATAGGTGTGTCATCGCCTGGGAAGTCATATTTAGACAGAAGTTCACGCACTTCCATTTCAACTAACTCGAGCAATTCAGCATCATCAACCATGTCGCACTTGTTCAAGAAAACGACGATGTAAGGAACGCCAACTTGGCGTGCCAAGAGGATGTGCTCACGAGTTTGTGGCATTGGGCCGTCAGCTGCAGAGCAAACCAAAATAGCGCCGTCCATCTGAGCAGCACCAGTAATCATGTTCTTAACGTAGTCAGCATGTCCTGGGCAATCCACGTGAGCATAGTGACGATTGGCTGTCTCATACTCAACGTGCGCTGTATTAATCGTAATACCGCGGGCTTTTTCTTCTGGAGCAGCATCGATCTGATCGTATGCTTTTGCTTCGCCACCGAATGCTTTTGAGAGCACGGTTGCAATTGCTGCTGTCAGTGTGGTTTTACCGTGGTCAACGTGACCGATGGTGCCTACGTTTACGTGCGGTTTTGTCCGCTCGAATTTTTCTTTTGCCATTTTTGTCTGCCTTCTTAGCTAGTCAATATTCAAAATTAATGTGGATAAATTACTTCGCTTTAGCAGCCATAACTGCTTCAGCAACGTTCTTAGGTGCTTCGGAATAATGCTTAAATTCCATGGTGTAGGTAGCGCGACCTTGGGTCAACGAGCGCAAGCCAGTTGAATAACCAAACATCTCTGCCAATGGCACTTCAGCGCGAACGATCTTGCCGCCCCCTGGAATGTCATCCATACCTTGCAAAATACCGCGACGTGATGAGAGGTCACCCATTACGTTACCCATGAAATCTTCTGGTGTTTCTACTTCAACAGCCATCATTGGTTCAAGCAACACTGGTGATGCTTTACGCATACCGTCTTTGAACGCCATTGAGCCCGCCATCTTAAATGCGTTCTCGTTAGAGTCAACATCATGGTATGAACCGAAGAACAATGTTGCTTTGATATCTACAACTGGATAGCCAGCCAAAATACCGGAATTCAATGTTTCGATAATTCCTTTTTCTACTGCAGGAATGTATTCGCGTGGAACTACACCGCCCTTAATAGCGTCAACGAATTCAAAACCTTTACCTGGGGCTTGTGGCTCAAGCTTGAGAACCACGTGACCATACTGACCACGACCACCAGACTGCTTAACAAACTTACCTTCGATTTCTTCGCAAACTTTACGAATCGTTTCACGATAAGCAACTTGTGGCTTACCAACAGTTGCTTCTACGCTGAACTCGCGCTTCATACGGTCAACCAAAATTTCCAAGTGGAGCTCACCCATTCCAGAAATAATGGTTTGGCCTGATTCTTCATCAGTCTTCACACGGAAAGAAGGATCTTCTTGTGCCAAGCGATTCAAAGCAAGACCCATTTTTTCTTGGTCAGCTTTTGTCTTTGGCTCAACAGCTTGTGAAATCACTGGCTCTGGGAATACCATGCGCTCCAAAATCACGATGCTGTCTGGATCACACAAAGTTTCGCCAGTTGTTGCATCTTTAAGACCAACAGCTGCAGCAATATCACCTGCATAAACTTCTTTAATTTCTTCACGTTGGTTTGCATGCATCTGCAATAAACGACCAACACGCTCTTTCTTACCCTTAATTGGGTTATAGATGGTGTCGCCAGACTTCATTACGCCTGAGTAAACGCGGAAGAAGATGAGCTGACCAACAAATGGGTCAGTCATGATCTTGAATGCCAATGCAGAAAACTTCGCACTGTCAGATGCTTCACGAGTAGCAGGTGAACCGTCTTCCAATTCGCATGGAACTGGTGGCACGTCTAATGGGGAAGGCAGCAACTCAACTACTGCATCCAACATCGCCTGAACGCCTTTGTTTTTGAAAGCGGTTCCGCACAACATTGGAACGATTTCATTAGCAATAGTACGTTGACGCAATGCGCCTTTAATTTCTTCTTCGGTCAAGCCCTCGCCGCCGAGATACTTTTCCATTAACTCTTCTGAACTCTCTGCAGCAGCTTCGAGCATCTTCTCGCGCCACTCTTCAGCAGAAGCTTGCAATTCAGCAGGAATGTCTTCGTAGGTGAACTTAGTGCCTTGTGAAGCCTCATCCCAGTAGATGGCCTTCATCTTCACCAAGTCAACAACGCCTTTGAAGTTTTCTTCTGCGCCAATTGGAATCTGGATCAAGATTGGGTTTGCCTTGAGACGAGTCTTCATTTGGTCATAGACCTTGAAGAAATTCGCACCAGTGCGGTCCATCTTATTCACAAAAGCCAAACGGGGAACTTGATACTTGTTAGCTTGACGCCAAACTGTTTCTGACTGTGGCTGTACTCCACCTACCGCACAGTAAACCATGCAAGCGCCATCCAAAACGCGCATTGAGCGCTCAACTTCAATCGTGAAGTCTACGTGTCCTGGGGTATCAATAATGTTGATACGGTGCTCAGGCATTGTTCCTGCCATACCCTTCCAGAACGTGGTAGTAGCAGCAGAAGTAATCGTGATACCACGCTCTTGCTCTTGCTCCATCCAGTCCATGGTAGCCGCGCCATCATGCACTTCACCGATTTTGTGATTAACACCGGTGTAGAACAAAACGCGTTCTGTAGTAGTTGTCTTGCCTGCGTCAATATGCGCAGAAATACCAATATTGCGGTATTTATCGATGGGGGTTTTACGTGCCACTGTTGGTGCCTTTTCTTAACTATTGGATTAGAAGCGGAAATGTGAGAAAGCTTTATTAGCTTCTGCCATACGGTGAACTTCTTCACGCTTCTTCATTGCGCCGCCACGACCTTCAGCAGCTTCTAATAATTCGTTGGCTAAACGTTGAGCCATCGATTTTTCGCCGCGCTTCTTAGCGGCTTCGCGCAACCAGCGCATTGCCAAAGCGGAACGACGTGATGGACGAACTTCAACTGGAACTTGATAGTTGGCACCACCAACACGACGGCTCTTAACTTCAACCATTGGCTTAACGTTGCCCATGGCTGTTGAAAAAATTTCGAGTGGTTCTTTATTTGCTTTTTTCTCGATGTGATCAAAGGCACCGTAAACGATACGCTCTGCAACCGATTTCTTGCCGTCCAACATCAGGACGTTCATGAATTTAGCTACTTCTACATTACCGAATTTTGGATCCGGCAAAATTTCCCGTTTGGGAACTTCACGACGACGTGGCATAACTACTCCTTCAGTTCAGTTAGGGGTGGCTCACATGAATCACCCGCTCCAGTTGCCCTACTATTTAGAAAAACTTCTAAACGGAACAACCACTTACTTGTCTTTTGAGTCTGACAAACAACGACTTACTACAAAAAAACTACAGCTTAACTCTTAAAAATTAAGCAGCTTTCTTAGCGCGCTTAGCACCGTACTTAGAACGGGCTTGCTTACGATCTTTAACGCCTTGTAGGTCCAAAGAACCGCGAACGATGTGATAACGCACACCTGGCAAGTCCTTTACACGACCACCGCGGATCAACACGACTGAGTGCTCCTGGAGGTTATGGCCTTCACCACCAATGTATGAAATCACTTCAAAACCATTGGTTAAGCGAACTTTAGCTACTTTACGAAGCGCAGAGTTAGGCTTTTTAGGAGTGGTTGTGTACACGCGTGTACACACACCACGGCGCTGCGGGCTGTTTTGCAACGCAGGGCTCTTGCTTTTAACGGTAAGCCTTGTTCTTGGCTTGCGTAATAATTGATTAATTGTTGGCATAAAATAGCTCGGTTAGTACTTCTTTGTTGCTTTCTTCAAGAAAATCAATGACTTAGAGAATTTCTAGGTCAAAAAGACCCTCTTCTGAATCAGTAGAACTCAGCATTCTAGCTTGGCCAGCCTTTTCCGTCAACCTCGAAGGAAAAAACTGGCCATTTCTGGCCAGAATTACCAAATTAGCTTGGATCAGCCTCCCCAGTAGGAGTAACGACTTCAGCCTCAATTTCTACAGGCATATTGGCCATTGCTTCCTCTTCGGCGGCAATCATTTGAGCGCGATCACGCTCGAATTGCTCCCTGACCTTACGTGCGCGGCGATAAGACAAGCCGGTACCAGCAGGGATCAAGCGACCAATAATGACGTTTTCCTTGAGGCCACGGAGTGTATCGGTCTTGCCCATAATTGCGGCTTCGGTCAATACACGGGTGGTTTCTTGGAAAGAAGCCGCTGAAATAAAGCTGTCGGTCGACAAGGATGCCTTAGTAATACCTAGCAATACGTTGTCGAACTGAGCTGGGTGCTTACCTTGGGCAATCACAGCATCGTTAGCGTCATACAACTTAGAACGCTCAACTTGTTCACCAGTGATGAATGATGTATCGCCTGGATCAGTTACCTGAACACGACGCAACATCTGACGCACGATGACTTCAATGTGCTTGTCATTAATCTTCACACCCTGGAGACGATATACGTCCTGAACTTCGTCAACGATGTAGATAGCCAACTCTTCGATACCTTTAAGAGTCAAGATGTCATGTGGATCTGCAGGGCCTTCCACAATCATCTCGCCCTTGTTCACAACTTGACCGTCATGAACGAGAACTTGCTTCTCTTTCGGAATCAAGAATTCATTAGCTTCGCCGTCCATATCGGTGATAACCAAACGCTGTTTACCTTTGGTTTCTTTACCGAAGGAAACTGTTCCAGTAACTTTCGCCAATACTGCTGCATCTTTTGGTGAACGTGCTTCGAACAATTCTGCAACGCGTGGCAAACCACCGGTAATGTCGCGGGTCTTCTGTGATTCAATTGGAATACGCGCCAATACTTCACCAACTTCAACTTTCTGGCCATCTTTAACAGTAATCAAGGCGCCCACTTGGAGGCCAATGTTTACTGGATGATCAGTACCGGCGATCATGACTTCATTACCCTTTTCATCAACCAAGTTGATCATTGGGCGAACGCCTTTGCTTGCTGCAGAACGACGCTTGCCGTCAATAACTACCAAAGTAGAAAGACCGGTAACTTCGTCAACCTGCTTAGCAACAGTTACACCTTCTTCAACGTTGTCGAAACGGGCAACACCTGCGTACTCAGAAATAATCGGGCGTGTTAATGGATCCCAGGTCGCCAAGCTTGCGCCGGCCTTGACTGCTGCATCTTCTTTTAACAAGAGAGTTGCGCCGTAAGGCACTTTATGACGCTCGCGCTCGCGACCATTCTCGTCAACGATCAAGGCTTCGCCAGAACGTGAAATCACGATCTGCTCACCCTTCGCGTTCTTCACAACACGCATCGTGCCGGAGAACTTCAAGGCACCGTTAGACTTGGCTTCAATATTGCTTGCAACCAAAGCACGTGACGCTGCACCACCGATGTGGAAGGTACGCATAGTCAACTGTGTGCCTGGCTCACCGATCGACTGAGCAGCGATAACGCCTACTGCCTCGCCAACGTTTACCAAACCACCGCGACCTAGATCACGTCCGTAGCACTTAGCGCACAAGCCGAAGCGAGTTAAGCAAGACAATACTGTGCGAACTTTAACTTCGTCAATACCCAATGCCACGATTTGATCAACATGATCTTCATCGAGCAAGGTGTCATTCGGAACGATGACTTCTTGTGTGTCAGGATGAACGATGTCACCGATGCATACACGACCCAAAATACGATCACGCAATGCTTCGATAATTTCGCCGCCTTCAACAAGCGCTTTCATTGTTACGCCAGAAGTTGCGCCGCAATCTTCTTCAATCACCACGAGGTCCTGAGTAACGTCGCACAAACGACGTGTCAAGTAACCAGAGTTTGCTGTCTTCAGGGCGGTATCAGCCAGACCCTTACGAGCACCGTGGGTTGAGATGAAGTACTGCAATACGTTCAAACCTTCACGGAAGTTGGCAGTAATTGGGGTTTCAATGATGGAGCCATCTGGCTTAGCCATCAAACCACGCATACCAGCCAACTGACGAATCTGCGCTGCAGATCCACGTGCACCAGAATCCGCCATCATGTAAATGGAGTTAAAGGATTCTTGACGAACAGTCTTACCGTTGCGGTCGAGTACGTCAACGTGTGACAACTCATCCATCATCGCCTTACCAACTTGGTCACCAGCAGCACCCCAAATATCAACCACGTTGTTATAACGCTCTTGATTGGTTACAAGACCTGACATGAACTGCTTGTCATACTCTTTAACCTTGGCAGAAGCCTCGGTGATAATGCGCTCTTTAGAAGTTGGGATCAACATATCGTCAATCGCAACAGAGATACCAGCATTGGTTGCCAAACGGAAACCAGACTGCAAGAGACGGTCAGCAAAAATCACTGTTTCACGCAAACCGCACTTACGGAATGAAGTGTTGATCAAGCGTGAGATTTCTTTTTTCTTCAAAGGCTTGTTGATTTCCTCGAAAGACATGCCCTTAGGCAAAATTTCAGACAAGATTGCACGGCCAACTGATGTTTGATAGATCTTGGTCTTCTGGACAAAACGCGCATCACCTTCTGCCTTCTTATCCACGATCTCATACTCAGTAATACGCACAGCAACACGAGAAGCCAATTCAACTTGACCTGCTTCGTATGCACGCACTACTTCAGTAATGTTAGCGAAAACCATGCCCTCGCCCTTACCGTTGATCTTGTCGCGTGTAGCGTAGTACAGACCCAACACCACGTCCTGTGAAGGAACGATTGATGGCTCGCCGTTAGCTGGGAACAATACGTTGTTCGAAGCCAACATCAAGGTACGTGCTTCCATTTGCGCTTCGAGCGACAAAGGAACGTGAACCGCCATTTGGTCACCGTCAAAGTCCGCGTTAAATGCCGCGCAGACTAATGGGTGCAATTGGATTGCTTTACCTTCAATCAGCATTGGCTCGAAAGCCTGGATACCGAGACGGTGCAATGTAGGCGCACGGTTTAGCATGATTGGGTGTTCACGAATCACTTCTTCGAGAATGTCCCAAACGATTGGAGTCTGGCTTTCAACTTCTTTCTTCGCAGCCTTAATAGTGGTTGCAATTCCCAAAGTCTCAAGCTTATTGAAAATAAATGGCTTGAACAATTCCAAAGCCATCAGTTTTGGTAAGCCACACTGATGCAATTTCAATGTCGGACCAACCACGATGACTGAACGACCAGAGTAGTCAACACGTTTACCCAACAAGTTTTGACGGAAACGACCGCTCTTACCTTTGATCATCTCAGCCAAGGACTTGAGAGGACGCTTGTTAGCGCCAGTCATAGCCTTACCACGACGACCGTTGTCGAGTAATGAGTCAACCGCTTCTTGCAACATCCGTTTTTCGTTACGAACGATGATCTCTGGTGCGCGCAACTCTAACAAACGCTTCAAGCGGTTATTACGGTTGATCACACGACGATAGAGGTCGTTCAAATCGGAGGTAGCAAAGCGACCGCCATCCAATGGCACCAATGGGCGCAATTCAGGTGGCAATACTGGTAATACTTCCATGATCATCCAGTCAGGCTTGATACCTGAAGTCTGGAACGCCTCGAGCACTTTTAAGCGCTTAGCGTATTTCTTGATCTTGGCATCGCTACCAGTTGCTTTTAAGTCTGCACGAATAGTTTCTACTTCACGATCGATATCAATCGAACGCAAGAGATCACGAATGCCTTCTGCGCCCATGATGGCGGTGAATGCACCGTCACCATACTCTTCGGTCTTCGCAATGTATTCATCTTCAGACATGATCTGACCGCGCTTCATTGCGCCTTCAGGAGTCATGCCGGGATCAACCACTACATATGCTTCAAAGTAGAGAACGCGCTCGATATCACGCAATGTCATATCGAGAACCATGCCCAAACGGGATGGTAGGGACTTCAAGAACCAAATGTGCGCTACAGGGGCTGCCAACTCAATGTGACCCATGCGCTCACGACGCACCTTAGCGAGAGTAACTTCAACACCGCACTTCTCGCAGATTACGCCACGGAACTTTAAGCGTTTGTACTTACCGCATAAGCACTCGTAGTCTTTGGTTGGTCCAAAAATTTTGGCGCAGAACAAACCATCACGCTCGGGCTTAAAAGTCCGATAGTTGATGGTTTCTGGTTTGCGTACTTCGCCAAAAGACCATGAGCGAATTTTCTCAGGAGATGCGAGACCAATTTTGATGACATCAAACTGTTCTTCGCCCTGCGTTTGCTTAAATAAATCGAGCAATGCTTTCATATCAGTTGCGCTCCATGTCAATGTCAATACCCAACGAACGGATTTCTTTTACCAGCACGTTGAAGGATTCGGGCATGCCAGCATCAATCGTGTGCTCGCCCTTGACGATGTTTTCGTAAACCTTGGTACGGCCTGCGACGTCATCGGACTTCACTGTCAGCATTTCCTGCAAGACATATGAAGCACCGTATGCTTCGAGGGCCCAAACTTCCATCTCACCAAAGCGCTGACCACCAAACTGGGCTTTACCACCCAATGGCTGTTGCGTTACTAATGAGTAAGGTCCGGTTGAACGTGCATGCATCTTGTCGTCGACCAAATGGTGGAGTTTCAAGACATGCATTACACCAACAGTTACTGGACGCTCAAATTGATCGCCAGTACGGCCGTCGCACAAAATCATTTGCTGACGTGAAGGAGTCATCTTCAAAGATGTCGCAACATCTTGTGGATAAGCCAACTCGAGCATGCGTCCGATTTCTGCTTCAGTGGCGCCGTCAAACACTGGTGTTGCAAATGGCAAGCCTTGGCGAAGATTCTCAGCCAAAACAGTAATTTGCTCATCAGTGAAATTGTCGATATCTTCGATACGACCGGTTTCGTTATAAAGCTGCTTGAAGAACTTACGTAATTCAGTTTGCTTAGCGTGTTCGCGAACCATCTCGTCGATACGCTTACCAATACCTTGGGCAGCCCAACCTAAGTGGGTTTCCAAGATCTGGCCAACGTTCATACGGGAAGGAACACCCAATGGGTTCAAAACGATGTCTACAGGGCGTCCGTCAGCCATAAATGGCATGTCTTCTGCAGGGGCGATTTTAGAAACCACGCCCTTGTTACCGTGACGACCAGCCATCTTGTCACCAGGCTGTAAGCGACGCTTAACAGCCAAGTACACCTTCACCATCTTCGTTACGCCAGGCTGTAAATCATCGCCCTGGGTAAGCTTGGTACGCTTCTCTTCAAAAGCCTCATCAAACTGCTTACGCTTCGCTTCAATAGAAGATTTAATTGCCTCAACTTGAGAAGCAACATCATCATCTGATGGACGAATATCAAACCAATGGTATTTATCCAAATCAGCAAGGTAATCCTTGTCGATCTTGGTGCCTTTAGCTAATTTCTTAGGGCCGCCGTTAGCAACTTTGCCAACCAACAGTTTTTCTAAACGCATGAAGGCATCGCCCTCAACAATGCGCAACTGGTCGTTTAAGTCCAAACGATAGCGTTGTAATTCTTCTTGAATGATGGACTGTGCACGGGCATCGCGCTCAATACCTTCACGGGTGAAGACTTGAACATCAATAACGGTACCAATCATTCCTGAAGGAACGCGCAAAGAAGTATCTTTAACGTCAGAGGCTTTTTCACCGAAAATCGCACGGAGGAGCTTCTCTTCAGGAGTGAGAGTAGTCTCGCCCTTTGGAGTTACCTTACCAACCAATACGTCGCCAGCTTCAACTTCAGCACCAATGTAAACGATACCGCTCTCATCCAAGCGGGAGAGTTGTGACTCTGCCAAATTGGAAATATCGCGAGTAATTTCTTCTGAGCCAAGCTTGGTATCACGTGCAACAACCGACAACTCTTCAATATGAATAGAGGTGTAACGGTCATCAGCAACAACTTTTTCAGAGATCAAGATTGAATCTTCGAAGTTGTAACCGTTCCATGGCATAAACGCCACAGTCATGTTTTGACCCAAGGCCAATTCGCCCAAATCGGTAGATGCGCCGTCAGCAACTACGTCGCCGCGCGCTACACGATCGCCAACCTTCACGATTGGTCGTTGATTGATATTGGTATTTTGGTTTGAACGGGTGTACTTGATGAGGTTATAAATATCCACACCAACTTCACCGGCTGCAGTTTCATCATCGTTTACACGAATAACAACACGGTTTGCATCAACGTAATCCACGATACCGCCGCGATTAGCTAATACAACAGTGCCAGAGTCAACTGCAACAATGCGCTCTAAACCTGTACCAACCAATGGCTTATCTGGACGCAAGCAAGGAACTGCTTGACGCTGCATGTTCGCACCCATCAAGGCGCGGTTCGCATCATCGTGCTCTAAGAATGGAACGAGTGAAGCAGCAGCAGAAACGATCTGGCTAGGAGCAACGTCGATGAAATCGATGCGCTCTGGGCTAACCATCATAGTCTCACCAGCTTGACGAGCAGAAACTAATTCGTCAGCCAATTTACCGTTTTTGTCGATCGTTGCATTCGCCTGAGCAATCACATACTTGGCTTCTTCAATCGCAGAGAGGTAAACCACTTCATCGCTTACCTTGCTATTAGAAACCTTGCGATATGGAGTCTCGAGGAATCCATGCTCATTCAAACGTGCAAATAGCGCGAGTGAGTTGATCAAACCAATGTTTGGTCCTTCTGGAGTTTCGATTGGGCAAACACGTCCATAGTGGGTTGGATGCACGTCGCGTACTTCGAAGCCTGCGCGCTCGCGGGTCAAACCACCAGGTCCCAATGCAGAAATACGACGCTTGTGCGTAATCTCTGAAAGTGGGTTGGTTTGGTCCATAAACTGGGACAACTGTGAGGAACCGAAGAACTCACGAATAGCAGAAGAGATTGGCTTGCTGTTAATCAAGTCATGCGGCATGAGGTTTTCTGTTTCGGCTTGACCGAGACGTTCTTTAACCGCACGCTCAACACGTGACAAACCAGCACGGAATTGGTTTTCAGCCAATTCGCCAACGCAACGTACACGACGATTACCTAAGTGATCGATATCGTCTACTTCGCCTTTGCCGTTACGTAAATCTACGAGAGACTTAATGGTGTCGAGAATATCTTCATTCGACAGAACCATTGGACCTTCCATTTCTGGGCGGTTCAAACGGCTATTGACCTTCATACGGCCAACACGAGATAAATCGTAAGTATCTTCGCTATAGAACAAGCGCTGGAACAAGGCTTCAACAGCATCTTCTGTTGGAGGCTCACCAGGACGCATCATGCGGTAGATAGCGATACGTGCTGCTGTTTGATCAGCAGTTTCATCAGTACGCAATGTCTGAGAAATGTATGCGCCAGAATCTAAATCATTGGTGTAGATGGTTTCCAACTGCTTGATTCCAGCATCGCGCAATGTAGCCAATAACTCTTCGGTGATTTCATCATTAGCGTAAGCCAAGATTTCACCAGAATCTGGATCAACAATATTGCGTGCAACCACACGACCAACCAAATAGTCATCTGGCACAGCGATCGTTTTTGTCTTAGCAGCTTCGAGTTCACGAATATGCTTTGCATTGATACGCTTGTCTTTTTGAATGACTACTACACCATTCTTATCGAGCACATCAAAGTTGGCCAATTGGCCGCGCAAACGCTCTGGAACAAATTCCATTGAGGCGCCATTAGCGGTCAACGCAAAATGATCAAAATTGAAGAAATTCGCAAGAATCTGCTCGTTATTTAGACCAATTGCTTTGAGCAAAATGGTGACAGGCATCTTACGACGACGGTCAACACGGAAATACAGAATATCTTTTGGATCAAACTCGAAATCGAGCCATGAGCCACGGTAAGGAATGATACGTGCTGAGAACAGCAACTTACCTGAGCTATGTGTCTTACCCTTATCGTGTTCAAAGAACACGCCTGGGGAACGGTGCAACTGAGAAACGATCACGCGCTCAGTACCGTTGATTACAAAAGAGCCGTTTTCTGTCATGAGTGGAATTTCACCCATGTAGACTTCGCTCTCTTTTACTTCTTTAACCTTGGTCGGCGCTTCGCGATCATAAATAATCAAGCGAACTTTTGCGCGTAAGGCAGAGTGGTATGTGTAACCACGTTGTTGACATTCTTTAACGTCAAATGGTGGCTGCGATAACTGGTAAGACACGTATTCCATACGTGCATAGCCGTTGTTAGACACAATTGGGAATGCTGATGTAAAGGCAGCTTGAAGTCCCTCAGTAAGACGAGACATTGCTGGCTTTTCAGCCTGTAAAAATTTAGCGTAGGATTCCAGCTGCGTTGCGATCAGGTACGGAACCTGATGGTTATTTACTCGCTTAGCAAAGCTTTTACGGACTCGCTTGCGTTCGGTGAAGCTATAGTTCATTTCATCTCCGAATTCAGCGACTGTACAAAGATTTGGCGATTGGCCACTACCAATCACTGGCGGACAACACTAAATCGTATAGATCTAGTGTCCGACCAAACTTGCATTCTGCAGTCGTATCAGAAGGCAAACCCGATTTCAATCAGAAATGAAATCGGGTTTGACCACTAATGGTCAAACCCAACGTAGCTAACGCCCCTTTTTGAGAAGCGCTAGCAAAGTTTGTATTACTTGAGTTCTGCTTTAGCGCCAGCTTCTTCAAGCTTCTTCTTGGCTTCTTCAGCAGTTTTCTTGTCAACAGCTTCTTTGATTGGCTTCGGTGCACCGTCAACCAAGTCCTTAGCTTCTTTCAAGCCAAGACCAGTAATTTCGCGAACTGCCTTAATTACTGAAACCTTGTTTGCGCCAGCTTCGAGCAAGTTAACAGTGAATTCTGTCTGCTCTTCAGCAGCAGCACCGCCGCCGCCTGCACCAGCAGGACCAGCAACAGCCATCGCTGCAGCTGAAACGCCAAACTTCTCTTCGAACGCTTTAACCAAGTCGTTCAAATCCATAACAGACATGCTACCTACTGCATCAATGATTTCTTCTTTAGTAATCGCCATTTTTAGCTCCTAATACTTAAATAGTTAATCTGTCGCTTATTCAGCGGCAGGGGTTTCGTTTGCTTCTGTTCCAGCTTCTGGGGCTGCGGCTGCAGGCTCAGCAGCTGCTTCTGGAGCGGCGGCTTCAGCAACGACTGCTGCTGGTGCTGCTGCTTCAACTGCAGGTGCTGCCACTTCGGCTACAGGAGCAGGTGCTCCAGCTGCCTTTTGTGCTGCTACTGCGCCCAATACGCGAGCCATCGCTGATACCGGTGCCAACATCACACCTAGTAACTGTGATAACAACTCGTCGCGGCTTGGAATTGTTGCAAGGGCTTTTACGCCTGCAACGTCTAACAACTTGCCGTTGTATAAGCCAGCAGTAATGACTAACTTGTCTTGAGTCTTAGCAAAGGCCTGCAATACTTTTGCCGAAGCAATCGGATCAGCAGAAATGCCATAAATCAAGGGGCCAACCATCGAATCAGCAAGAGGCTCAAACTGTGTGCCTTGTGCAGCACGGCGTGCCAATGTGTTCTTCAAAACGCGAAGATATACACCTTGGTCACGTGCGCTAGCACGTAGCTTTGTCAACTGCTCTACTGGAATACCACGGTATTCAGCGAGCACGACAGTTTGGGCTCCAGCCAATTGAGCGCCGACATCAGCAACAATCGCTTTTTTGTCTTGTACATTCAAAGGCACGGTTTAACTCCATAAAAACCAACTGTTTCCAGTTGGGGTTACACACCAGCGTCTGATCATTTGTTCACAAAGACTCTTGTGAAAATCTTTTCAGGGTCGCCATCTGCGCTGGCTATTACTTTCGTAACGATTAAGAATTAACTCTTTACAAGCAACTAATTCACCAACGGTCTTTGATGTTCGACTCCCACTCAAAGAGCAAGAGTCGACCCAAAGTTCTTTTTGTTGCAAGCTACTTATTGAGCTGCCTGTAACGATGCTTGGTCTACACGAACGCCTGCACCCATGGTGCTGCTTACGGCAACCTTCTTTAAATAAATTCCCTTAGATGCAGGTGGCTTTGCTTTATTCAAAGCCTCGAGCAATGCGAGCAAGTTTGACTTCAATGCAGTTGGCTCGAATGAACGACGACCAATGCTTGCATGCACGATACCGGCTTTGTCCACACGGAATTGCACTTGACCAGCTTTTGCATTCTTCACTGCAGTAGCAACGTCAGGAGTCACAGTTCCGACTTTTGGATTCGGCATCAAACCACGTGGGCCTAATACTTGACCTAAAGTACCCACAATTTTCATTGTGTCCGGGGATGCGATCAAAATATCAAAATCAATTTTGCCGCCTTTAATTTGTTCAGCAAGATCTTCCATGCCAACGATTTCTGCACCAGCAGCTTTGGCTTGCTCAGCCTTCTCGCCTTGTGCAAAAACAGCAACACGAACATGCTTACCTGTACCAGCTGGGAGCACTACTGCGCCACGCACAACTTGGTCAGATTTCTTAGCATCAATACCCAACTGAACAGCAACGTCAATAGACTCATCAAACTTAGCAGTTGCACACTCTTTAACGAGGTTCAATGCATCGTCCAATGAATAGAATTTATTGCGATCAACCTTAGATTGAATTGCTTTTACGCGTTTAGATAACTTAGTCATGATTAGAGACCCTCCACAGTGATGCCCATGGAACGGGCGCTACCAGCGATTGTTCTAACAGCTGCGTCCATATCGGCTGCTGTCAAATCTGGCATTTTTGCTTTAGCAATTTCTTCTGCTTGAGCACGTGTAATTTTTCCTACCTTATCGGTATGGGGACGTGGTGATCCTTTTTCGATCTTTGCAGCCTTCTTAATCATGATGGTTGCTGGAGGAGTCTTCATGATGAATGTGAAGCTCTTATCAGCAAACGCTGTAATCACGACTGGAATTGGCAGGCCAGGTTCCATGCTCTGAGTTTGAGCATTAAATGCCTTACAGAATTCCATAATGTTAAGACCGCGCTGACCCAATGCTGGACCTACGGGTGGTGATGGATTTGCTTTACCTGCAGGGATCTGCAGCTTGATAAAGCCAATAATCTTCTTTGCCATGTGTGCTCCTTAAAGCGCGCCCAACCTCATTAGGAAAGACCGCCGTTGAGTAAACGCTTCGCTAGTTTTTGGCTTTCTAGCTCCGCTCCTCGGTTATTGCTAACCCCTTAAACTACTGCACTGCAAAACAGGACTAAGTCCTTGTTTTTACATCTTTTCTACCTGACCGAACTCCAGCTCAACTGGGGTACCGCGGCCAAATATTGTAACAGAAACGCGTAATCTTGACTTCTCATAGTTCACTTCCTCAACGTTTCCGTTGAAGTCTGTAAAGGGACCTTCTTTAACGCGGACCATTTCACCAACCTCAAATAGAGTCTTAGGCTTAGGTTTATCAACCCCAGCCTGCATTTGATCCATGATTTTGGTAACTTCTGCTGTAGAAATCGGGCTTGGACGGTTGCGAACACCGCCTACGAAACCGGTCACTTTTGGGGTATTTTTCACCAAATGCCAGCTCTCATCGGTCATTTCCATCTCAATCAGGACATATCCCGGGAAGAAACGACGCTCAGTTACTGATTTTGTGCCGGATTTAATCTCCACAACCTCTTCGGAAGGGACCAAAATACGGCCAAATTTCTCGGGCATGCCAGAACGTGCAATACGCTCTTCAAGGCCTTTTTTGACGCTCTTTTCCATGCCGGAATAGGCGTGAATAACGTACCAGCGCATATTGCCAGTAGCTTGTGGATTTGCGGCTACTTCAGAATCAATCATTTTTTACTCACTTCCAGCCTAAAAAGACTGAAAAAACTAGCCATTCAATCAATTTGTCTGCAATCCATAAAAACAAGGACATGATCACAACAAAGCCAAATACGACTAGAGTCATTTGGGTAGTCTCTTTACGAGTCGGCCAAACAACCTTTTTTACTTCATACCAAGAATCTTTCGCATAGGCGATAAAGCGACGCCCATCCGGTGAAATGGCCACAATCAAAACTGCAGCAGCAATGCCTCCAAACAAAACACCCAAGCGCACCCATAAAGATTGATCGATGAGCGTGTAGTAAAGAACTAACGCAGCAACGACGATTAAAGCAGCGAGTCCTGAGACCCAGCCGCTCTTTTCTTCAGATTGACTTACAGTTTGTTGAGACATATTGCTTTCAGTTCAAATCGTGGCAGGGGCGGAGGGCATCGAACCCCCAACCTTTGGTTTTGGAGACCAACGCTCTGCCAATTGAGCTACACCCCTTTATTAAAAAACTACTTAAGCCAAAATCTTTGCAACCACGCCGGCGCCAACAGTACGGCCACCTTCACGGATCGCAAAACGTAAACCTTCTTCCATCGCGATTGGCGCGATGAGTTTTACGGTAATCGTGACGTTATCACCAGGCATTACCATTTCTTTGTCTTTTGGCAACTCAATAGAACCTGTTACGTCCGTTGTACGGAAGTAAAACTGGGGACGATAGTTGTTAAAGAATGGAGTATGACGACCACCTTCATCTTTACCCAAGATATAAACCTCGGCTGTAAAGTGCGTATGTGGGGTGATTGAACCTGGCTTAGCCAATACTTGGCCGCGCTCAACTTCTTCACGTTTTGTACCGCGTAACAAGATACCAACGTTATCGCCTGCTTGACCTTGGTCGAGCAATTTGCGGAACATTTCAACACCAGTACAAGTAGTTTTCAATGTTGGTTTGATACCGATAATTTCGATCTCTTCACCAACCTTAACGATACCGCGCTCGATACGGCCTGTTACAACAGTACCGCGACCAGAGATGGAGAACACATCTTCTACTGGCATCAAGAACGCACCATCAATGGCACGCTCTGGAGTTGGGATGTAAGTATCTAAAGCTTCAGCCAATTTCATGATGGCTTCTTTACCCAATGGGCCTTCGTCGCCTTCAAGAGCTAACTTAGCAGAACCTTGGATGATAGGTGTGTCATCGCCTGGGAAGTCATATTTAGACAGAAGTTCACGCACTTCCATTTCAACTAACTCGAGCAATTCAGCATCATCAACCATGTCGCACTTGTTCAAGAAAACGACGATGTAAGGAACGCCAACTTGGCGTGCCAAGAGGATGTGCTCACGAGTTTGTGGCATTGGGCCGTCAGCTGCAGAGCAAACCAAAATAGCGCCGTCCATCTGAGCAGCACCAGTAATCATGTTCTTAACGTAGTCAGCATGTCCTGGGCAATCCACGTGAGCATAGTGACGATTGGCTGTCTCATACTCAACGTGCGCTGTATTAATCGTAATACCGCGGGCTTTTTCTTCTGGAGCAGCATCGATCTGATCGTATGCTTTTGCTTCGCCACCGAATGCTTTTGAGAGCACGGTTGCAATTGCTGCTGTCAGTGTGGTTTTACCGTGGTCAACGTGACCGATGGTGCCTACGTTTACGTGCGGTTTTGTCCGCTCGAATTTTTCTTTTGCCATTTTTATCTGCCTTTAGTTAACTCTTAAACCAAACACGAAATACACAATTAATAAAACGAAACCTTGGTGCCCATGGGCAGGATCGAACTGCCGACCTCTCCCTTACCAAGGGAGTGCTCTACCACTGAGCCACATGGGCCAATCTTTTGCTACAAATTCTGGAGCGGGATAAGAGAATCGAACTCTTGACCGAAGATTGGAAATCTGCTGTTTTACCATTAAACTAATCCCGCACATCTGGTGGAGGGGGTAGGATTCGAACCTACGTAGGCGTAGCCAACAGATTTACAGTCTGCCTCCTTTAGCCGCTCGGACACCCCTCCGCGAACCCAATATTCTGACTCCAAACGGAGTTTCTGTCAATCTCTCTAAGCGCTTTGCACAAGTAAAAACGCCCAGACCTAAAAGGGTCTGGGCGTCGCATTGGTGCCCGGCAGTTACCTACTTTCACACGGGTAATCCGCACTATCATCGGCGTAGAATCGTTTCACTGTCCTGTTCGGGATGGGAAGGAGTGGTTCCAATTCGCTATGGTCACCGGGCGTAGAGGGTCGAGTTGCTGATAAATCAACAACTCTATTTGAGTAAGCATGTAATAAGGATGCAGATTAAATCTGGCAAACATCCAACACAATAGTGCTGGTTATAGGATCAAGCCTAACGGGCAATTAGTATCGGTTAGCTTAATGCATTACTGCACTTCCACACCCGACCTATCAACGTTGTGGTCTTCAACGACCCTTTATGTAGGTTAAACCTACGGGAGATCTCATCTTCAGGCAAGTTTCCCGCTTAGATGCTTTCAGCGGTTATCTCTTCCATTCATAGCTACCCTGCGATGCTTCTGGCGAAACAACAGGTACACCAGCGGAATGTCCACTCCGGTCCTCTCGTACTAGGAGCAGCCCCCGTCAAATCTCCAACGCCCATGGCAGATAGGGACCAAACTGTCTCACGACGTTTTAAACCCAGCTCACGTACCTCTTTAAATGGCGAACAGCCATACCCTTGGGACCGGCTACAGCCCCAGGATGAGATGAGCCGACATCGAGGTGCCAAACACCGCCGTCGATATGAACTCTTGGGCGGTATCAGCCTGTTATCCCCAGAGTACCTTTTATCCGTTGAGCGATGGCCCTTCCATACAGAACCACCGGATCACTATGACCTGCTTTCGCACCTGCTCGACTTGTCGGTCTCGCAGTTAAGCACGCTTTTGCCATTGCACTTTAGGTACGATGTCCGACCGTACCAAGCGTACCTTCGTACTCCTCCGTTACACTTTGGGAGGAGACCGCCCCAGTCAAACTGCCTACCATGCACTGTTCCCGACCCGGATAACGGGCCAAGGTTAGAACCTCAAATAAATCAGGGTGGTATTTCAAGGTTGGCTCCAACAGAACTAGCATCCTGTTATCAACGCCTCCCACCTATCCTACACAGACCGATTCAAAGTCCAATGCAAAGCTACAGTAAAGGTTCATGGGGTCTTTCCGTCTAGCCACGGGTAGATTGCATCATCACAAACATTTCAACTTCGCTGAGTCTCAGGAGGAGACAGTGTGGCCATCGTTACGCCATTCGTGCAGGTCGGAACTTACCCGACAAGGAATTTCGCTACCTTAGGACCGTTATAGTTACGGCCGCCGTTTACTGGGACTTCAATCAAGAGCTTGCACCCCATCATTTAATCTTCCAGCACCGGGCAGGCGTCACACCCTATACGTCCACTTTCGTGTTTGCAGAGTGCTGTGTTTTTATTAAACAGTCGCAGCCACCTTTTTATTGCAACCCTTTCGTCCTCCCGTTGTTCACGGTCAAACTACAAGGGCGCACCTTATCCCGAAGTTACGGTGCAAATTTGCCGAGTTCCTTCTCCTGAGTTCTCTCAAGCGCCTTAGAATACTCATCTCGCCCACCTGTGTCGGTTTGCGGTACGGTCTTGTTAGACTGAAGCTTAGAGGCTTTTCTTGGAACCACTTCCAATTGCTTCGCGAATAAATTCGCTCGTCTCACGCCCTTGAATTACGCTACCGGATTTACCTAATAGCCATCTCCAACGCAAGAACCGGGACATCCAACACCCGGACAACTTTCCGCGATCCGTCCCCCCATCGCATCTAACAATGGTCAAGGAATATTAACCTTGTTCCCATCAGCTACGCATCTCTGCCTCGCCTTAGGGGCCGACTCACCCTGTTCCGATGAACGTTGAACAGGAAACCTTGGGCTTACGGCGAGGGGGCTTTTCACCCCCTTTATCGCTACTCATGTCAGCATTCGCACTTCTGATACCTCCAGCATCCTTTACAAGACACCTTCACAGGCTTACAGAACGCTCTCCTACCATCACATTGCTGTGATCCGCAGCTTCGGTTATATGCTTAGCCCCGTTACATCTTCCGCGCAGGACGACTCGATCAGTGAGCTATTACGCTTTCTTTAAAGGATGGCTGCTTCTAAGCCAACCTCCTGACTGTTTTAGCCTTCCCACTTCGTTTCCCACTTAGCATATATTAGGGACCTTAGCTGGCGGTCTGGGTTGTTTCCCTCTTGACACCGGACGTTAGCACCCGATGTCTGTCTCCCGTGCTTGCACTTGTAGGTATTCGGAGTTTGCTATGGCGCAGTAATCCGCAATGGACCCCACTACCATGACAGTGCTCTACCCCCTACAGTGATACACGAGGCACTACCTAAATAGTTTTCGGAGAGAACCAGCTATTTCCAGTTTTGTTTAGCCTTTCACCCCTATCCACAGCTCATCCCCTAACTTTTCAACGTTAGTGGGTTCGGTCCTCCAGTACGTGTTACCGCACCTTCAACCTGGCCATGGATAGATCAACTGGTTTCGGGTCTACACCCAGCAACTAGCGCCCTATTCGGACTCGCTTTCGCTACGCCTTCCCTATTCGGTTAAGCTTGCTACTGAATGTAAGTCGCTGACCCATTATACAAAAGGTACGCAGTCACCCCTTACGAGGCTCCTACTGTTTGTATGCACACAATTTCAGGATCTATTTCACTCCCCTCCCGGGGTTCTTTTCGCCTTTCCCTCACGGTACTTGTTCACTATCGGTCGATTACGAGTATTTAGCCTTGGAGGATGGTCCCCCCATATTCAGACAGGATTTCTCGTGTCCCGCCCTACTTGTCTCTAGCCTAGTACCACTCAATAATTTTCACATACGGGACTATCACCCTTTATTGTTGGACTTTCCATTCCATTCTGTTAATTACTGAGCTATCACTAGAAGGCTCTTCCCATTTCGCTCGCCACTACTTTGGGAATCTCGGTTGATGTCTTTTCCTCTTGCTACTTAGATGTTTCAGTTCACAAGGTTCGCTTCTCATACCCTATGTATTCAGGTATGGATACCACAAAAGTGGTGGGTTTCCCCATTCAGAAATCCCCGGATCAAAGCTTATTTACCAGCTCCCCGGGGCTTATCGCAGGTTATAACGTCTTTCGTCGCCTGTAATCGCCAAGGCATCCATCATGTGCACTTATTCACTTGATCCTATAACGAGCACCATTGCTAGTAACCGTTACAGGTTTTACTTCTACTTCTGACATGTTTGCCGTAATCCAAACTGTAAGTACTTTGTTAAGAACTTGGTAAAACTCGTTTGTATTACTGATTGATGATTCAATCTTTACCCTTATTACATTGTCAAATGTCCTCTCAAAGAAACATTTGACACTTTGCTTACTCAAATTTTTAAAGAACAGCCATAAATGGCAAAACTAAACGATTAAATGTTCGCTTAGTTTTGACATTTAGATGTTGGTGGAGGATGACGGGATCGAACCGACGACCCCCTGCTTGCAAAGCAGGTGCTCTCCCAGCTGAGCTAATCCCCCAACGTCCACTAAGTCCATATCAACGCTGATTGGTGGGTCTGGTAGGACTTGAACCTACGACCCCTGCGTTATCAACACAGTGCTCTAACCAGCTGAGCTACAGACCCGTGGCTTTTATTGTCAACCGATAAGTGTGGGCACTATAGCTCCAGCATCTTTTCTCTAGAAAGGAGGTGATCCAGCCGCACCTTCCGATACGGCTACCTTGTTACGACTTTACCCCAGTCATGAACCCTGCCGTGGCAGTCGCCCTCCTTGCGGTTAGGCTAACGGCTTCTGGCAAAACCCACTCCCATGGTATGACGGGCGGTGTGTACAAGACCCGGGAACGTATTCACCGCGACATTCTGATCCGCGATTACTAGCGATTCCAGCTTCACGTAGTCGAGTTGCAGACTACGATCCGGACTACGATGCATTTTCTGAGATTAGCTCCCCCTCGCGGGTTGGCAACCCTCTGTATGCACCATTGTATGACGTGTGAAGCCCTACCCATAAGGGCCATGAGGACTTGACGTCATCCCCACCTTCCTCCGGTTTGTCACCGGCAGTCTCTTTAGAGTGCTCTTGCGTAGCAACTAAAGACAAGGGTTGCGCTCGTTGCGGGACTTAACCCAACATCTCACGACACGAGCTGACGACAGCCATGCAGCACCTGTGTTCACTTTCTCTTACGAGCACCTAATGTATCTCTACTTCGTTAGTGACATGTCAAGGGTAGGTAAGGTTTTTCGCGTTGCATCGAATTAATCCACATCATCCACCGCTTGTGCGGGTCCCCGTCAATTCCTTTGAGTTTTAATCTTGCGACCGTACTCCCCAGGCGGCTGACTTCACGCGTTAGCTACGTTACTCAGGATGTAAATCCCGAACAACTAGTCAGCATCGTTTAGGGCGTGGACTACCAGGGTATCTAATCCTGTTTGCTCCCCACGCTTTCGTGCATGAGCGTCAGTGTTATCCCAGGGGGCTGCCTTCGCCATTGGTATTCCTCCACATATCTACGCATTTCACTGCTACACGTGGAATTCTACCCCCCTCTGACACACTCTAGCTATACAGTCACAGGCGCCATTCCCAGGTTAAGCCCGGGGATTTCACGCCTGTCTTGTATAACCGCCTGCGCACGCTTTACGCCCAGTAATTCCGATTAACGCTCGCACCCTACGTATTACCGCGGCTGCTGGCACGTAGTTAGCCGGTGCTTATTCTTCAGGTACCGTCATTCCCGGACTGTGTTAGAGCCGGTGTTTCTTCCCTGACAAAAGAGCTTTACAACCCGAAGGCCTTCTTCACTCACGCGGCATTGCTGGATCAGGGTTGCCCCCATTGTCCAAAATTCCCCACTGCTGCCTCCCGTAGGAGTCTGGGCCGTGTCTCAGTCCCAGTGTGGCTGATCGTCCTCTCAGACCAGCTACTGATCGTCGCCTTGGTGGGCTTTTACCCCACCAACAAGCTAATCAGGCATCGGCCGCTCTAATCGCGCGAGGTCTTTCGATCCCCCGCTTTCCCCCTCAGGGCGTATGCGGTATTAGCACAGCTTTCGCTGCGTTATCCCCCACGATAAGGTACGTTCCGATGTATTACTCACCCGTTCGCCACTCGCCACCAGGTGCAAGCACCCGTGCTGCCGTTCGACTTGCATGTGTAAGGCATGCCGCCAGCGTTCAATCTGAGCCAGGATCAAACTCTTCAGTTCAATTCCTGTGATCCTTGCGGATCGTCGCACTCATTCAAGAAATTGACTTGGTAATAAAACCAAATCTTTTTACTGTCTATGAGCACTATTTGTTTACATCTGTCCCGAAGGACTGGATGCTTTCGCCTAGTACCCACATTTATCGGTTGACTAATTTTTAAAGAGGGCTGAATCGTTTTTCAAAAACATTCAGCGAAGAAGCGAGACTATGACATACCCGAATAGGGTTGTCAACACCTTTCGCAGTCTTTTTCCTAAAAAAGGGCTCTTTTTTTCCTACTTTAAAAATAAATCCAATTAAATCAATAAGATAAATTTTTAAAAAAATTTCGGCCTCTTTACAAAAAGTTCATTTTTTATGGAAATTTTTAGGGGTGAGTCCACAGCAAAACGGTCTTTTTGATGCTTTTTTGCGCATGAACCACAAATTAGGGAAAACCCTGAAATTTTCTGATTTTTCTGCTAAAATTATTGCTATGCACAATAAATTAGCAAGTAAACACTTACCCGGCAAGCCTGATATGGCAGGGCAAGCTGTCCCTGTTAGAGAGCTACATGCTGGGCACAGAGAAGAGATACTTCAGCACTTATTGAAGCTGGATGATGAGGATCGTCGACTACGGTTTGGCACCCAAACCCCCAATGAGGTGATCGAACACTACGTAGAGCACCTAGACTTCAATAAAGACACAATTTTTGGCATCTTTGACTTGAATTTAACCCTTGTAGGAGTGGCTCACTTGGCTTATTTACCAGAGATCAAGGGCCAAGCCCGTGCTGCCGAATTTGGCGTCTCCGTATTGCCAGAAGGGCGCGCGCAGGGCTTTGGCACGGCGTTGCTGCAACGCTCTGCCGTGCATTCACGCAATACTCGCATTGAAACCCTATACGTTCACTGCCTATCTAACAACAAAGCGATGATGCATTTGGCACAAAAGGCTGGCATGAGCGTGGAATATGCTTATGGCGATGCGGATGCTTACCTTAAATTACTGCCGGCTTGCCCTGCAACGATTGTTGAAGAAGCAGCTAATGAGCAATGGGCCGATATGGATTACGCCCTGAAAGAAAACCTAAAAAGATCTAATCAAGCGTGGTGGTGGTTCTTAGGTAGGCCAGGGCTTGCGCCTTAATTTTTAGTTTTGATTTTTATTCGGCGCGCCACGCAATATCCAGCTCGTTAAGAGCGATAAATCTGCGTCACTTAATTTTGCATTAGCAGGCATCGGGACCACCCCCCATGAGCCAGCCCCGCCTTTAGCAATTTTATTTTTTAGGAATACTTGTGCATTTGAGTCCGCTTGATATTTTTGCGCAACCGCTTCGAAACTAGGGCCAACAATTTTTTTATTCACTGCATGACAACCCAAGCATGCATTTTGTTTTGCAACTCCATATGCTTTTTGGTCTTCGCTGCTTGCTTGCGCGGATTGAAAATGCAAAGCAAGCAATGCAAATAATAAAAATATTTTTATAGCCCTATGCAACGCGTGTATCAACAGCTTTTTATATTCTGATTACTGATATTTTGGCGGACTATCTGGCTGTGATTGTTCAGCCTTGCCTTGCTTCTCTAGGCGCGCTTTTTCCGCATCAGAAATAATGTCAAAATAAACATAAACATCTTTCACGCCGCTTGTGTTGCTAGCAATTTTTTTAGCCAAATCTGCTTCATCTTGTGTCAAGATCCCCATCAAGTAAACACTGCTCCCTTCAGCAACAATTACCATTGAATTTGATGGCAGCTTCTCTGTAAAAACCATTTGTGTTTTGATCTTAGACTCCAAATAGGAGTCATTGGCACGGGCTGTATAGCTACTGTTGGGGCCAATGATCAGTTCGTTATACACAGTGCGCGCATTCTTCATGGCCTTCACGTATGCTCCTGCCTCACCCTTGATATCAGCATCTTTTACTTCGCCAGTTAAGAGTACCTTTTGATTAAAAGAAGTGACATTAATGTGCGCCCTATCTCCAAACTTTTTATCGAGAGCATTATTTGCTTCAAGTTGAATTCCTTTGTCAATTGCTTGCACGCCTGGACTGCGTCGATCGGCCAATATAGTTGCGGTTGCAGTGACGCCTCCAACTGCAACAACTGCACAAGATGACAGTTGAGATACTGTCATTACGGCAACGACAAGCTTAATGAAAAAGAAGGTTCGCATAGGTATGTTTTCTGAAATGAATTGAACTGAAAAATTTAGTCGTATAAAACGTGATCGACGCCATCACATAGGCCATGCAACAAAACTAAATGCGTTTCTTGAATACGTGCAGTGCGAGTGGAGGGAACGCACAAATGAATGTCATCTTTATCGAGCAAAGTAGCAATCTTGCCACCACCATTACCAGTAAATGCAATAATTTTGATGCCCATCTTCTTTGCCGCTTCGATTGCTTTAACAACATTCTTAGAGTTACCGGAGGTCGAAATTCCCAAAAGGATGTCGCCCTTTTTTCCAAGCCCGCGAACTTGTTTGCTAAAGATATCGTCGTAGCTGTAATCATTTCCGACAGCGGTCAGAATAGATGAGTCTGTCGTTAATGCAATTGCCGCCAATTCTTCACGCTCGCGCTCAAATCGGCCAATGAGTTCGGCAGCAAAATGCTGAGCATCGGCAGCAGAACCGCCATTGCCACAAGCCATGACTTTGCCGCCAGACTTCAAACAATCTACCATTGCTAGTACGCCACGAGCAACAGATTCAGGAAGGACTTTTTCAGCCTCTTGCTTTACTGCAATGCTGTCTAAAAAATGTTGTGATGCGCGCTTACGCAGGGCTTCAATAGTATTTTTATCCATGCCAATATTATGCGCCAAACTGGGGTTAACTTCTAAAGCAACGTATGCTCTTACTTATCACCAATCTTACGCAGAAGATGTCTCCATGGAAATAGGCTCATTTGATTTTTTGAACCAACAGGATTTGCCTGCTGGAGCCCTCTATATGGTTGCTACCCCAATCGGCAATATGGGGGACATCACTTTGAGAGCGTTACATGTATTAAACGCAGTGGATGGGATTGCCTGCGAGGACACCAGGCATAGTGCAGCGCTTTTACAGCAATTTGGCATCCACAAAAAATGTTTGGCACTTCATGAACATAATGAAGTTGGAGGCGCGCAAACTGTTATTCAAAGTCTTGCAAACGGTGAGCGCTGGGCATATATATCGGATGCAGGAACTCCTGGAGTTTCAGATCCTGGGGCAAGGTTAGTCCATGAAGTACAGAAGGCCGGCTATCGAGTGCTTCCCATTCCTGGTGCCAGCGCAGTGTCTTGTGCAATCTCCGCATCCGGCTCGGTGATGCTGAATTCAGAAGGGCGTTTTCAGTTCCTAGGCTTCTGGCCGAATAAAACCAAGGAGCGAGATGCACTGTTGCAAGATATTTGTAGCAGCAAAAAAACAAGCATCTTCTTTGAGTCTCCACATCACATTCGCGACACACTGCTTTTGCTTTCAACTGTTTTAGAGCCAACACGCCAAGTATTTATTTGCCGTGAATTAACTAAAAAGTTTGAGCAACTTGTTTCAATTGAAGCGAGTGAAATCCCATCATGGCTAGAAAATGCAGAGAGTTTGAAGGGTGAATTTATTGTTCTGGTGGCGGGGCGCCAGGCTAGCTCTGATGAGGCTCCAGGGCAGGACACCCTAATGCTATGGGCAAACGCGCTTAGCCCTTATCTTGGCAGCAAAGAAATTGCTGCAGTTCTATCTCAAGCATTAGGAATTACAAAAAAAGAAGCCTATCAAGTTGCCCTAAATGCAAAAGACCAAGACAACTAAAAACAAAAGCTCGCCTATAGCGAGCTTTTGTTGAATGCTAGAACCATTTACTTGGTAGCAGGCGCCTTAGGGTCCGCTGGCGCACTGGAGTCTTGTAAATTGAGCTGCGCAACGGGCTTTATTAATTGCTCACTAGTGGTTGAAGAGTCGCCACGCTTGCCATTATTTACAAACACCATTAACAACAAAATAATGATCAGGGGTACAAAAAAGCTTGCAAACACCATGATGATGAGTTGTTTTGGGGACTTGATCAGATTTCCGTGCTCGTTGCTCATAGGAATTTCTTATTTATTGGGTTTTAGGGTTGTTTTGCGGTGATTATAACTAGAGAGTAGGGCTATAGGCACTTACAATGGCGGGGTATCCAGTTTTTCCTGGCGCCCGTAGCTCAGTGGATAGAGTATTGGCCTCCGAAGCCAAGGGTCGCAGGTTCGATTCCTGCCGGGCGCGCCAAAACAGAAGGGGTTTTTGACCTACGTCATGCATAGAAAAGCAAAAACCACTATCATTTGAGTCTAACTTATTGATTCTTATCGTGTCTACACATCTAAATTCAGCCCTTTCAGAGCCGTCACTAACTAATCCGCTTCCTCCTGAGGCGCCATTACCGCACCGCAAAATTATTCGGAGCTGGCTAATTCCAATGGCGCAAGGCGAAACAGGTCGCGCAATCATGCTTCTCTTTATCGATGCAGCCTTATGGCTTGGCTGTATTGCTGGCACGATTTTTGTTGAAAACATTCTTCTCAAAATTATTTTCGGCTTAGTTGCTGGATTTGTAACTGGTCGCATCTTCATTTTGGGTCATGATGCCTGCCATCAAAGCTTTACTCCAAATCGCGAACTCAATAAAGTATTAGGACGCATTGCATTTTTGCCATCACTCACACCCTATAGCCTGTGGGATGTTGGTCACAACGTTGTGCACCATGGTCAAACAAATTTAAAAGGCTTTGATTTTGTTTGGGCACCCCTATCTAAATCTGAGTATGACGCCCTATCCCCATGGCGTAAGGCTCTAGAGCGCCTTTATCGCAGTGGCTGGGGTCCAGTTTTTTATTACTTGATTGAAATTTGGTGGAGACGCGAGTACTTCCCAAATGCTAAAAATAAACCCGGTGATCGCCCAATTTTCTTAAAAGACAATTTGCTTGTTACTGGTTTCGCAATGATTTGGCTTGCTTGCTTAATTGCAGGAGCAATTGCTACTGGTCAATCTATTTGGGTTGGACTCATTACTGGTTTCGCAGTTCCATTCTTATTCTGGAACGGCATGATTGGTTTTGTGGTCTACGTTCACCATACACACCCATCCGTCTCTTGGTATGACAAAAAGTCTGAGTGGTTACGCGCCCAACCGTTTGTTTCAACCACGGTTCACCTTACATTTAACTGGATTTGGGGCTCTTTAATGCACCACATCATGGAGCACACAGCCCATCACGTGGACATGAGCGTGCCCCTCTATCGCCTCCAAGAAGCCCAAAACACCCTGGAAACTATCCTTCCAGAGCGTATTTTTGTGCAAAAGTTCTCTTGGGACTGGTACTTTGATACTGCCCGCAAATGCAAGCTATATGACTTTGAAAATAAGGCTTGGCTAGACTTTGATGGCAATAAAACGGCCGATTCAGTCAGGGTTGTCTTAAGCCCTGCCCCAGTGGGACAAAACGGGTAAAATAGATCTTCTGTATAAAGATTTGCCTTACCCGGATTGCCCATGACTACCTCTACTCCAGCTGCTACCCAAGATACCTCTCAGAGCCTTAAATTTTGCTCTTCTTGCAGTCGCGAAAAACGACTTGAGGGTGGCACATGGATTCCGACAAGCAATCGTAAGCAACGCTGGATTTGCGCCAGCTGCCTATACAACCGTACACACCGTACCGGTTCTGCTAAAACCTAATTCCCCGTGATGGTCAAGGCCATCGCTCCCATGGGATCGAAATTCAATCCCAAATAAAACGCTGACAATGAATAGCCGAGATACATTCAAATTTGCACAGACTCATGAGTGGGCCGACGTCGAAAGTGATGGCCTCGTGTGGGTTGGAATTAGCAATCATGCACAAGAGGCTTTGGGTGACGTCATGTTTTTTCAAGCCCCTGCAATGGGTCAGCAGGTCAAGCAGGGTGAAGCAATTGCTGTGATTGAGTCTGTCAAAGCGGCAAGTGACATCCATGCTCCTGTGAGCGGCGAAATTGTTGCCCTCAATGAAGTAGTGGATTCATCTCCTGAAATAGTGAATGAAAAGCCTTATGGCGTTTGGCTATTCAAAATCAAACCAATTTCAGAAGATAGCCTCGCATCTGAGCTTGATCAATTGATGGATATCAATCAATACAGCACCACAGCTGGCGCCTAAGCAAAAATTAAATCGCGATTGGATCGCGCTCAATTAGCCAGCGTACACGAGTTGTTTTACTGATGCGCCCTTGAGAATTGGCCCGTAATTCTCGATCAACTGCCTCCAAAACTTCTTGCAACTGTTTGCGACTATCAGCTTCGATCAAGAGTTGTGCGCGCTCAGTGCCTGCAACCCGCATGACTGCTTTTGGAACAGGATCATAGGTTCGAAGCCCATCAGATATAAAGCCCTGGGACTTTAATTTCCCCTTAAGAGCACTTAAAAATTGAATTGCTTTATCCAGGCTTTTTGCCTCAGCGTGCACTAAAGCCTGATGTGAAAATGGTGGGAGTCCAGCCTCCTGTCTCTCATGAGTAGTGTGAGATAAAAATCCATCTACATCATGTCGCAGCAAATACTGAAATACTGCAGCCTCAGGATATTGGGTCTCGATATAAATGTCTCCACTGGCTTGGCCCTCTTTGCCAGAGCGTCCCGCACGACCAGCTACTTGCACCAATTGTGCAAAAAGCCTTTCTGCAGCCCTAAAGTCTTGAGAAAACAATCTTCCATCTGCATCCAATACGCCGACAAGCCCAATATTTTGATAGTCATGTCCCTTGGCGATCATTTGTGTGCCAACAACGATATCCACCTTGCCTTGGTGGATCTCTTGAAACAGCTCTTCTGTTCCCTTGCTACCCCTACTAGCATCGGTGTCGACTCGCAGCACTCTTGCCGCAGGCCACATTTCCTCAATGGCATCTTCAATCTTTTGCGTGCCTTGCCCCAGCGTTTTTAGATCGGCATTGCCACAATCCGGGCAATGACTTGGAATAGGCTTTACCAGACCGCAATGATGACAACTTAGAACAGATTTTTTTGTCAGCGCGCCCGCTTTATGGACCACCATGTAAGAGCTGCACTGCTGACATTTAGAAAGCCACGTGCAAGCGTTGCAACTTAATACTGGGGCATATCCCCTGCGGTTTATTAAAACTAAGCTTTGTTTTTTATCTTCTAAATTTTTACTAATTGCATTCGCTAATGTCTTAGTAATGGGACTTTTATCTTTAGGCTTACCAGGGTCGCCAGGGCTATATTGATTTTGGGGGTCGCGGGTATTGATGAGATGGACTCTAGGCAAGCTTGCGCCTTGTGCCCTCTGATCTAATCGAATGTACTCATAACGCCCAGCTTTTGCTGCCGTCCATGTTTCTAAAGAGGGCGTGGCGGATGAAAGCAGTATTGGTAGCTTCACATCATGCGCACGCCAAATGGCAAGGTCTCGCGCTGAGTAGCGAATACCATCTTGTTGCTTATAAGATGGGTCATGCTCTTCATCTACAACGATTGCGCGCAAATTTGGGAGTGGGGTCAGTGCTGCTAATCTGGTTCCCAGAATAATTTGTGCTTTACCAGTCATTGCCTCGAACCAAGCAATGCCTCTTTCTTTCTCGGTTACTCCACTGTGAAGTACCACCATTTTCTTTTCCGGAAAATAGGCCCGCACTCTTCGCTCAAGCTGTGGGGTTAAATTAATTTCAGGCACAAGCAATAGTACCTGCGCAGTTTCATCACTCAGTGCCTCTCTTAACCAATTCAAAAAGACTGCAGTCTTTCCACTGCCTGTTTGGCCCTGAAGCAGCATGACTTTAAATTCATTTTTTCCTCTGCTGCCTTGGCGAATTTTTTCTAGCGCCTGTTTTTGTTCTGCATTTAATTCTGCTTCGCTAATCAATCCTTCGCTTTTCTCTTCCAGTACTTTTTTTCTTTTTCTTCTCCGCTGAAGCAATGAGTTTTGTGGGTATTTTTTCCCAATTCTCAGGCTTTTTCCACATCTGTGGAATTGTTGGAATGATGGTTTCTCCAAGCGCATGGATGTAATACTGGCTTGCAAAATTAATCAATCTCAGGGCTGCTGGCTCGAAAGCAGGTAATGGAGCTAACTTGGTGACTGACTTTAGTTTGTCAATTTCAAAATCAGAGTGTGCACTAACTTTTATTACAAGTCCGACCAAACTTGAGCGCCCAAACGGTACCTCTACCAACCGTCCTACTTGTGGAGCTGCCCCTAACTTTTCAGAATCCCATAAGTAATCAAAGCCCTGCGCCAAGGGCTTATCAACAACTACCTGAACCACGATGGGTGGAGCCATTATTTACTTCAATCTTTCGTTTTACCTGTGGATAAGTCTGTGGATATCATCCAATGATTCTGATTTATAAGCCAATTTACCAGCTATCTAGATTTGCACTATTTTTGAGCTTTTTATTATAAATATATATAAATCAATGGTTTAGGATAAACTCTGGAAGTTAATGTTTATCTTTATACGGAATCTTCATGAATTTTGAAATTTGCACTGATCTGTGCATAACTTTTATCAAAATTCCAAGCTTAAGTTAGCAAGTACTCAGGATTATTACTTTGACCTAAGAACTCTTGAGCGCTGAATTACGGTTTCTGTCAATGCGCTTACGCTTTCAGGGGGCGTAAATTGGGAGATTCCGTGACCTAAGTTGAAGATATGTCCATCTAGAGGGTGCAGACCTGGCTTAAGGGCCGGGGCGCCTGCCAAATCTTCTAGAAGGAGGTTGGCTTGCTCTGCAATCTGTTTTGGCTCAGAGAACAGAATTAGAGGGTCTAAGTTGCCTTGTAACGCCAAAGGCTTGTTCAATGCGAGCAGTTGCTTGCGAGCACGGCTCAGCGAGATCGTCCAATCAATTGCAATGACATCAGCCCCCGCATGCGCCATATCATTTAACCAAATTGCGCCGCCCTTGGTAAACATAATGATCGGAATTTTTCTGCCTTCATGTTCCCGTGGCAACAGGGAAATCACTTTTTGCATCGATGCCAAAGACATTTGCTGATACCAACCATCAGGCAACATCCCACCCCAGGTATCAAAAATCATTAACGCTTGTGCGCCAGCTTTTACTTGTTCAGTTAAATATGCAGCAACCGATTGAGCGTTGATATCCAAGATATGTTGCAACAAATCAGGACGACTAAACATCATGGTTTTAGCATGACGGAAATCATCGGAGCCAGAACCATCAATCATGTAGCAAGCCAATGTCCATGGGCTTCCAGAGAAGCCAATCAAAGGTACGCGCTGCTTACCGTCTTGACTAAGTGCTTTACGAATTTCAGAAACAGCATCAAATACATACTTCAGTTCGCCCATATCGGCGACGCGCAATTTTTTAACCGCTTCTTCGGTGCGAAGAGGGTGATCAAAGCTTGGGCCTTCACCGCCAGTAAATTTGAGGCCTAATCCCATCGCATCTGGGATGGTCAAAATATCAGAAAATAAAATAGCCGCATCTAGTGGATAGCGATCCAGTGGCTGAAGGGTTACTTCAGTAGCATATGTAGGATTTTTTGCGAGTCCGAGAAAGCTTCCAGCTTTAGCGCGAGTTGCATTGTATTCAGGGAGATATCGGCCGGCCTGACGCATGAGCCAAAGCGGCGTTTGATCAACCGCTTCGCCCAAGCAGGCTTTTAAGAACCGATCATTTAGCAGCAAGGGGCTGACCGACCGGTAATTACTTCTTACGACGGAAGCGAGCAATAGCAGCCAACTGTGCAGCAGCCATAGCAAACTCAGATTGGGCCAAAGCCAAATCAAAGTCAGTGCCACGGTTTTGCATTGCTTCTTCTGCACGTTTCTTAGCTTCGATGGCTTTTGCTTCATCAAGATCGTGACCACGAATAGCGGTATCCGCTAATACGGTGACACGATCTGGCTGTACTTCTAAGTAACCACCAGCAACAAACACGAATTCTTCATCGCCATCTGCCTTTTCAATACGAACAGACCCTGGACGAATGCGTGTAATTAATGGGGTGTGGCCATGCAAGATACCGAGCTCACCACCTTCGCCTGGAAGGGCCACAAACTTAGCCTCTCCACTGAAAATGGACTGCTCGGCACTAACTACGTCGACATGTATGTTTGACATAATTTCCCTAGATGAAAGCGATTAAAGCTTCTTAGCTTTCTCGATGGCTTCATCAATTGAACCCACCATGTAGAACGCTTGCTCAGGCAAGTGATCCAATTCGCCGCTGCAGATCATTTTGAAACCACGGATGGTTTCTTTCAATGGAACGTATTTGCCTGGCGAACCAGTAAACACTTCAGCAACGTGGAAAGGCTGGGACAAGAAACGCTGAATCTTACGTGCGCGTGATACGGCCAATTTGTCTTCTGGTGACAATTCGTCCATACCCAAAATCGCAATAATATCGCGCAATTCTTTGTAGCGTTGCAACGTCATCTGAACATCGCGAGCTACTTCATAGTGCTCTTGACCAACCACTTGTGGGTCAAGCTGACGGCTTGTGGAATCCAATGGATCAACCGCTGGGTAGATACCCAAAGCAGCAATGTCCCGTGACAACACAACCGTGGAGTCTAAGTGTAAGAAGGTTGTCGCTGGTGACGGATCGGTCAAGTCATCCGCAGGAACGTAAACGGCCTGAATAGAAGTAACAGAACCTGTCTTAGTTGAGGTAATACGCTCTTGCAATTTACCCATTTCTTCAGCCAACGTAGGTTGATAACCCACAGCAGAAGGCATACGACCGAGCAACGCAGAAACTTCAGTACCGGCCAATGTGTAACGGTAAATATTGTCAACGAAGAACAAAATGTCACGGCCTTCGTCACGGAAAGCTTCAGCCATGGTCAAACCGGTCAACGCAACGCGCAAACGGTTACCAGGGGGCTCGTTCATCTGACCAAACACCATCGCCACTTTATCAATAACGTTCGATTCTTTCATCTCGTGGTAGAAGTCATTACCCTCACGAGTACGCTCACCAACACCAGCAAACACAGACAAACCGGAGTGTTGCTTGGCGATGTTGTTAATCAATTCCATCATGTTCACGGTCTTACCAACACCCGCACCACCGAACAAGCCAACCTTACCGCCTTTAGCAAACGGGCAAACTAGGTCAATAACCTTAATACCGGTTTCGAGCAAGTCAATCGAAGGGGAGAGTTCATCAAACTTTGGTGCTGGCTGGTGAATAGCGCGACGCTCTTCAGTAGCAATCGGACCTGCATCATCAATTGGGCGACCCAAGACGTCCATAATGCGGCCCAATGTTGCAGGACCCACAGGAACAGAAATAGGCTTACCCGTAGATTTCACTTCCATGCCACGACGCAAGCCATCGCTTGCACCCATGGCAATTGCGCGAACTACGCCATCACCGATTTGTTGCTGAACTTCAAAGGTCAAACCTTTTTCAGCAAATGATTTTTCACCACTATCAACCAATGTCAACGCATCATAGATGCTTGGCATTTTGTCGCGTGGGAACTGAATGTCCACCACTGGACCGATACATTGCACGATATTTCCGTTACTCATCGCTTTCTCCGCTTTTAATTCCTGAATTCTTTCGTATTCCTAAATGCTGACCGCTTAAACAGCAGCCGCTCCACCAACAATTTCAGACAACTCTTTGGTAATAGCAGCTTGTCGTGTTTTGTTGTAATCCAATTGCAATTCGCCGATCACGTTCTTTGCGTTATCTGAAGCGGCCTTCATTGAGACCATTCGAGCAGATTGCTCAGAAGCCATATTTTCAGCAACAGCTTGATAAATCATTGCTTCAACATAACGCTTTAATAAGCCATTCAAAATGGACTCTGCGTCAGGTTCGTAGATGTAATCCCAAGATGGGCCTGCTTTGTCTTCGGGAGTCAGATCAGCTGGCTCCAAAGGCAAGAGCTTTTCCAAAACAGGCTCTTGTTTCATTGCATTAACAAAGCGGGTATATGCCAAATAAACAGCATCAATCTCGCCACGCTCAAACGCTTCTAATTGGGCAGTGATTGCGCCAATCAACACATCCAAATGCGGTGTATCACCAATTTGAATGGTTTGAGAAATCAGTTTTGCTTTTGAGCGATTCAAAAATTGCAGGCCTTTTGAGCCAATTGCGGTGTACGCAATCTCAATATTTTTTTCCTGCAAATCGCGCACTTGGTTAGCAATCAAACGCAAGACGTTAGTATTTAAACCGCCGCACAAGCCTTTATCTGTTGTAACCAAAATAGTGCCAGCCTTCTTAACCTCACGAGTTGCCATGTAAGCAGGGCGGAACTCGGGGTTAGCCTTAGAAAGGTTGGCAACAATTTCACGAATTTTTTCAGCATAAGGGCGCGCATTACGCATGCGCTCCTGGGCGCGACGCATCTTGGATGCGGCGACCATTTCCATTGCCTTCGTGATCTTGCGCGTGTTTTGCACGCTCTTGATCTTTGATCGTATCTCTTTTGTGCTTGCCATGATTTATGCGAGCCCTCTTAGAAAGAGGCTGAGCGCTTGTAATCCTCAATTGCAGCACGCAAAGCAGCTTCGTCATCTTTGCTGAGATCTTTAGTTTCTTCAATACGCGCAACTAAGTCAGCGTATTTAGATTTCAAGTGATCTTGCAAGCCTTTTTCGAATGCCAATACGTTCTTCACTTCGAGATCATCAAAGAAGCCATTGTTAACGGCATACAGTGAAGCTGCCATTTCCCAAACTTGGAGTGGCTTGTACTGAGCTTGCTTACACAATTCTGTAACGCGACGACCACGCTCGAGCTGCTTGCGGGTTGCTTCGTCTAGATCAGATGCAAACTGAGCAAACGCTGCTAATTCACGATACTGAGCTAAGTCGGTACGAATACCACCAGATAATTTCTTAATCACTTTAGTTTGAGCTGCACCACCAACACGCGAAACAGAAATACCGGCGTTAATCGCAGGACGTACACCAGCGTTAAACAAGTCAGTTTCCAAGAAGATCTGACCGTCAGTAATCGAAATCACGTTGGTTGGAACGAAAGCAGAAACGTCGCCTGCCTGGGTTTCAATGATCGGCAATGCTGTCAAAGAACCGGTTTTGCCTTTTACTGCACCGTTGGTAAATTTCTCAACATACTCAGCATTCACACGGGCAGCGCGCTCGAGCAAGCGTGAGTGGAGGTAGAACACGTCGCCAGGGTAAGCTTCGCGGCCTGGTGGGCGGCGGAGCAACAGGGAAATCTGACGATAAGCAACTGCTTGCTTGGTCAAGTCATCGTAAACAATCAAAGCGTCTTCGCCGCGATCGCGGAAATATTCACCCATGGTGCAACCTGCGTATGCAGAGAGGTACTGCATCGCTGCAGACTCAGAAGCACTAGCAGCAACAACTACGGTGTACTCCATCGCGCCCAATTCGGTGAGCTTACGAACAACGTTAGCAATAGTAGAAGCTTTTTGACCAATAGCAACATAAACGCAATAAACGCCTTTGCCTTTTTGGTTAATGATCGCGTCAACCGCAACTGCTGTCTTACCTGTTTGGCGGTCACCAATGATCAACTCACGCTGGCCACGACCAATTGGAACCATCGCATCAATCGCCTTCAAACCAGTTTGAACTGGCTGGCTAACAGATTGACGTGCGATAACGCCAGGAGCAACTTTTTCAATAAAGTCAGTTAACTTGGTATTGATTGGGCCTTTGCCATCAATCGGTTGACCAAGCGCGTTTACAACGCGACCGAGCAGCTCTGGGCCAACTGGAACTTCCAAAATGCGGCCGGTACATTTAACTGAGTCGCCTTCCTTAATGTGGGTGTACTCACCCAACACCACGGCACCAACAGAATCACGCTCAAGGTTCAAAGCAAGGCCGATTGTGTTGTTTGGAAACTCCAACATTTCGCCCTGCATCACACCAGACAAACCGTGTACACGGCAAATACCATCGGTCACTGAAATTACAGTGCCTTCGTTGCGAGACTGGGTATCAACACCCATTTCGCTAATTCGGCTTTTGATCAGCTCGCTGATCTCGGAAGGGTTGAGTTGCATTACTTACTCCTGGGTCTTATTTCGTATGTTCTTAATAGGGATAACTTATGCGCCAAGACTTGCTTGCATTTGAGCTAACCGTGCCTTTACGGAACTATCCATTACTTCGTCACCAACTTGAACGCGAACACCGCCAATCAAGGTTGGATCAATCTGAATAGTAGGGCGCAAATCTTTACCCCCAAAGCGCTTCTTCAAACTTGACAACAAATCATTTAATGCGCTTCCTTCGATAGGGAATGCGCTGGTAATCATTACTTCTGCTGCACCTTCGCTCTTATTCTTCATCGCCTCAAATTGACTTGCAATTTCAGGGATGGCTGCTAAGCGATGGCTTTGATTCACAAGACTTAAAAAGCTCGCTACTTTTCCATCTAACTTAGTCTTCACCATGCCGGTTAAAAGCTTAGTCAAATCTTCTGCAGAAACTTTTGGGTTATTGGATAAACCAGCAACCTCAGGGAGCGCAGCAAGCTGAGCCAACTCGTTGAGCTGCTCCAACATTGAAGCAAGTTCAGCAGGCTTAGCGCTTTGAAAAAGCGCTTCAGCATAGGGGCGAGCAATCGTGGCTAACTCAGCCATATCAAAGCTCTGCCTTGAGTTGATCAAGCAATGCGCCGTGAGCTTTAGCATCTACTTCCCGACGCAAAATTTGCTCAGCGCCTTTAACAGCCAATACAGCAACTTCCGCGCGCAAAACTTCGCGAGCGCGTGTTACTTGTTGGTCTGCATCTTCTTTTGCTTGAGAAATAATGCGGGTGGCTTCAGCTTGTGCATTTGCACGGATTTCATCGGCCGACATTTGTGCGCGCTTTTCTGCCTCGGCTACACGCAGCACGCCTTCTTGACGTGCTTTTGAGAGCTCTAATTCAGCAGCATTGTTTGCAAGTGCCAATTCTTCTTTTCCACGCTCGGCGGCAGCCAAACCATCAGCAATTTTGGTTGAACGCTCATCTAGCGCCTTAACCAGCGGTGGCCACACGAAGCGTGCAACAACCCACCATAAGACGAAGAAGACGATCATTTGCGCGAATAGGGTCGCGTTCAGATTCACGATATTCCTTTCAGTATTGTTGAGAACGGTTGGATGACCTTCTGGTCATCCACGCCAAAACAATTACTTAATAACTGCGAGCAGTGGGTTTGCGAAAGCAAACAACATTGCAACACCAACGCCGATCAAAAACGCAGCGTCGATCAAACCAGCCAACAGGAACATTTTGGTTTGCAATTCGTTGATGAGTTCTGGTTGACGGGCAGCGCCCTCAATGAACTTACCACCCATAAGGCCAATGCCCAAACAGGCTCCTAAAGCGCCGAGGCCGATGATGAGGCCAATACCGATAGCGGTTAGTCCTTGAATGTTGGCTAAGAATGCTTGCATGTTTACTCCTAAGTATTGAAAGTGAGGTTAAAAATAAAAAAGTTAATGGTGACTATGAGCTTGGCCTATGTAAACCAAAGTCAACATCATGAAAATAAATGCTTGTAACAAAATGACCAAAATGTGGAAGATTGCCCAAGCAGAGCCAGCGAGCACGTTGCCCACAAAGCCAAGCATGTACAAATCAAAATTAAAGGTCCACATACTTCCTAAGAGAGCGATCAACAAAAAGATCAATTCGCCCGCATACATGTTTCCAAAAAGTCGCATTCCCAAAGAAACGCCTTTAGCAACATACTCAATAATGTTGAGGATTAAATTGAATGGGGCTAAGTACCACTTTGCACCGAATGGGGCTGAGACAAGCTCATGCATAAAGCCGCCAAGGCCTTTTACTTTAAAGCTGTAGAAGAAGACCAATAGCAATACTGAGAAGGACATGCCAAGGGTGGCATTCAAGTCAGTAGTTGGAACAATCTTATGGTGTGGGACGTGAATGCCGAAGCCTTCAATAAAGTGATTGACGCCAACCACCCAATCCACCGGAACCAAGTCCAGAGTATTTAAAAGAATAATCCAGCAAAAAACGAATAGCGCTAGAGGTGCAATGTAGGATCTGTCGCCGTGAACAATTCCCTTTGATTGGGTCTCGACCATCTCAACCAGCATTTCAACTAAACACTGAAAGCGGCCTGGTACGCCAGGGGAGGCTCTACGTGCGGCAATCACCAGCAAAAGGACGGCGATCAGCCCCATAAGGGTGGTCCAGAACATGGTGTCTAAATGAATAACGCTGAAGTCAATGATGGACTGCTGTGGCCCACCAATATTGTTAAGGTTTTGCAGATGTTCTGCAATGTAGGCTGTAGGTGTAAGCGCTTCTTTGGCCGCGTGGTGGCCAACTTCTGCTGCTGCGTTAACTTCGCTAGACATCTATTACTTGTCCTTGTTTATTTGCTTCTTGTTACTTCCAAAACCACGCCAACAAGTAACACTTGAGGGTAGCCAAATAAGTAACAAGCAACGGGATCCATTTCAAATCAGGCTGCTTTAGGGCAAAGCCTATGAACAAAACGATAGTTGCTAGGATTTTGATAAATTCACCAGAAACCACTGCCGCCAAAAAGCCGCCGGGGCTAGATTTGACACTCTTTTTTGCCGCCTCTATGCGCATCAAAAACAACGCGGAAGGCAAAAATCCAATCAAACCGCCTACTAAAGCCGAATAAGTATAAACGCTTTTGTCAGCCAGACTTGAAAAAACATAGCAGACACCAGCAATTACTAGTGTGATCACAACCTGACTTAGAACAACCCACCATGAGTTGATTGAAGCAAAATTGCGCGGTTTTGCTTTGCGCAAGGCATCCATCTCGTCTTTGCTGAGAGTTTTAAAGGAGTCTTCCTCGATTTCATCCCATTGATGAGCGCTAGTTGGGTGGTTTTTATTCACAAAATTGATTTCTCATTGGCCACTAATCAGCCGCAATACCCAACTTTTTTAATAAGGAATCAAGCTCATCAAACTGACTAAAGCCAATGCGGAGCTCGCCGCCCTTGCCTTTGAACTTAAATTCGACGTTTAAGCCAATTAAATCAGCGATTTCTTGAGATAGCCGACGCATATCAGGGTCGCGACTTGGCGAAGTGGCGCTAGTCTTACTTTTAGACTTTTTGTCACCAATCTGGCCCCCGGCAATTGCTAAAGCTGCTGACATTTTTTCCGCTTCACGAACAGACAAACCTTGTGCGGCAATTCTTTGGGCCAAAGCAACCTGGCTAGCCCCAGGGAGGGGCAATAGGGCGCGAGCATGGCCCATATCGATATCGCCCGCCAGAAGCATTGCCTGGACAGGTTTTGCGAGTTGGGCCAGGCGCAATAGGTTGGTAATGGCGCTTCGGGACTTTCCTACCGCTTTTGCGGCCTGTTCATGTGTAAAGCCAAACTCTTCGATCAATCTCGCCAGGCCTTGTGACTCTTCAAGGGGGTTTAAATCTTCCCGCTGCATGTTCTCAACCAAAGCCATTGCTGCTGCTGCTTGATCATCTGCGCTAGAAACCAAAACTGGCACTTCTTTTAGACCAGCAATTGTGGCTGCACGAAAGCGTCGTTCGCCGGCGATGATTTCGTACTTTCCTGGTGATACAAGTCTAACCAATAGCGGTTGCATCACGCCTTGTTCACGAATGCTCTCTGCTAATTCTTGCAAACCACCAGCTTCCATTTTTTGACGAGGTTGATATTTGCCGGCCTGCAATGCAGTCAATGGCAAACGATTAATTTCTGCTGTTGAATTTGCTTGAGAACTTTTCTCTCCGAGCAACGCCTCTAGCCCTCTACCCAAACCTTTTTTCTTAATTGCAACCATGGTGTTTTATCTTCTAAAAAAATTACATGTGCTTGATGCGCTCAACCATCTCCGCACCAAACTCTAAATAGGCTTTTGCACCACGCGATGACTTATCAAATGCAACGCCAGGAAGCCCGTAAGACGGGGCTTCGGCCAGGCGTACATTGCGCGGGATAATTGTCTTAAATACTTTATCTCCAAAGTGCTCTAAGAGCTGATCGGAAACTTGTTGTTGCAGCGTCATACGCGCATCAAACATCACGCGCAATAAACCAATGATCACTAAATCAGGATTTAAATTTGCATGCACTTGCTTAATGGTGTTTACTAAATCCGACAAACCCTCCAGTGCAAAATATTCACACTGCATTGGTACGATGACGCCATTTGCCGCGCACAATCCATTGAGCGTTAACAATGACAACGCAGGCGGACAATCGATCAAAATAAAATCGTAATCATTTGCCACTGCAGCTAACGCATTTTTCAAGCGAGATTCACGCGCATCAATATCTACTAATTCAATTTCTGCACCAGCTAAATCACGATTTGCAGGCAACACGTCATAAGCAGAACTCTCACAACGTTGAGCGCAATCTTTTACGGAGGCCAAGCCAATTAAAACTTGGTAAATGCTGTTGTTTAAATCCGCCTTCTCAATCCCAGAGCCCATGGTGGCATTACCTTGCGGATCCAAATCTACTAATAACACTCGCTGCCGAAGTCCAGCTAGGCCGGCGGCCAAATTTACAGCGGTGGTGGTCTTGCCAACACCGCCTTTTTGATTTGCGATACAGAATATTTTTGCCATAGCTACTTTGTGACTTTGCTTAAGAGGTGAGGGGTGATTTTCTCATGGGGCTCAAGACCAAAAGGCGTCTTTCCACCGATAAATTAGGTATATGCAAGGGTTCGTCTGCCAATAAGCGCCAGTCATTCATACAAACCGCCTGCATCTCTTCATCTGCACGCTTACCTTTCATTGCAAACACTAGGCCGTCAGGCTTTAAAAAAGGCAATGACAAGTCTAAAAAGCGAGCCAGATTGGTAAAAGCCCTAGAAATAACCGCATCAAACTGGCCTGGTTGTTGCACTGCAACATCTTCAACGCGCTCACTTAAGATTTCAATGTTTTTTAACTTTAACTTTCCGCGCACATGCTGCAAAAAAGCGGTCTTTTTTCTAACCGCCTCGATGAGGGTCAAGCGCCACTCGGGCTCAACAATGGCAATCGGAATGGCGGGAAGGCCGCCGCCAGAACCTAAATCCGCAATCTTGGGGTTTTGGTCTTTTAAAAATTGCCTCAAAATAGGTAAAACTGCAATTGAATCAATGAGATGGAGCCTAACTGAATCTTTTTCGCCCTCGATCGCAGTTAAGTTATGAACTTGATTCCAACGCCCCATTTCTTGCAAAAAAAGCTCTAAATTGGCAATGTTTGTGTCGTTTAAATTTAAACCGAGCTCGGCAATTCCGAGAGCAAGCAAGCTCTCGCTCATGTAGTTTCTTGGGTGCGACCCAAACCCTTTTTGAGGTGGACTAAAAGCAAAGAGAGTGCAGCCGGTGTTACCCCAGATATCCTGCCCGCCTGACCCAATGTTTCAGGCTTGTGAAGATTCAGCTTTTGCTGAACCTCTTTAGATAGACCCAATACATTTGAATAATTCAAGGATTCAGGCAGGGGGAATGTTTCGTTATGTTCTTGGCGAGCAATTTCAACCGCCTGTCGATCAATATAGCCCTGGTATTTGACCGAAATTTCCACTTGATCACTAATTTGAGCCGCAAGCCCAATATCATCGTCTAAAACCTCAGGCGCCCATAATCCATTGCCTAAGCTTGTGATTGCTTCATAAGTAACGCCAGGACGACGTAAAAGCTCTGTTAGGTTGCACTCATGGGACAAATCTTGGCCCAAAAGATTAGCAACTAGGGGTGCCGCCTCATGCTTTGGTCCAACCCAGATATCCTGAAGACGAGATGTTTCACGTGAAACAGCCTCTTGCTTTCTACAAAAAACTTCCCAGCGATAGTCGTCAACCAGGCCAAGGTCACGCCCAATGGCTGTTAAACGCATATCGGCGTTATCTTCCCGCAAACTAAGGCGATATTCTGCTCGGCTAGTAAACATCCGATAGGGCTCTTGAACGCCGCGGGTAATCAAATCATCCACCAAAACGCCAATGTAAGACTCACTTCGCTTTGGCAACCAAGGCTCTTTACCCTTAGAGGCTAGGCCAGCATTAATTCCAGCCAACATCCCTTGGGCTGCAGCCTCTTCATAGCCCGTGGTACCGTTAATCTGCCCAGCAAAGTAAAGCCCGCTAATGGCCCTGGTTTCTAGGCTATGGCGCAATTGGCGCGGATCAAAGAAATCATATTCAATGGCGTAGCCCGGGCGAACAATTACCGCCGACTCTAGGCCTCGAATACTGCGGACCAAGTCCCACTGGATATCAAAAGGCAAACTCGTAGAAATACCATTAGGGTAAAACTCGTTAGTAGTTAAGCCCTCCGGCTCTAAAAAGATCTGGTGGCTGTTTCTAGAGGCAAAGCGATGAATTTTGTCTTCAATAGAAGGGCAGTAGCGTGGGCCAACCCCCTCAATCACGCCGGTATACATTGGGGAACGGTCTAGGCCGCCCCGAATAATGTCATGGGTCTTTTCATTTGTATGAGAAATCCAGCAAGGCACTTGCTGTGGGTGCTGTTCTGGACGCCCCAAGTAGGAGAAAACTGGGACTGGATCAAGATCTCCAGGCTGCTCAAGCATGACTGAAAAGTCGATCGTTCTGCCATCAATACGGGGCGGGGTGCCAGTCTTTAGCCTTCCTTGAGGAAGTTTTAGCTCTTTTAAGCGGGCAGACAATGAAGCAGCAGCAGGATCGCCAGCGCGGCCGCCGGCATAATTATTTAAGCCAACATGGATTTTTCCATCTAAAAAGGTGCCGGCCGTCAAAACCACCTTCTTAGCCATAAACTCTAGGCCCATTTGGGTTACAACCCCCTGAACCTCATCACCCTTTACCAACAGATCGTCAACTGCAGCCTGAAACAAGCTTAAATTCGGCTGATTTTCTAAACGGCGACGGATTGCTGCTTTATATAAGACGCGATCACCTTGAGCGCGGGTCGCGCGGACGGCTGGGCCCTTGCTGGAATTCAGAATGCGGAATTGGATGCCGGCCTCATCAGTTGCCGCAGCCATGGCACCGCCCATCGCATCAATCTCTTTAACGAGGTGGCCTTTACCAATCCCGCCAATAGAAGGGTTGCAGCTCATTGCGCCCAGACTCTCAATGCTATGGGTAATTAATAAGGTGTCGCAACCCATGCGCGCCGATGCGAGAGCGGCCTCAGTCCCGGCGTGACCGCCGCCAACTACGATGACATCGAAACTTTTGGAATAACGCATGATTTGCCTCGGATAGGGCGATGATCATAGCATTTTGTTTGTTTCACGTGAAACAAAAGCACTGAAAAAATGGGGAAAAATAAATGACTTTTTCTAAGTCACTGATTTAATTCAGAAAATAGGCATTCCATGCAGACTTCAGAATGAGTACACTCACAATTACCAAAAAAGGCCTTTCTAACAAAGGCGCTTCCATGCTTAATTGCAAGTCGACTACCAAATTGGCTGCCAGCAATATTGGCAATCATCATGGCAAAACCAAGTGGCCAATTAATTTGACCCAAACTCGCCAACATCAGGATTGCCGCCAAGTTTGTTGCAACGTTCACCAACTTAGTTGCGGCAGAGGCATGCAAAAAATCAAAGGCGAAAAATCTTACGAAGCCGAACAACAAAAAGCTGCCAGTGCCGGGACCGAAAAAGCCATCATAAAAACCAATCGTTAATCCCAGCAAGACCGCTTTGAGCTGCTGAAAGCGACTCTTTTCCTTTGGTGCATGCTGCTCTCCCAACGAAGGCTGAAACCAGGTGTAGAACAAAAGAAAGAGCAGCAAAAACGGTAAGGCCTTTCGCAATGGCTCTGCTGGAAAATTGCTCACGGCGTTAGCGCCCAAAAGAGAGCCGACAAAACCTGCCACGATCGCCGGCAAAACAATTGCCCATGGCAATGAAACGTGACGCAAATATCTACGCGCAGCATTTAGTGTGCCGCCAATAGCCGAAACTTTATTGGTGGAAAGGAGTGTTGCGGGCGGAGCGTCTGGGTAGGCAGCAAACAAAGCCGGGACCTGAATCAAGCCGCCGCCGCCAGCTACGGCATCAACCAGGCCAGCAAAAAAAGCCATAGCCAAAAGCAGCGGCCAAATGTAAATTGAAAATTCGATGAGGGACTCTTTTATTTAAATGAGTGCGGCGATAGCGCCGCACTAAAACCAAATAATAAAAGGAAAAACAAAAACTCAGTTCTTGCTTTTGTAATACGCAACAATTTCGCCAACTACACCGCGACGGAATGCCAGGACACAAATCACAAAAATAAAGCCTGTTGCAATCGTGCTCCAGGATCCAATGTTTGCTAAGTAGTTTTGCAATCCAACTACGATGCCAGCGCCAACTACTGGGCCAAGAATTGTTCCCATGCCACCAAGCAGGGTCATCAACACCACCTCGCCAGACATATGCCAGTGAACATCGGTCAACGTTGCCAACTGGAATACCAAAGACTTCATCGACCCAGCCAAACCAGAGAGGGCGGCTGAAATCACGAAAGACATTAACTTGAAACGATCCACGTCGTACCCCAAAGAAATTGCACGCGGCTCATTCTCACGAATTGCTTTTAAGACCTGACCAAATGGGGAGTTCACGGCACGCATAATCAGCGCAAAACCAAATAAGAACACCGCTAGAACAAAGTAATACATGGCCACATCATTTTTTAGATCAATGAGCCCAAACAATGTTCCGCGTGGTACACCCTGAATGCCATCTTCGCCGCCCGTAAATGGCATCTGGACAGCCAAAAAATAGATCATTTGCGAGAGGGCCAAGGTAACCATGGCAAAGTAAATGCCTTGCCGACGAATCGCTAAAGAGCCAATGATGAATCCCAACGCGCCCGACCCGAGCACACCCAAGACAATTCCGAGCTCTGGAGAAAAGCCTGCCTCTTTACAAAGGTAGGCAGTAATGTAGGCGGCAGTTCCAAAAAAAGCCGCATGACCGAAAGACAAAAGTCCGGTGAAGCCAAGCAATAAATTGAAAGCACAAGCAAAGAGCGCGAAACACAAAACCTTCATTGCAAAAACCAAATAGATAAAATCTTGGAATGGCAATAGCAAGGCAATTAAAACCAGAATGCCGTAAAGCAACTTTGTTTTTTGATTCATGATTATTTTTCCCGCCCAAACAGTCCAGCAGGACGAATCAACAAAACAATTGCCATGATCACAAAGATCACTACGCCCGAAGCCTCTGGGTAGAACACTTTTGTGAGGCCCTCAATGAGGCCCAAGCCCAAGCCCGTCAAAATGGCACCCATAATCGAGCCCATGCCACCAATCACCACTACAGCAAAAACCACAATGATCAGGTTCGAACCCATTAATGGGTTTACTTGAAAGATTGGCGCAGCTAAAACACCAGCAAAGCCAGCAAGACCAACGCCATAAGCGTAAGCCAGAGAAATCATGAGAGGAACATTAATGCCAAAAGCTTGGAGTAGTTTTGGGTTTTCGGTTCCAGCGCGCAAATAGGCGCCCAATTTTGTTCTCTCGATTACATACCAAGTAGAGAAGCAAACCACTAAAGAAATAACAACTACCCACATACGATATTTCGGCAAAATGATGCCGATGGATTCCAAAGGAATGGCGCCCTGTAAAAGCTCCGGCGCTGGATAGCTCTCACCAGAAATTCCATACCAATGACGAAACATGCCCTCAATAATCAAAGCCAGACCAAAGGTCAGCAATAGGCCGTATAAATGGTCGAGGTGATACAGGCGACGCAACATCGTGCGCTCAAGAATCAAACCAAATCCCGCCAACACAAGCGGAACAATAATGAGCGCAAACCAATAGTTAATTGATAGATCGGGGAAGCCAAGCCATTGGCTAATTTGAGTTAAACCAATCCAGGCAACAAAAGCACCCATGGTGTACTGGGCACCATGTGCAAAATTAATGATGTTGAGAAGGCCAAAAATAATGGCCAATCCCAAACTCAATATGGCATAAAACGAGCCATTGATAAGCCCCACCAAGAGTTGGGCTACCAGCCCTTGAGGGGTAATTCCGAGAAGTTCAAACATACTTAAAGGAAGAATTACTTATTAGTAACCAGCTTGCATCGTGACAATGAAAGTGGTTGTGTCGCTTCAGCAGCAGGAATCACTGCGCGAACGTTGTAATAATCCCATGGGCTTGTTGACTCAGAGGGCTTCTTCACTTCGAGCAGATACATATCGTGCTCAAACTTGCCGTCAGCACGAATCTTGCCTTTGAAAAGACCGTCATCGATATTGGTGGACTTCAAAGCCTTCATTACAGCCTGAGTGTCATCGGTGCCAGCCTTTTGTACAGCATTTAAGTAAGCAAGAACAGAAGAGTAAACGCCCGCCTGAACGCTGGATGGCATACGCTTATGTTGCAAGATGAAACGCTTTGCAAAAGCACGCGTCTTATCGTCCTTATCCCAATAGAAGCCCTCAGTAAGGTACATGCCTTGAGCGGCATTTAAACCCAAAGAGTGAACATCGGTAATAAACATCAACAAAGGAACAACCGTTTGTTTTTTGTTGATACCAAACTCGGAGGCTTGTTTAACGCTATTGATAGTGTCTTGACCGGCGTTTGCAAGGGCAACAACATCTGCGCCACTAGCTTGAGCCTTTAAGAGGTAGGAAGAAAAGTCGCTGTTAGGAAATGGGTGCTTACTAGTTCCCAATACCTTACCGCCATTGGCTGTAAGAACATTAGTTGAATCTCTTTCTAACGCTGCGCCGAACGCGTAGTCAGCAGTCAAGAAATACCAATTCTTTTTGCCCTGCTTTACAACCGCCTTAGCGGTACCGTTTGAAAGTGCGTAGGTGTCATAGGTCCAATGCACGTTGTTAGCAGTACATTTTTCATTGGTGATCGGCAAAGAAGCTGCGCCAGAAACCAATGTAATTTTGTTCTTTTGCTCGGCAACTTCCATTACAGCAAGAGCAACGTTGGTTGAAACCAACTCAACAATCACATCAACACCGTCTTTGTCGTACCACTCACGAGCTTTGTTTGCAGCAATATCAGCCTTGTTTTGATGATCTGCGCTTAAAAGCTCAATCTTTTTTCCGATAACAGTGCCATCTTTAGAAAAATCGGCAATTGCCATTTTTGCTGCGATCACTGCGCCGGGTCCAGCTAAGTCAGAATAGGTTGATGAAAGGTCGGTTAATACTCCGATCTTTACTACATCCCCGCTGACTTTTGCGCCGCTTTGTGCGAAAGCTGGATTGCCACCAAACATGGTTGCCGCAACCAGACACGCGGTTATTTGCTTTAACTTCATTTCTATCTCCTATAGATAAGCACTAAACACCAAGATACTCGTTTAATAAGGATGCTTTTGCAGCAAGCTCACTTTGTTGCACCACTTCAACCACATTTCCATGCTCAACCACATAATGGCGATCCGCCAAGGGTGCAGCAAAGCGGAAATTTTGCTCAACCAGAACAATCGTGAACCCCTTGTTACGCAAGCTGGTAACAACTTCACCCAGTTTTTGCACAATCACGGGGGCCAGACCCTCTGTAATTTCGTCGAGCAATAACAACTTGGCGCCCGTTCTTAAAATGCGCGCCATTGCTAACATTTGCTGCTCGCCGCCAGACAATCTCGTACCTGGACTATTCCGTCTTTCGTATAAATTTGGAAACATTTCGTAAATCTCATCCAAGCCCATTCCGCCTGGCGCAATTTCCGGTAGCAGCATAAGATTTTCTTCGGCGCTTAAGCTTCCAAAAATCCCTCTTTCTTCGGGGCAGTAGCCAACACCCAGGCGTGCAATTTTGTATGTTGGCATCGAGATCGTCTCAGTGCCATAAACCTCTACAGAGCCGGTCCTTTTGCTGGTGAGGCCCAAAATGGTTTTGAGGATAGTGCTTCGACCCGCGCCATTTCTACCAAGTAAAGTGACAACCTCACCATCACGCACAGCGAAGTTCACACCATGCAGAATGTGGGACTCCCCATACCAAGACTCTAGGTTTTTAACCTCTAAAGCCATGTTGCTCATAGCTTCGCGCCCTCATGACTGCCCATATAGGCCTCTACCACTAGCGGGTTACTGGAAACCTCGTGATAGGAGCCCTCAGCCAAAACAGCGCCTCGCTGTAATACGGTAATTCGGTCCGCAATAGAAGAAACCACCTTCATATTGTGCTCAACCATTAATATCGTACGGCCCCTTGCAACACGATGAATCAACTCTGTTACGCGCTCCACATCTTCGTGGCCCATTCCCTGTGTGGGCTCATCAAGCAACATTAACTCTGGCTCCATGGCCAAGGTTGTGGCAATTTCAAGCGCCCTTTTGCGCCCATAAGCTAAATTGAGTGTTTCTTCATTAGCAAAACCCTCTAAGCCAACCTCGTGCAAGAGCTCAAGGGCGCGCTCATTTAGCACATGCAAAGAGTCGCCCGATTTCCAAAAATGAAACTCTGTGCCCAATCCTCGCTGCAGTGCAACACGAACATTTTCAAGTACGGTCAAATGAGGAAAAACAGCAGAGATCTGAAAGGAGCGAATAATGCCGCGTCTCGCTATCTGTGAAGGGGCCTCATTTGTAATATCAAGGCCATTAAATAAAATTTGCCCGCTGCTGGGCTCTAAAAACTTTGTGAGCAAATTAAAGCAGGTGGTTTTCCCAGCACCATTTGGGCCAATTAGGGCGTGAATCGTTCCCCTGCTTACATCCAGGTTTACATCACTAACCGCGGAGAATCCTTTGAAGGATTTACCAAGCCCAATTGTTTTTAGTATTGTTTCTTGCAATCTCGTGCCTCCCACCCCTCGTTTGAGGCAAGAGTTTGAGGATAACCCAAGATGACTATGCTTTATATAGCAATAACCCTAAAGCCATTAATGCTTGGGCCTTAGGTGTTTTGACTGATTTTTATAAACTTTTGAATTGCGGTACGCGCGAGCTCATCTAAAACATCCACAGGAACCCTCTGTGCGCCCTGAACAATCATTAGCGCATAGGGTTTTGCTAGAGCAGATGCCTCGGGGCACAAGCGCAACTCTTCACCCTCTGCTGGAGATTGGCCACGCCAATAATTAATTGCGGCCTCAAGCTCTTGAATGCTTACGTACAACATGGGGTGTTAAGGTTTACTTTTCTTTAACGGCGAGCATTGTGCCGCGACATTTTTTGGCGCCGCAGCGACACTCATAATCTTTTTTCATTTGCTTGGTGACGCGGCCATCAATATCAAGAGAGTAGTCGTAGAACAACTCTTCACCAACTTTTAGTGCGCGCTTGGCATAAATGAAAACGCGTGGTTCGCCATCATAAATACCCTCTTTTGTTTCGCAAATTGGCTTGCAAGAGTGATTAATCCAGCGCGCAGCATTGCCACCGTACTTTGCATCAATAACCCGACCATCATCTAAGGAAAAGTAAAACGTATGGTTAGGATCTTTTTTGTCATGAGGATGGCGCTTAATAGCTAATTTCCAACTAATACGCTCGCCCTTGTACTCAATGATTGCTTGGCCTTTTTTAATTGGCTTTGCTACAAAAACCCCCTTACCATGAATTGGCGAGGATTTAACAACGATAGAAGACCGATCCACCTTGGGAGGTGATAATTTTTTTGATTTCATATTTAAACGTCTAGGTTGCGAGCAATAAGGGCGTTCTTCTCAATAAACGCGCGGCGCGGTTCAACCTCATCACCCATCAATGTTGTAAACACTTGGTCCGCAGCAATAGCATCCTCAATCTTTACTTGCAACAGGGTGCGTGAACTAGCATCCATGGTGGTTTCCCACAGTTGTGATGGATTCATCTCGCCCAAACCTTTGTAACGCTGGCGACTCAAAACACGCTCAGCCTCAGACAATAACCAAGAGAAGGCTGCCCTAAAGTCAGAAATAGTTTGCTCTTTTTGATTTTTGTCCGGATCGCCACGGCGCACTCTTGAGCCCGGCAAAACCTTGCCAGACAAAACGGATGCCGCATTGGCAAGGCTTTGATAATCATCCCCATGAACAAAATCGGAGTTAATTGAAGATAGTTTAAGGTTGCCATGGATACGACGTGACAGCAACAACCTAAAGCGCTCGGTGCGATCTTCTTTTTGCACAACAATTTCTGGTGGCAAGGCCAATGGGTTTAAAGAATCAGCCAACGCCTTTCTTAGACGATCCGCAGAGTCATTGGCAGACTGCTCAGTATCCAGATTCAGTTGGGTGCCAGAGGCTATTGCCCTCAAAGCATCTTCGTCGATAGTGCGTGATAAGCGATCAACAATAGACTGGATTACTTGGTAGTGTTTGGCCAACTCATTTAAAGCGGCGCCCTCAATAATCTCGCCAGTTGGGGTTTGCAAAGAGGCGGTTTCAAGCGCAATCTTTAACAACAGCTGGTTGAGCTCCGCATCATCCTTAATATATTGCTCGCTCTTACCAAACTTCACCTTGTACAGCGGTGGTTGTGCAATATAGATGTGGCCGCGCTCGATCAGCTCCGGCATCTGTCTATAGAAAAAAGTTAGTAAAAGAGTGCGGATGTGACTGCCGTCTACGTCCGCATCGGTCATGATGATGATGCGGTGGTAGCGGAGTTTATCGGCCTTGTATTCTTCAATGCCAATGCCAGTACCAAGAACGGTAATTAAGGTAACCACCTCTTGGCTAGCGAGCATCTTGTCAAAGCGCGCCTTTTCTACGTTCAGAATTTTTCCTTTTAAAGGAAGAATTGCTTGAAAGCGGCGATCGCGCCCTTGCTTGGCAGAGCCTCCGGCTGAGTCGCCCTCGACAATGAATAATTCAGATTTAGCAGGGTCCTTTTCTTGGCAGTCTGCCAGCTTTCCAGGAAGACCAAGGCCATCTAATGCGCCCTTGCGTCTTGTCATGTCACGAGCCTTGCGTGCCGCCTCACGCGCACGCGCAGCGTCGACGATTTTTCCACAAAGAATCTTTGCATCTGCCGGGCGCTCTTGCAAATAAGCGCTGAGTGCCTCCGCAACAATTTCTTCTACTGGGCCGCGCACCTCGCTAGATACCAACTTATCTTTGGTTTGACTAGAAAATTTTGGCTCTGGAACTTTAACCGATAAAACACATGCCAAGCCTTCGCGCATATCGTCGCCAGAGATTTCGACTTTGGCCCTTTTGGCAACCTCATTTTCATCAATATATTTATTGATGACGCGCGTCATTGCTGCGCGCAGGCCGGTCAAGTGTGTGCCGCCATCACGCTGGGGGATGTTGTTGGTAAAACAAAGTACTTGTTCACTAAAACTATCGTTCCATTGCATGGAAACTTCAGCAGTAATTTGGCCACCCAAATCAGAGGGGCGAACACCCTCAGCATAAAAAATATTGGGATGTAAAACATTTTTAGTTTGATTGATGTATTCAACAAAACCCTTAACGCCGCCAGAAAAGGCAAAGTCCTCTTCTTGGCCTGTGCGTTGATCAATTAATTTAATGTGTACGCCATTATTTAAAAAGGAAAGTTCACGAATACGCTTCACAAGAATTTCATAATGAAACTCTACGTTTCCAAAAATGGTTTCGTCCGCAAGGAAATGAACCTCTGTTCCTGATAATTCTGTATCGCCTGTAACGGTGATTGGAGAAACAGCAACACCGTTTTCCTCTTGAATGTTGCGATTTTTAATAACGCCGCGCTCAAACTCCATGTAATGGGTTTTGCCGTCACGACGAATGGTGAGCTTCAGCCATTTTGATAGGGCATTGACACAACTTACACCCACACCATGTAGACCGCCAGAAACCTTATAGCTGTTTTGGTCAAATTTACCGCCAGCATGTAACTCAGTCATTACGATTTCGGCGGCACTGCGTTTTGGTTCGTGTTTATCGTCGTACTTAATACCTGTTGGAACGCCACGCCCGTTATCAACAATCGAGATTGAGTTATCGGTTTGTATAACAACTGTTATTTCAGAACAATAACCGGCTAAAGCTTCGTCAATAGAGTTATCTAGAACCTCAAAAACTAGGTGATGTAAGCCCGTTCCATCAGAGGTGTCTCCGATGTACATTCCAGGGCGTTTACGAACAGCTTCGAGACCTTCTAGGATTTGAATCGATGCAGCGCCGTACTGCTCTACCACTTTTTTTTCTTCAGTCATTTTTTTCTAAGTTAAATACGCATTGGCATCACAACATACTTGAAGCTCTCTGAGCCAGGCAGAGTAATTACAGCGCTACTATTTGCATCACCCAAACTAATTTGAATTTTTTCATTTTTTAGATTTGATAAAACATCTAAAAGGTAACTTACGTTGAAGCCGATCTCAACAGTATCGCCACTATATTCAGTTTCAATCTCTTCTTGCGCTTCTTCTTGCTCAGCATTAGTAGATTGAACGGTAATTCGGTTGGGAGACAAAGAGAAGTGAACCCCTTTAAATTTATCCGTAGTCAAGATGGCGGCACGCTGTAGCGCAGATTGCAAAACATCACGGCCAACTACTAGAGTATTTTTATGCCCCTTTGGAATCACCCTCTGAAAATCAGGGAACTTACCCTCCACCAGTTTAGAAATTAATTCAATATCACCAAAAGCAAATTTCACTTGATTAGCAGTAAGACTAATCTCCAACAACTCTTCAGAGTCCTCCAAAAGGTGCTGACACTCTAAGATTGTTTTGCGTGGAATAATAATTTCTTGTCTTTGGCCAGAGCCAGATGGGACTTCAGTTAACTCAACCTGAGAGTAAGCCAAACGATGACCATCGGTTGCCACTGCTACGACCTCTTTACCCTCAATAACCAATAGCATTCCATTTAGGTAATAGCGAATATCTTGCTGCGCCATTGAGAAGTGAACTTGACTAATCAATTGACGAAAACTTTTTTGAGACATCTTCCACGCAGCCGTTACCTCACCAACACTTTGCATCACTGGAAATTCTGCCGCAGACAAAGTTTGTAATGAGAAACGGCTTTTCCCACTCTGCACAACCATCCGGTTGTCTTTTAGGTTTAAGGAAACTGGTCCCTCTGGAAGTGCGCGCAAAATATCTAACAGTTTTCTGGCGGCAACTGTTGTAGTCACATCCTCTGTACCAACACCAAAATTTGCATTTGTAGTAATTTGGATTTCAATATCAGTGGAGATAAAAGAAACTTTTTCGCCAGTCTTTTTAAACAAAAGATTTGCCAGAATTGGTAGTGTGTGTCTACGTTCAACAATTCCACTAACAACCTGAAGTGGTTTTAGTAAGTTATCGCGAGAAGTGTTAACGAGTTGCATTGCTTTTAAATCCTTGTATATATCTTAGTAGTAATAGTAATAAGGCTTCTGATTTCCGTGGATAACTCAAAAAACCTATATAAATCAAAATATTAGAAGACAAAAAACCTGTGGAAAACCTTTGTATAAGCGCTGCATAAAAAGTGGATAAGCTTTTTTCAATACCCTATTTTTGCATGAAGCTGAATCTTTCCACAATTTATCCACACACAATCCCCAAACTTATCCCTAGGGTTGTCCACAGCTTTATCCACAATCAAAAATCAAGCCTTCAAGGTTTGTTCAATAACGTGAATTTCGTGGTTTAACTGTCCGTCGTGAGCACGCTCATCAGCGATCTTACGAACTGCATGTAAAACGGTTGTGTGGTCCCTACCCCCAAAGAGCTCACCAATCTCTGGCAGGCTTTTTTGGGTTAATTCCTTGGCCATAAACATGGCAATCTGCCGTGGCCGGGCAATGTTGGCGGGCCGCTTCTTTGAATACATGTCAGCCACCTTAATGCTATAGAAATCGGCCACAGCCTTTTGAATATTTTCAACGGAAATTTGACGGTTTTGTATTGAGAGAAGGTCTTTGAGTGCGGTTCTTGCAACCTCAATCGTGACCTCGCGCCCATGAAAGCGCACAAACGCCAATATTTTTCTTAACGCCCCCTCAAGCTCCCGTACATTAGAGCGGAGATGTTTTGCCACAAAGAAGGCTACATCTTCACTCATTGGAATTCCTTCGCTAATCGCCTTTTTCATCAAAATAGCGACGCGCATCTCTAGCTCCGGCGGCTCAATGGCCACCGTTAAGCCAGAATCGAAGCGCGAAATTAATCGATCATCAATGCCCGCCATTTCTTTTGGGTACGTGTCGCTAGTGATGATTACCTGGGCCTTGTTGCTTAAAAGCGCCTCGAAGGCATAGAAAAACTCTTCTTGCGTCCTAGATTTACCACTAAAAAACTGAATATCGTCAATTAACAATAAATCTAGGGAATGGTAGTAGCGCTTAAAGCGATCAAAAGCCTTTTGTTGGTAGGCTCGCACAACATCAGAAACATATTGCTCAGCGTGTATATATCGTATGCGGGCGTTAGGTTTTTCTTTTAAAAGATGGTTGCCAATCGCATGAATTAAGTGTGTTTTACCTAGACCAACCCCGCCGTATAAAAACATTGGGTTGTATGAGCTGCCTGGGTTGTGTGCAACCTGAATAGATGCCGCCCTGGCAAGTTGATTTGCCTTACCGGTAACAAAAGTTTCAAAGGTAAGGTTGGGGTTGAGTTTTGAGTGGTCCTCAATCTCAAACGCACCCTCCTCTAGGGATGCGGCAGACTCTGCCACATTGCTTGTTTGGGGGTCTGGCAACACATTTTCCAAAACTGCTGGTGCCGCAACAGGCGGCGCACCGACCTCAACATCGAGGACAAAATTAACATTAATTGAGGAGCCAAAATACTGAGAGGCCAACTCTTGAAAGCGATCAGCAAACGTTTTTTTAATCCAATCGAGCTTAAATCGATTTGGGGCTCCAACAGTTAGTGAGTGATCACTCTCATCAAAAGACACGAGGGTCAGTGGCTGAATCCATGTTTTAAACTGTTGGGGCGACAGCTCGCGGGAAAGGGTGCTAAGCGCACCATCCCAAAAACCCAGGGGGTTGATTGAATTCAAGGCGGGGGGATTTTGTAGGTTGCTCATATTTTTGGAGGATCCATTGTAGCCATCCTGCAAAGTTATCCACAAGCTACAAAAACGTGGAAAAGCTGTGGATAACTTGTGTATAAACGTAAAAAAGACATATAAATTAATGGCTTAGTTAAAAAGCCCACAAAAATAGAGAAAAACACCTATATATTCATCGAGATTGATTGACCTTTTGCTCTGCAACAAGGAAAATACCTGGTTTTGCAGGGATCTATCATGAAAAGAACATACCAACCATCAGTAACTCGTCGTAAACGCACACACGGTTTTCGTATTCGCATGAAAACCAAAAGTGGGCGCGCAGTATTAAATGCACGTCGCGCTAAAGGCCGTAAGCGTCTGGCTGTTTAATTTAGCCATTGAACAGCGCTAGGATTTCTGAATTATTAAAAATAAACCCCAAGACAAGTTTGTATTGGGGTTTTTATGCTGCGCCCATTCAGGCGGGTGGTAAGCCAGACTTAGGGGTTGCGGTAGCCAAGAAATTAGCTAAAAGAGCTGTCGACCGCAACCGTCTTAAGAGGATGATTCGCGAATTGGTTTGGGCGGCTCAAGCCAATACCCTCAACAAAGATGTGGTGGTTAAGCTCAAGAAGCCGATTGGTCGCGAAACCCGTGGCAGACTTAGAAAAAAAGAAAAAGATCTTCTACGCTCTCAGATGTCGGGATTGCTCTAAGGTGCGCGTTTTAAATAAGGCCGCAATTAAACTGCTTAAGGCTTATCAGTTGCTTCTGAGTCCTTATGTGGGCATGCACTGCAAGTACGCGCCAAGTTGCTCACAATATGCGTGTGACTGCTTCAATCATTACGGGTTTATTAAAAGCTTCGGCTTGGTTGTTTGGCGAATTTTGCGCTGCAATCCATGGTCACGAGGCGGTTATGATCCTGCGGTAAAACAAACATCTCATTAACTTAAGAGAATGCAAATGGACTTTAAAAAAACAATTCTTTGGGCAGTATTCTCGATGTCGGGTCTCATGCTCTACAACAATTGGCAGGTCCATGAGGGTAAGCCATCTTTATTTGGGGGCGCGCCCGTAAGCGCCCCAGCAGCTACTGACAAATCTGCTGCTAGCAATAAGTTAGACGTACCTGCTCAAATATCTGGTCAGCCGGTTGTTGCGGCCGCCCCCGCTGTTAATTTGGGCGCATTAGACAGCGCGGAAAAATTTACGCTGAAAAATGATGTGTTGGTCTTAGAAATTAGCGCTAACGGCGCTAACGTAATTGATGCAAAGTTATTAAAGTCGCTGACTGCAGAAAACAAGCCCGTAGAGCTTTTTCAATACACGGCAAATCATAAATATTTTGCGCGCTCCGGTCTGATTTCTTTAAACAACAATGATTTACCAAATCACACTAGCACCTTCAAACTTATTCAGTCTGGTAAAGACGGTTCTGGCCGACCTTTTCTCACCCTCGGCAGCGAGCGTAATGGCGTTAAGCTAGAAAAAACATTCATTCTGAATCCTGGAAGTTATGTGGTGGATGTTGGCCATCGCGTGACTCAGTCAAGTGCAAATGCTACGCCATTGGTTCTCTACACCGAACTAGTGCGCGACGGCAGCCAGGAGCAAAAAATTGGTCCTTTTGATGGCGCCTTTTCAGCAAGCACCTTTACTGGCCCGGCAACATACACCGACAAAGAAAAATTCAATAAGCTGGAATTCACAGCAATTGATAAAAACAAAATTACTATTCCAACTCAGGTTCCCGCTGGGGATCCAGCGTGGATTGCAATGGTTCAGCACTATTTTGCTAGTGCATGGATTCCGGGCGATAAATTTGCGCGAGATATTTACGCGGGAAGAATTGATAACGGCCTCTATCGTATTGGCATGCAAACACCACTAGGTGTGATTGCTCAAGGATCAACAATTGTTGAAAAATCTCGTCTCTTTGTTGGCCCACAAGAAGAAAGCGTTCTAGAAACCATAGCACCAGGTTTTGAGTTGTTAAAAGATTATGGCTACTTAACCATTTTGGCAAAGCCGATTTTCTGGCTCCTGGAGAAAATCCATGGCTATGTTGGTAATTGGGGCTGGTCTATTGTTCTACTCACCGTTTTGATTAAGTTGGCATTCTTCCCGCTTTCTGCCGCAAGCTATAAATCGATGGCGCGCATGAAGGAAGTGCAGCCACGCTTGATGGCCATGAAAGAGCAATACAAAGGCGAGCCACAAAAGCTAAATCAAGCAATGATGGAGATGTATCGCAAAGAAAAAATTAATCCATTGGGCGGATGTTTGCCAGTGGTAATTCAGATCCCAGTGTTTATTGCTTTGTATTGGGTATTGTTGTCGTCCGTCGAGTTGCGCGGCGCCCCGTGGATTTTGTGGGTGCATGATCTATCGCTCCCTGATACTTCAATCAGTGATGTATTGGGCATGACACAATTATTCCCAATTGGAATCTTGCCAATCATCATGGCTGCTTCAATGTTTGTTCAAACCAAACTGAATCCAACCCCACCAGACCCCATTCAGGCAAAGGTGATGATGTATATGCCAATCGTATTCTCGGTAATGTTCTTTTTCTTCCCGGCCGGCTTAGTGTTGTACTGGGTGGTGAATAACTTATTGTCGATTGCGCAACAGTGGCAAATCAATCAAATGTTTGCAAAGAAAGAAGCCAAGTAATTTTTTGATGGCTTAGCCTTTAAGGGAAAACATATAGCAATGATGACTAGAAAGCTGCCCATCATTGCTATAGCAACTGCTCCAGGCAGGGCGGGCGTTGGGGTTGTGCGCATTAGTGGCCATAATCTTAAGGGCATCACAAAAGCACTTTTTCAGAAAGAGCTCTCCCCTCGCCAAGCAAACTTACTTACCTTGCGTGATGCCGACGGGCAAACCATTGACCAACTTGTTGCGATTTATTTTGTTGCCCCGGCATCATTTACTGGTGAAGACGTTTTAGAGCTTCAATGTCATGGTGGGCCGCAGCTTCTAGAGTTGGTCATGAAGCGCTGCTTAGAGTTGGGCAAGAACGACGGATTGGTAATTGCGGAGCCAGGCGAATTTACATTGCGCGCTTATCTCAATAACAAAATAGACCTTGCACAAGCCGAAGCGATTGCGGATTTAATTGATGCACAAAGTGAGGCTGCGGTTCGTGGTGCGGCCAGATCTTTACGGGGTGCTTTTTCAGAGAGCATCAATGATCTGATCGAAGAAATTACACAGCTGCGCATTTTGGTGGAATCAACCTTAGACTTCCCTGAAGAAGAAATTGAGTTTTTAGAGAATGCACAAGCTCGCACTCGTCTGGCTGCTGTCAAAGAAAAATTAGAATCGTTACGAGTCGGCGCCAGGCAGGGAAAGATTTTGCGTGATGGCATACAGCTTGTTCTTGCTGGCGCGCCAAACGTTGGCAAGAGCTCATTACTCAATAGGCTAGCTGGTGAAGAGGTTGCCATTGTTACCGCTATTGCCGGCACTACTCGCGATCGCGTGAAGGAAAGCATCACTATTGAAGGTGTGCCGATGCATATCATTGATACTGCCGGACTGCGCGAAACTGATGATCTCGTTGAGGCAAAAGGAATTGAAAGGTCTTGGGACGCCATTCGTCTGGCAGACTTGGTGATTTTTTTGACCGACCCAAATTCGACAGAGGATGGGCTGAAAGAACAAATTCTGAGAGAGCTGCCCCCAAAATGCCCAGTTTTAGAGGTTGTTAACAAGTCAGACTTGATATCTTTGGGGCCTACTGCGGCTCCAAAACAGGCCATTTTGATCTCTGCCAAAAATGGTGATGGCGTTGACGCCCTAAAGCAAAAAATCCTGGAAATAGTGGGTTGGAATGGTCCGCAAGAGGGCGCGATTGTGGCCAGAAGACGCCATTTGGACTGCCTGGAGAGGGCATCTGAGCATATTACAAGATCGGAGCAATTCGCTGCAAATGGCAACAATTCGCTTGAATTGTTCGCAGAAGAGCTATTTTTAGCTCAAAATCACCTTGGGCAAATTACTGGAAAGCTGCTTCCGGACGACCTTTTGGGAAAAATCTTTAGCCAATTCTGTATTGGCAAGTAAAGAGTTTCCTCTGTCTCGGTTTAGGGCTTTAAATATGGCCAAAATGTTAAAATCATTGGATTAAAAATTAAATCTTCCTAGGAAAACACATGACTACAGAAACTGCGGACCAAATTAATGTAAATGCGCCAGCTTACGTAAAAAATAAGCGCTTGATTGAGTGGGTTGGAGAGGTCGCGGCCCTGACCAAGCCAGACGCAATTCGTTGGTGTGATGGCTCTCAGGCCGAATACGACGAGCTCTGTGAGCTACTAGTTACTGCCGGGGTTTTTAAGCGCCTCAACCCAGCCAAACGAAAAAATTCATTTTTAGCACTCTCAGACCCTGAGGATGTGGCACGCGTTGAAGACCGTACCTTTATTTGCTCGGCCAAAAAAGAAGATGCTGGCCCTACCAACAACTGGGTAGAGCCAAGCGAAATGCGCGCAACATTAAATCCATTGTTTGATGGTTGTATGCGCGGCAGAACAATGTATGTGGTGCCGTTCTCCATGGGCCCTATTGGCTCCCCTATTGCCCACATTGGCGTAGAACTATCGGACAGCCCATACGTTGCAATCAATATGCGCCTCATGACCCGTATGGGTAAGGCCGTCATTGATCAATTGGGTTCTGACGGCGAGTTTGTTCCTTGTATTCACACTGTTGGCAAACCTTTGGCTGCTGGCGAAAAAGATGTTACATGGCCAAACAACAAGAATAAGTACATTGTTCATTACCCAGAAACTCGCGAAATTTGGTCATTTGGTTCTGGCTACGGCGGTAATGCATTGTTAGGTAAGAAATGCTTTGCTCTGCGCATTGCATCCAACATGGGTCGCGACCAGGGTTGGTTGGCAGAACACATGTTGATCTTGGGTGTCACTTCACCTGAGGGTAAGAAATACCATATTGCTGCCGCATTCCCATCTGCTTGTGGCAAAACCAACTTCTCCATGATGATTCCTCCCAAAGGATTTGATGGATGGAAGGTAACCACTATTGGTGACGACATTGCATGGATCAAGCCGCGCAAAGACCCCGTTACTGGCAAGACCCGTTTATTTGCGATTAATCCAGAGTCTGGTTACTTTGGCGTGGCGCCAGGCACCAATCGTCAAACCAATCAGAACTGTATTGATTCTTTGAATCAAGACGTGATCTTCACAAACGTTGGCTTGACTGATGATGGTGATGTTTGGTGGGAAGGCTTGACAGAAACACCACCAGCGCATTTGATTGATTGGCAAGGCAAAGATTGGACTCCAGCAGATGGCGCCGCAGGTCGCAAAGCTGCGCATCCAAACTCACGCTTTACAGTTGCCGCCACTAATAACCCAGCGGTTGATCCTAAGTGGGATGATCCAGAAGGCGTTCCAATTGACGCGTTCTTGTTTGGTGGCCGCCGCTCAAACACTGTGCCTTTGGTTAGTGAGGCGCGTGATTGGGTTGAGGGTGTTTACATGGCTGCAACTCTTGGTTCAGAGACCACTGCTGCAATCACCGGACAAATTGGCGTTGTACGCCGTGATCCATTTGCGATGATTGCATTCGCTGGTTACAACATGAGCGACTACTTCCAGCATTGGCTCAATATCGGCAAGAAGCTAGAGGCTGAAGGCGCTGTATTGCCAAAAATTTATTGCGTGAACTGGTTTCGCAAGGACGAGAATGGCAAATTTGTTTGGCCAGGCTTTGGTGAAAACATGCGCGTGCTTTCTTGGATTTTGGAGCGCGCTGAAGGTAAAGCAAAAGGCAAAGAAACGCCATTTGGTATTTGCCCAGAGCACGGCGACATGCACTGGAATGGTCTTGACTATTCTGCAGAGAAATTTGCTAAAGCTATTCATGTTGCAGTGGATGACTGGAAGAGCGAGTTAAAGCTTCATACTGAATTGTTTGATCACCTTGGCGAGCGCTTGCCAAAAGAGTTGAAAGAGACTCGCGCCAAGATTGAACAACGCTTTAACGCTTAAGCATTAGCAATATCAAACGTTTTATTCTCAATAGTTAAATGACCAAACCCCAACACCATGAAATAGTGGTGATTGGGGCAGGCATTTGTGGTGCAACCATCGCAAATGAGTTGCTCTTGCGCGGAAAATCTGTCTGTATTGTTGACGCCGCATCTTCACCCGCCACCGCTTGCTCGAGTCATGCCTATGCCATTGCTCATCCCCATATCGGTAAGGGATCCCCGCGCTTATTGCGCTTAACGCGGATTGCTTTTTTGCTGGCCGAAGCTAGGTGGGGCAAGGCTTGGAACCAGCATGGCATTTTTCAGCCCGCCAAAAAAGATAAGCATTTCGATCGAGTAGAAGTAAGCAATTATTTGCAGTCTTTAGAGCTTGATCAGAGTATTGCAGTAGCTTTAGATGCTCAAGACGCAGAAAAAATTTGTGGCATCAAACAGAGCGGAGTGTGGCTGCCGCGCGGCGCATCTCTCAATCTATTTGAGACGAGTAATGCATTACTGCAAGACCAAGACCGTCTAACTTGTTTGTGGAATTCGCGCGTTGCAAAGCTGGAGAGGGTGGATGATCATTGGCTTTTAGTCAATCAGAACAATGAAGCCATTCTTTCTGCGGATAGGTTGATAGTGGCCACTGCAATAGATACTAAAGCGCTCATGAGTAGCATTGGAATTCGGCTTCCTCTTAAGCCGGTGCGGGGTCAACTCAGCATTTTTTCAATTCAAGAGGAGGCTTGGATAAAAAAATTACCCAGAGTTGGCATATCTGGTGATGGCTACTGTCTTCCCGCCGAGCCGCTTGAAGACGGCAGCTATCGTTGGATGGTGGGGTCTAGCTTTGATGAGGGTGAGGATGACCTTGGCTCAAGAGACAGCAGCGATGAATTCAATCGAGAACAAGCGCAAGGTTTGCTTGCTTATCCCGAGGGAGATCTGGGAGCGCTAATCAAGGCTGGAGATTTTGTTGGCGTGCGCTGCGTAGCAGGAGATCGTTTGCCCATCATTGGCGCACTGAATCAAAGGTCTGGAATCTTTTTGGCCACCGCCTTAGGTTCGCGAGGTATTTTGTGGTCGGCCCTAGCAGCCAAGCTGATCACAGCTCAGGTGCTAGAGGATGACTTTGCTTTACTGGCGCGCTTGGGCTTTGCGACAGACTTACTTGCAGCACTAGCGCCCGCCCGTTTTTTTGCTGGAGCTTTGGCTGCGCCAGCGGCTTTAGCCTCAAATTCAAAACCAATTTTGCCGTCAGCCCCTAAAGCTAAATAGGCCTTAAAGCCACGCCCAGTACGGTTTGACTTGAAGTTTGTTAAGAGATCGGTTTTGCCTTCTTTGAGTAGTTTTTGCACTTGCTCAGCCGAAACTTCTTGTTGCAAAACAACTTTGCCAGTTTTGAAATCACAAGTTTTGCTTGGCCCGGTGTTGTGTTCACAAACATAACGCATGCCATCTTCATAAACTGCGCCAGAACATTTTGGACAAACGCCTAGAGCTTGGCGACCGGTGAAATCTACCGCTTCAGTTTCTTCGTCTTGAGCATTACCAAAGTCAAATTCGAGCTTGAAGCCTGCGTTTGGATAGTCTGCATCGTCTTCTGGAATTTCGCTTAACTTAATAATGGCGGCAAATGGACGACCCATTTTGCTGCGAAACCCCTGGAGCGGCCCAATGGTTTTTTCACGCAGTAGCTCTTCTACTTCAGGGTATTCAAACGCGCGACCACCCGGGGTTTTGCTGATCGTAAAGCCACATTTTTCACAGGCAAAGCGACGGTAGTTTTCCTTTACTGGCCCCTTACAGTGCGGGCATGGCGTGGTCATTGTTGCGTAGTCACCTGGAATCGTATCGCTGTCATATTCCTTGGCACGCTTGACGATGCGCTGAGTCATTTGCGCAATTTCTTGCATGAAAGTATCGCGATTCATCTTGCCCTGCTCAATTAGCGATAGCTTGTTTTCCCAGCTACCAGTTAAATCGGGGCGTGTAAGTTCTTCAACATCTAGCCCGCGCAACAAAGTCATCAATTGAAAAGCTTTTGCTGTAGGGATGAGTTCGCGTGCTTCGCGCACGATGTATTTTTCAGCGAGCAATCCTTCGATGATTGCTGCGCGAGTTGCAGGAGTTCCTAAACCCTTTTCCGCCATTGCTTCGCGCATGTCATCATCATCAACCCACTTACCGGCGCTTTCCATTGCTGAGAGCAATGTTGCTTCTGAATAGCGAGCTGGTGGCTTAGTTTTCAATGGCACTGCAGCAATGGATTCGCTTTGAACAGCCTCGCCGTCCTGAACGGCGACAAGCTCATCATCTGCTTGATTCGATTTGCCATAGACGGTGAGGAAACCAGGGTTCACTAGTACACGACCCTCGGTTTTGAAATGGTGCCCCGAAACCTCGGTAATTCTGGTGGTGACTTTGAATTCGGCGGCGGGATAAAAGACCGCGAGGAAACGGCGAACAACTAAGTCATACAGCTTAGCCTCAGGCTCACTTAAATTCTTAGGAGTTTCGAGGGTCGGAATAATCGCAAAGTGATCAGAAATTTTGGAGTTATCAAAGATGCGTTTGTTGGGCTTAATCCAACCATAACCAGCTTTTGCTTTCGGATCTTTTGGATCACCTTTCAGAATTTGCTTTGCAAACGCACGATAGTCTTGCGACTTCTCGGCAAGGATTTCCATGGTTTGTTTAACGGTGTCCAGATAGTCCTCTGGAAGTGCTTTAGCATCAGTACGTGGATAGGTTAAAACTTTGTGACGCTCATACAGCGCTTGAGCAAGACCTAAAGTATTTTTTGCAGAAAAACCAAAACGCGCATTTGCTTCACGTTGCAAACTAGTTAAGTCAAACAGTTGTGGTGCTAGTTGTGTTGCTGGCTTAGCCTCTTCAGTAACGCTTGCTTTTTTGCCACGACAAGCAGCAACAATACTTTGTGCTGCAGCTTCACTCCAAAGACGGTTCTCGCGTGCATCGGGCTCGGCAACATCTTTCTTAAATTTTGGATCAAACCAGCGCCCCTCATAGACACCAGCAGCAGCAATAAATTCCGCTTTTACTTCCCAATAATCTTTGGAAACAAACTTGCGGATTAATTCTTCGCGTTCGACCACAATTGACAGTGTGGGCGTTTGAACGCGACCAACAGTGGTTAAAAAGAAGCCACCACTCTTACTATTAAATGCTGTCATGGCACGAGTACCATTAATACCAACCAACCAGTCAGCTTCCGAGCGGCAACGCGCTGCATCGGCGAGCGGCTGCATATCTTCGTCGGTGCGCAAACTCGCAAAGCCATCCCGAATTGCTGCTGGAGTCATGGACTGAAGCCATAAACGCTTAATGCCCTGTGATGCTTTTGCATGCTGTGCAATTAAGCGAAAAATCAGTTCGCCTTCGCGCCCCGCGTCACATGCATTAATAAGAGAGGTGACATCTTTGCGCTTAATCAGTTTTTGTAAAACCTTGAGACGCGATTCGGTTTTGGCGATTGGCCGCAAATCAAAATAGGGGGGTACTACAGGTAGGTTGGCAAAAGACCATTTGCCACGCTTAACGTCATATTCTTCTGGGGCCGCTATCTCTAGGAGGTGGCCAACTGCGGACGAGATGACAAAATCGTCGCTTTCAAAATAGTCCTCATATTTAGTAAAGCCGCCCAGGGCTTTGGCAATGTCATTGGCAACCGATGGCTTCTCGGCAATGATGAGAGCCTTGGGGTGATCCACGGAAGGGGTCTTGGAGCTGCTTTTGGTAGATGCTTTAGCCACGCGTTTGCCTAAATTTGAGCCTGAAATGATGTTTTTTATAGGAAAAAGGATGAACAATTTAAACCAAATCAGGGTTTGGTCAATTGCTTACCCCTTTTTTATTATTAACCGATAAATTAAGAAAAGTCCAAAAAGCACACTTTTACAAGCATGATGCCGTGGCTTATTAGGCGATTAATGGGTAAAAAACCGCATTTAAACCACTTTAAAGGGGGTTTTTCTCAAAAATCAATTCTTCTAGTATGTCTTGGGGGTTTTGTACCAGCTTTGCGCCTTGCTGAATCAGAAGGTTGCAGCCCCTAGAAAGGGGCTGTCGAATGGAGCCCGGGACTGCAAAAACCTCTCTCCCTAGCTCTAAAGCGAGTCTGGCGGTAATAAGCGAACCAGACTTTTCGGCCGCCTCAACGACTAGAACACCAATCGAAAATGCAGCAATGATTCGATTGCGCCTGGGAAAATGACCGGATTTTGGTGGCGTGCCCAAGGGGTACTCGGAGACCAAAAGTCCTTGTTTTCGGATATTTTTGGCCAAACCCAGATGTTCTTTGGGGTAAATCACATTCACGCCGGCCCCACAGACCGCCATAGTGAAGTGCTTGGGTCCTAGGCAAAGGGTTGCTTGATGGGCGGCCCCATCAATGCCTCTTGCAAACCCAGAGACGATCAGTAGCCCTGCTCGGGAGAGCTCTTGAGCAAAAGCTGCTGCGTTTTTAAGGCCCTCAGGGCTGGCCTTGCGTGATCCTACGATGGCGATCATGGGCTTATTTAGTAAGCGGAGGTCCCCGTCTATATAGAGATTGCTGGGTGGATCATATAAATCCTTTAGGCGGTTTGGGTATTTTTTATCGCCCCTAGCGATACAAGTAGTGGGATTTGGTTTTGGGAATATAGACATTAAAAGATTTTGATCTTTGGGGGGATTACAGCAATCAGGACAGACCGATTGCTCTGTTGGATAATTCCTATATGGCTTTGTTAAACGTCCTTTGCTATCCAGATCCGCGCTTACATAAGGTTGCTAAACCAGTTGAGCAGGTGGATGTGCGCATTAAAAAAATTGTTGCCGATATGGCTGACACTATGTATGAGGCTCCAGGTGTTGGTTTGGCTGCAACGCAAGTAGACATTCATGAACGAATTGTTGTCATCGACGTATCTGAAGAGCAAAACCAGTTAATGGTTTTTATAAACCCAGAAATTATTTGGTCAAGTCCTGAGAAAAAATCTTGGCGTGAAGGCTGTCTTTCGGTTCCCGAGTTTTATGATGAGGTTGAAAGGTCTGCACAAGTTCGGGTGAAGGCTTTAGATGTTGATGGCAAAGAGTTTGAGCTTGATGCGGATGGTTTATTAGCGGTTTGTTTGCAGCATGAGTTTGATCACTTACAAGGCAAGGTGTTTGTTGAGTATTTATCGATACTTAAGCGCACCCGTATTTCACAAAAACTTAAAAAGCGCGCCAAAGAGTTAGCGGGTGAGCGCTAAGCGCCGCTGATGAAAATTGTATTTGCTGGAACCCCGGAGTTTGCTGCGCAAGCAATGCGCGCAATTGATGACGCAGGCCATGAAATTGTCCTAGCCCTTACCCAACCTGATCGCCGAGCTGGGAGAGGCATGCATCTGCAAGCTAGTCCGGTTAAAGAGTTTGCCTTAGAAAAAAATATTCCCGTACTTCAGCCAGAGACACTCAAGCGCAATAGTGCCGATCTTGCAAAACAAGCTCAGGCTCAAGAGGCATATCAGCACTTGTCTAAAATCGATTTTGATGCCATGGTGGTGGTTGCTTATGGGCTCATCCTGCCACAAGAGGTATTGGATATTTCGCAGCAGCCAGGAAGACACGGCAGTTTTAATATCCATGCATCTTTGTTACCGCGCTGGCGGGGCGCAGCTCCAATACAGCGTGCGATTGAAGCAGGCGATTTAAAAACAGGCATTTGTATTATGCAAATGGATGCTGGCTTAGATACGGGCGATACCGTTCTCATTAGTGAGCTTGAAATTACCCCCGAAGAAACAAGTGACACTCTGCATAATCGATTAGCAACATTGGGCGCCCAGTCGATTGTGAGCGTGCTAAACCATTTGCAAGCGGGTAAGGATTTAATTCGAACTTCACAAGAAGCTAAGGGCATTACTTACGCAGAAAAAATACTCAAGAACGAAGCAGAAATTGATTGGGGTTTGAGCGCCCCAGAAATTGATCGCCGGATTCGCGCCTTTAACCCTTTTCCTGGCGCAACTAGTAACGCGCAAGAGCAAACGATGAAGTTTTGGAGTTCTCGCATTCCGAATGCGGGCACCTGCAGCAAAACTGGCATACCCGGCGAATTATTAGGTTTTAGTGAAGATGGCGCTTATATTCAGTGTGGCAATGGCGTAATCGAGGTTTTAGAAATGCAAAAACCAGGCGGCAAGAAAATGTCAGCCAGCCTTTGTTTGCAGTCTCTTGGTTCTGATAAACAAGCATTACGTTTTCATGCAAAGGAGTAGGAATGTTTAATTTCGCAAAAACTGCTGTTTTGATGGCGGCAATTACTGCATTGTTTATTGTGGTTGGTGGCATGTTAGGGGGCGAGCAAGGGATGCTGATGGCATTACTGGTAGCTATTGGCATGAACTTTTTCAGCTACTGGTTTTCCGATACGATGGTGTTGAAGATGACAAATGCACAGCAGGTCGACGAACGATCTGCACCCCAGTTTTACGCATTGGTAAAAGAGCTTGCAGATAAGGCCGGCTTACCAATGCCCAAAGTATTTTTAATTGATGAAGATGCGCCCAACGCATTTGCAACGGGGCGCAATCCTGAGAATGCTTCTGTAGCGGCTACTACTGGCATTCTGAAAATTTTGTCTAATCGCGAACTCCGTGGCGTCATGGCTCATGAGTTGGCGCACGTTCGGCATCGTGATATTTTGATTTCTACAGTTGCGGCAACGATGGCCGGTGCAATCTCTGCGTTGGCTAACTTTGCGATGTTTTTTGGTGGGCGCGATTCTGAGGGCAGGCCCAATAATCCAATCGCCAGTTTATTGGTGGCTATCTTGGCGCCCATTGCCGCCAGCTTGATTCAAATGAGTATTTCACGTGCAAGAGAATATGAGGCAGACCGTGGCGGGGCAGAAATTAGTTCTGATCCAGAGGCTCTTGCCCATGCGCTAGAGAAAATTCATAACTATGCGCAAGGCATCCCATTTCAGGCCGTCGAACAACATCCAGAAACTGCACAGATGATGATTCTGAATCCCTTAAGCGCCGGCGGCCTTGCACAACTGTTTTCAACCCACCCGCCAACTGAAGAGCGGGTAGCGCGCCTCATGGAGATGGCAAAAAATGGGGCATACCCCAGAGTAAATTAATTTGACTGATAAAAAAACGCCACATAGCCTTCCACTTTCTGAAGCAATCAGCATTGCTGCGCAAGCGATTAGCGAGGTAATGAGTGGTAGGTCTCTGACAGAGGTGCTTGATCAGTTAGAGCCTCATGAGCGCCCAATAGTGCAGAGCTTAAGTTTTGATGCTTTACGTAAATGGGTTCGATCACACGAGCTAATCAAGCAATTTGTTCCAAAGAGTCCACCACCCGAGGTAGATCATTTATTAAGCGTCGCTATTGCGCTGTTCTTAAATGAAAATGCGGATGGCAAAGGTTATGCGGCACACACAATAGTTGATCAGGCTGTCAGCGCTTGTGCTAACTACGATAAAACAATGTATGCCAAGGGTTTGGTCAACGCAGTATTGCGCAAGGTAAGCCTGATTGTGCAGCCGCCGGAGGGCGAAACCCGGTTTCCCCCAGATCCCATTCCGATGTTTGTCCCGCCTTGGTGGCGCGCTAACTTAAAACGTAATTACTCCAAGGCTTGGCAGTCTATTTTGTTTGCTCAAGCAAAACGTGCGCCATTAATTTTGCGCGTTAATCAAAAACAATATTCACGAGAGCAATATCAAGTCTTATTAAATGAAGTTGGAATTGCTTCTTCACCCATTGAAGAAGTTGCTGGAGTGAAATTAGCATCTGCTTTACTGTTGTCTAATCCCGTTCCAGTTTCAGAGTTGCCAGGTTTTTATAGTGGCGCGGTATCGGTTCAAGATGCGGGAGCACAGTTGGCCGCAACGCTCTTGAACCCGACTTCAGGCGAGCGAATCTTGGATGCCTGTGCTGCGCCCGGCGGCAAGACTGCTCATATCCTGGAGTTAGCAGATTGTGAGATGGTGGCTTTAGAGCTCGATGGCGAGCGTCTTGGCAAGATCGGCGGCAACTTGGATCGACTACGCTTGCATTCCGATCGGGTGCAAGTAATTCGGGGCGATGCTTCCAAAGCTTCTTGGTGGGATGGTCGCTTGTTCGACAAAATCTTGCTTGATGCCCCATGCTCAGCTTCAGGCATTGTGGCTCGACACCCAGACATTCCCTTTTTAAGACGAGAGGCTGATATCAAGTCTCTGCAGCAAAAGCAGCGCGGTATTTTGGAGCAGGCTTGGAAAATGCTCAAGCCAGATGGCCTCATGCTCTACGTTACCTGCTCAGTATTTCCTGAAGAAGGGGAGGAGCAAGCGAGCTGGTTTGCTGGAGAGCATAGCAATGCGGTACGATTAGGCGCTCCAGGACAGATTTTACCGACCGATGTCAGTGACGGTTTTTACTATGCCTTGTTTAAGAAAAATGGGCCATGAGCCAAAGAATTAAACAATTCATCTTCTTATGCTTGATGGCGTTGAGTTTATTTTCAACAAGCGCAAGTGCAGAAGGAATCAAGATCAAAACCTTTGAATTAGAAAAGGTTGATAACGACTGGCTTTTAAATGCCACTTTTCAGATTGAGCTCTCTAATGGACTTGAGGATGCAGTTCAAAAAGGTGTGGTGTTGTACTTTCAAACAGAGTTTGATTTAACACGTTCGCGCTGGTATTGGTTTGATGAGAGGCCTGCCATTGCCCAAAGACAAACCCGACTGTCTTACCAGCCCCTGACTCAGCAGTACCGGATTGCCTCTGAAGGGTTTACATTTTCAGCAAGGACAATTGCAGAGGCGCTACAAGCGGTGGGCAGTATCGGTGGCTGGCGAGTGATTGATGGCAATCAGCTAGATGCTGGCAAATCCTATACAGCCTCTTTGCGGATGACTTTAGATTTGAGCAAGCTTCCTAAGCCATTCCAGGTGAATGCCCTGAATAATCGGGACTGGAATGTTTCTAGTAATTGGCTGCGTTTTCCCTTTTCTCCGGCTGGAGCAAGCCTAATTAAGCAATGACAGCATCTTCAGCACCACTCAAGAACACTTTTTTTACAGCAACTGCTTGGAGAAAAAAGGCGATCCCCATTGCTATCGGTGTAATTGGGGTGTTTGCTTTATTGCTCCTGATCTTGTTATCGATTGCTTCGTCTAATACAGAGTTTTTTGATAACTACTTTATTTGGCTTTACGCAGCCAATGTTGTTATTGGAGTTTGCTTAACGCTGGTAATTTTGACTTTGGTCATTGTGATTGGTGTGCGCTGGTATCGCGGTCACTTTGGCACTCGCTTAATTGCCAAGTTGGCGATGATTTTTGCGCTAGTGGGAATTGTTCCGGGCTTTATTTTGTATGGCGTTTCGCTACAGTTCGTATCTCGTAGTATTGAAACTTGGTTTGATGTGAAGGTTGAATCCGCACTGAACTCGGGTTTGGAGTTAGGGCGCGTTACTTTGCGCATTGCGCAAGAAGAAATTTTGTCCGAAGGCAATTTTATTGCTGATCAAGTTGTACAGGTGCCTGCTGGCTCTACCTCTGACCAGGTTGGCGCCATGATTATGAAGATCCGTAATCAATTTGGTATACAAGAGGTGAGCCTGTTTAATATCCAGCGCAATTTGATATTAACGAGTGAGTTAAGGCCCAAAAAATACTTACCTGCGCCAAGTGCTGAGGTCGTAGCTGAAGCTTTTAGTAAGAAGGGCATTACCTTTTTAGATCAGATCGAAATGCAAGATGGGCAGCGCGGCTATCAAGTTAGAGCAATTGTTCCTATTGTTCGCAAGAAACCGATTTTAGGCAAACTCGACTCTAATAAAGATGCAGAAGATAAATATTTTTTGCAATTAGTTCGCATCCTTCCAAGCCCAGTAGCGAAAAATATTTTTGCCGTTGAATCTGCCTATAGCGAATATCAAGAGAAGTCTCTGGGGCGCGCCGGCCTGCGCAAAATGTTTGTTGGGACGCTAACGCTAACTCTCTTTTTCGCCTTATTTGTGGCTATTACATTGGCCTTGTTATTGGGGCGCCAATTAGCTCGCCCATTACTAATGTTGCTCAAAGGTACCCAAGCAGTTGCGCAGGGTGATTTATCGCCAAAGCCCGAGCTGGATACGGGCGATGAACTCGGCATGCTCACCCGCCAATTTAATGTCATGACTCGGCAGCTTGCTGATACACGTACTTCCCTGCAAGAATCCAAGGCCTTTTTAGAGCGAGTTCTGGGAAGCTTGACTGCTGGCGTTTGTATTTTTGATCGGCGCTATAACGTAGTCTCAAGTAACGCTGGCGCCGATCGTATTTTTGGTCAAGATCTAACCTATCTTGACGGAAAGCCTTTAAGCACCAGCCCAGCTTTAATAGAATTTGAGGAGGCTATTAAAGAAGGCTTCTCCACAATGAAGCTTGCGGTTACGGGTGCGCAAGATAACCCCACAGTTCAAATTAGTCATCAAAAGACTCCGGTTTGGCAAAAGCAAGTCCAGCTACACAAAACCAATGAGTTTGAAAATGAATTAGGCATCACTTTATTTGTGCGCGGCACAGAGCTAACAGAAGATTTACGTATGGTGGTATTTGATGACATTACCGATGTGGTGAGCGCACAAAGGTCAATTGCTTGGAGCGAAGTTGCAAGACGCCTAGCTCATGAAATCAAGAACCCACTTACCCCAATTCAGTTGTCTGCAGAGCGTTTGCAACATAAGCTTTCTGGCAAGCTAAGTCCTGAGCAAGAAGAAATGATGAATCGCAGCACTGAAACCATTATTAGCCAGGTCCAGGCCATGAAAGAAATGGTCAATGACTTTAGAGATTTTGCTAAAACACCAACGCCTCAGCTAAAGGCGGTTTCTATCAATACACTCACATCAGAAATTTTGGGGCTATATGAAGGCAGTCCCTTGCATACTCAGCTTGATCCACGTTGCCCAGAAATTATGGGTGACCCAACCCAGCTCAGACAAGTGATTCATAATCTATTGCAAAACGCTCAAGATGCTACGTTGGAGGGGCCTCATCCTGGAGAGGCGGTTGAAGTAAAAACCGAGTTAGTGCCCTATGGGGAGCACAATGGTACGGAGCAAAAAGCAGTTCGTCTAACGATAAGTGACTCTGGAGTAGGATTTCCAGCTAAGATATTAGCAAGGGCATTTGAGCCTTATGTCACCACGAAGACTAAAGGTACGGGATTGGGCTTGGCGGTTGTTAAAAAAATTATTGATGATCACTCTGCCAAGATTGAAATACGAAATCGTATGCAAGGAGCAGAAGTGGTTGGTGCACAGGTATCAATATTGTTTATGAATCTAGCAAAAGAGGCGGCCTAAGAATGGCTAGTATTTTGGTTGTAGATGACGAGATGGGAATTCGTGAGCTTCTCAATGAGATTCTGACGGATGAAGGCCATACCGTGTATGCAGCAGAGAGCGCCATTCAGGCCCGAACTATTCGCGAACAAATGCGTCCCGACCTTGTGTTGCTAGATATTTGGATGCCAGATACTGACGGCATCACTCTACTCAAAGAGTGGTCTAAAACAGGTCAACTGACTATGCCTGTAGTGATGATGTCAGGTCACGCTACCATTGATACCGCAGTTGAGGCTACGCGTATTGGCGCATTAAATTTCCTAGAAAAGCCGATTGCCCTTCAAAAGCTTTTAAAGACTGTGAGTAAGGCGCTTGAGAGTTCCCCAAAATATGTTGAGCCTGAAGTAGAGCGTGCGGTTCAGTCCAGCACCAATCAGGCTGTGGCACCAAAGCCTGCTGTGAGTGAGCCAGCACCAGCCCCGCAGGAGGGCGAGTTCATCAGTGGCATTGCAAAAACCTATTTTGATTTGCCATTAAGAGAGGCAAGAGATCTTTTTGAAAAGGCCTACTTTGAGCATCAGATGCAAATCATGGGTGGCAGCATGACCAAGATTTCTGAGTACACTGGCCTAGAGAGAACACACTTGTATCGCAAGCTTAAGGCACTAGGTATTGATACATCTCGTAACAAGGGCGAGCAATAAATTATTTTGTAAATTGGTGTTCACGGGGCACGTCAGTTTTATTACTGGCGACGGCGCCTAAATTATTTGCCCACCATATTCGGAATTATTTTCATGGAAATTAAGGTCAATTTTCTCGACAAGCTACGTCTTGAGGCTAAGTTTGATGACTTCACTGTAATTGCTGACCAGCCTATACGCTATAAGGGCGATGGCTCAGCGCCAGGCCCCTTTGATTATTTTTTAGCTTCATCTGCTTTATGCGCAGCTTACTTTGTGAAGTTGTACTGCGACACTCGCAATATTTCTACTGAAAATATTCGACTTTCGCAAAACAATATTGTTGATCCAGAAAATCGTTACCGGCAAGTCTTCAAGATTCAGGTTGAATTGCCCCAGGACATTTCTGCTCATGATCGTCAAGGTATCTTGCGCTCTATTGATCGCTGTACGGTTAAAAAAGCAGTCCAAGCAGGACCAGAGTTTGTGATTGAAGAAGTAAAGAATTTAGATGAGGATGCACAGACTTTATTGACCTTGAAGCCAAGTACTGATGCGAGTACTTATATTGCAGGCAAAGATTTACCTCTAGAGCAAACGATTGCCAATATGTCGGGCGTATTGGCCAATTTGGGAATCAAGATTGAGATTGCTTCGTGGCGCAACATCATTCCAAATGTGTGGTCCTTACATATTCGTGATGCGCACTCCCCAATGTGCTTTACCAATGGCAAAGGGTCCACAAAAGAAAGCGCCTTGGCTTCCGCTTTGGGGGAGTACATCGAGCGATTGAGTAACAATCATTTTTATGCTGGTACGTACTGGGGTGAAGATATTGCCAATAGAGCATTCGTACATTACCCAAATGAGCGTTGGTTTAAGCCGGGTAAAAATGATGCTCTCCCAACAGAAATTTTGGATGAGTATTGCCTGAAAATTTTTAATCCAGATGGTGAGTTGCGTGGCTCACATTTGATTGATACAAACTCTGGCAATGCTAAGCGCGGCATTTGTTCCTTGCCGTTCGTGCGCCAGTCAGATGGCCAAACTGTTTATTTTCCTTCTAACCTGATTGAAAATCTTTACGTTAGTAATGGCATGAGTGCAGGCAATACGCTTGCCGAGGCGCAAGTGCAATGCTTGTCCGAGATTTTTGAGCGCGCAGTCAAGCGTGAAATATTGGAAGGTGAAATTACTTTGCCTGATGTGCCGCAGGAAGTGCTCACAAAATATCCTGGCATTCTTGCGGGCATTCGAGGTCTTGAAGAGCAAGGCTTTCCGGTGCTGGTAAAGGACGCATCGCTGGGTGGAATTTATCCGGTGATGTGCGTTACCCTAATGAATCCAAGGACTGGCGGAGTATTTGCATCTTTTGGCGCACACCCAAGCCTGGAAGTCGCGCTGGAGCGAAGCCTAACGGAATTACTACAAGGTCGCAGCTTAGAGGGCCTGAACGATCTTCCCCCTCCTACTTTTGCAAGCGAAGCGGTCACCGAGCCAAATAACTTTGTTGAGCATTTTATAGACTCAAGCGGCATCGTCTCATGGCGCTTCTTCAGTGCAAAATCAGATTACGATTTTGTTGAGTGGGATTTTTCAGGTCAAGGTGAAAACTCTAACGCCGAAGAAGCAAACACTTTGTTTGGCATTCTCAAAGACATGGGTAAAGAATCGTATGTGGCGGTATATGAAGAGCTCGGCGCAATCGCCTGCCGAATTATCGTTCCTGCTTATTCAGAGGTTTATCCAATAGAGGATTTGGTTTGGGATAACACCAATAAGGCATTGTTATTTAGAGAGGATATTTTGAACCTTCATTCACTCGATGATGTGGGCCTAAGCGCACTCCTTGAGCGGCTTGAAAATAATGAGCTCGATGAGTATGGTGATATTGCTACATTGATTGGTGTCGAGTTTGATGAGAATACAGCCTGGGGCCAGCTCACAGTGTTGGAGTTGAAGCTTCTAATTCATTTGTCACTAAAGCAATTTGATGAGGCCCATGAGCTAGTTGGCGCATTCCTTCAATATAACGACAACACAGTTGAGCGGAAATTGTTTTATCAAGCCCTAAGTGCGACGTTAGAGATTTATCTAGATGATGACTTGCTGATAGAAGATTACATAGCCAACTTCCGCCGCATGTTTGGTGAAAGCAGAATGGATGCAGTAATGGGCTCAGTTGACGGCAGTGTGCGCTTCTATGGCCTGACCCCAACCAGCATAAATCTGGAGGGCCTTGATAGGCACCACCGTATGATCGATAGCTATAGAAAGTTACACACAGCTCGCTCTAGGGCCGCAGCCACAGGCAGTTAGCAACCGTAAGGCCATTTTCCAGCCTGGAATGCAGTTTCATCTATAATTCCAAGTCTTGGCCTGGTAGCTCAGTCGGTAGAGCAGAGGATTGAAAATCCTTGTGTCGGTGGTTCGATTCCGCCCCGGGCCACCAAGAAACATCAAAACCACCTTCGGGTGGTTTTTTCATTTCAGTTTGCTTAAAAGTAGTTGAGGGCGTTCTTACCTTACTTCTAGCGTTTCTTGTCAGTGTTGAGGGCTAGTAATCTAAACATCAGGATGTTTAATCCTGTTTGACCCTTTCAACTATAGATGTCTGTGACATGAAGCGTCCTTTAAAAGGACGCCCCAACAAATCTCCCCGAACACAAACAAGATCGTCCGCTTGATGGACAGTAGTGTTGTGGTTTGTATCTAATTGGAGTGATTTGGCGTAAGTATCTGGTGTCCCTCAGTCAGATTTGATAGCTACAACTCGATAATTTTCTAGGGATTAATACTAATTAGAGTAATTAAGCGCTAGAAATAAAATATTCGAAATTTCATACTACGCCTGTAATGCTTAGCTTTAATTATCTGAATGAGTTGGGATTATGAATCTACGCACAACCAAACAATTTGCCACTGCTATTGGATTCACCTTTGTGGCGATGACGGGTGTTTATGCCCAATCGTGCCCCTCTACAGGAACCGGCGCCATTTTAATAACAAGTTCTTGTGATGATGGCGTTACTTTGTCTGGCGGCAATCTTACTATTCAGACTTCTACGGTATCGAATCCTGGCGAAAGTGTAATAGTCGTTAATACTGGCACAGTAAATACCATAGACAATACAGCCACTGGAATTATTGATGCGGGGGATTTTAAAGTCGGAATTGAGAACGAAGGCACCATCACCACCCTGAACAACACGGGTAGGATCTCAGCTGGGGTTGGCGGAGTCGGAGTTGCGAGCCGTGACACCATCACCACCCTGAACAACGCGGGTACGATCTCAGTTGGAGATCGCGGAGTCGGAATTTATAACGAAGGCACCATCACCACCCTAGACAACACTAGCTTAGGTAGTATCTCAGCTGGAAACGAAGCAGTCGGAATTGCAAACATTGGCACCATCACTAATCTGACCAACGCGGGGACAATCTCAGGTGGAAATGGTGGAGTCGGAATTCAAAACAATGGCACCATCACCAATCTGACCAACGCGGGCGCGATCTCAGGTGGAGCTGACGGAGCTGGGCTTGCAAACATAGGGGGCACCATCACCACCTTAACTAATGCTCTTGGAGGCACGATCTCTGCTGGGGGAGGGTACGGAGGCATCTTCAACTTTTTTGGCTCTATCGACACCTTGAACAACGCGGGTACGATCTCAGGTGGATCTGGAACCGGAATTAATAACCAACTAAGCACTATCACCACCTTGAATAACACAGGTACGATTTCGGTGGGGGATTACGGATTTGGAATTTATAACGATTACACCGGCACCATCACCACCCTGAACAACACGGGTACGATCTCAGCTGGGGTTGGCGGAGTCGGAATTGAAAACTCTGGTGTAATCACAACCCTAAATAATATTGGCACCATTACTGCAGGTACTGGAGGCTATGGCATCGTTAATAATGGCACGATCACTACCTTAATAAACTCTCAAGGTGGCTCTACACCGCTGACGTATTCTGGAACGCTGCCAAATAACTACAGCATTATTGTTAATAGCCCATCTAGTTATGGCAAATTAGAGGCCAGCAACACCTCGGTATCAGGCGTAATGAGTTTTGGTATTAATAGCGCTTCGACGCTCAGCTACAACACCATTTACAGTGGTGTATTTAACGATATTAGTATTAATAATATTGAAAATACGTTCGGGCGCATCACACTTGGGAGTACTTTCACATGGGCACTAGCAAAACGTCTTGGTACTGAGCAAATTGATCTGATTGTCGAGCCATCCGATGTAGTGACTACAGATGTGGAGCAATTACAAGCCATACTGGTAGCTCAGGGTTACGCACTGGTCCCAGAAGATTCGGATACAGAGGCGTCTTTGATTTCTTTGGGGGGCACTCTACAAGGACTATTTGCCTCGCAGTCTGCTGGCTTAGTTAATGGCATGAGCTACGATTGCACAGTATTTGGCGCTAATAATATTTGTGTATCTGCTGGTGGTCGCTTTACCAATGTAAGTAGTGATCAATTTAATACCACTAGCGCCCTAATTATTGGGGCGTATCGCTATTCACCCCAAATTCGATTCGGTGCTTACTTGGATCAAAATTTGTCTTCAAGTACGCCAGGCGGAATTGCTCAATTAAGTAATGCCAATCCAATGGCCGGTCTTTTTACAGTATGGTCGCAAAAATTGGATGGAACTGGACTGGAGGCTAAACTTGCCTTAGGTTATGTTAATAAAGGATTGACTCTCACTCGCCCTGAGGTGGGCACATCCGAGCCTGGCTCAGGATCGACATCACTCAGTTCACAAGGCGCTATGGCCGCCTTTAAATATGGCATGGCCATAGGCAATAAAACCTTAGTTTCGCCTTACGCAGGGTTACGTTATGTCAAAAGTACAATGGCGGGATACACTGAGGCTCAAACTGCAAAAGTAGCATTTCCATTAAGTTACGATGCAATTAATAATTATGTGACAACTGCGATCGCAGGACTAACTGGTCAGCGAACGCTAAATGAAAAGACCTCAGTATTTGCAAGTGCAGGACTTGAAAAAGATCTAAATACCAATATAAGTAATTTAGTTACTTCTGGTAATGGGTATTTCAATATTGCAATGAATGGAAATTATCAAAATACACGCGCCACTGCTAGTTTAGGTGCAAACTATTTTTTAAGCCCTAAAGAGCGTTTGAGCCTAGTTGGCATTTATCGTCAAGAAGCCTATCAAGCCATCTCCTCAACTACTGTAATGGCAACTTACACTGTGGGATTATGATGTCTCTTTAAAGGATAGTCTAGGTATAGAGCCTAATATCTTAGGCCTTGGTTCGATTCCGCCCCGGACCACCAAGAAATACCAAAACCACCTTCGGGTGGTTTTTTCATTTGGCGCTGGAGAATAAGATTTCGCTGATTGCGATAGCGTTGCCCTTTAAGCCCCATTGGGCGATGTGGTTAAGATAATTTTCGTCAAATGTCTTAAGATGAAAAAATGAACTTCCCACTTGGTCATATCTCCTCTCTTTGTAAATATACGGGCATTAGCTTTACTGCTGGCGCTATTACTCATGGATTTTTTAGTGGCGAACGCTCCTTCTGGACGGCTGCTTTTGGAATTGCCATCTATCTGGTTGGCGGCACACTAGAAAAGATTTCTAATCCCGATAAAGACCATAGTTGGACTGATGTATTAGCCATCGGGATTGTTGCTTCAATTGGTTTGGGTTTCTTTACGGGTGGTCTTCAGCACTTCCCCGATTCTCCTGCTAGAAGTTCATGGGTAGTTCCAGTTGGCTTTGCTATGTCTTTATTGGCCATGTATTTAATGGAAGGCAAGGGCAAAGTAAAAGTGCGGTCTGTTCTCATTTATGGCGTCATTAGTCTTGCTCTAGTTATCGCTGCATCTTTATATTCCCTCTCCTACTTTAATGAGCATGGTGGTGATGGCCATAGTCATGATCATGGAGCACCAGCACAAGTGGCCGCTCCATCAATGAAAGAGGTTCGTATCGAAGTTGATGACACTATGCGTTTTTCTCCAGCAACATGGGAGGCGCAAGCGGGGGAACCTATTCGCATCATTTTGGTTAACAAGGGCAAAGTAGATCATGAGTTGGTAATTGGTACGGAAAAAGAAATCATTGCTCATGCCAAAGAAATGGCTAACCCCAGCACCAAAGGTCATCACCACACAAATGAAGTTTCAGCGAAACCAGGGCAAGTAGCAGAATTAGTGTGGACTTTTAAAAAGCCTGGGCAATATGCCATGGCATGTTTTGAGCCCGGTCACTATGAGGCTGGCATGAAGGGCATCATTAATGTAGTGCCTAAGAAACACTAGGCGGATAAGCATCCTAGGCCCTGGTTCGATTCCGCCCCGGGCCACCAAGAAACACCAAAACCACCTTCGGGTGGTTTTTTCATTTGGGGCTTGGGTAAGAAGTTAGTATGGAGGAATGATCAGCCTATCCAAATTTGTTGGCCCACTTTCCTTTATCGGCCTATTGATGCTTTCCAACGTCTTTATGACATTTGCTTGGTATGCCCACCTAAAGAATTTATCTTCAAAGCCTTGGTGGATCGCTGTGTTCGCAAGCTGGGCTATTGCCTTGTTCGAATATGCTTTTCAAGTTCCAGCAAATCGAATTGGATTTCAATACTTTTCACTTGGACAGCTGAAGATTACCCAAGAAGTGATTACTCTGGCCGTTTTCGTGCCATTTGCTGTTTTCTATATGGGTGAGCCATTTAAGACGGATTACATTTGGGCTGGCCTCTGCCTCTTGGGTGCAGTCTACTTTATGTTTAGGGGCTAAGGATTAAACATCCTGCGCTCTAGTCGATTCCGCTCCGGGCTACCAAGAAGTACTAAAACCACCTTCGGGTGGTTTTTTCGTTTGGGGGGCGCACGACTCTGAATGCGCTATCAAAATTACTCTCTAGTGGGTTTCGGTGCTAGCTACAATTCATTCAATGGGTTGCGAAAGTTAACTGGACGGAATTAATTGGGTGCTTAAAAATGAAAGAAATTTCAATTAGTGACTTATCTTCTTTTGGCTTATTGATAGGCTTTATCCTGGTGTTTTTTGTGTTGATTGTTTATCACGGTTTATGTTTATGGGGCGCCCAATCCATATACCATCGACACGCCAATAAATTAATTGCTAAGAAGCAATATTTCCGAATGGAAATTTTTTTCTTTATGGGCTTATCCGCACTAGCATTAATTCACCTAAGCGAGATTGCCATACTATCTCTCTTGGGGCTAATGCATGGGGTAGCAATAAGCATTGATCACGCAATTGTTGTGATTGGCGGCATATACACAACAATTGGATCTGAGCAGGCCGTTTCAAATCTGCCAAGTAGATATCGCATTCTTGCTGTAGTTCTGTCAATGAGCAGCCTTTTTTGCTTTGCTTGGAGTACCGCTGTAATGATGGATATGATGCGCACTTATCGCAAAGTAAGGGCTTCAGACGGGACAATTGTGAGCAATGATTAGATCTAGTCTAGATCTAGATAGGATTTTCTGAACTCCCGGTTTGATTCCACCTGAGCCACCAAGAAATATCAAAACCATCTTCGGGTTTTTTCATTTAATCAAAGCAGATTATTGAGGTGGCCAGTTTTTACATAGATGAGTGCACCCTCTGATTTGGTGAAGGGCGCGTGCTTACTATATCGAGGACTTCTTATCCATGTACCGGCGGGATATGAGCCATGTTCATCATGAAATACACCCTTAAGAACAAATATTTCTTCTCCACCTGGATGAACATGGGGATTAAAAATTGTATTTGGCGCCCAGCGAACTAAAGCGGTTCCAACGCCATCAAATTCATGAAGTGGCATTACAGATAGTCCGGAAACTAATCCAGGATGCCATTTGGCAGTTGTCGTATCTATTTTGACTATTGAATCATCTTGAGCATGAAATTGCCTTAGCTTTACAAATAAGATACAACCTTCTTTTGAGTATGGCGTATGTTTACTGTTGGGTGGATTACGAATGTAGGTGCCGGCCGGATAGTCACCATGCTCATCAGAAAATCTGCCCTCAAGAACTAGAATTTCTTCTCCGCCGCCGTGAGTATGTTCAGTAAAAGACGATTCGGGGCTATATTTAACCAGTGAGCTGGCGCGCGCAATTTCATCGCCAATTCGATCAAGATATTTTCTTTCGATGCCTGATACAGGCGATAGGTTCCAGACTAGACCCGAGGTATTAATCACTGCCTTCTGGGAAAAGTCCGAATTGATATTCATTTATGCATCCACATAGAAAGCTATCAGCTTACTGGAAACAGAGTCAGGCATCCTTGCGACCGATCGATTCTGCCCCGGGCCAGCAAGAATCCTCCTTTAAAAGGGCAGATCAATTAGACCCCCCTGCGCTGGTAATGTCGCTTAATTGTGCTAAATTATTTCCCAGTAATGCAAGATAAATGCCCAATTCTCATTAACCAATTCTTAATCTAACAATCATATGACTGAGCTTATAAAACCTAATCGACGTGATTTTTTTAAAACAATTGGTTTAACCGCCGCAGCCTCAGCGCTGCCAATGGCATTGATGCCGACAGGATCGGCAATTGCACAATCAAACTCTGGCGTCATTACCCGCAAGATTCCACGCTCTGGTGAGCTTTTGCCTGCTATTGGTCTTGGTACGTACCTGACCTTTGATCTCTTGCCTGGCACTCCACGAAACAATATTCGCGAAGTGATTAAACGCTTCTGGGATGGTGGAGGGCGTGTGTTTGATACCTCACCGCTGTACGGTACTGGCGAAATCAGTGTTGGAGATTTTGCAACTGCCATGGGAATTAATGATCAAATGTTCATTGCAAATAAGATTTGGTCAACGGGCGATTTTTTGGCTGATGATAGTCATGCCAAAAAGAGCTTTGAACAAAGTCAAGAAAGACTATGGCGTGAAAAAATAGACCTCATGCAAGTACATAGTTTGGTCAACGTCGATCAAATTGTGCCCGTTCTAAAAAATTGGAAGCGGGAGGGAAAGATTCGTTATGTTGGGGTAACCCATCACGAAATCCCATACTTCAATGCCTTGGCTATGCAGGTTGAGCGCAACGATTTAGACTTTGTTCAAGTGCATTACTCAATTCAAATGCGTTTGGCAGAGGATCGTATTCTTCCCGCTGCCATGGATAAAGGAACGGCGGTTTTGGTCAACATGCCGTTTGAAAAAGCGCGCTTATTTAAGTTGGTAGAAGGTAGGCCTCTACCCGATTTTGCTAAAGAATTTGATTGCAGGAATTGGGCAGAATTTTTCTTAAAGTGGGTCATTTCACATCCTGCGATTACCTGTGCTATTCCAGCAACCAGCAACCCTGATCATCAAACCGAAAATAACAGGGCTATGCGTGGTAAGTTGCCTGATCAAGAAATGCGAATTCGAATGGTCAAGTTTATGGAAACTATCCCAGGCTTTGATAAGTTACAAGAAATGCCAGCATATCCAGGTAAAGCATACAACGGCTATATTCGTCGTGCTATGAACGCTAGAGCAGCGCTGGCTAAGTAGTTCCAGTAGGATGGACGTCCTAAGACCCTGGTCGATTCTGCCCCGGGCCACCAAGAAGCACTAAAACCACCTTCGGGTGGTTTTTTCATTTGGGCAGACGGACTTGCTTCTTCCGTTTAACATATGTACAATGTACATATGACTTCATTACGATTTGAGTGGGAGCCTAGAAAAGCTTCGGCCAATCTGAAAAAACATGGCGTTTCCTTTGAAGAGGCGAAATCTGTGTTTTATGATGAAGGTGCTAAGTTAATTTCCGATCCCGATCATTCGGAAGATGAAGACAGATTTATCTTGCTGGGAGTAAGCCATTCTCTTCGTGCGATTTTGGTTTGCCATTGTTATCGAAGCGGGGGTAATGTCGTTCGTATTATTTCGGCTCGTAAGGCAAGCCCTAAAGAGTCAACAGCTTATAAAAGGCGATAAAGATGCGTAAAGAATATGATTTTTCAAAAGCACGTAAAAACCCCTATGCTTCGATGCTCAAGAAGCCTATTACGATTCGGCTAGATGAAGACTCCGTAACTTACTTCAAATCTGTATCAGAAGAGGTAGGCATTCCTTATCAAAGTCTCATTAATCTCTATTTGAGAGATTGTGCCGCTTCGCATAAGAAATTGAATCTTAGCTGGAAGTAGTCCAGAGGTAGGATGAGAATCTTCTGAAGTCCTAGTCGATTCTGACCCAGGCCACCAAGAAACACCAAAACCTCCTTCGGGTAGTTTTTTATTTGACTGAGGTTATTTTCGAGTAAGCGCTTGGATCATTTGAATACTCTCGGCCGACGCACCAAATTCTTTTAATAAATATTCACGCTCCGCAATTTCAAAATCATCAAACTCAAAGCCGGGCGCTACTGCACAGCTCACAAGGCAGAAGGCAACCTCGTTTAGTAGCCTTGCCGCAAACCAGGTATGGGCAGGAATAGTGGCCTGTAAATTTTTTGATGTCATCCCTACTTGTATAGTTTTTAGAGATTTATTTTCATCAAAAAAATAAATCAGAACATCACAGCCAAGATGGAAGTACCAAGTTTCATCGGATTTAATTCGGTGCCAGGCTGAAAAATCTTTTCCTGATAGCAGATAGTAAATACTGGTGTAGGCACTTTTATTAGCGGAACCCTTTAAGTCTTTCACGGCTATTTCTGAGCGATACATTTCCCTGTAGAAGCCGCCTTCAGGATGTGGCTCAAGATGAAGGGCATCGATGATGGTCTGAATGTCTTGCATGTAAGCCCTTACTTTTTGTCTGTAGCTTGATTTGCGTTTACCCAAGCTTATTCTATAGACGTATTCAGAACTCGGCATCCCAGGCTATGGTTAATTAGAGCCAGAGTCAGTACGAAGATCCAAAACCACCTGTGATTGGTTTTCATTTAACACCCATGCAAGCAAGAATTGAATAATGGGTATATAAAAGAGTGACTCTTCACTAAAAGCTCCCAATGAAAAAATTTCTTCCAGTAGTTTTGTTGTTTCTCTCAATGCTTGGGATATCTCACGCTGCTGATACCGCCCCTGCTAAACAAGACCCCATTTGGTTAACCCAGACAAGAGCGAGTATTAAAGCAGAAAAATATGATCTGGCAATACAGCAATTACAGGCTGCTAATGAAGTGGGCTCGGCCGATTGGAATAATTTGCTTGGTTACAGTCTTCGAAAAAAACAGCCGCCCGATTTAGTGGGGGCAGAAAAGTACTATCAGGCTGCCTTGAAAATAGATCCAGAGCATCGAGGGGCTCTTGAGTACTATGGAAAACTCAAGTTAATCAACAATGACTTGCCAGGTGCTGAGGCCTTATTAGCTCGACTAGATAAGGCCTGTACTTTTGGCTGCGAGGAGTACTCGGATTTAAAAGAGGCGGTACAAAAATACAAGTCTAGAAAGTAAGGCTCGACACTCTTTTGTCGGCCAGGCCTTGTAAAACAAAAGACTTAAATTAGGCTTAAAGTAGGCATTCCATCAAGAGGAGAAAATTATGAATCGCATTAAAAATGTATTAATAGGATTAGTCGCTACAGTGACTTTGGCCGCTTGTGCATCAATGACTGGAGTGGCATTAGCACCATTTACAAAGGCTAATGATGGCGTATTGGCCGGCAATAACAATATGACCTTATATACCTATAGCAAAGATGTAGCTGGTTCAGGAAAGTCGGTTTGTAATGGGATGTGTGCAACGAATTGGCCGCCCCTATTGGTTGATGGGAGTCCTGCCGTCTCTAGTGGCTATTCAATCATTACACGCGACGATGGCAAAAAACAGTTAGCTTTCAAGGGCATGCCTTTATATTTTTATGTCAAAGACACAAAACCAGGGGATAAGATTGGTGATGGCCGCTCAGAAGGCGCATGGCAAATTATCAAGATGTAGTGGTCGTTCGGGAACGGACGTCCTGGGCTTTTACGAAACAGCAAAACCACCTTCGGGTGGTTTTTCTTTTTCTGATTAATATCTAGGAATTCTTCTTGGAACTTCAAATGCTAATAGTGACCGCAATTATTACCTCCCTACTGACCATAATCTTTATCAAACTCTCTTTTGCTGTCATAGGCTTGAGAAGAAAGAATCAAGTTGGCCTGGGAAGTGGTGGTCATGATGATCTTGAAAGGGCAATTCGTGCCCAAGGAAACTTTGTTGAGTACGTGCCTTTGGGAATCATTTTGATTGCCTGCTTGGAGTTGAACGGTGCCCCTGGGTGGTTGGTCTTCATTCCTGGCATCACGCTTATTATTGGACGCTTGATTCATGCTGTTGGTATCAATGAGCCCCCTCCACATTTCAGCAAGCGCGTAATAGGAATGAAGTTCACCTTCTACACACTGATCGCCTTGGTTATGCTGAATTTAGGTTGGTCGCTATACCAATTAATGGGCTAGAAAAATAAAGGGAGTCTTATGCCGTTCGTACGAATTGATTTAAGTAAAAAACATCCACAAGGTTTTGCCCAGCAAGTAGGTGAGATTGTTTATGAAGTGATGACAGGGCACATTAATGTGCCTATAGATGATAAGTTTCAAGTCATTACTAAGCACGAAAGCTCCGAGCTGGTAATGCCTAAGAGTTATCTAGGCATTGAGTATTCTGAAGACATCATTTTTATTCAGGTGACTTTAAATGAGGGCAGGAGCACGGAGATGAAAAAAAAAGTTCTACAAAGCCATATGTGAAGGTTTGGTTGAGAAGCTTAAAGTCAGGCCTCAGGACATTGTGATCAATTTAGTTGAGGTGAATAAGGAAAATTGGTCATTTGGCAATGGCGAGATGCAATACGCACCAAAAGATGAGGGATCTTAGAATCTAGTTGATTCCGACCTAGACAGAAATAGGCGAAATAATCCACTTATTGGGCCAATTTCAGCATGACTATTGACCGTTTTTAGGCTCAGATGTAATGTCTAATCTGTTGTGATCTCTCAAGCCTGATTACCGAAAGGATAGACGACATGTTTTTACCTACAACTCACGATATCAAAGATGCAGTCTCAAAATATGCTGGTTTTTTTGGGATGGTCATCAGCATTACGATTGTGCTTAACTTAATCCTGCCAACAGGTGAGACGCTTTCAAACACTCCAAAGTTAATAGTATCGTTATTGATCAGCATTTTTCTTGGTTGGTTATCTTTTGCCATTAAGTCCAATAAATAAAAAAGAGTTTTTTGGATCCTGGTTGAGTCTGCCCAGCCAACAAGAATGATTTAAACCACCTTCGGGTGGTTTTTTCCTTTTGGTTCAGCAGGAATATGGATTGTCCATTAGGATGCTCTTTATGGTCAGCAATATCTTCAATTTATGAAACTCATTCAGCGAATAATCGCCCCTCTTATTTTTTTGCTCAGCTGTGTTTGTGTTGTTGAGCAAGCAGCAGCTTCTTTAGTAAATGATTTGCAGGATGGTCAGCATGTCTTGCTGATGAGGCACGCAGACGCTCCCGGTTTTGGCGACCCAGCAGGCTATGTCATTAGTCAGTGCTCGACTCAGCGTAACTTAGGTGATTATGGAAGAAAGCAAGCCAAGACAATTGGAGTGTGGCTAAGCAACCAAGGCATTGTGAGAGCAGAAGTATTTAGCAGTCCTTGGTGTAGATGTATAGACACGGCGACTCTTCTTAATAAAGGCCCGGTCAAAATTGCACCATCACTCGGATCATTTTTTGATGATATGAGTTTGGAAAAGAGTCAAACCAAAGCATTGGAAGCGTTTATTAAAAATGAATTAGCTAAGCAATCTAAGGTGCCGCTCATTCTAGTAACGCATCATGTCAATATTCGGGCCTACACTGGTAAAGTAGTTGGAGTGGGCGACATGGTATTGGTGAGGGTGAATAAAAACGGAGAATATATTTCTCATACACTTTATCCAAGCCCTAAGGTCTAGTGGCTGCGCTTGAATCTCTAGCCCATATGGTTGTAGTGATCTATCCAAAACGTCGCTTTAAACGACAATAGAAATTCAAATTACACAGCGAAAACGGTATGTATAAGCTTATTGCCTTTGATGCCTACGGCACATTGTTTGATGTCTACTCTATGGGGCAGTTGGCAGAAGAGCTGTTTCCAGGCCGTGGTCAAGAGTTCTCTGTGATGTGGCGTGATCGACAAATCGACTATACCCGCCTAGTTACTATGAGTGATCCCAATCCCAGTGGTAGTAAATATTACCTGCCATTTTGGGAGCTTACTATTCGCTCATTGCGCTATGTTGGTAAGCGGATGAACCTCAGCCTCACCCCGGAAAATGAGCAGAGATTGATGGATCAATACGCTAAGCTGACTAGTTTTGAAGATAGCCTAGGGGTTGTCAAAACAATTCAAGAAAAAGGTATTTCGACAGCGATCTTGTCCAATGGAAGTAGAGAAATGCTTACTACCGTAGTGGAGAGCAATGGTTTAAAGCCCTACCTAGATAAAGTCCTCACAATCGAAGATGTGCGTTTATTTAAAACCGCCCCTCAGGCCTACGAGCTTTTGTTAAAAGCATTCCCCGTTCAGAAAGCAGAAGTTTTGTTTGTATCTAGTAACGCATGGGATGCTCTGGCAGCCAAGTGGTATGGTTTTGATGTGTTTTGGGTGAACCGTCTTGGTCATCCTTTCGAGGAGATTGGTGAAAAACCAAGCTACGAAGGCAATTCTTTGACTAAGGTTTTAGAAGTAGTAATTCAATAAAATGAGTTATGACAAATATTAATGAGCTCCCTGCTGACCTTCCCATTCCCCAAGATGATGGAGCCGCTGATCATCTAAGGGGCATGAAGCTTCCCAATGTTGCATTGCAGGCCACCAATGGCCAGATGATTGATCTTGGTAGCATCAAACAAAAGCTCGTCATTTATTGCTATCCAATGACGGGGCGGCCTAATGTGGCTTTGCCTGAGGGCTGGGACCAGATTCCCGGTGCTCGGGGCTGTACACCCCAAAGCTGTGCATACCGGGACCACTATCAAGAGCTTCAATCACTTGGTGCCCAGGTGATAGGTTTAAGCGTTCAAACTACTGAGTATCAAAAAGAGATGGCCGATAGACTGCATTTGCCGTTTGCAGTTGTCAGTGATGTTCACTATCAGTTTCAGCAGGCGCTGAAGATGCCAACTTTTATCAGCGCTGGCATGACTTTGTTAAAACGCGTTACTTTGATCGCTAATCATGGCGTTATTGAGGCTGTGCACTATCCCATTTTTCCGAGTGATAGCGACGCAGCTTGGGTGTTGGAGTATTTAAAGACCCACTAGAATAGCTTTATCTATACATAGGGGGAGCCTGAAATGAAACAAGTTTTATGCAAAGCTGCTGTTCTGTCTATTTTCTTTAGCTCAAGCTTTGGTATTGTCTGCGCGGAACCATCTATCCCTCCCTTCTATCAAGCTGTGAGCAAAATGAGCCCAGATGGTAAGTTAGGGCAGGTAATTCAAAAAGAACAAATATCAACCGCAGTGTCTGGTGCACAGGCATGGCGTATTGCTTATATTTCATCAGACGTCGGTGATAGAAAGACTATTTCTACTGCCTTAGTAGTGGCTCCAGTAGGCAAGGCCCCTGCTGAAGGGAGGCCCGTGATGGCATGGGCACATGGAACTACAGGAACTGCACAAAGCTGTGGCCCATCTCAGCTGACCAATCCCGCAGTTTCTTTAAATCAATATTTCTTATTAGATGGAAACTCGTGGTCAGACTACGGACTTCCAAACCTAGAGGCTTTTATTAAAGAGGGTTATGTAGTGGTTGGTACCGACTATCAGGGTCTGGGCGGCGGCGGCAAGCATCAGTACGCAGTAGCCATTACGCAAGCTAAAGATACGATTGACTCCATTAGAGCGGTCGGTTCAATGCAAGAAACCGGCGCCGGCAAAAAGGCCATCATTTATGGTTGGTCACAAGGTGGCGGCACTACGATTGCCGCAGCTAGCATGCCAGATTACATTTCTAAAAAAGGCACTGCGTTTGATGATATTCAGCCAGTAGGTTTTGTGGCCCTCGCCCCCTATGATGTTGCGGTAACAATGCCTGGAGCCAAACTTGATCAAGCAATATCAGAAAAAATGATAAGCGAGTTAAGCGCTAGTTTTTCTGACAATGTATTTAACTTTGCGCATTTTTCAATGACCCTATGGGGCACTCAGGCGGCGTTCCCTAATCTCAAGTTAACTGATTTGTTAACAGACGATGGCGCAAAAGTAATCGACAAAATTTATTCTAATAAATGTCTACATGCATCAGCCGATACTTTGAACTATGCCTATGGGACTGGATACAAAAACCTTTTAAAACCAAAGGCACAGAATACTTTGGCATGGGCGCAAGCATTTTTAAAGGGAAGCGTTAATCCAGTCAAACCTGTAGCTCCCGTGATTATTTATTGGGGCACGAAAGATACGGTTGTACCTCCTGTAATGGGCGAGTTATATCAAAAGCAAATGTGCAAGTTGGGCGGCAACATTAGCAGAGTTCAATTGCCAGGAGAGCAAACCCACTTTTCTACGCCTGGCACCGCTGGGCCTTTATATCTACCCTGGGTAAAAGATCGTATTGCCGGAAAAACTATGGCAAATGCTTGCCCACAAAACTAAAGGTAATGTGATGATTGATCATTTGGATCATCTTGTTTTGACTACCGCAAAAGAGACTGAGTGTATTGATTTTTATACGCGCGTATTGGGTATGCAGTTAGAGTCATTCATTGGTGGATCTCCGCCAGTAGAGCGCAAGGCTTTTAAGTTTGGCAATCAAAAGATTAATTTGCATATTAAGGGCAAGGAGTTTGAGCCCAAGGCCAACATTCCAACTCCAGGCGCTCTAGATCTTTGCTTTATTGCCGATAGACCACTTACAGAAGTCATTGCACACTTAGAAAAAGAGGCTTGGCCGATTATCGAGGGGCCGGTCGTTCGCACTGGAGCAACTGCAAAAATAAACTCTGTGTATGTTCGTGACCCTGATCAAAATTTGATTGAGATTAGCGAGTTACTTTCTTGATGTTTCAAGACCTACTCCTTCAGGCCCTTGTCCTGGGGGTTCTAGGTTTGGGTGCCGGAGTTTTAGGTGGGGTAATTGGATTTGGCACCACGATCATCTTAATGCCCGCCCTAGTGTATTTTTATGGGCCGATTCAAGCAATTCCAGTCATTGCGCTCGTTGCTACGGTCGCAAACCTTTCCCGTATTTTCCTTTGGTGGAGCGTCATTAATTGGAAAGTGTGTTTTGTCTACAGCGTTACCGCAATACCTGCGGTGATGTTAGGCGTCAATACCTTGGTGACGTTAAATGATCGACTCGTTGAGATTACTCTTGGCCTTTTCCTTATTCTGCTCATCCCAATTCGCAGGTGGATGCGTAAGCAGAATTTTTATCTTAAGCTATGGCAAATGAGTTTGGTGGGCGCTGTCATTGGCTACCTCACTGGCATAGTGGCAACAACGGGTGCGATTAATACGCCATTCTTCTTGGCGTTTGGCTTAAGCAAAGGGGCCTATTTAGGCACCGAGGCCGCAAGTACTCTATCCATTCTATTTACCAAGGGCATTACTTTCCACCAGCTTGGGTTCTTAAATGTGACAGCCATTATTCAGGGCCTGTTGATTGGTAGTTGCGTATTAGTCGGCTCAATTTTTTCTAAAAGAATTGTTTTGGCCTTGCCAGAAAAGAAGTTTTTATTGCTGATGGAGCTCGTGATGCTCATTTCAGGGCTCTCTATCCTAGCCATGTCTTTGTAGAGGCATTGGTATAAATCACTAGTTCTGAATTGAGGGCATCAGGATATAATTTCCGTAAGCAGGAGAGTGAGGGACAACCCTCCACCGAAGGCGCAAACTCCCATGAACGCTCAGGTATCCCACAGGAACGTACTGCTTATCCTAAATAGCCGTCTGGAGAGCCACCATTTATGGTGCACCGAAGGAGCAAGCACTAAGCCAGGCTTAGTGTGAATCTCTCAGGTATCAAGGACAGGGGGAGCGGCATCCATCTGCATGGCATCGCTATGTTGCTGGTGGGCCGTTTTGGGAGAGACTTTATGCAAAACCTTTGCAAATAATTCAGTAGCAAATTTACTCATGGTCTGCAGATGCAGATCTATTTCTATATTGCTTAATGGCGTTATCGCTTTGAGCGCTTATTGAACAAGGTTAATGTATGACAAACAAATTTGTTGAAGAGGCACCGTATCACCCTGGATATGAAGATGCTGGTTTTAAAGGCGTAGCTTCACCACTTGCTGCAGAAATTGATCAATTTAGAAAGAGCAATTCTCGCTATTTAAATTTTGCAGATGTGATTGTTGACTTTTGCGCATCAGATCAAAATAAATTACAAGCAGCAAAGTGATCTACTGTAAATAAGCCATCTTTTGGTGGCTTATTTATTAACTGCCTTGGTATGGATGCGGCTATAAATCTAAGTTGTCCAATGCTAAACCATCAAGATGACTGGTGTCTGCCCAGCTCTCCACTTTCCAGTTAGATCCATTCCAACTAATCCAATTGAGTGATGCATTTGGAACGGTCACCGCTTTCTCGGCATCTAATGCTTGATTGCTCGCCATTCGATACATCATATCCAGAGCTCCGCCATGGCTGACCAACAAGATTGTTTTGCCAGTATGCTTTTCTTGGATTTCTTCAAGTGCAGCTTTGATGCGGTTTGCAAATTGCAGGATGCTTTCGCCACCACGTAACTCTTCGTGAATATCTCTATTGATGTGGGCTTGCCAGAGCTCTGGCTCTGAATCCGGCGCTTCGCTAATAGTAAGCCCTTGGAGGGTGCCAAGATGACGCTCTCGCAGTGCGCTGTTGGTAATGGCAGAAACTGTATAGAGGCTTTCAATCGCTTTTGCAGTTTGCTTCGCTCTTTGTAAGTCGCTGGTGTAGAGAACATCAAATTCAAAATGGTTAGCTTTAAGCGCCCTGGCCATCTGGGCTGCTTGAGCTAAGCCAAGGGCATTCAAAGGAATATCAGTATGGCCCTGTAGGCGGCGATCAGCATTCCAATCAGTTTCTCCGTGGCGCACTAAGCAAAATCGAGTCGTAGTCATTTAGCAATCATAAGGGCTAATGATTCCATGGGTCTTAAGCCAGTCTACAGATTCCTCAATACAATGGTCTGATACACGCAAAGGGTGACAGTGAATAAAGAAACCAAAGGAATGCTCATCGGTTTTATTGGCATTTTGATTTTTAGTTTGACTTTGCCGGTGACCAAGATTGCAGTTCTGAGCTTCGATCCGTACTTCATTGCATTCGGCAGGGCTACGCTCGCAGCGGTGGTTGCCTTGGCTTACCTAATATATAAAAAAGAACCCATGCCTACCAGGGCGGATTTCACTAAATTCGTAGTGATTGCTTTGGGCGTCGTTTTTGGCTTTCCAATTTTTACTACTGTTGCCATGACCGAAGGATCTTCATCTCATGGTGCAGTCATTTTAGGCATGATGCCCTTAGCTACTACCGTCATTGGCGTGATTCGTTTTAAGGAGAGACCATCCCTAGGTTTTTGGCTAGTTTCTTTATTGGGCGCGTCCTTGGTGGTGATATACGCCTTACTAAAAAGCTCCGGAAGCTTTACTTATGTAGATGCCTTATTAGTTCTCGGCGGTATTTGTGCTTGCGCAGGTTATGTAGAGGGCGGTGAGCTTTCTCGCAAAATGAATCCACGGTCTGTAATTTCTTGGGCGCTTGTGATTTCGCTGCCTATCAATTTGGTGGTGAGTTATGTCACATTTGATCCGCAATACATCAATGCAGGCCCCATAGCCTGGACTAGCTTCATTTATCTAAGTTTGTTCTCGATGTATATTGGATTCTTCTTTTGGTATGAAGGGCTTGCTATTGGCGGTATTGCACGTGTTAGCCAAGTTCAGCTCACACAACCTTTTTGTACTCTTATTGCAGCCAGCGTTTTACTTGGAGATTCGCTCACAATAATGAATTTAGTATTTGCTTTCTTAGTCATCGCTACCGTTATCTTAGGAAAGAAAATGTTAGTGAAGAGGGTATAAATACTTCGTGTACCTTCATTAAAAAAGCCCCGTTATACGGGGCTTGGTATTTATGCAGCAGCAACAGTGTGCTTGCTAAGCGCTCGCAAAATTTTACTTTTCTCTTTTGGCTTATTGCTGGCCTCCAGTAATTTATTGAGCTGAGTAGCATTTAAAGGCCCAAGACGTGGCTTGCCTGTTTTAGTGAGCATGGGGTCGTTTTTTCTGTTTCTTTGATTTTGGCCTACAGCCATGAGTTTTCCTAGAGTTATGAAATGATGAATTCAAGAGGGATGCTCAAGAGATCCCCCTATCTAGGGCGCACAATAGTGATCACAGTTCAGAATAACAGTTTAAAAGTTCAGGCGCTATGATTAAGGGACAATTCATCTTCTAGATACCTTCTTTGCTTTAGTTATGTGCATTTTAAGATCTTTGAGTAGTTCATTAGCAACTACTTTGCCGCTTGAGAAGATTAGATTTATCTAATAAGTTAACAATAAGGAATGCCTTGCATGAAGAGTTATATTTCTGGAATATTTTGTTTCACTCTTTTGAATGCTTGCGCAGCGGTCTACACAGACGCATCTGATTCAAATCAGGTTACTTTTTTAAATAGTAGCGGTGAGTCCATTGAGCAGCTCACTCAAAAAGCCAGCAACTACTGTGCGCAATACGGAAAAGCTGCTACCTTTAGAAATAGTGACACTCAACTCATTGCAGTGTTTGACTGCAAGGCGCCTCAGATTAAAGGCAAATAATCAACCCGCTAAATCAGATTGATAAATCAGACCCGCATGCTCTCTCAGGGCATGGAATTGAATGGATTCCCAACGCTGTTGTGCGACATCAAGCTCTGACTTATGTGAAGCAAGAAATACCGATGCGCCTACAACATCCTCTGCCATGCGATGAATATTCTCTTGAGTAAATTTTTTCAAGGCAACAGGATCATCTGAGCTGACCCAACGTGCCAGACTATAGCGGGCAGGTAGTAGGCGCACTTCAGCGCCATATTCCGTTTGCAGGCGATGACTTACAACCTCAAATTGCAATTGACCAAAGGCACCTAGGAGCATCGTGCCACCAGTCATGGGGCGGAAGACTTGAATAGCGCCCTCTTCGCCGAGTTGCATGAGACCGGTTCTTAATTGCTTAGAGCGCAAGGGGTCGGCAGATTCAACCATGCGAAAAATTTCAGGAGCAAAAAATGGCAGGCCTGTAAATTGCAATTGTTCACCTTCGGTAAGCGTATCACCTAGGCGTAACAAGCCATGATTTGGTAGGCCGATAATATCGCCAGGATATGCCTCATCCAAAATATCGCGTCTTTGTGAAAGAAAGGACAGGGCATTATTAGTGCGCACTTCTTTGTTATTGCGACAGATCTTTAATTTCATACCGCGTTGAAAGTGCCCAGAACAGATGCGCAAGAATGCAACCCGATCTCGGTGTGCTGGATCCATATTGGCTTGAATCTTAAACACAACGGCAGAGAATTTATTTTCAGCAGGGCTTACTTCACGTTGTAGTGCTTTACGTGATCCTGGAGACGGTGCTAATTCAACTAAGGTATTTAAGATTTCGCGGACACCAAAATTATTAATTGCTGAGCCAAAAAATACCGGGGACTGACGGCCCGCTAAGAAGGCTTCTTGATCAAAGGCCGGCATTGCCTCCTTGATAAGCGCTACTTCTGCTAGTGCATTTTCTAAATCGGTTCCAAGGCGCGCTTTAAGTGCGGGATCATTTACATCCACCACAGCATGTGAGTCTTCAGTAACACGATCTTCTCCTGCTTTAAACATGCGCATGCGCATATTGGCGATATCAATCACGCCCGCAAAAGATTTGCCCATGCCAACCGGCCAAGTAAAGGGAACCACTTCAATGCCTAAAGCAGTTTCAATCTCGTCCATTAACTCCATGGGCGGCTTAACTTCGCGATCCATCTTATTAATGAAGGTAACAATTGGCGTATTGCGGGCACGACAGACTTCAAGTAGACGTAGGGTTTGAGATTCGACGCCGTTAGCCGCATCAATCACCATTAGGGCAGAATCCACTGCGGTTAAAACGCGGTAAGTATCTTCAGAAAAATCTTGGTGACCAGGTGTATCCAGTAGATTAATGATGCAGTCGCGATACTCCATTTGCATGACTGAGCTGGCGACAGAAATACCGCGTTGTTTCTCGATCTCCATCCAGTCGGAGGTTGCATGTCGACTGGCTTTACGGGCCTTAACGCTGCCAGCAATTTGAATGGCTCCAGCGTAAAGCAATAGCTTTTCGGTCAGCGTAGTCTTGCCAGCATCCGGGTGAGAAATGATGGCAAAGCTGCGACGTCGTAATACTTCTGCGGCTGGAGTACTGGAGGTGGTGGTTTCGATGGTAATTCTGCGCTTATTAATTTAGTTTGGACGCAATTATAAGCGGGCGCGCCTGCCTAGAATTGCTCTTCAGGCCTGACAAATCGCCATTGACCTGGCGGCAGTGGGCCAAGAGAAATCCGACCTATTCTGACGCGCTTGAGGCCAATGACCTTGAGACCAACCATTTCACACATTCTGCGGATTTGGCGCTTGCGGCCCTCGCGCAATACAAAGCGTAATTGATCTTCATTTTGCCAACTGACTTGTGCTGGCTTGAGGGCAACGCCATCCAAAGAGAGGCCATGTTTTAGGCGATCCAAATCTTCAAAAGAAAGAGCTCCCTCAACGCGAACTAAATACTCTTTTTCAATTGGACTGTTTTCACCAATTAATAACTTGGCAATACGACCATCTTGGGTCAATACCAACAATCCGGTAGAGTCAATATCAAGCCTTCCAGCAGGCGCTAAGCCTTTGGTATTAAAGCGGGGGTTGCGGCCTTTATCAAGCGGGCTACCAAAATAGTTCTCAGGCGTAATCAAAGAAGCGGCCGGTTGATACTCTTGCTCATCGTCATAGTGAGAGATATATCCAACGGGCTTATTCAGAATGACGGTAATACGAGACGCTTGTTGCGCCTTGGCGCCAGACTGCAATTCAATTTTTTGATGTCGATAAGCACGCACGCCAAGTTCGTTGACTACTTCGCCGTCAACTGTTACAAGGCCTTGCTCAATATAAGAGTCTGCTTCGCGACGTGAGCATAGCCCCAATTCAGATAACAGTTTCGAAACGCGTACTTTTTCTTCCATGCCTGCATTATCCGGCAATTACTAGGTTGAGCTGATAAAGCCCTTAATTAGGTTCTAACAATATGTACGCTGCATGGGGCTTCCTCAACAATCTTAGTCATGGAGGTTCTCCAAGGCGTTACTAAGTTGGGGGATTTGTGTGATGCCCCAATTAAGATGAGAGACGCATCATTATCTTTTGCAAACTCCACAATCCGTGATGCAGGATCCATTGCCTCAAGGACGTGATAAGAGATTCGCTCTGGAGGAAGCTTCAAGGGCTTTGCCCATTCCATTAATTGGACTAAGTGACCGCGCACAATGCCGCTTGCGGTTTCATTTTCTTGATTGCCCTCAAAAGTAGGAGTGCTACTAATTGTGCTTAAGCAAACTAAACGACTCTCGGGATAAGCGAGTAATAAGTTTTTAGCAGTGAGTTGCATGCGCTCTCGTAAATCTTCATCTGATTGTCTTGTATCAATCGCAGCAATCATTAATGGCGCATCATAATTGCCCATGCTCGGCCGTGGACTTGGCGAGGGCTCGTATCCAGCAGCCTTAAACATGCCTTTAAGGTTCTGCCAGAAACTCAGTGGCTCAACTCGATCGGCCCTTTCGGTGAGTGTGACGCCTTCCGGATCCCGCAATACTTGCCGCAACCGTGCGGCACTTTGATATCGATCTGCAGCTCGTGGCTCTAGACATCTTAGGACCACCTCTTGTAGCCAGCGAGGAATTTCTCGGCGGATTGCCCGCGGTGGGAATGGCTTTGCCCACATGCGTCTTCTCAAGCCGCTCAGGCTTTGTGGATTACCAAATGGCAATTCCCCAGTTAGGAGTTCATACATGATGACGCCGATAGAGTAAATATCACTGCGTGCATCAGAACGAATGCCAGCTACTTGCTCCGGTGAAATATAAGGTGCAGAGCCTACGCCCTTACGCATTTCTTCGGCAAGTAAATCGGGGTAACGGGCATGATGAGACAGGCCAAAATCGATAATCGTTAACTTGTCTTTATTGTCAATCAGAATATTTTCTGGCTTGATGTCTAAATGAATTGCATCTTGTGAGTGCAAAGATTGAACTGCTTGCGCTAGATCCGCCCCAATCTTTACTACTTCATCAACGGTAAAAACCTTGCCTTCCTTGATGTAGTCTTCCAGCGGGCGACCCTCAATCCTTTCCATTGCAATATATGGGCGGGTTGCCATGTTGCCTGCCCCCAAGAACTTGGGAACATGGGGACTCTTGAGGGAGCGAAGAATCGTGAGCTCAGTTTCAAAGCCAATTAAGCTCTCAACGGGCTGATCTCTCCCGACACGTGGAATCTTCAGTAGGATGGGAACATCAATGCCCTCCTTAGTGGCGGTAAATAGAGTAGCCATGCCGCCCCTGTGAACTTCTTTTCCCAGCACAAAGCCATCAACTACTTTGCCCTCTTGGAAAATATCATCTACTGCCTCAATTTCAGTATTGATAGACATCGATTATTTGCCGGTAATTAAGCGATTGGCTAAATCATCTGGCAAGCCTGCGCGTCTCACTTTATCTGCGGCAGAAAAATGATCATAAGGTTCTCGGTGAAAAGTCAGCGTCTCAGATCCAGGCTCAAAAACAGCAAAGCACGCTTCTGGGTTTCCATCCCTTGGTTGGCCTAGAGACCCAACAACCCCAACCCACTGGCGATGTTGTAGAACAGGAATTTCATCACCAGGATGTGGCGCAAATCGAATGAGTTTGCCAACAGCGCTTTGATAAAAAAGCGCTTGCTCGTGTGCATGGCCTACAAAGGTATAACTCTTTCCGGAGCTTTGCACGCAACGCCAGGCACTCATACTGTCGGTAATGTAGTTCCAATCGGCCGGATTGTGTGCGGAGGCATGGACAAAACATATTTTTTCCTCATTAACTACCAGAGGTAAATTTTTTAGAAACTCAAGATGGCTTTCTTTGAGCTGAGTCTTGGTCCACTCAATTGCCGCATTGGCACTCGCATTCATTTGGTTACGGCGATCTTTGAAAACCGCCTCATCATGATTACCTAAGATCGCGATTGCCCTTTTTGCATTGACTAAATCTGCAATGCGATCAATGACCGCAGCTGGGTCTGCGTTATAGCCAACGATGTCCCCTAAAAAAACCATGCGAGTTACGCCAAGCCCTTGAGCTTTGGCCATACAGGCCTCGTAAGCCTCTAGGTTGCTATGAAGGTCGGCAAATAGCCCAATGCGTTCAGTCATCCCTTAATGATAGGTCAAAAGGCCTTCAGATAGAAGGGTTGTAGGGGTTGGCTTTGTTGCTGGGTGGATTTTTAAAGCGCTTATGGACCCAGTAGTATTCGGCAGGGCGAAGACGAATTTCTTTTTCAAAATATTGGTTAAGGCGAGCGGTATCTGCTTTTGGATCTGATCCTGGAAAATTTTCTAAAGGCTCGCTGATTTGGCAAATATAGCCAGACTCATCAGCTTTCAAGGTGGTGGTCATTAGGCAAACATCAGCCCCAGTAATTTTGGCCATTCGCGAAACTGCTGTGATCGTATTAGTTTCAATGCCAAAAAAAGGAACAAATTCAGAATCTTTTGTGCCGAGATCGATATCTGGGGCAATGATGATGAAATCACCATTACGAATCTCCCGAATAATTTCTTTCGAGTTTCCTTGGCGGTCAATTGAGTTACCGCCAAAGCGATTTCGCCATTCAATAATTTTTTGATTAAAAAATGGACTTTTCATTCTCTGAAAAAATCCAGAAGTCCGCGGCCAGTGGTTTTGCTTTGCTAAAGCGCTCAAAATAATGCTGCCTTCAATCCCGGTGAAATGCATATTGACTAGAATGCGAGGCTTTTTATTCTCGAGATCCACGGCAGATTTAACCTCAATCATATTACTTAGCTGCTCCTGGCTTCCTAGCCAAATAATGCTTTTTTCAACCAAGCTGCGACCAAGTAATCGCCAGTGTTGCTTGCTCAGAAGATCAATTTCAGTTGCATTTAATTCAGGAAAACATAAATGCAGATTGGTTTTTACTACCCGATTTCGATCTCCCGGAATGCGTGCAGCAATATAGCCCAAGCCATAGCCAATCGACACTAGAAGCCCATAAGGCAATAGGGAGAGAAGCTTAAGAACAGTAACTACTGCGTGATTAGAAAAGGATTTGAGCAAATGCGATTTACTCAGAGTCGTAGCGGGTTAAGGTTTTTTTGTAACGAATGCCCATTTCCTCAATGGAACTACAAGACATTCCCAAATCTTTTACGAGACCTGTATCGAGGCGGTATGTCCAGCCATGTACCGTGAGATCTTGGCCACGGCTCCAGGCATCTTGAACAATAGTGGTTTCGCAGACGTTCACTACTTGCTCAATCACATTTAATTCACATAAGCGATCTTGACGCTTTGGCGTTGGCAAGACCTCTCCTAAATAGCGCTCATGCTTTTGGTGAACGTCTTTTACATGGCGCAACCAATTATCAGCAAGCCCTATGCGGCGATCACTCAATGCAGCATGCACACCCGCACAACCATAGTGACCGACGACCAAAATATGTTTAACTTTAAGCAAATCAATAGCGAACTGAATCACAGATAAGCAATTTAAGTCGGTATGTACAACAACGTTAGCCACATTGCGATGAACAAATAGTTCGCCTGGCAAAAGGTCAACAATTTCATTTGCTGGGACGCGACTATCGGCACAACCAATCCAGAGGTATTCTGGAGCTTGTTGATTCACTAAACGCTTAAAGAATTCAGGGTCTTTGGCGACCATGCCTTCGGCCCAGTCGCGATTGTTTGCAAATAGGTGGTCTAGCGTTTTAGAGCTCTTCATAATCATGGTTTAAGTTTAAAGTACTTTAATGACGCCTAATTGGTTAAAACAAACCCCAAACGGAATTACTCTCAGTTTGCATTGCCAGCCAGGTGCAAAAATTACCAAAGTAGTTGGCCTACATGACGGTTGTCTGAAAATCTCTTTGCAGGCCCCTGCCTCAGAAAATAAGGCGAATGAGCTTCTATTGGCCTGGCTTTCGAAACAATTAAAAGTTCCCCAAAAGCAGATTCAGTTCATTTCTGGACAAAATAGCCGAAAGAAGCGGGTAGAGGTCTGGGGCCCTATTAGTCCCGAGCAAATTGTTCAAGCGCTTAAGCCCTAAATTTTTGGAAGATCACCAACTTTTGCCACTGAAATATAGAAAATGACTGAGTCTCAAAAAATCTAAAAGATGGATTTCTAGTTTTTTAGTGGAACGATTAAATCTGGTGTAACTACTAATGTTTATTTATCGACAAGCTCTCGGTTGGCTATTTCTTGAGGGAGGATCCTCATATACTTGATAGGAATAGCTTTTGTTGCCCAGTTAGGGTTTATGTGGACATTGATCAAGGATGATCGTATGAATAGGTTTACAAAGTGGCTCTTAAGCCTTGTTTTAATTGGCCTAGCGGGTATTTCAGTATACACATGGGCAATGCTGACTTGGAGCTATGGAAATGGCGAACGAGCAGGATATGTTCAAAAATTCTCCAATCGTGGTTATATTTGCAAGACCTGGGAGGGAGAGCTGGCGATGGTTTCGATGCCTGGCACCATGTCAGAAAAATTCCTCTTTACAGTGCGTGAAGATGCTGTGGCGGAAAAAATAAATGCTAATTTGGGCAAAAAGGTAGCACTAAAATATCAACAGCATATTGGCCTACCTACAAACTGTTTTGGGGATACAGAGTATTTTGTCTCCGATATAGTGGTTTTGGATGAGTAATTTGTAGTGGTAGTAAAAAATTGCTGTATCGCAGCTTTATTTTTGTAATTTTTTGTGGTTAAAATCATGTAAGCGTAATGTGCGCTGACATCAATATCTATAAGGAGCTTCACTTGAACAAAGCCGAACTAATCGCAGCGATTGCTGACGACGCGGAGATCTCTAAAGCAAAAGCTGAATTCGCATTGAATTCAGCAATTGAGAACATCATCAAAGCTGTTACCAAGGGCGATTCAGTGCAACTGATCGGTTTCGGTACATTTGCATCTGGCAAACGTGCTGCACGTATGGGCCGTAACCCAAAAACTGGCGAGCCACTCAAAATTGCTGCTGCAAAAACTGTTAAGTTTTCTGCTGGTAAAGCATTTAAAGATTCAGTTAACAAGCGTAAGAAGTAATTTTTACTCTGTTGGTAAAAAGCCCGGCATGCCGGGCTTTTTTATTTTCTCAAGATTTAACTACTTCATTAACTTTGTACCAGTCGACGATGGCGATGAATGCTCATCAATATGCCCGCACCAAATCCAAGGGTAACCAAAGCGGTACCACCATAACTAATAAATGGCAGAGGAACTCCAACAACGGGAAGTAGGCCGCTGACCATGCCAATGTTCACAAATGCATAGGTAAAGAAAATGAGTGTTACCGCTGCGCCTAATAAGCGGGTAAACAAGTTTGGCCCACTCGCTGAGATTGCCAAGCCTCTTTTGATCAGGGCAAAGAAAAGCCCAATCAATATCAGATTGCCAAGCAAGCCAAACTCTTCTGAAAAGACTGCAAATATAAAGTCAGTATGTTTTTCTGGAATGAACTCCAAATGCGCTTGTGTTCCCTGAAACCAACCCTTGCCAAAAAATCCACCCGAGCCAATGGCAATCATGGATTGAATCGTGTGAAAGCCTTTACCTAATGGATCGCTAGTTGGATCAAGTAAGGTACAAACACGATGCTTTTGATAGTTGTGTACGAGTGGCCAAGTCACATCATGTGCACAAATTGTGCTGCCAAAAATAATGATCAGCAGAATCCCTACAACACCAATCCCCACAAAAGGCAAAATCCACTTCCATGGTAGCCCCGCCAAAATAATTACATATAAGCCAGCTGCAAATACTAGAAGGGCTGTACCTAAGTCGGGTTGACGTGCAATCAGAAAAACCGGAATCACTAGAATGATTCCCGCTACCGCATAGTCCCAACCTTTCTGAATCCCCTCACGCTTTTGAAAGTACCACGCCAACATGAGTGGCATTGCAATCTTCATAAGCTCGGAGGGTTGAATAACGATGCCAATATTTAACCAACGACGTGCACCTTTTTTGATTAGGCCAAATACAGCCACTGCAATCAGTAATGCAATACCAAATCCATAAACCCAAACAGCACCCGTTTCTAGCCACTTAGGTGGTATGCGCGAAACAACCCACATTACTAAGAACGACAGCGCAAGATTGCGTAACTCATCTGCGATTTGAACTGGTGTATTTTGACTTGCAGATAGGAAGGTAAAAAAGCCAATACCCGCTAAGCCAAGCAAAATAAGGCCTAGCTGGCGGTCAAGACCAGCAAATAGGCTGAAGAAAAAACTTTTAATTTTAATTAAGGGGCTCTTTTCCATTCGGGAATCTCCTTAGGCCACTTGCCCTCAATGTAGTAATCCAACGCTCTTCGTGCAATCGGCGCTGCATGTTGAGCACCAAAGCCTGCGTTTTCAACCACCATTGCAATCACGATAGTGGGTTTGTCTGCAGGAGCAAATGCAATATATAAAGCATGATCTCGTAAGAACTCTGCTGTAGAGCTGTGTTTATATTCTTTCGAATTCAAGCTAAAGACTTGGGCGGTACCGGTCTTACCCCCGGCAACGTATCCTGCGCCCTTAAAAGCTGCTGTAGATGTTCCAGAAATATTTACCTCAACCATCGATTTTTTGATGAACTCAATATTTTCTGGTTTCAGGTCAATGCGATAGCTTTCTTTCGGCGTAGTTAATACTCTGTTGCGAGTAAAAGGATCTTCAATTGCTTTTACCAAGTGGGGCTTCATCACAATACCGTTATTCGCTAGGTTTGCCATTCCGTGCGCTAATTGCAAAATGGTGAAAGCGTTATAACCTTGGCCAATGCCCAATGAAATCGTTTCGCCTTCGTACCATTTTTGCTGCTCTGGTTTCTTGAAGGTATTTTTCTTCCATTCCGTTGACGGTAGTACGCCTCTAGATTCACCTTGTAAATCAATGCCAGTGATTTGTCCAAAGCCAAAAGGCTTCATAAAGTCATGCATCATGTTGACGCCCATATCGCGAGCAAGCAGGTAGTAATACGTGTCACAAGAGTCAACGATTGACTTTTGCATATCAACAATACCGTGACCACCTTTTTTGTCATCCCGGAAGGTGTGATTACCAAACTCAAAATAACCTGGATCAGAAATGGTTTGAGAAGGTGTACGCTTCTGAAGCTCTAAAGCAGCAAGGGCCATAAAAGGTTTATAGGTTGATCCCGGTGGATAAATGCCTTTAAGCGGTCTGTTATAGAGTGGCTTTTGTGGCGATTCATTCAATTCTTTCCACGTCACTGAATCAATGCCCTCAACAAAGTCATTTGGGTTGAAGTTGGGTTTCGATACGAAGGCCAAGATGTCACCAGTCTCTGGCTCGATCGCAACAAATGCCCCGCGAAAATTACCATACAGTTGCTCAACTAAATATTGCAATTTGATATCAACAGAGAGCACTACATTTTTGCCGGGGACGGAAGGTGAACTAGAGAGAGTGCGTACAGGTTTTCCGCCTGCAGTAATTTCTACTTGATCGTAGCCTGGTACACCGCGCAATACACTTTCATAGCTTTGCTCTAAACCAATCTTGCCAACGTATTGAATACCTGGCAAAAAAGAGGCCTGCAAAGCATCGGGATCGTTGCCTTTGGCGCCCTCGATTTCTGCCTGCATGCGCTCCTTATCCTTTTGGGAAACACGACCAATGTAGCCAATCAGGTGGGAGGCTAGCTCGTTATAGGGATACTCCCGAAAGCTTCTAGCGCGGATTTCTACCCCAGGAAACCGGTAGCGATTAGCCATAAAACGGGCAGTTTCAGCTTCATTGAGCATGGAGCGCAAGGGGAAAGTGCCCATATTTCTTGAATCTTCCAAGGAGCGCTTAAAATTGCGGCGATCTCTAGGAGAAATATCAATAATCTCAGAAAGTTCATTGATGAGCTGATCAACATTGCCTTTAACTTCTTCGGCATTGACGTCTAGCGTGAGTGCAGAGTAGTTTCGGCCAATCACGATGCCATTGCGATCAATCAGAAGGCCGCGATTTGCTGGTGCCGGGACTAGCGCGATGCGATTGCTTTCTGCGAGCAAGGCATATTTGCCATGGCTTACAAGTTGAAGCCAGACTAAACGAGTCACTAAAAGCAAGAAACAAAAAGTGACGAACAAGGTCGCAATATGGATGCGCTCTTGAAATGAGTCGAGGTCAGGCTTTTTAAAAGAAACCATGCAGCTTCTTAGAGTGGGCGATTGTGATCGACGTCAATTGGGCGACGTTGAGGCGCCAATAATACGCGAGTTGCCAGTGGCCAAAGCATTGCTTCAATGACAGCTTGAATGGCGCCGGTGAGGGCCCACCAATAGAGCTCTCCGCTGAGTAGCCAATGAACTAACAGTGGAAATAAAGACACAAGCAAAAAGATCGGCAAGAGGTGCAGGGCCTGAGATAGAACGGTAAGCGCCACAATGCGTCGGTGCCAAGAGATTGCCAGGTATGCCACTAGTGAATAGCTAAATGCGTGTAGACCCAAAATATCAGAGTTATGGACGTCCATCATGAGCCCGAGTATGAAAGCCCAGATGACACTAACGTAGCGATGCTGATGAATATTCCAAAACACAATACAAAGAATTAACCAGTCCGGTACCCAGCCATAGTTTCCGATTGGCAAAAGATTTAGTAACAGTGCACAAAACAGACTGAAATAAATGAAGACCGGATTTACCGGACGCAATATGTAGCCGCTTTGGAAATCAATCATTGCATTCCTCGCGCGCGAGTTTGGCGTCTACCAGGCGTATTTGTCAAAGGCTGACCATTAACTGATTTGTTGTTAATCGTTGGCGCTTTAGCATCAAACTGTGGGTCGTATAAAAAAGCTAAGGCTTGGCGATATCGATTAACTGCTGCCACCGGTACACAAAATACATTGGAAGAATTCTTATCGGCGTTGCGCTCAATTTTGCTAATAACCGCAACTGCAAAGCCTGGTGGGTATACGCCATCAATGCCGGAGGTAATCAAAATATCGCCAACCTCTAAATCGCTGGCTACTGGTAAGTAGCGCAGCTCCAGGGGGTTGCCTCGTCCAGCTCCAAAAACGGCAGCACGCAAGCCATTACGGGCAACCTGGACTGGAACCGCAAAGTCACGATCCTCCAGCAGGGAAACCTCAGCAGAGCGTTCATACAGGCGCACAACCTGGCCCAATATCCCAGAATCATTAGCGATTGGATTGCCCAGCTTGAGGCCGTCATTAGTACCGCGATTAATCACAATGCGTTGTGAAATCGGATTGGGAGGATTAAAGAGAATCTCGACAGGTAATGTTTTGAAGGGCACCTGTTTTTGCAGCGCCATCAAATCACGCAAATTTTGATTTTCTACCATCAAAAATTCAGACTGATTTGCTAACAGAGAGAGCTCTGCTTGCCGCACCTTCATCGTTTGGTTTTCTTGATCAAGCGTGGACCGAGTCGTGAAATATTCTGATCCTGCTTCAAAAATATTCCGTGGCGCCATCATGACATATTCAAGAGGACGCAAAACCCAATTGATATTGTTGCGAATTGGATCGAGTGCTTTAAAACGAAAATCGATCAGCATCAGAGCGATGCTGATCGACAGACAGACAATCAGTTTGAGTAAGGCCGGAATGCCCTGTCTGAAAAGTGGTGGAGCGCTATGTTGCAATTCCCTGATCGACGTGTATGTCGCTTACTCGTGCGAGAACACTCCGCCTAACTTATCCATGCGCTCCAGTGCGATACCGCAACCGCGAGCCACGCAAGTTAATGGATCTTCTGCTACATGAATTGGCAAACCAGTTTCTTCTAGCAAGAGGCGGTCAAGGTCACGCAATAAGGCGCCGCCGCCCGTTAGCATCATGCCGCGCTCAGCAATATCAGAGGCCAACTCAGGTGGAATCTGCTCGAGAGCTGCTTTAACAGCGGTCACGATTTGATTCAAAGGGTCTGTTAAAGCTTCCAAAATTTCATTGCTGGTTACTGTGAAGCTGCGTGGAATACCTTCTGAAAGATTGCGTCCTTTGACTTCCATCTCGCGCACTTCAGCGCCGGGAAAAGCAGAACCAATGGTTTTCTTGATCAACTCAGCAGTTTGCTCACCAATCAACATGCCGTAGTTACGACGAATGTAGTTGGTAATCGCTTCATCAAACTTATCGCCACCAACGCGAACAGACCCTTTGTAAACCATGCCGCCCAATGACATCACACCAACTTCAGTTGTACCGCCACCGATGTCAACCACCATTGAACCTGCAGCTTCAGAAACTGGTAGGCCAGACCCGATTGCAGCCGCCATTGGCTCTTCAATCAAAAATACTTGTGATGCACCAGCACCCAATGCAGATTCACGAATTGCGCGACGCTCAACTTGAGTGGATCCACAAGGAACACAAATGATGATGCGTGGACTTGGCTTTAATAATTTACTTTCATGCACGAGCTTGATAAATTGCTTGAGCATTTGTTCGGTGATGGTGAAGTCGGCAATAACGCCATCTTTCATCGGGCGAATTGCCTCAATATTTCCTGGAACGCGACCCAACATCGCTTTTGCCTCTTTTCCGACGGCCAAAATGGTCTTTTTGCCATTTGGACCACCTTCTTGGCGAATTGCCACAACCGAGGGTTCATCGAGGACAATACCCCGCTCACGCATATAAATTAAGGTGTTGGCGGTTCCTAGGTCGATGGCTAGGTCATTGGAAAAGTAGCTGCGGAAAAAACCAAACATGATGTAGTGGGAAAATAGAAGTTGTTAATAAAAATATATAGGAATGATACTCTAGCGCCCCATGAATCTTGATGATGTCCAGCGCATTGCGCACCTTTCTAGGCTTGAGTTAAATCAGGCAGAAGCCGAGGCTGTTTTGCCTCAATTACAGGCTATTTTTTCTCTCGTCGAGGAAATGCAGGCTGTTGATACCACTGGGTTAGAGCCACTTGCTCACCCTATTCTATTTCTGCGTGATTTGGCTCAGCCCATGCGCGTTGACCAAGTGAGTGAGTCCGATCACCGCGCTGAGAACATGCAGTCTGCTCCAGCTCAACAGGATGGTTACTTCCTAGTGCCGAGGGTGATTGAATGAGTTGGCATAACGCTCCCATTACGCTTATGGCAAAAGCCTTAGCTGCTAAGGAGGTCTCTAGCACTGAATTAACCCAGTACTTTTTAGACCGTATTGAGGCTGGAAAGCAGTGGAATGCATATCTTGATGTGAATGCTCACTTAAGCTTAGAGCAAGCATTTAAAGCAGATAAATTAATTTCTGCTGGTAAAGCTGGCAAATTGACCGGCATTCCAGTTGCCCATAAGGACGTCTTCGTTACCCGCGGTTGGAAGTCGACTGCTGCCTCCAAAATCTTGGCTGGATATCAGAGTCCTTTCGATGCAACGGTTGTCTCCAATTTGGGAATCCCAGATGAAAACAACCCCCATGGTGCTGGTATGGTCTGCCTTGGTAAGACCAATATGGATGAATTTGCCATGGGCTCTTCCAATGAAAACTCTGCCTATGGCCCAGTTTTAAATCCTTGGAATGCCGCTTATGTGGCTGGTGGTTCTTCTGGCGGTTCTGCTGCTGCGGTTGCTGCCGGCTTAGCTCCGATTGCCACCGGCACCGATACTGGCGGCTCAATTCGCCAACCAGCGGCATTTTGTGGCCTAACCGGAATTAAGCCTAGTTATGGACGGGTATCGCGTTACGGCATGATTGCTTACGCCTCTTCGCTTGATCAAGCTGGCCCCATGGGTAAATCAGCAGAGGACTGCGCTTTAGTTCTCTCCGCAATGTCATCACATGATCAGCGTGACTCAACTTCTCTTGCGGACTCCGGTGAGGACTATGGTCGCTATCTCAATCAGAGTTGGCAAGAAGCCAGCACAAATCCTACTAAACCATTAGAGGGATTGCGTATTGGTTTGCCTAAAGAATTTTTTGCTGACGGTTTAGCGAGTGATGTTGCTAAGTCAGTCAATGAAGCAGCAAAGACTTTAGAAGGATTGGGCGCGAAGTTGGTTGAGGTGAGCTTACCTAAAACTAAGTTATCTATTCCGGTGTATTACGTATTGGCACCAGCGGAAGCCTCAAGTAACTTGAGTCGCTTTGATGGTGTGCGTTATGGCCATCGTGCTAGTGAGTACAAAGATTTGGGCGACATGTATCAGAAGTCACGTACTGAAGGTTTTGGTGCTGAAGTAAGGCGTCGCATTTTGATTGGCACTTATGTCTTGTGTCACGGTTATTACGATGCTTACTATTTGCAGGCACAAAAAATTCGTCGCATTATTGCAGCGGATTTTCAAGCGGCTTTTAAAGAGTGTGATGTCATTCTAGGGCCTGTTGCGCCAGATGTGGCATGGCGTCTAGGGGAGAAGTCAAAAGACCCAGTTCAAATGTATTTGGAAGATATTTATACACTTTCAACTAATTTAGCAGGCTTGCCAGCAATGAGCGCACCCTGTGGATTTAATGCAAATAATTTACCAATCGGTATGCAGCTAATCGGTAATTACTTTTCTGAGGCGCGCTTATTGCAAGTAGCACATCAATATCAGCAAGCCACCGATTGGCATTTGCGCCAAGCTAGTGGGGTGGCATGATGCAATGGGAAGTCGTCATTGGTCTTGAGACCCACGCGCAGTTACAAACTCAATCTAAAATATTTAGCGGTGCCAGCACGCGCTTTGGTGCAGAACCTAACACTCAAGCATGTGCAGTGGATTTAGCTTTGCCCGGTGTATTACCAGTACTTAATCGCCAGGCAGTTGAACATGCGATTCGTTTTGGATTAGCAGTGGGAGCGAAGATTTCGCCTGCAAGTATTTTTGCGCGCAAGAATTATTTCTATCCAGACCTCCCTAAGGGCTATCAAATTAGCCAAATGGAGATTCCAGTGGTTGTTGGCGGATCTTTAGAAATTCTGGTGGGCGAGGAAGTAAAAGTGGTTGAATTAACTCGCGCCCATATGGAAGAGGATGCCGGTAAATCTGTTCATGAGGAGGGCTTTATTGGCCCTCATGGCGAATCCTCCAGTGGCATCGACTTAAATCGTGCTGGTACTCCACTTTTAGAGATTGTTACAGAGCCGGTTATGCGTAGCGCTGCAGAAGCGGTGGCTTATGCAAAAGCCTTGCATACCCTTGTGGTGTGGTTGGGGGTATGCGACGGCAATATGCAAGAAGGCTCTTTCCGTTGCGATGCCAACGTATCTGTTCGCCCTGTGGGGCAAAAAGAATTTGGTACGCGTTGCGAGATTAAGAACTTAAATTCTTTCCGCTTCTTGGAAGAGGCCATTCAATATGAAGTGCGTCGTCAAATTGAATTGATTGAAGATGGCGGCACCGTTGTTCAAGAGACTCGTCTCTATGATCCGGATCGCGGTGAAACACGCAGTATGCGTAGCAAAGAAGATGCAAACGACTATCGCTATTTTCCGGATCCTGATTTATTACCAGTCGTGATTGATGATGCGTGGATTGCCGAAGTGCGTACTAAGATGCCGGCTCTCCCCACACAATTGCGCGGGCAATGGCAGGCGGATTATGGCTTGAGTGCTTATGACGCGCAATTACTCACACAAGACCGCGATACAGCAAAAGTATTCGAAGAGCTGCTAACCATAGTTGGCAAACCTCTGGCTAAAGCAGCTGCAAACTTCATTGCTGGTGAATTTGCTTCCTCTTTAAATCGTGCCGGAATTGCAACTGCTGATGCACCACTAAAGGCCGAACATTTAGCCCCATTGCTCACTCGCGTGGCAGACGGCACTATCTCCAATAAGATCGCTAAAGATATCTTTGCAATTTTGTGGGATGAGGCTGTTGCCGGTAAGGTAATGAGTACTGTTGATCAAGTCATTGAGGCTAAAGGGCTTAAGCAAATTAGCGATAGCGGTGCTATTGAGGCAATCATTGATCAAGTCCTGGCAGCCAATCAGAAATCGGTTGAAGAGTTCCGCTCTGGTAAAGAAAAAGCATTCAATGCCCTTGTTGGTCAGATTATGAAAGCTTCTCAGGGCAAGGCGAATCCTGGTCAAGTAAACGAACTCCTGCGAAAAAAACTAAGTTAAGAAAGAAATTCATGAGTGCAATAGATCCAAAGCAGGCAGAACAAGAAGAGTTGGTTGCTGAGTGGTTGAGAGCAACCCCTGGCTTCTTCGATCGCTATGCTGATCTCTTTAATGAGATCCGCATCAAGCATCCACATGAAGATCGTGCGATCTCATTGCAAGAGCGTCAGATGACAGTATTGCGAACTCAAAATCAAGAACTCAATCGTCGCCTAAGCGAGATGCTGCACTTTGGTAGCCGTAACGATAAAACTCAACAAAGCTTGGTTGCTTGGTTGCTGCGCTTAATGAAGGCCAACAATAAAGCCGATGCTGAGGGAGCAATTACCTCTGGATTAGCTGAGGTATTTGAGGTTGAGGCTGCTCAATTGTTGTCACCAAATTCTGCGTTTGGCCCATGGGTAGATACACCGCTCTGCGGGTCAGCTAAAGAATTGGCTGCTGCTAGTGTTGCTTTATTGGCGAGCCAAACTACTATTGATCCAAGCTGGCAAAGCATGGTTGCTATTGGTCTACCGCTAGGTAAGAGCATTGGTGCCGTCCAATCACCAGCAGTGCTGCTCTTAGCGAGTAAGGATGAAACGCGTTTCACTGCAGATATGGGAGCTTTCTATTTGCGCCAGATTGCCGAACTAACTGCTGCAGCTCTGGATCGTATCCAGGCTTATGAAATTACAAGCGACTGATCTTCATCCGCTCATGCAAGAGTATTTGCATGAGTTGCACGTATTGCGCCAACTCTCGCCGCATACCCTAAAAGCGTATGGCATGGATCTGAGTGATCTCCAAAATTTTGCTCTTGAAGATTCGATTGATTTACTAAAAGTTAGCAACGGTCATGTGCGTCGTTGGGCTGGTCGTTTACATTCCAAAGGTAAGTCATCTAGAAGTATTGCCAGAGCACTTTCAGCATGGCGTGGTTGGTATGACTGGCTAACAGAAAAGGATGCCAGGCGAGATGCGCGTGCTGGCAAGGTAACCAGTAATCTAGTGGCCAATCCAGTAGATGATGTGAAGGCCCCTAAGCGCTTAAAGTCGCTGCCTAAGGCCTTGTCAGTCGAGCAAGCGCTTTCCTTGGTCAATCAAGCGGTTAAAGAGGCGGAAGAGAAAAAGGATTTGGAATCGATTCGGGATGCAGCCATCATTGATTTACTGTATTCCTCGGGATTACGTCTTTCAGAGTTACTGGGTATTGATGTAATGCAAAGTAAGGATCGTCAAAATGAATCGGCTGGGTGGTTAGATTGGGATGCTGCAGAAGTTACGGTATTGGGTAAGGGTGGTAAGCGCCGCTCTGTGCCTGTCGGCAAACCCGCAATGCGGTCGTTGAATATCTGGCGTCAAATTCGGGGTGCCAGTAGTTTTGCTGAGCAATCGAATGCCCTTTTTCTGTCTGCAACTGGAAAACGCTTATCACCCCGTACTGTCCAAGCCCGCCTTCGTACTTTAGCAATGCGCGCTGGTTTGCCAACTCATGTGCACCCTCATATGATGCGTCACAGCTTTGCTAGCCATGTTTTGCAATCCTCGCAGGACCTGAGGGCAGTGCAAGAGATGTTAGGGCACGCCAGTATTGCCAGCACTCAGATTTATACCTCTTTAGATTTTCAGCACCTCGCTCAGGCATACGATAAAGCGCATCCGCGCGCAAAGGCTGGTAAAGGCTGAGGAACTCGGTAAGATAGTAGGTTTCCCACATTGGGAACGCATTTGTTCTAGATTTTGATTGGATCATTCATGGCATTAATTCCGGTAACTATTTTGACTGGCTTTTTAGGAAGCGGTAAAACGACTTTGCTCAAACATATTCTGACTGAAAATCATGGCAAAAAAATTGCTGTGATTGAAAACGAGTTTGGCGAAGAGAATATTGATAACGACATCTTGGTTCAAGATCACGAAGAAAATATTGTGCAGATGAGTAATGGTTGTATTTGTTGTACCATTCGTGGCGATCTGGTTGAGGCTTTGAATGAGCTGTGGGAGCAACGCAAAGATAAGAAGATCAGTTTTGATCGTGTGGTGATTGAAACAACCGGGGTAGCCAATCCTGGCCCAGTAGCTCAGACCTTCTTTATGGATGACGACGTTGCTGACCATTACGTTTTAGATGCAGTTGTAACCCTGGTGGATGCCAAGCACGGCCCGCATCAGCTAGATGAGCATGAGGAAGCGCAGCGTCAAGTCGGCTTTGCTGACCAGATCTTTATTACCAAGACCGATTTAGTAACGCCAGCTGAAGTTGAGTCCTTACGTAAGCGCCTGATGCATATGAACCCAAGAGCTCCGATTACAGGAATCTCTAAGGGCGTGGTTCCTCTCGATGCAGTTTTTGATCTCAAGGGCTTTAATCTCAATGCAAAGTTAGATATTGACCCTCATTTCTTAGAGCAGGAAGATCATGATCATGAACATTGTGGTCATGATCACAGCCACGACCATGATCACAGTACTTGCGGTCACGACCATAGCCATGATCATCATGGTCATGCGGGGCACACAGATCGTATCCAATCCTTCGTATTTCGTAGTGATAAACCCTTTGATCACAAAAAATTGGAAGACTTCCTAGGAGGCATTCTGGAGGTCTTTGGCGAAAAGATGCTGCGCTATAAAGGCGTGCTCTATGTGAAGGGAAGTAACCGAAAAGTGGTATTCCAGGGGGTTCATCAGATGATGGGTAGCGATATGGCTGGCCCATGGGGTACTGAACCCAAGCAAACCCGGATGGTCTTCATAGGCATTGATTTGCCTAAGGACACCCTACTGGCTGGGCTTGAGGGATGTTTGGTCTAGGAAGATTCGGGTACAATCCGCGGCCACGGTCAATATTGATAAATATTGATAAAAGAGCTGTAAAAGTTTGGCAGAATGAGGCAATAATGCTTCAAATCTAGGAAAGAATGAGATGACGGTGAAAACAGCAACAAAACCAGCGGCTACTACAAAAGCGAGTAGCAAAGCTGCAAGCCCTAAGACTGTAAAGGGTGCACCTTTAACTGAGGCAGAATTGCTCAAAATGTCCGATAAGGACTACATGAGTGCTGCGCAGTTAGACTTTTTCCGTCAAAAATTACTCACGCTTAAAGAAGATATCTTGAAGAATGCTTCGGAGACAACCGAGCATCTTCGCGAAAATATTTTGGTGCCAGATCCGGCTGATCGTGCAACGATTGAAGAAGAGCATGCATTGGAATTGCGCACACGTGACCGTGAGCGTAAATTGCTTAAAAAGGTTGAGCAAGCTTTGGCTCGTATTGAGTCTGGCGACTATGGTTGGTGCGAAGAGACTGGTGAGCCAATCGGCTTGAACCGTTTAATTGCAAGGCCTACAGCCAATTTATCTCTTGAGGCTCAAGAGCGTCGTGAACTCCGCCAAAAATTATTTGGCGAATAAACTCCATTTGCGATGACCAAGCAATTACCTGCCCTTAGTGACATCTCACCTTTGTTAAAGGCAGAGATTCTTGCTGAAGCTTTGCCTTACATCCGCGCGTATCACGGTAAGACTATCGTGATTAAGTACGGCGGGAACGCCATGGTTGAAGAGCGTCTCAAAGAAAGTTTTGCGCGCGACGTCATCTTGCTGAAGTTGGTTGGCATGAATCCTGTTGTAGTCCACGGTGGTGGCCCACAAATTGATGAGGCCCTGAAAAAAATTGGCAAGACCGGAACTTTTATTCAAGGTATGCGCGTGACCGATGAAGAAACCATGGAAGTGGTGGAGTGGGTTCTAGGCGGTGAAGTGCAGCAAGATATCGTCATGCTGATTAACCACTTTGGCGGTCAGGCTGTCGGCCTGACTGGTAAAGACGGCGGCTTAATCCATGCCAAGAAAATGATGATTTCTAGCGATACAGAGCCAGGTAAGAAAATAGATATTGGTTTTGTGGGTGAAATTGAGGCGATTAATCCAGCTGTTGTGAAAGCTTTACAAGATGACGCGTTCATTCCGGTGATTTCGCCAATCGGCTTTAGTGCCGAGGGTCAGGCCTATAACATCAATGCCGACTTAGTGGCTGGCAAGATGGCTGAAATCTTACATGCAGAGAAATTGGTCATGATGACTAATATTCCTGGTGTCATGGATAAGAATGGCAAGTTATTAACGGACTTAACCGCAAGAGAAATTGATGCTTTGTTTGCTGACGGCACGATCTCTGGCGGCATGTTGCCGAAGATTTCTTCTGCATTAGATGCTGCAAAAAGTGGCGTGAATTCGGTGCATATTATTGATGGTCGTATTGAGCATTCCTTATTGCTAGAAATTCTGACCGAGCAAGCGTTCGGTACGATGATTCGTTCGAGGTAAGCAAAGACATGCGCGAATCTTTGCAGCCAGCAGATACCAATGACAGCGATGCTGAAGCTGGTAAGGCTCGCAAACGCCCACGTCCTGGCGAACGCCGCTTGCAGATTTTGCAAGTACTTGCAGAAATGTTGCAAAACCCGAAGGGTGAGCGCGTAACAACAGCGGCCTTAGCTGCCAAAATTCAAGTATCTGAAGCAGCCCTTTATCGTCATTTCGCTAGTAAAGCGCAGATGTTTGAGGGGCTTATTTCTTTTATTGAGCAAACTGTCTTTGGCTTAATCAATCAGATCAATCAAAAAGAAGAATCTGGACTTGCTCAAGCCCGAGGAATTTTACAAATGCTTTTGTTCTTTGCCGAGAAGAATCCTGGCATGACTCGAGTGCTATTAGGCGATGCCTTATTACAAGAAGATGATCGTTTGCAAGAACGGATTACGCAGGTTCTAGATCGCGTTGAAGCTTCATTGAAGCAATCACTCCGAATTGCTCAGACCCAAGGTGGGGCTTGGGCTCAGGTTGGTCAAGAAGAAGTCAGCATGCGTGCTGCTATGTTGATGAGTTTTGTCTTGGGTCGTTGGCATCGATTTGCCCGCAGCGGCTTTAAGAAATTGCCAACCGAAGCTTCTGATATTAGTTTGCGCATCCTCCTCTCAGAATGAGCGAGCTAAATCTCTCTAGAAACACTATCCACTTTGCCGAGCCCCTGCCTTTGCAGAGTGGCGCCATATTATCTGGCTATGATTTAGTGATTGAAACTTACGGCAAACTCAACGCCGATAAAAGTAATGCGGTATTAATTTGTCATGCGCTCAATGCTTCTCATCACGTAGCAGGCCCTAGCCCCGATAATCCAGAGGATATCGGCTGGTGGGACAACATGATTGGTCCCGGAAAGCCTGTAGATACAAACCATTTTTTTGTGATCGGCGTAAATAATTTAGGTTCTTGCTTTGGCTCTACTGGACCAATGAGCATCAACTCCGAAACCGGCAAGCCTTATGGCGCTGACTTTCCTGTAGTTACAGTGGAGGATTGGGTGAATACCCAGGCACGTCTTGCTGATAAGTTGGGCATTCGGAAATTTGCTGCAGTCATGGGCGGTAGTCTGGGCGGCATGCAGGCAATGGCTTGGGCAATCCAGTTTCCTAAGCGCATAGAGCACTGTGTGGTGGTGGCTTCTACTCCAAAATTAAGCGCACAAAATATTGCGTTTAATGAAGTGGCGCGCAATGCAATTTTGTCGGACCCTGATTTTCATGGCGGCAATTACTACGAGCATGGCGTAGTGCCAAAGCGTGGCTTGCGTTTAGCTCGCATGGTGGGCCACATTACCTATTTGTCTGATGATGATATGGCTGAAAAATTTGGGCGCGAATTACAACGCCCCAACGGCGAATCAAGTGACTACCGCTTTAGCTTCGATGTGGAATTCGAAGTTGAAAGCTATTTGCGTCATCAGGGCGATAAGTTCTCAACCTACTTTGATGCCAATACTTATTTGCTGATTACTCGTGCCTTGGACTACTTTGATCCGTCACGTCGCTATGACGGTAGTCTGAACCGTGCTTTAGCAGAGGTGCAGGCTAAGTTCTTAGTAGTGAGCTTCTCAACGGATTGGCGATTCCCGCCGAATCGTAGCCGTGAGATCGTCCAGTCTTTATTGAGCAATAAGAGTGAAGTGACTTATGCGGAGATCGATGCTCCTCATGGGCATGATGCATTCCTATTGGATGATGAGCGTTATCACAATCTAGTAAGAGCTTATTTTGCGCAAATGTTGGAGGCTCGTCATGAGTAATATCAATAAGCGCGCAGACTTTGCGGCGATTGCCAAATGGATTGCCCCAAATAGTCAGGTACTCGACCTGGGCTGTGGTGATGGTAGTTTCTTGGAGTTCTTGCAGAAACAAAAACCTGTTCATTGCTATGGCGTAGAGATCGATGATGTACGTGTTCTCTCTTGCGTACAAAAAAGTCTGAATGTAATTCAGCAAGACTTAGAGGGCGGCTTAGCGCTTTTTGAAGATAATAGTTTTGATACCGTAGTGCTCTCACAAACCTTGCAAACTATTCATCAGACTGAAAAGATCTTGCGTGAAGTGGTTCGTGTTGGTAAAGAATCTATCGTATCCTTCCCGAACTTTGGCCACTGGTCACATCGTTTGGCAGTAGGGCTTGGTCGTATGCCGGTATCCAAGAGCTTGCCTTATCAGTGGTACAACACACCCAATGTGCGCGTACTCACTGTGGACGATTTTGAGAAGTTAGCTTCCAGCCTTGGCCTCAAGGTGATTGATCAATGCATCTTGCATGATGGTCAACAAGTGACCTTGATGCCTAATTTCTTTGGTAGCTTGGCGCTGTTCCGCGTCCGTAGCGCCTAGAACTGTGCTGAAAGCAGCGCAGTCTTGGCTTGCTGATTTTCGGGTTTATCTCGAATGGCCTTGCCTTCGAATGTTATTTCTTGGGTTTTCTGCTGGCCTACCTCTCCTACTAATACTTGGAACACTCAGCTTTTGGTTACGTGAGGCAGGGATTGATCGCAGCACTATTGGCTACTTAACTTGGGTTGGGCTCATCTATGCATTCAAGTGGATGTGGGCTCCGCTTGTTGATCGCTTAAAAATTCCTCTGCTAACGAAATTATTTGGTCGGCGTCGTAGTTGGTTGCTGTTTGCGCAAGCACTCATCATTATTGGCCTCGTAGGAATGTCTACGCTCGATCCTAAGCTGGCCCTGAACTCAGTTGTCTGGTGCGCCTTATTAGTGGCATTCGGTTCAGCTACGCAAGATATTGCATTAGATGCATTCCGGATTGAATCAGCAAATAGCGATCATCAAGCAGCCTTAGCGGCTACGTATCAAACGGGTTACCGATTGGCCCTGATCTGGTCAGGCGCAGGCGTCTTGTGGCTGGCTGCCAGGGCTGAGACAGGCAGTGGCTATGATGCTGGCGCGTGGCAGTTTGCTTATTTGTGTATGGCTGCATCTATTGGGGTTGGAGTGATTACGACTCTATTAAGTAAAGAGCCAGTACAAATTCAATTGGCAAAAGCGCGTAATGTCAAAGCATGGCTCCATCAAACCTTGATTGAGCCATTTGCTGAGTTTCTCACTCGCTATCGCTGGCATGCAGTATTGATTTTGTCTTTAATTGCTATCTATCGTATTAGTGATGTAGTCATGGGTATTATGGCCAATCCCTTTTATGTCGACATGGGTTACACCAAGGATGAAGTGGCAGCAGTGAGTAAAGTATTTGGCGTTGTCATGACTTTAGTGGGCGCTTTTGTGGGTGGCGTCCTCACCTTACGATTTGGTGTCTTGCGTATTTTGTTTGTGGGCGCAGTGTTATCTGCGGTTAGCAACCTATTATTTGCTTGGTTGGCAACACAAGGCCATGATTTACATGGTTTGATTTGGGTAATTTCTGCTGACAATTTAAGCTCAGGCATTGCCAGTGCAGCATTCATCGCCTTCTTATCTGCACTAACAAATATCCGATATTCAGCAACGCAATACGCCTTGTTTAGTTCGATGATGTTGCTCTTACCCAAATGGTTAGCGGGCTTCTCAGGAGTCTTTGTAGATACCTTCGGTTATCAAACATTTTTCTTCGGAACAGCGATTATTGGCGCCCCAGTTCTGTTGTTGATTTGGGCAACTATTCACTTCAAAATTGTTCAGATCAAAAAAGAAGACGAGTAATTTCGCTGTCTTCATTGTTTAAAGCTTCCAGTCATAGTCCACAGTAAGCGGTGCATGATCTGAAAAGCGTTCATCTTTATACACGGCAGTTTTCTTTGCTGTAGCGGCTATGCCAGGTGTACTGATGTGATAGTCAATTCGCCATCCAACATTCTTGGCATAGGCTTGACCACGATTACTCCACCAGGTATAGCAAGACTCTCCTGCTTCGGGCTCCAATTTGCGATACACATCTACGTAGCCAACCTGATCGAATAAGTTGGTAAGCCATGCTCGTTCTTCTGGCAAGAAGCCGGAGTTTTTGAGATTACCCTTCCAGTTCTTAAGATCGATTTCATGATGGGCAATATTGACATCGCCACAGAGCATAATTTCTTGACCAGATTTTTTAAGCTTGATGAGATGAGGCAAGAAGCTATCAAGATAGCGATATTTAGCCTCTTGGCGCTCGGGTGAGCTTGAACCTGATGGCATATAAAACGAAATCACCGAAAGCCCCTTAAAGCGAGCCTCCACATAGCGCCCCTCAGCATCAAACTCTGGATTACCATAGCCGTATAAGACTTCGTCTGGTTTGTGGGGTGTATAGATGCCACAGCCGCTATAGCCTTTTTTCTCGGCATGGTGAAAATAGCCATGCATGCCGTCTGGATTCAGAATGGCGTCTTCTAGGTCATCGCGTTGGGCCTTCAGCTCTTGCATGCAGATGAAGTCTGCTTTTTGCTTAATGGCCCAGGGTAGAAAGCCTTTTTTGACTGCTGAACGGATACCGTTGAGGTTCGCTGAAATGATGCGTAACATGTAGGCCTATGAGCTCAAATAATTCAAATCAAGATAACTTTATTCATTTTGCCTTAGAGGCAAAGGTTTTGTCCTTTGGGGAGTTTAAAACTAAAGCAGGGCGACTCTCTCCTTATTTCTTTAATGCGGGTGGATTTAATGATGGCGCACGTTTAAGTGCGCTAGGTCGTTATTACGCTAAGGCCTTGCAGGAATCGAATATTCAGTTCGACATGCTCTATGGCCCAGCCTACAAAGGAATCACGCTAGCAGCAGCTACAGCTATCGCATTAGCTGACAACGGTATTAATGTTCCTTATGCCTACAACCGCAAGGAAGCTAAGGACCATGGTGAGGGAGGTTTATTGGTGGGTGCCCCTGTTAAAGGCAAAGTAGTGATTATTGATGATGTGATTTCTGCTGGCACTTCAGTACGAGAATCGGTTGACCTGATTCGTGGTGCAGGCGCTGAGCCAGCTGCAGTATTGATTGCATTAGATCGGATGGAGCGCTCGGGCAATGCAATTGAAATTGGCGATAAGTCCGCAGTTCAGGCTGTTGAGCAAGAGTTTGGTTTGCCAGTCATTGCGATTGCAAACTTAGCCGACTTAATGTCTTTCTTAACTTCTTCTAGCGATGCGCAGTTAACAAACTATCTGCCTGCGGTAAAAGCTTACCGCGAGAAATACGGCATTTAAATGGTTGTTTCGCCTTCAAAGACAGTAACTGCCGGCCCGGTCATGATGACGGGTTGAATAATGCCGTCGACAGTGCCGCCCCAGGCAATATGGAGATCTCCACCACGGGTATGTACTTTGACAGGCGAATCCAGCAAACCTCTGCGAATCCCTGAGACCACCGCCGCACAAGCGCCGGTGCCACAAGCTAGCGTTTCTCCAGCACCACGTTCATAGACACGCAACTTGATTTCATTGCGATTCATGATTTGCATATAGCCAGCATTTACTCTTTTAGGGAAAGCGGAATATTGTTCAATTTCAGATCCCTCTTCAAGAACAGGAGCGCTCTCAACGTCCACAACAACTTGGACTGCGTGCGGGTTGCCCATTGAAAGTACGCCAACAAAACTATCATGCGTCGCGGGACGACTTAAAGGAAGCGCATAAAGAGTTTCTTGAAACTCTTGCATGCTGGCTAATCCATTTGCATTAAAGGGAATATGGCTATGGTCAAAAATGGGCGCCCCCATATCCACTTCTACTTGGCCATTAGGGTGTGACTTGAGGGTAAGCACAGTATGCGCAACTTCAACACGCAACGGGTTTTTAGTCGATAAACCTTGGTCCAATACGAAGCGGACAAAGCAGCGTGAGCCGTTACCACATTGCTCAACTTCGCCACCGTCGGCATTAAAAATTCGGTAACGAAAATCAGCGTCTGGACGCGTCGTTTTTTCAACAATCAGAATTTGATCTGCGCCAATACCAAATTGACGATGGGCTAATGCCTGCCATTGCTCGCGTGTAATAGAGCTGAGGTCTTGATCAATGCCATTGAGCACAATGAAATCATTGCCAGCACCATGCATTTTGGTGAAGCGTAGTTTGCGTGCTGGTGAATGTGTGCTCAAAATGTTTCCGCTTAATCGTAAAGACTGGCTTCGCCAGGAGGTCTATGTTTAAAACGCTTATGTACCCAATAGTACTCCGCCGGTCTTTCTTGAACAAGCTCTTCAATATAGCGATTGAGGAGTGCTGTATCTTTTTCGACATCATCACTTGGAAAGTTTGGCAATGGCTTTCTGATATGGCAGGTGTAACCTTTGCGATCTTGATTTAATGTCGTGGTCATCAAGCAGACCTCTGCGCCGCTGAGTTTGGCTAAGCGTGAAACCGATGTAATGGTATTGGTTTGAATACCAAAGAAGGGAACAAAAACCGAGTCGCGTGGGCCCAAATCAATATCAGGAGCAATAAAGATAAAGTTTCCTGTTTGAATTTCACGAATGAGATCACGCAAGCGACTTTGCCTTTCGATGGATTTGCCACCAAAGCGATTTCTCCACTCAATCATCTTTTGATTAAAAAATGGATTCTTCATATTTTGATAAAGGCCTGCACCCCTTGGCCAGTCATGTTGGCTGGCCAAAACCGATAGAGCCATAAACCCGCCCTCGAGCCCTACGAAGTGTGGATTAATCAGTAAGCGTGGCTTGTGATCGCCCAGAGTGATCTCAGAATTGATAGAGACGATATCAGTAATTTGTTTGCCACTGCCAAGCCAAATACGGCTTCTCTCCAAAACACTACGACCAAATAATTTCCAATGTTCCAGTGCTAGTGCATCAATTTCTTTTTCACTCAGATTCGGAAAGCACAAACGAAGATTGGTTTTCACTACATGACTGCGACTATTGGGTATATGAGCTGCAAGCCAGCCAAGGCCGTAGCCTACATGGACTGTGATCGTATATGGCAAAAAGGCAAAGAGGCGCAATACATTCAGCGCTAGAAAATTGAAAAGGTTGGACAACCAGGCCATTACAAAATTTTATAACTAATTGCTTGGAGGCAATTCTGCACCAGCAGGATGCTTATAGCGGTTGTAAGACCAAATAAATTGTTCTGGGGCAACGAGCACCGCATTCTCAATGGCAACATTGATCTGAGTAGCTGCAATATTGGCATCTTCAGATAAGGTAGCTAGTCTAGTGGCCTGCATTAACCAACCCTTGCCAATGCCTTTGCGTTTCGCGGTAAACATGACTACTGGCGTGTTGTTACGATTTGCTAGGCGCGCAGGTAATGGAGTGGTGTAGGCGGGCCGCCCAAAGAATGGCACCCAAACACCTTCGCCACCACTGGGAACCTGATCAGGAAGAATGCCAATGGCCTCGCCGCGAGTGAGCGCCCTGGTCATCTGACGCACACCATTGAGATTGGTGGGAACAAAATGCATATTCGGATAGGTGCGACCTTCTTCGACTACTTCATTGAGCCATTCTTGACGTGAGGGTCTATACAAAATAGTTGCGGTGAAATGTTGGGCCAACACGCGAGGGATGATTTCAAAGCCACCAAGATGGGGTGTCAGCATCACCAGGCCATGACCCTCATTGATGGCTGATTCGACTACATCCCAGTTCTGCACTTCAACTAATTTGAGTGCTTTCTGGGGATTGCGCCAAATCCATAAGCTATCTGAAAACAGCATTCCAGAGGCCCTAATGGCCTCCCAAAGCTTCATGGGGAGGTTGTGGGCGCTAACTACAGCTTCATATTGGGGGCGAAAGAATGAGCGGTATTGCTTAGAGCCTGTATAGGCCAGCATGCCCATACACGCTCCAATCACTTGCATGAGTGCAAGCGGAAGGGCGGTAAGGCTATTGAGGCTAAGCTGAAGAAGGAGTTTTCGCACCCCCCAATGATATTCAATGCTGCCTTCAGGGCCAAATTTAAGTTCGTCTTGATGGATTAAGTCCTTTTCGGATAAAATTGCACCATCGCTGAGTTAAGACAACTTGCAGGGCGATTCAAAAATTCTGCTAAAGCGTCGCCGTTGTGGTTCCTGGCACGTCGAGTTGTCCCATAGATCGTGTTAATTATTAAAGGAATAGGCAATGGCAAACGATTACTTCTTTACCTCAGAATCAGTTTCTGAAGGTCACCCCGATAAAGTAGCAGACCAAATCTCTGATTCCATCTTGGATGCCATCTTGGCCCAAGATCCCACTGCACGCGTTGCAGCAGAAACTTTGTGTAACACCGGCTTGGTAGTTCTTGCTGGTGAAATTACTACCAATGCAAACGTTGACTATATTCAAGTTGCCCGCAATACCTTGCGTGAAATCGGCTACGACAATACTGACTACGGAATTGATTACAAAGGTTGCGCAGTTTTAGTTGCGTATGACAAGCAAAGTCCAGACATTGCTCAGGGCGTTGATAAGGCGCATGACGATGGCCTAGACCAGGGTGCTGGTGACCAAGGCTTGATGTTTGGTTATGCTTGCGATGAAACTTCAGAGCTCATGCCTTTGCCGATTCATTTGTCACATCGCTTGGTAGAGCGTCAATCACAATTGCGTCGCGATGGCCGTCTCAATTGGTTGCGTCCAGATGCAAAGTCACAAGTGACCTTGCGTTATGTAGATGGCAAGCCAGATTCTATCGATACCGTTGTGTTGTCTACTCAGCATGATGAAGATATTTCTCTTGAAAAATTACGTGAAGCAGTGATCGAAGAGATCATCAAACCGGTATTGCCTAAGCATTTGATCAAGGGTGCGATTAACTTCTTGGTTAATCCAACAGGTCGTTTCGTGATTGGTGGTCCACAGGGTGATTGCGGTTTAACTGGCCGTAAAATTATTGTTGATACCTACGGTGGTGCAGCCCCTCATGGTGGTGGTGCGTTCTCCGGTAAGGATCCATCTAAAGTTGACCGTTCTGCTGCATATGCCGGCCGTTATGTTGCGAAGAACGTGGTTGCTGCTGGTTTGGCAAGCAAGTGCTTGATTCAGATTTCTTATGCAATTGGTGTTGCCAAACCAACTTCAGTGATGGTGAGCACATTTGGAACTGGGAAGATCTCCGATGAAAAGATTGCGCAATTGGTTTCTGAACACTTTGATTTGCGTCCAAAAGGAATTGTGAGGATGCTTAACCTCTTGCGCCCTATTTATCGCAAGACCGCTGCTTATGGTCATTTTGGCCGCGAGGAGCCAGAATTCACTTGGGAGCAAACAGATAAAGCGGCAGCATTACGTGCTGCAGCGGGCTTATAAGTAGTAAAAAAGCAGTTTGTAGATGTATTGAGGCGAAATATGACGTAATTGTTTACAATTACGTCATACCTTCAAGGAGCGTTGCAAGGAATGCTGAGACCCAGTATTTCCCCAGGCTTGAAGGGAGTGGGCTCTTAATCAGAGTTTGCTAATTGCAACCGCGCTCGCTAACCCATGATTCAACGGCTAGCGAGTTTTCACTCCAGCATTGGATCGTATTTAGCTGGAGCATTAATGAATACCGTTTCTGATTTAAACAACTTTGTTGCAACTCGTTGCGCTATTGCTGATATTTCTTTAGCCGATTTTGGCCGTAAAGAAATTGCGATTGCTGAAACTGAGATGCCTGGCTTGATCGCCATTCGTGATGAATTTGCTGCACAACAACCATTGCGTGGTGCACGTATCACTGGTTCATTGCACATGACCATTCAAACTGCTGTATTGATTGAGACTCTTGAGGCACTTGGTGCCGAAGTTCAGTGGGCTTCTTGCAATATTTTCTCAACCCAAGACCATGCTGCAGCAGCAATCGCCGCTAACGGTACACCTGTATTTGCTATCAAGGGCGAGACTCTTGAGCAATATTGGGATTTTACCCATCGTATTTTTGAGTGGGCTGATGGCGGCTTCACCAATATGATTTTGGATGATGGTGGCGATGCAACTTTGTTATTGCACCTCGGCGCCCGCGCTGAAAAAGATCAGGCTTGCTTGAATCACCCAACTAGCGAAGAAGAAACGATTTTATTTGCTGCTATTAAGAAAAAATTAGCGCAAGATCCAACGTGGTATTCAACACGTTTGGAAAAAGTAAAAGGCGTTACAGAAGAAACCACTACTGGTGTGCACCGTTTGTATCAAATGTTTGCTAAAGGTGAGCTGAAGTTCCCAGCAATTAACGTGAACGACTCTGTAACCAAGAGCAAGTTCGATAATCTCTATGGTTGCCGTGAGTCTTTGGTTGATGCAATTAAGCGCGCTACTGACGTGATGGTGGCAGGTAAGGTGGCGGTAGTTTGTGGATACGGTGACGTGGGTAAAGGCTCAGCCCAAGCCTTGCGCGCTCTTTCTGCCCAAGTTTGGGTGACTGAAGTTGATCCAATTTGCGCACTCCAAGCTGCGATGGAAGGTTATCGCGTTGTAACGATGGATTACGCTGCTGATAAAGCAGATATTTTTGTTTCCGCTACTGGCAACTACCATGTGATTACGCATGACCATATGGCTAAGATGAAAAATCAAGCCATCGTTTGTAACATTGGCCACTTTGATAACGAGATTGATGTTGCTGGTATTGAAAAATACAAGTGGGAAGAGATTAAGCCTCAGGTTGATCATGTGATTTTCCCGGCAAGCAATGGTAAACCTGAAAAGCGCATCATTATTTTGGCCAAGGGGCGTTTAGTAAATCTTGGTTGTGGCACAGGCCATCCTTCTTATGTGATGAGCTCTTCATTTGCAAACCAAGTGATTGCTCAGATCGAATTATGGAATGCAGTTGGTACCAATAAATATCCAGTTGGCGTATACACATTGCCTAAGCATTTGGATGAGAAAGTTGCACGTTTACAGCTCAAGACCTTAAACGCTGAGCTCACAGTGTTATCTGATCAGCAGGCTGCCTACATTAACGTAACGAAGGAAGGCCCATACAAGGCTGACCACTATCGTTACTAATCCATTTGTTTAATAGATACCTAGGCCCAAAATCATGGAATTAAGCGTCGAATTCTTTCCTCCAAAAACACCTGAAGGTGAGAAGAAGCTTCATCTTGTGCGCGAGCGTTTTAGTGAAACGCTTAAGCCTGCGTTTTATTCCGTGACCTTTGGTGCCGGTGGATCTACTCAGTCTGGCACATTAAAGGTGGTTAGCGATATACATGCTGCTGGTGCAGTAGTTGCTCCCCATTTATCTTGTGTTGGTAGCTCACGTGAAAGCGTGCGCGAAATGTTGAAACAATATCAAGCATTAGGCGTGAAGCGCATTGTGGCTTTGCGAGGCGACTTGCCGTCTGGCATGGGTCAGTATGGCGAGTTTCATCATGCCAATGAGTTGGTAGAATTTATTCGGACAGAAACTGGCGATTGGTTTCATATTGATGTAGCTGCCTATCCAGAGACACATCCACAGGCAAAGTCTCCTGCGAGCGATGTAGATTTCTTTGTGCAAAAAATGAAGGCTGGCGCTAATTCAGCTGTGACTCAGTATTTCTATAACAGTGATGCTTACTTCCGTTTTGTCGATGAGGCTTACGACCTAGGCCTTACCCAACCCGTCATTGCAGGCATCATGCCGATAACCAATAGCACCCAGTTATTACGTTTTTCAGATGCTTGTGGCGCTGAGATTCCTCGCTGGATTCGTTTGCGCCTTCAATCCTACGGTGACGATATTGCCTCTATCCGTGCATTTGGTGAAGAAGTGGTGACTGATTTGTGTGATCAGTTGCTAACTGCAGGTGCCCCAGGATTGCATTTCTATTCTTTGAATCAAGCAGATGCTGTTTTAGCAATCGCTGACAACTTAGACTTAACGAAATAAGCCAGACTCTGTCAGCAGCATATCTAAAGGCTCATCATGAGTTTGAGCCGCCCACTGAGCATCATTGAGTTTTTGCCAATCAAAACCAATCCCAATGCAAACAAGCTTGGGATTGTGCTTTCTGAGTTCGGCGAGAGTTCGATCAAAGTAACCGCCTCCGTATCCTAGCCGCCAATATTGAGTTTTGCCATTGTTAATAGAGCTTGACCATCCTACGCAGGGAATCAGGATGTAATTGGGATTGACTGCTGGTCTTGAGGGGTTGTTTGGGTTTGGTTCGGGAACGCCATATTGGCTGGGAATTAACTTATCACCTTCTTGCCATTCATAAAAGTCGAGGTGTTTATCAGCACGAGCAAATGGGAGTGCAAGGCGGCGCCCGGCCTTTTGATGCGCCCAAGTAATTAATACAGGGCGTAAATCAATTTCATCTTGAATTGGCCAATAAAGCGCTATAACCTGCTGTGAATTGCCATCCTCAGCTAAAAACTGATTGAGACAGGCAATGAGGAGATCTTTAGTCTGGCCATAATTTTGCCCAGCAGCAAATTCTTTGCGTTGCTTTAACAAATCTTGACGAAGAGTTTTTGGTGAATTACCGTGCATATCGTCCATTATCAGGCGAAAATTAGAAGATATAGTAAACAACTTCATGCCAAGCGAATACTGGCGAATCTGTATAAGGTTAGATGGTGAAAAAGAAGTCTCAAATAATCAAAGTGAATCAACTCCACTGGACCAAGATATTGATCCTAGGATTTGCCTTGGCTATGCCCAGCGCTTTTGCAGAAAAGACTAAAAAACCAAGCTTGCCAAAGTCGTATGAGAGCAAGGCCGCCCCAGCTGAGATTACTGATACCGATCGAATGTTTATTGATCTTCGAGAAGCTGCCAGGAAAAATGATGTCTTTCGCACACAACAGCTTTCATCCAGCTTGGCAGCGTATCCATTTGACGACTATGTAGCGTATTTCCGAATTAAGCCCCAATTATTTGATAGTGGTGGTGGGCCCCGAGGTGATTACAGTGCTGATGCCGAGGTGGTTGCATTTTTAAATCAGTATCAAGGCACTGCTTTGGCTGATCGCATGCGTAATGATTGGTTATTAGTCTTGGGTAAGCGAAAAGACTGGGCTCGTTTTGATTTGGAGTATGCCAAGTTTGTTTTGGATGATGACGCTCAGGTGAAGTGCTATTCCTTGTTATCAAAATTATCGCAAGGCGAGAATCCAACTAAATTAGCAATCGACTCCCGCTCAATCTTGTTGGATCCAAGCTATTTTGGACAAGCTTGCCAAGAGCTGATTCCTTCCTTAGTTGCCGCCGGTGGTATGACGCCTAGCGAGGCAAAGGCAATTGGCCGCGCAGCAAGCGAAAGAGGTTTTGACACCATGGCACGTCGTTTGGGCGGTGAAGATCCTATTGCGGAAATCGTCAAGGCTGCCAAGGCCGATCCAGCTAGGACCTACCGTGATTTTTTGCAAACTTCCACACGCTACAGCAAAGAGAATCAGGCTGTTGCTTGGGCTGTCATTGGTCAATTTCTGGCGAAGAAATTAGATCCCAATGCTGATGATGCTTATCGCTTGCAACAAGACCTTGGCTATAACGAATTACTCTCAGTAGAGTCACAAGAGTGGAAGGTTCGCGCAGGCTTGCGCGCCAAAGATTGGCCTTTAGTAAAAAATGCTATCGAGGGCATGAACCCTGTAGTTCGGAGTAAAGACCCTGCTTGGACTTATTGGTACGGCCGTGCTTTAAAAGCTGAGGGTCAAGATGCAAGGGCCAAAGAGAGTTTTGAGTTGATTGCAGAGCAATACAACTTTTATGGTCAGCTAGCACGTGAAGAGTTGGGTAGGTCGAATCATGCGCCAGCTCGAACTAAAGTGACTGACCAAGAGATTGGTGCGATGGCTAGTCGCAAGGGCTTTATCAGGGGCGAGCGTTTGTATGCCATGAATCTGCGCTTTGAAGGTAATCGCGAGTGGAATTGGGAGCTGCGCAATATGACAGATAAGCAGTTGCTCGCCGCCGCTGAATACGCCAAACGTATTCATTTGTATGACCGCGTTGTCAATACTGCAGATCGCACAAAACAAGAACATGACTTTAGTTTGCGCTATCCAACTCCTTTCAGGGATGAGCTTTCACCTATTGCCAGACAGATTGATTTGAATCTGGCCTGGGCCTATGGGCTCATTCGTCAGGAGTCACGCTTCATCATGAATGCATCTTCATCAGTTGGTGCTTCAGGTTTGATGCAAGTCATGCCAAACACAGCAAAGTATGTTGCTAAAAAGATTGGCATGATTAACTACACCAATGACAAGCTAAGCGACACCAATACCAATTTAACTTTAGGAAGTAATTATCTGAATATGGTTTTAGTTGATCTAGATGGATCTTGGGTGCTGGCATCTGCTGCCTATAACGCAGGCCCCTCACGCTCAAAAGCATGGCGTGAGAAGTTAACTAGCCCAACAGAGGGCGCGATCTTTGCTGAGACTATTCCTTTTAATGAAACGCGGACTTACGTGAAGAATGTCCTCTCAAATGCCAATTACTATTCCTCTGTGATGAATGGGCAAACACCATCTTTGAAGCAACGCTTAGGGGTAATTTCCCCTAAAGCAGTAACTCAATCTGAATTACCTTAATTAGCATTCATTAATAAGAGAGCTCATGAAATACGACATACTTTTAATTGGCGGTAATGGATTTGTTGGGCGAGTAATAGCTGCACAATTACAAATGCAGGGTTATTCCGTTCTTTTGCCTACAAGCCATCTTGCTGCTGGCCGTGAATTATGCATGCTACCTAAGGTGCATTTGGAAGATGCTGATGTACATGATTTTGATGAGCTGCAATCTCTATGTGCGCGTATTGAAACCAATGGGGCCGTGATTAATTTGGTTGGCGTCTTGCACGATAAGCCAGCGCAGCCTTATGGAAAGGTGTTTAAGGCAGCCCACGTAGACTTGCCAAAAAATATTATCACTGCGATGCAAATGCATGGTCTTAAGCGTTATCTACATATGAGTGCTTTGGGTGCGGATACGAATGGACCATCTATGTATCAGCGTAGTAAAGGTGATGGTGAAGTCGCAGTCAAGGCGAGCAATTTAGATTGGACTATTTTTAGGCCATCAGTCATCTTTGGCGCTCAAGATCAATTTATTAATTTATTTGCAAAGCTTACTAAATTGTTTCCAGCAATGCCTTTGGCAAATCATCAGGCTAAATTTCAGCCAGTAAGTGTAGATGACGTTGCAACAGCTTTTGTTATGGCGCTAACAATGCCCCAGACTATTCATCAATCATATGATTTAGTTGGGCCTACGGTCTACACCATGAGAGAAATTGTGGAGTTTGCAGCACGCAAAGCCAAAACCTCTTGCGCCATTATTCCAGTGCCTGCTTTTGTAGGGCATCTCCAAGCCCTTGCATTTGAATTGTTGCCAGGGCCTACCTTGATGTCGCGTGACAATATTGCCTCGATGCAATTGCCTAATATATTGCCTGTAAATGGCCAGAATGCATTAAGCGAAGTGTTTGGTGTTAGTCGACGCACTCTAGAGGGTATGCGGTAATGAAAATCTACGCGGTTGGTGGTGCAATACGGGACACCCTAATGGGTTTGCCTGTGCATGACATCGACTATGTAGTTGTTGGCTCTAGCGTTGATCAAATGATTGCTAAAGGCTTTCGCCCTGTGGGTAAGGATTTTCCAGTCTTTCTGCATCCAGAAACTCAAGCTGAATATGCCTTAGCTCGTACTGAACGAAAAATAGGCCAAGGTTATAAAGGCTTTCATTTTTATGCAGACCCTTCAGTGAGCCTGGAGCAAGACCTAGAGCGCCGTGATTTAACCATCAATGCAATGGCACAAGAAATTGATGCTAATGGAAGGCAATTTGGCCCCATCATTGACCCATATAACGGTCAAGAAGATTTGGCTAGCAAAGTATTCCGTCACGTATCTGATGCATTTGCCGAAGATCCACTGCGTTTACTGCGCATTGCACGTTTTGCTGCACGCCTCCCTGAATTTAGTATTGCCAATGAGACGATGGCAGCGTTAAAAGCGATTGTTCAATCTGGTGAGTTAAGCACACTTTCAGCAGAGCGTATTTGGCAGGAGCTGGCTAGAGGCTTGATTTCTTCCAAGCCCATGCATATGTTTCAGGTCCTATTAAATACAGGCGCTAGCAAAAGCCTATTGCCCGCATTGCTCAACTCAAAGCTTGCAGAAGAACCCTTTCGTGAGGCCTTGATTACGCATTACGAGGTAAGTAGCAATGGCTTAGAAGAGCGTTGCGCTATTACTTTGATGGATCTTCCTGCGACTGAAATTCGCTCATGGGCTGAATGTGTACGTATGCCCATTGAGTTGCGTGATTTCAGTGAAATTTTTAGTGAGCTGAGGGTATTGGTTCAGAAGTATGCTTACACCCCTTTTCAATCTGTTGATGTCTTAGCTTGGTTTAATCGCGCTGATGTTTGGCGCAAACCAGATCGCGCCCAGTTATTGCTGAGCCTTGCCGACAAAATTGGATTTAATGTTTCTGTGTTGACAAATGCGATGCGTAAGGCCCTAGCATTAAATACAGCAGAGATTATTGCTGGTGTTGAGGCGCAAGATCGATCGAATGGTGAGCGCATTGGTGGTGCATTTGAATCTGCAAGACTCGCTGCAATTACTACTGCACTTCAGTCTTAGACTTTAGAGTCTATTTCTACCCCGAAGTCCAGGTAGATCTTCTAGAGAATGTTCGGGCAACAAGGCGCCTAAATTTTTTGAGAAGGCGAACGCCTTGAAGAGCTCACCCATTTCCGCTTCGGACATTAGTTTTTGTAGTGAGTTTGAGATTGGTAAAAAGATTTCAGGGTCACTTGGATTAGCAATCTCTAATGCAATGTCACCAATGCCAGCATCTAATAAATAGGCGGCTTGATTAGTGAGGTATACATCATCTGCATTTTCTGCAAGTGCACTACGCGCAATTTGTGACCACTCTACATGGGTCGTCAAATCACAAAGTCCTGGAAGATAAAAGGGATCCTGAATTGCATGATGGCGATGATGTGCCATTAGTGTGCCTTCTAGTCTTTGTGAGTGGTAGTACTCGCTTTCTGGAAAGCCATAGTCGAAAGTTAAAAATAGACCAGTGTCTAGTTCCTTGGCTACTTGCCGCATCCATGCATTAGCAGGTGTATGTAACTCAGTGACGTAGCCTTCGGAAAAATGCTCACTTAAGAGGCTGTCAGGCAATAGATCTTGCGCTACAGGTGAACCAACTTTCCAAAGTAGTTTGTGATTTTCAAAGCCAACACCATACCAATACCAACATTCATTCTGATAAATGATCGCATCACATGGAATAGCATCGATGACTTCGTTGGCAAGAATGACGCCCTTAAATTCTTTAGGTAATTCGCTAAGCCAACAACATTGAGTGGATAAATTTAATTTATGAACAAGGCCATCAATGCGTTCTTGCTGACGCTGTGCCAGATCGGGAGAAATCTCGATGATGTCGTAGCGATCCAAGCTAATGCCAAGATCATGAAGTCGACTCAGAATCGAGGTGGCAAGCTTGCCTGTTCCAGCGCCAAATTCGAGGATTTGAGTCGGCAAACCTTTTTCTTGGAGACCTTCAAGAACCGGCAATAAGGTGGAGCAAATTGCCGCTCCAAAGAGGGGGCTTAGCTCAGGGGCTGTGGTGAAGTCCCCGCCAGCGCCTAATTTATGAGCCCCAGCGCTGTAATAGCCCATTTCAGGCTCATATAGGGCCATCTCCATATACCGAGAAAATGGCAGCCAGCCGCCCTGAGAAGCGATCTGAGACGCAATTTTGGCCTTGAGGAGCTCGCTATGCTCCGTTTCAAGGCTGGTCAAGGTAATATCCATAGCTCGCTAGTCTAAGAGAATTTAATTGAACTCACCCTCATCCCGCCAACAGAAAGCAGTTTTAGTGACGGGCGCTGCCAAGCGCCTGGGTCGGGAAATTGCTTTGGAGTTTGCACGCCAGGGATGGGATGTGGCAGTTCATTATGGGCGATCCGAGCAAGATGCTCAGGAAACCGTCAAACAAATTCAGGCTATTGGGGTTCAGGCCTATGCTTTTCAGGCCGATTTGGCTGACGAGGATGCCATCAAAATACTCTTTACCGCAGTTACTAAACAATTTGCTAATTTGCATTGCCTAGTCAATAGCGCATCTATTTTTGAGTACGATCGCGCTAATTCAGATGCACCGTTGAGTGCGGCTAGCTTGCAAAATCACATGCAGGTCAATTTGACTGCGCCCATTTTGCTGTCTCAATTGATGTTTGAGTATCAGAAAAATAATTCGCATCAAGCAGACGGATATTACTTACCATCGGTCATTCAATTACTTGATCAAAAGTTAATTAATCTTAATCCAGACTATTTGTCATACACCTTATCTAAAGCAGCTTTAGCAACCTCCGTTGAAGTATTGGCGCTAGATTTTGCTCCTCACCTTAGGGTGGTTGGCTTAGCGCCTGGAATTTCCTTGCCCTCTGGCGATCAAACTAATGACGGATTTGCAAAGGCGCATCAAATGACGCCATTAGGAAAGTCATCAACACCAAGCGATGTTGCTACAGCAGCTGTATTTTTGGCGAAAGCGAATGCCATTACTGGCACCACTTTATATGTTGATGGTGGCCAACATTTATTACCCTCATCACGTGATGTGATGTTCAAGACAAATTAAGTAGGTTATTCATGCACGCAATTCTCTCTCATCCAGCTCTCGCAGATTGTCGGCGTTTATTTTTACGCGACTATGAGATCTATATCAATATCGGCGTTCATGATTTTGAGAAAAAGGCAGAGCAACGCGTGACTCTGAACGTAGATCTCTACATTCCATTGGCCATGAATACTCCAACGCATGATCAGTTAGATGAAGTAGTTGATTACGACTTTATGCGAGAAACCATTAAGGCGCGGGCCTCTAAGGGCCATATTCATCTTCAGGAAACTTTTTGTGATGACATCGTAGCAGCAATGCTGGCTCATCCTAAGGTATTGGCAGCGCGAGTTAGTACAGCCAAGCCAGACGTATATCCAGATTGTCATTCTGTTGGTGTCGAAGTATTTCGGATTAAGCGAGCGTAAGTGATTAGTCATGGGTGATATTCGTAAAGTTGTTTTCGAAGAGAACAAGCTAGAGAAAAAACTCTGTCGCTTAGTAGGTCAAGCCATCGGTGACTTTGGCATGATTGAAGATGGCGACAAAGTGATGGTGTGCGTTTCTGGTGGCAAAGATAGTTATGCCATGCTGGATATTCTGATGAAGTTACGTGAGCGCGCTCCAATTCATTTCGAGATCATTGCTGTTAATCTGGATCAGAAGCAGCCTAACTTTCCCGCGGAGATATTGCCCAATTATTTAAAGAGCTTGGGTGTTCAGTTTCATATTGAAGAACAAGACACCTACAGTATTGTCAAGCGCGTTATTCCAGAAGGTAAAACAACGTGCGGTTTATGTTCCCGTTTACGCCGAGGAATTTTGTATCGCGTGGCAGATGAATTGGGTGCAACAAAGATTGCTTTAGGCCATCATCGCGATGACATTTTAGAAACCTTGATGTTGAATATGTTTTATGCGGGTAAATTAAAAGGCATGCCCCCTAAGTTACGCTCTGATGATGGTAAGCATATTGTTATCCGTCCTTTAGCTTATGTTCCCGAGAAATTACTTGAGCGCTATGCGGGCGATATGAATTTCCCGATCATTCCTTGTGATCTTTGTGGTAGTCAGCCCAATCTTCAGCGTCAGGTAATGAAGGAAATGTTGCGCGATTGGGAAAAGAAGCACCCTGGCCGAGTAGAAAATCTCTTTCGCTCAATGCACCACATCGTCCCATCCCATTTAATGGATGGCGAGGCCTTTGATTTCCAAAACTTAGAGATTTCTACCGAGCTATCTGGTATTGCCGCTAGATCCTCTGGCGATAAGGCGATTGATGAGGCGGAATTAGACGAATTGGCTTGTGGAACTCTCATTCAGGGGACTTATAATCCCCCCTTATGAATATCGTCATCTTGGCTGCTGGGCAAGGAAAGCGGATGAAATCCGCCCTGCCCAAGGTTCTGCAAACTTTAGCAGGGAAGCCTCTCCTCCAGCACGTCCTTGTTACTGCTTTATCTCTACAAAATAAGCAGACCAAAAACGGTCCAATCGTGGTGGTTGGTCATGGTGCTGCCGATGTAAAAGAATTCCTAGACAATGCAAGCAAGGTAAGTACGAGCTTTAGCAAAGTCTCTACTGCACTCCAGGCCGAGCAAAAAGGAACAGGCCATGCTCTGCTGCAAGCACTGCCAAAATTGGATGTGCAAGAGCCTACTTTGGTTCTTTATGGCGATGTCCCGCTGACTAGTAAAAAAACTCTAACTAAATTGGCTAAATTGGCGGACGGTGTGCGTGGCCAAGATTCTGCTCTGGCATTACTTACTCAGAATCTAGAAAACCCAAAGGGCTATGGCCGCATTGTTCGTGACCCCGATGGTTCAGTGCAGGAGATTGTTGAGGAGAAAGATTCAACACCAGTACAAAAAGCGATTCATGAAATTAATACCGGCATCATGGTGTTGCCAACTAATGCATTAAAGAAATGGCTAAAAGCTTTGCGCGCGAGCAATGCCCAAGGCGAATATTATTTAACCGATGTGATTGCGATGGCCGTGAAAGACGGTGTGCCCATTCGCACGACACAAGCAGATGATGAATTTGAAACAGTTGGCGTCAATAGCCGCGACCAATTAGCCTCCCTAGAGCGCATTTATCAACTCAATATTGCTAATCAATTGATGGAGGCCGGCGTGTCATTGGCTGATCCTGCGCGCATTGATGTGCGCGGCACGCTCGAATGCGGTACCGATGTTTTCATTGATGTAGGTTGTGTCTTTGAAGGCTGTGTGACCCTAGCAGCAGGAACAACAATTGGTCCTTACTGTGTGATTCGTAATAGCGTAATTGGTAAAGGTGTAGCGGTTCACGCCTACAGTCATATTGATGGTGCCAAAGTTGGCAACCAGTCGGTGATTGGGCCATACGCACGCTTACGCCCCGGTGCTGATTTATCAAACGATGTTCATATTGGTAACTTCGTTGAAATCAAGAATAGCAAAATTGCTGCCAATAGCAAGGCAAATCATTTGGCCTATGTCGGCGATTCTATTGTGGGCTCTAGAGTCAATATTGGCGCAGGCACTATTACCTGTAACTACGATGGTGTGAATAAGCACCAAACTATTATTGAGGACGATGTTTTCATTGGCTCTGATACGCAGCTGGTTGCTCCAGTACGCGTTGGACGTGGTGCTACATTGGGTGCAGGTACAACCCTGACAAAAGATGCGCCAGCAAATCAGCTAACAGTATCTAGAGCAAGGCAAGTTTCTTTGCAGTGGAAGCGTCCTATAAAGCAAGAAAAAAAGCCTGCTTCAAAGAAAGCTGTTAGTAAGAAAGTCGCTACCAAGAAAACCGCAAAGGGTAAAAAATAATGTGCGGCATCGTTGGTGCAGCGTCCCATAAAAATATTGTCGATGTGTTAGTTGAGGGCTTACGTCGCCTTGAATATCGTGGGTATGATTCATGTGGATTTGCGCTTATCAATGGAGACGATGCTCAGCATCCAATTGAAAGAGCTCGCACTACAGCCCGCGTTTCTGAGTTAGCTGAGCAGGGGAAAGAGTTCGTCGGTACCGTTGGTATTGCCCATACACGCTGGGCTACGCATGGCAAGCCGGATACACAAAATGCACACCCGCATATTTCTAATGGTCTGATTGCTGTTGTACATAACGGCATTATTGAGAATTACGAAATCTTGCGCTCAGAATTAAAAGCTGCTGGCTATGTATTCACTTCAGAGACTGATACTGAGGTGATTGCCCATTTAATTCATCAACAATATGTTGCTGATGGCCAAAAAGACATCGCCCAATCAGTCAGAATAGTTTTGCCTAAATTACATGGCGCGTACGCGATTGGCGTCATTGCTCAAGATCAGCCTACAACCTTAATTGGCGCACGTGCTGGCTCGCCATTAGTAATAGCTTTAGGGGATCACGAAAACTTTTTAGCCTCAGATGCACTTGCTTTGGCTGGACGTGCTAGCTCGATGATGTACTTGGAAGAAGGCGATGTCGCTATCCTCAAGGCGGACAGCGCAGAAGTGATTGATCAATCCGGCAAGTCTGTGCAAAGAGATCGCAAGCCAATGCCTACACAGGCAGACTCTGTGGATCTTGGCCCTTATCAGCATTACATGCAAAAAGAGATCTTTGAGCAGCCTCGGGCGATTGGCGATACGCTGGCTAATATTGCTTCTTTTGGTCCAGAACTGTTTAATGCCAATCCAGATGACTGGAAGAAATTTGATCAAATCTTGATCTTGGCTTGCGGCACCAGCTATTACTCAGCATGCGTTGCTAAATATTGGTTAGAAGATATTGCTGGCATTCCAACTCAAGTTGAGATTGCAAGTGAGTATCGGTATCGCACAACTGTTCCAAATCCAAAAACTTTGATTGTGGTGGTATCTCAATCAGGCGAGACTGCAGATACGCTGGCGGCCTTGCGTCATGCCAAGGGTCTTGGACATGAGCTTACCTTGGCGATTTGTAACGTTGCTAGTAGCGCTATGGTTCGTGAAACCGGTTGGCACTTTTTAACTAAAGCCGGTGCTGAGATTGGTGTTGCATCTACTAAAGCATTTACTACACAGTTGTTAGCTCTTTACCTCTTGGCAGTTTCCCTTGCTAAGCGTGCCGGCAGAGTTTCTCCTGAAAAAGAAAAAGAGCTTCTTCGCGAATTGCGTCATTTGCCTAAGGCACTCCATGCGGTATTGGCACTAGAGCCTCAAATCATCGCCTGGAGTGATGCATTTTCTAAATGTGAGAATGCGCTTTTCTTAGGGCGTGGTCTTCATTACCCAATCGCACTCGAAGGCGCATTGAAGTTAAAAGAGATTTCATACATTCATGCAGAGGCCTATCCAGCTGGTGAGTTAAAGCATGGCCCTTTGGCATTGGTAACTGAAAAAATGCCAGTTGTAACGGTTGCTCCAAATGATGTTCTGCTTGAAAAACTAAAGTCCAACATGCAGGAAGTGAAAGCGCGCGGTGGTAAGTTATACGTTTTTGCTGACCAAGATACCAATATCATGAGCACCGAAGGCATTAACGTCATTCGCTTGCCAGAACACTATGGCAATCTCTCACCAATTTTGCATGTCGTACCACTTCAACTTCTGGCGTATCACACAGCTTGTGCACGCGGTACGGATGTTGACAAGCCCAGAAACCTTGCTAAGAGCGTGACTGTTGAGTAATTTTCAAGTTTGACATTTGCCCAAAGCTGTGGACAAATTTAAGTAGTTAAATCATGGCTTTACGAATCCCTAATGACATTTCTGTGTTCAAATAAGCCTTGTAAAAGAGGATATTTGTTGCAACTCATGTTTTTGTCTAAAGCGCCTGCACTCTCAAGTTTAAATTTACTACTGCTGATTTCTGCAGGAGTGTTATCAGCTTGTGCGGTTGGGCCGGACTTTAAACAGCCGGATGCCCCGAAGACTACGTCTTATACAGAGGGTCCCCTCTCTCCAAAATTAACCACCGCTCCTGGAGTGCCCGGTGGCACTCCTCAAGAATTTGCCGAGGGGGCAGATATAGAGGCGCAATGGTGGGAGCTTTATAAATCTCCGGAGCTTGATGCTCTGATCAGAAAAGCACTTGAACAAAACCCAAATTTAGGTGCAGCAGATGCAGCACTGCGTGCCGCACAAGAAAATGTGAGCGCTCAAATTGGCGGTCAATATTTTCCAGCAGTAAGTGTTGGTGGCGCGGCTACTCGACAACTTCAACCATCGGCTATTTATGGCCTGCCATATGGATCAGACACTTACAATCTTTACAACACCTCAGTCAATGTGACTTATAAATTAGACGTCTTTGGGGGTGCGCGCCGTGCAGTCGAAGGTGCGAGAGCCCAGGCTGAAGTTGCTCAGTTTCAACTAGAGGGCGCATACCTTTCTCTAACTGCTAACGTAGTCACAAGCGCAGTTAAAGAGGCAGCCTTGCGTGCGCAAATGCAGGCGACCGAAGAAATCTTAAAAGCCCAAACCAATTTGGCAGAAGTAACGGAGAAGCAACTCAAGATTGGTACGGTTAATAAAGTTGATTTGACCTCCCAGCAAACCTTAGTGGCAAGTTCACAAGTTGATCTATTTAACTATGAAAGAAATTTAGCGTTTGCTCGCAATCAGTTGGCAGTGCTTGTTGGCGAGCTGCCTAGCAATGCCAATGTTGCAAAGTTTGATCTCTCAAATTTGCACTTGCCTGAAAAGTTACCGCTCTCTGTTCCGTCAAGCCTAGTGCGTCAGCGCCCTGATGTTCGGGCTGCAGAGGCTCAACTTAAGGCGCAGAACGCATTTGTTGGTGTGGCTACAGCAAATTTATTACCGCAATTTAATATCACTGGATCGATTGGTTCTGCTGCGCTGACTTCAGCTGCATTATTTGGCCCCAACTCGGCATTATGGTCTATTGGCGGCGGAATTTTGCAGCCCCTGTTTCAGGGCGGTCAGTTGTTAGCACAGCGTCGTGGCGCAATCGCAAATTATGAGCAAGCAGCTTTTCAGTACCAGTCTACGGTCTTAAATGCTTTCCAAGAAGTGGCTAATGCATTACGCGCACTCGAGACCGGTGCGCAAGCTCTAAAGGCAGCATCAGATGCAGAGCGTTACGCCTTTGAAACACTCGACTTAGTTCAGCAACAATATAAATTAGGCACTGCCAGTTATTTGGCGGTCCTGTATTACCAAAATCAGTATCAACAGGCAAAAGTGAAATCAGTCGCAGCTCAAGCAACTCGTTTTTCTGATACAGCAGCATTATTTGCAGCATTGGGTGGTGGTTGGTGGAATCGTGAGGGCCCCGCTTTTAAACGAAAAGACATAGCGAACAAAAATCAAAATGAAACTTCTGGAAACAATTAAGAACAAAGTCTTTGCTATCGTTCTTGCCTTGTGGGCATGGATGAAGTTAAAGGCGGTCGAGTGGACATTGCGTGAGAGAGTAATTGCGCTGTGGGAAAAAGCCAAAGCTTTTTATGCCCGCATGGGTCAGAAATGGCGTGGTACCAAGATATATGCAAAGTTGATGGCTATGGAGCCATTGCCGCGACGTATGACTATTATGTTGTGCAGTGTTTTGTTGTTGCTGGGATTGATTTTTGCTTTTAATCAATTCAAGACTTTCATGATTAAGCATTTCATTTCAGGAATGGGATTACCTCCAGCAACAGTTTCAACAATGGTGGTCGCTACTTCTGAATGGCAACCTAAACTCACCAGCGTTGGTAACGTCCGCGCCTTCAGGGGGGTAGAGTTAAGTACGGAGATTGGTGGCTTAGTATTAACGGTGCCCATTAAATCTGGCCAAGACGTCAAAGAGGGCGAGTTATTAATTAAATTGAATGATGCCTCCGATGTGGCACAACTCAAATCCTTAAAGGCAATGGCTGATCTTGCTAAAGTCATTAATGAGCGTGATAGACAGCAGCTTGCTATTCAGGCAATCAGTAAAAATGTATTTGACACTAGTGCGGCTGATGCTAGTTCTAAGCAGGCACAGGTTGAGTCTCAAACAGCTTTAGTTGCTAAAAAGAATTTAAAGGCACCATTTAGTGGGCGTGTTGGTATCGTGTCGATTAACCCTGGTCAGTATGTTAATCCAGGCGATAAGCTTTTAACCTTACAAACCTTGGATCCTATTTTTGTAGACTTTAATTTGCCACAAAGCAATGCAGAGCAAATTCAAGTGGGCCAAGAGGTGACTGTCACTACGGATGCATTTAAAGATGCCAGTTTTACCGGCAAGATTACTGCCGTTAGTCCAAAAGTCGATACCAATACCCGCAATCTTCAAGTTGAGGCACAACTGGCCAACCCCGATAAGAAAATTCTTCCCGGAATGTTTGCTAATGTAAATATTAAGGTTGGCGAACAGGTGAAATTATTAACCTTGCCTCAAACAGCAGTGACCTATAACCCATATGGTTCAACAGTATTCATTGCCAAGCCTACAGGTAAGCAGGATAAGCAAGGCAATCCAGCATTAGAGGCTCAACAAGTCTTTGTTACCACCGGGGCAACCCGAGGTGATCAGGTGGCAATTCTCAAGGGGGTTGAAGAGGGCGCGACGATTGTGACCAGTGGTCAGCTAAAGCTGAAGAATGGCACGCCGCTCATTATTAATAACAAGGTGCAACCATCGAATTCACCTGACCCTAAGCCACAGGAATAGTGAGTAGATGAATTGGACTGACATATTCATTCGCAGACCAGTGCTTTCACTGGTCGTGAGTGCGCTCGTCTTGGTGTTTGGTTTAAAGGCTATTGGATCTTTGCCAGTCAATCAATATCCGCAAACGCAGAATGCGATTGTCACCATTACTACCGCTTACTATGGCGCTGACCCAGAAACCATTGCAGGTTTTATTACGCAGCCACTTGAGGCTTCTATTGCGCAGGCGCAAGGGATTGATTATTTATCGTCAGCCAGTGTCAGTGGCGTTTCAACGATTATTGCCACACTCAAGTTGAACTACGACTCTAATGCGGCATTAACGCAAATTCAGACACAAATTAGCGCGGTTAAGAATCAATTACCACCACAAGCCCAGCAGCCCATCTTGACGGTTCAAGTAGGCCAGTCTACTGCTGCGATGTACATGGGTTTTTATAGTGATGAAATACCCAATAATGCGATTACTGATTATTTGTTGCGAGTTGTAAAACCCAAGCTAGATTCGGTTGAGGGTGTACAGAATGCCGAAATCACAGGCGGCAGAAAATTTGCCCTACGCGCTTGGCTAGATCGCGAGAAGATGGCTGGTCTCGGAGTGGGTGCTGATGATGTCTATAGTGCTCTATCTGCTAATAACTATTTATCAGCGGTCGGCAGCACTAAAGGCGATATGGTAGCGGTCGATTTGGTGGCAGGTACTGATTTACATACGCTAGAAGAGTTTCGTAAGCTAGTAGTTAAAAAAGATGGTGTGAATATTATTTATCTCGATCAGGTGGCCAATGTCACCTTGGGGTCTGAGGACTACAACACCAATGTTGCCTTTAGCGGTAAGAAGTCGGTATTTATTGCTATCAAGGTTGCCCCCCAAGCGAATTTATTAGACGTCGCTCAGCGAGTGCGCGATGTAGTTCCTGGTATTCAGAAGCAATTACCCATTGGCATGACTGGCAAGATTGTCTATGACTCCACCAAGTTCATTACGAGCTCAATTAATGAGGTGGTTTCTACTTTGATAGAGGCTTTGGTGATTGTGACCATCGTGATTTATCTCTTCTTGGGTAGTGTGCGGGCAGTTGCGGTTCCGGTCATTGCGATGCCACTCTCACTGATTGGCACATTCTTCTTGATGCAGGTTCTGGGTTACTCCATCAATTTGCTTACTTTGTTGGCGCTGGTGCTGGCAATTGGTTTGGTGGTTGATGACGCTATCATCGTGGTCGAAAACGTTGATCGACATATGAAAGAGGGCAAGTCTCCATTAGAGGCTTCACTAATTGCTGCTCGTGAATTAGGCGGTCCGATTTTGGCGATGACAGTAGTTTTGATTGCGGTGTATATCCCAATTGGCTTTCAGGGTGGCTTGACTGGTGCGCTCTTTACGGAGTTTGCCTTTACTTTAGCTAGTGCAGTCGCTGTCTCAGGTCTGATTGCATTGACGCTATCACCGATGATGTGTTCGCGCATTTTTACTGAAGAGCAAGAAGCATCTTCTTTTGTACAAAAGATTGACCGGGTTTTTGATAAGGTTCATCACAGCTATCAAAGTACTCTGCGTGACTTACTCAGTACATGGCAAGTGATTATTGTGATGGGGGTAATTCTTCTGGGTGGTGTCGCGTATCTTTACGCTACCGCACGTGCAGAACTAGCCCCGACTGAAGATCAAGGTATTGTATTGATGCAGGCATCTGGTCCACCGAATAGTACGGTCAATCAAATGCAGACTTACGCAGATCAGATTTATGCGATTGCTAGCGCCGAACCAGAATATGAGCAAGCCTTCCAAATCACTAGCCCAACTTCAAGCTTTGGCGGTATCTTATTGAAGGATTGGGGTGAGCGGACTCGTAATGCTACAAAGTTCCAAGAAGATATGCAGCAGAAGTGGAACACGATTGCTGGCGCTCGCGTGGCAGCCTTTCAGTTCCCTGCCTTGCCTGGAGCCCAGGGTTTCCCGGTGCAAGTAGTAATTAATACCACTGAATCGTATGAGCAACTGAACGAGGTGTCTCAGGCAGTTTTAGATAAAGCACGTCGTTCCGGAAACTTTTTCTATGTAGATTCAGATTTGAAAATCGATAAGCCACAAGATGTTCTGGTGATTGATCGCGAGAAAGTTGCTGCTTTAGGGATGACTCAGCAACAGGTTGGCTCAGCATTGTCTGCTGCTTTAGGTGGCGGTTATGTGAACTACTTTTCAGTAGCAGGTAGATCATATCGCGTGATTCCGCAAGTGAAGCAGACGGACCGTTTAAACCCAGACCAGATTTTGGATTACTACATTCGTACGCCAAGCGGTGCAATGATTCAGGCGCGCACGATTGCCAGCATTAAGCAGCGTGTTGTTCCTCAGTCAATCAACCACTTTCAGCAATTGAACTCTGCCACGATTGCAGGGGTCAGCACCCCATTTATTTCACAGGCAGATTTATTGGAGTTCATGCGTCAAAGCTTAAAAGAGGTTGCGCCCAATGGCTACAGCATGGACTATGCTGGTCCATCACGTCAATTCATGGCTGAGTCCGGCGGCTTTTTGGTCACCATGTTCTTTGCGATCTTGATCGTATTTTTGGTTCTTGCTGCGCAGTTCGAAAGTTTCCGTGATCCGATCGTGATCTTGGTATCAGTGCCGCTTGCCCTTTTTGGCGCACTCATCTTTATTAACTTGGGCTTTACTACCTTAAACGTATATACCCAGGTAGGCTTAGTGACGCTCATGGGTCTCATTAGTAAGCACGGTATTTTGATTGTCGAATTTGCTAATGAGCTACAAGAAGCAGGCCGCAGCAAACTTGATGCAATTGTTGAGGCAAGTAGCGTGCGTTTAAGGCCAATTTTGATGACTACTGCAGCGATGGTATTGGGTGTATTGCCTTTGGTCATTGCTTCTGGCGCAGGTGCTGCAGGCCGTCAATCCATGGGTATTGTGATCTTTACTGGCCTATCAATTGGCACGCTATTTACTTTGTTTGTCGTACCTGCCATGTATCTCTTTATTGGTGCTGATCACCACCAGAAGAAATTTAAGCAAGAGTAAAGTGCAGCGAGTGACGACTGCTCAATAGCGCCTATTTAATGATGTTGAGCTCTTTTTCGGCAATATCATTAAAGTAAGTTTCTTTTTCTAAACGCTTAAGCCACGCATCAATATTTTTGAGGTCTGCACGTGCGCCAGTTTGCTTTGGGAAAGTGTTGTTCAGGAGAATCCAGCGACTCGCAGAAAGTCCAAGGGCAATATCACCAATATGAAATTGATTGCCAGAGCAATACGGTTGCGTGCTCAGAGTTTGATCAAGGAGACCTAGCAATTGATTTGTGTTTTGATACGCTTTTTGGATGGCGACATCATTACGTTCCGCTTCGGGCGTTCTAGTGAGACCCAAAAATGCAACGCGTAAGGCAGGCCACATTGTTCCGAGTTGCCAGTCTAGCCACTTTTCAGAGTTGTACTGAGCATGAATATCTGATGGGAACCGTTTGTTTTTGTCATGCTCTTTGGCAAGGTAGCGCAAGATGGTATTTGATTCCCAAAGAATGAGATCGCCCACCATTAAAGTAGGCACAAGGCCGTTGGGGTTCATTTTGAGGAATTCAGGGGTACGGTTGATACCAAAGTGAAGTCCAGCATCAATCCTCTCAAAGTCTTGACCTTCCTTTAATCCTAACTCAGCAAGACACCACAACACTTTCTGAACATTGATGGAACTTTTGCGACCCCATAAACGCATCATGACAGTTCCTTCAAGACCATTTAAGTAGTTTTTGTTTCTGTGAAATCAAGACCAACAAATTTACTGCGAGCAAAAATGAGCGGCTCTTTGTCTGGATGATTCTTTAAGTTAATCACTTTGGCAACAATGATGTTGTGGTCTCCACCTATATGCACGGAAACAGTTTCACATTCATAGTAAGCAACACAATCATTGATCTGAGTGAGTCCGCTAGCAGCTAACTTATGTCCAACATTGACAAATTGCTCCTGCTTTACGGTAGCAAAGTGCATGGCTAAATTTTCTTGGGAGCGTTCAAGTACATGAATAAGATGTTTCTTCCCCACTTCTACCCAAGGCATTAAACGAGAATGCCTCTTTAGGCTCCACAGGATAAGGGGTGGCTCAAGAGAAACTGAGTTAAATGAGCTGATGGTGACTCCATGATGACCTTGATTTTCATCAATGCAGGTAATGACGGTGACCCCGGTAGCAAATGATGCGAATCCTTTGCGTAGCTCTTGTGAGGTAAATGGGGTCATCAAACTTTACTTACTTTGCTTCTGCTTTTACTGCAGGAGCGATAGTTGTCCCTGGAATAGGAATTAATATTTCATTATCTTGGGCCTTCACGCATTTAAAGCGATATTCCTTGCCTGCTTTAGATAAGAAGCTAGCACCTTCATAAAAATCATTTCTACAGGCTTTGCTAGCAAAGTCCATGACATCCTGTGGATCAGCGCTGGAAGAAATTAAGCGCATATTACCCATAGACATATTGATTTGAGTCGAATAGCACCCCGTGAGTATCAAGCTAGAAATCGCAGTTAATAGTAGAATTTTTTTCATGGAAGCCTCCATAATGAGCAATGCTCGTTAGGATAAACCTATTAAGCATTTGTTGCGGGAAAATGCCCCGTTATAAAAGGAAGAGACATGTTTAGAGCAATATTGGTGAATAAGGATGAGCAGGGCTATCGCGCAGAGTTGGGGCAGGCTGATGAGGCTAGCCTACCGGAGGGGGAGGTTCAAGTTAAAGTTCTTTACTCCACTCTTAACTACAAGGATGGCTTAGCGATCACTGGTAAAGGTCCTGTGGTGAGAAGCTTTCCAATGGTTCCAGGAATCGATTTTGCTGGCGAGGTTGTGGAGAGCACCAGCCCAGACTTCAAGACAGGAGAGATGGTGCTCTTGAATGGCTGGGGAGTGGGTGAGGGCCATTGGGGTGGTTTGGCGCAGCAGGCTAGAGTCAAGGCTGATTGGTTAATTCCACTTCCTAAAGGGTTTACGGCCAAGCAAGCTTTAGCAATTGGTACGGCGGGCTACACCGCCATGCTTTGTGTCATGGCATTGCAAAAGCATGGTCTTAAGCCGAGCGATGGCGAAGTATTGGTGACTGGTGCGGCAGGTGGGGTTGGAAGCTTTGCAATCACCTTATTAAGTAAGCTTGGCTTTACCGTTGTCGCTAGTACTGGCCGAATGGCTGAGGCAGATTATTTAAAGAAATTAGGCGCTGCTGAAGTGATTGACCGCGCCACTTTATCTTCCCCAGGCAAGCCTTTAGCAAAAGAGCGCTGGGCGGCAGTAGTCGATAGCGTTGGCAGTCATACCTTGGCCAATGCTTGTGCACAAACAAAGAGCGATGGTGCGGTGGCAGCTTGCGGGCTTGCTCAAGGTATGGATTTCCCATCCAGTGTTGCACCATTTATTCTGCGTGGCGTGACTCTCTATGGCATCAATAGCGTAACCGTACCGCGTGCAAAACGGATTGCTGCTTATGAGCAATTGAGCAAATTAGTTGATCTAAAAACTTTGGATGAAATCTCTCACGAAATTACCTTAGAAGAATCTTTGAAGTATGCGCAAGAGTTAATGGCGGGTAATGTACGTGGTCGCTTAATTGTGGATGTAAATAAGTAAGCGCCTATAAATTTACTCTGGTGTTTGAGGTTTGCGTGAATTCAGTTTGGACCAAACCTCAAGCTTCTCGGGATTAGAAAGATCAGACCAATCTGCAATTTCAGTAAGCGTGCGATAGCATCCGCGACAGTAACCATTTTCAGGATTGATATCGCACCAATTGATGCAAGGTGATGGGACAGTTGTCAAAATAAACCTAATCGCAATTCAACAGAAAAAATTCAAACCATGAGCACCCAAAATCAGGCAAAAACAGAAAGTGCTATTCATTATCCATTAGGAGAGGCGTTTCCTGAGCTTGGCAGCACTATTGAGATTGCGCCAGGGGTTCGTTGGCTCAGAATGAAGCTGCCATTTGCCTTAGACCATATTAATCTCTGGCTTTTGCGTGATGAAATCGATGGCGTTGCTGGTTGGACGATTGTGGATTGCGGTATTGCAAATGATGAGACTAAGGCTTCGTGGGAGAAGATTTTTGTAACTCAGTTAGAAGGCTTGCCAGTTCTGAGAGTACTCGTGACGCATATGCATCCAGATCATGTGGGTTTATCGCAATGGTTATGTGAAAAATGGAATGCACCTTTGTGGATCTCGATGACAGATTTTCTAACTGCACAGTGGCTAAGCTGTAAAGAGGGTGGCGCTGCCATTGGAGCGCGTGCCGGCGGCGGTGGATCTGCAGATCATTTTCAGAAGCATGGTTTGACTGCACCAGAAGATCTGGAAAAAATTCGGGCGCGTAGTAATTACTACAGCAATATGGTCCCCGGTATGCCTCGTCAATATCGTCGCATTATGGATGGCGAGACTATTTTGATTGGCGGAAAAAAATGGCAGGTCATTATGGGGTATGGACATGCACCAGAGCATGCCTCACTTTTTTGCAAAGACTTAGGGGTATTGATTTCCGGAGATATGCTCTTGCCACGCATCTCAACGAATGTCAGCGTCTTTGATGCTGACCCAGATGCTGATCCATTGGGACTTTATTTGGATTCTCTAGATGATTACTTACCTCTGCCTGATGACACCTTAGTCTTGCCGTCGCATGGCAAACCATTTACAGGTATGAAGCCACGTATTGCACAGCTGAAGGCGCATCATGACGACCGTTTGGCAGATACGCTTGGCGCATGTAAAAAACCGGCACATGCTAGAGAGATAGTGCCGGTTTTATTTAAGCGTGAACTAGATATTCATCAACTTACTTTTGCTATGGGCGAAGCTATTGCCCATCTGAATTACCTACTTCGTCGAGGAAAGTTGGATCGCCGGCTTTGCGAGGACGGCGTGTTGAGGTTTTCCGTGGTTTAGCCTTAACGCTGCTTGTTTTAGTATTCGACTCTTCATTTGGTGCTGTTGCTGCAGCACCCGCTGCAGATACCGCATCCCCAAATGACTTTAGCGCCATCATTGTGGCGTGCTGTACTTCTAGGCCTTGAATGGTGGACTTGAGAATGTTGAGGTTCAAATTGAGCCAATTCTCAACGCTTTTGAGGTCCTTGATGCGCTTTTCTAGTTCATCAATGTCCAGCCCTGGAAAGGCTGAGGCAAAGCCGCCAGCGGCTTTAGAGGCATCTGTAGTGAAGGGAAATTGCCCAGCTTGACCTGCGGCACCCTGTCCCCACATGGTCTTAAACATTTCAAGGCTTTGATTAAATTCTGGAATTGTTCCAAACATACCTACTCCGGGTTAAATGAAAAGTGGCTTTTCCAATAGAATAAGGGATTCTAGAGATTTATCCCGGTTAATCAATGCAATCTAATGGTATTTCCCAGTCCTATACCCGTGGTCAGGCGCTTCCCGATCTGCTGAAGCAGCGCATTCTGATTTTGGATGGAGCCATGGGCACCATGATTCAGCAGTACAAATTGACTGAGGCTGACTACCGTGGTTTACCTGGTAACACCCGATTTGCTGATCATCCTGGAGATATCAAAGGCAACAACGAGCTCTTGGTTTTGACCCAACCTCAAATTATTAGCAAGATACATGAGCAGTATTTAGATGCTGGTGCCGACATTATTGAAACCAATACTTTTGGTGCGACCTCAGTTGCTCAAGAAGATTACAAAATGGCTGGGCTTGCGCGCGAGATGAATGAGGTTTCCGCAAAGCTTGCTCGCGCAGCTTGTGAAAAATATAGTACGGCCGATAAACCCCGTTTTGCGGCTGGAGCAATTGGCCCCACACCAAAGACAGCCAGTATTTCTCCCGATGTCAATGATCCGGGCGCGCGTAACGTCACCTTTGATGCTTTACGGGCTTCTTATCGTGAACAGATTGAAGGTTTGTTTGCTGGTGGAGTTGATTTATTTTTGGTTGAAACCATTTTTGATACGTTGAACGCTAAGGCGGCATTGTTTGCGTTAGATGAATTCTTTGAAGAAACGGGCGAGCGTTTACCTGTAATGATTTCTGGAACAGTAACCGATGCCTCCGGACGAATTCTTTCTGGGCAAACGGTTGAGGCATTTTGGAATAGCTTGCGCCACATTAAGCCACTTACATTTGGCCTGAACTGCGCGCTAGGCGCTGCTTTGATGCGCCCTTACATTGCCGAGCTCTCACGAATTTGTGATGCAGCAATTTCTTGTTACCCCAATGCCGGCTTGCCAAATCCAATGAGCGATACCGGCTTTGATGAAACCCCAAACATTACTTCAAGCCTAGTTGATGGCTTTGCTAAAGATGGGCTAGTGAACTTGGTAGGTGGTTGCTGTGGCACTACACCAGATCACATTCGCGCAATTGCTAATGCAGTTGCAAAGCGTAAGCCACGCGTTTTTTATCGTGAAGATTCTGAGGCTGCAGCATGAGTAATTTTGATAAAAAATCCATGCCAGCGATGAAGCTTTCCGGCCTGGAGTCATTTAACGTTACGCCAGATGTTGGTTTTGTGAATATTGGTGAGCGTACTAACGTAACAGGCTCCAAAGCATTTGCTCGCATGATTTTGAACAATCAATTTGATGAAGCACTCGCAGTAGCGCGCCAACAGGTTGAGAATGGTGCGCAAGTAATCGACATCAATATGGACGAAGCGATGTTAGATTCTGAAGCAGCAATGACACGCTTCTTAAATCTCATTGCTTCTGAGCCTGATATTGCTCGGGTTCCAATCATGATCGACTCATCTAAGTGGAGTGTAATTGAGGCCGGCCTGAAATGTATTCAGGGTAAGCCGATTGTGAATTCAATCTCTCTCAAGGAAGGTGAAGAGCCCTTTAGACAGCAGGCGCGTTTGATTCGTCGATACGGCGCCGCATCTGTAGTCATGGCTTTTGATGAGGTTGGTCAAGCCGATACATTCAAACGCAAAACAGAAATTTGCCAGCGCTGCTATGACATCTTGGTGAATGAACTTGGCTTTCCTGCAGAAGATATTATTTTTGACCCGAATATTTTTGCGATTGCCACTGGTATTGAAGAGCATGATAACTATGCGGTTGACTTTATTAACGCTACGCGTTGGATAAAAGAGAATCTTCCGGGCGCCAAAGTTAGTGGTGGCGTCTCTAATGTGAGCTTCTCATTCCGCGGTAATGATCGTGTGCGCGAAGCTATTCATACCGTGTTTTTGTATCACGCCATTCAAGCTGGCATGGATATGGGCATTGTGAATGCTGGTCAGCTGGGCGTCTACGCTGATTTAGATCCAGAGCTGCGTGAGCGCGTTGAGGATGTGGTCTTGAACCGCTTTAAAGAGAAGGATGGCAAAACACCAACTGAGCGTTTATTGGATATCGCCGATCAATTTAAAGGCGGCGGTGCTAAGCAGGTAGAGAACTTGATATGGCGTGAGGCGTTAGTGCGTGAACGCTTAACGCATGCACTAGTCCACGGCATCACTACGTTTATTGAAGAAGATACGGAAGAGCTGCGTGCTGAAATCATGGGCTCAGGTGGCAGACCAATCGAAGTGATTGAAGGCCCACTCATGGATGGCATGAATGTCGTCGGTGATTTATTCGGTGCCGGAAAAATGTTTTTGCCTCAAGTAGTCAAGAGTGCGCGAGTCATGAAGCAAGCAGTTGCGATTCTGATTCCTTACATTGAGGAAGAGAAGCGCCAACATGTTGCTGCTGGCGGTGAAGCTAAGGCTAAAGGTAAGATCGTGATGGCTACTGTGAAAGGTGACGTACACGACATTGGCAAAAATATTGTGACCGTGGTCTTGCAATGTAATAACTTTGAAGTTGCCAATATGGGTGTGATGGTTCCTTGTGCCGAAATTCTGAAGCGCGCTAAGGAAGAAAATGCCGATATCGTCGGTCTTTCTGGTTTGATTACACCGTCACTTGAAGAAATGACTTATGTTGCTCAAGAAATGCAGCGTGATGATTATTTCCGTGAGCGTCAGATTCCATTGATGATTGGTGGTGCGACAACCTCGCGTGTGCACACTGCCGTGAAAATCGCTCCACATTATGATGGTCCTGTAGTTTATGTGCCAGACGCATCTCGCTCAGTATCAGTTGCTTCAAGTTTACTTTCTGATGAGAGTGCTAAGAAATTTATTCAAGACTTGCGTGATGACTATGTACGCATTCGTGAGCAGCATGCCAATAAGAAGGCGGCCCCAACAATTTCTTTAGAAGCAGCCCGTAAAAATCGCGAGCTCATTAACTGGTCTTCTTATGTTCCAGAAAAACCAAAATTTATTGGCCGTCGTGTATTTAAAAACTTTGCACTAAGCGATATTGCCAAATACATTGACTGGACGCCATTCTTTCAGACCTGGGATCTTGCTGGTAAGTTTCCAGCCATTTTGGATGATGAGGTTGTGGGCGTTGAGGCGCGTAAAGTATATGAAGACGCCAAGGCATTGTTGGATAAATTGATTAAAGGTCAATGGTTGCAAGCCGATGCCGTCGTCGCTTTCTATCCTGCTAATACGATTGGTGACGATATCGTTTTGTATAGTGATGAGGCGCGCGAACATCCACTATTTGTGTGGCATAACTTGCGCCAACAGGCTGAGCGTCCAGTGGTTGATGGAGTACGCAGACCTAACCGTTCTTTAGCAGACTATGTTGCTCCCAAAGATTCTGGTGTCGCTGACTACCTGGGTTGTTTTGCAGTTACGACTGGTCATGGTGTGGAGAAGAAGGTTGCAGAGTTTCAGGCCAAGCATGATGACTACAGTGCGATTATGTTGAAGGCTTTGGCTGATCGATTAGCAGAGGCATTTGCCGAACTGATGCATCACCGTGTACGTACTGATTTGTGGGGTTATGCCACAGATGAGATTTTGACGAACGATCAAATGATCAATGAAGAGTACCGCGGTATTCGTCCTGCACCGGGATATCCGGCATGCCCAGCCCATGAAGTCAAAAAAGATTTACTAAGAGTGATTGGCTCTGAAGATATTGGTATGACCCTAACTGAGTCAATGGCCATGAACCCCGCTTCTAGCGTGAGCGGTTTTTATCTCGCTCATCCAGATGCGCGTTATTTCAATGTGGGGAAAATCTCAGTCGATCAGATTGAAGATTTAGCTAAACGACGTGGCGAGTCAGTCGAAGACATACGCCGTCAATTGGCAAGCTTAATAGATTAAACGCCCCACATCACGGGCTCGTCTTTAGCTTTGGCTTGCTTCATTAGTTCTAAGAATGGATAGGCCCGCTGCCCAAGGCGATCAGTCAGCTTTGGTTTTTCAGTAGATTCTTTGGGTTCATCCTGCGTTTTGGAGCGCTCTTCAAGGTCTTTGAGGATGGCAGTCTCTAGAGCTGTAATGAGAACAGGGAGATGCTCAACGGTCAGGATTCCACGGGGCTCTAGCGGACGACCCAAAATATCGAAAATTCGCTTGGTCAAATCCCCCAGCATAATGACGTCTGGACCAGCTTTTGAGCGAAATTGATAGATCATTTCTATAGCTTACCACCTGATAAACTCACTCTTCTATGTTGCTAACCAATAAAAATCGTTTAATTGAGATGCTTAGCAGTGCACTTGGGAGCCTAGCTCAGGAGCGCGGCTTCGACCAGCCACCAGCACCGCGTTTAGAGCGCCCTAAGGCGGTTGATCACGGTGACGTCGCTTGCAATATTGCACTTCAGTTATCTAAGGCTTGGAAGCTCAATCCGAGAGAGCTGGCCCAGGCTTTGGTGGAGCGCTTGCAAAAAGAGTCCGGATTTGACCAACTGATCACTTCATGTGAAATAGCAGGCCCTGGATTTATCAATTTCCGCTTAAGTAATGCTGCCAAAACAGTCGTAGTTAATGAGATCCTGACGGAAGGCGCTCATTTTGGAGAGTTGCCAAAAGGGAGCGCTCCAGTGGCAAGCGCCATGATTGAATTTGTTTCAGCAAATCCAACGGGTCCATTGCATGTTGGTCATGGCAGACAAGCTGCACTTGGCGATGCGCTAGCAAATTTATTAGCCACCCAGGGAATCAAGGTACATCGTGAGTTTTATTACAACGATGCTGGTGTGCAAATTGCAAATCTGGCCTTATCGGTTCAAGCCCGTTTGAATGGCTTAAAGCCTGGCGATGCAGCCTGGCCAGAGCAGGCTTATAACGGTGAATATATTGCCGAGATTGCGGCCGCTTTTAAAGCCTCTTCACAATATCAAGCGGATCTTGAAGCTATCCGCCAATTTGCAGTTGCCTATTTACGTAATGAACAAGATATTGATTTGAAAACCTTCGGCGTGCAATTTGATTGCTACTACCTAGAATCTTCTTTGTATACCGATGGCAGTGTCGCGCAAATTGTCGGTGACCTACAAAGTATTGGTAAGACCTATGAGTCTGAGGGCGCATTGTGGTTAAAAACTACAGAGGATGGCGATGATAAAGATCGCGTCATGCGCAAGTCAGATGGCAGTTTTACTTACTTTGTTCCTGATGTGGCATATCACACCAGTAAATGGAATCGCGGTTTCCATAAAGTAATTAATGTGCAGGGAAGTGACCACCATGGCACGATAGCCCGTGTCCGCTCTGGCTTGCAAGGCGTGGCGCAAAAGCGTGGCTGGGATATTCCGAAGACTTATCCAGATTATGTGTTGCATAAGATGGTGACCGTGATGCGTCATGGTGAAGAGGTAAAGATTTCTAAACGTGCAGGTTCATATGTCACCGTGCGTGATTTAGTTGAATGGTCCGGCGGTGTTATCCCTGAAATGACGCCCGAAGAGAGAGAATTGGCCTTGCAACGCGGTCGTGATGCAGTACGTTTTTTCTTGATCTCACGCAAAGCAGATACTGAATTTGTATTCGATATTGATTTGGCCTTACAGCAAAATGATGAGAACCCTGTGTTCTATGTTCAGTATGCGCATGCGCGTATCAACTCTATCTTGCAACAGTGGGGCGGACAAATTTCTGATTTAGCCTCAGCCAACTTATCTTTATTGCAAAGCAAAGCATCAGACCATCTCTTGCGTCGTTTGGCTGAGTACCCTGAGGTGCTGACTGATGCTGCGGCTGAGTTAGCCCCCCATGCGCTTGCTTTCTATTTGCGCGACCTTGCAGGAGATTTCCACACCTTTTACAACGCAGACCGTGTATTGGTAGATGATCAGAATCTGAAAGCGGCCCGTTTGGCGCTACTATTGGCAACCCGCCAAGTGTTGCAAAATGGATTAAAAGTATTAGGGGTATCTGCACCCGTTAAGATGTAATAGCGGCGTATGAAGTGAAAATGTAAGATGAGGAAATAATGAAAAAACCGAATCAACAAACTGGCTTCATGAAGATTGATGGCAACAATACCCAATACGGTGGCACTATCTTGGGCTTTGTATTGGGCTTGGGTGCTGGCTTAGGCATTGCCTTCGTGATTGCGTTCTATCTTTCCAAAAACACGCCCCAAGAGAGACCTGGGGTGCGCGCACCAAATTTACCGCTGACAATTAAGCCTGCTGCGGTTCCCGCTGAAGGCGAGTCGGCTGCTCCAGTCGAACAACTGGATTTGAATAAGCCTTTGCAAGGAAAATCACAGGCACCTGTTGCATCTGACCCAATTGCTGATTTAGTTGGTGGCAAGAAGCCTGCTGAAACTACACCTGCACCAACAGCAAAATCAGATGCTATTTACTTCTTGCAAGTGGGCGCCTTTGTAAAGCGAGCTGATGCGGATGCACAAAAAGCCAATTTAGCAATTCAAGGAATTCAGGCTCAATTAAGCGAGGTCACAGCAGACGGTAATACCCTATGGCGTGTACGCTTAGGCCCCTATAACAGTCCTGAAGAGACTAATTCTGTGCGAGATAAATTAAACAGTATGGGCATTAAACCAACCCTAATTAAATCTACCAAATCATGATTTCATTTAGCAAAAGACTATTTACATTACTGACAATATTTTGCCTAAGCGGAATTGTTTCTGCACAAGCTCAAAAGATTGAAGAGGGGTTCGATTACCGCATTCTGCCAATTGCGCAACCCGTTGAGACCAAGGGCAAGGTAGAGGTGATTGAGTTCTTTTGGTATGGCTGCCCACATTGCTATGACTTTGAGCCTGAGCTCAGCAGCTGGGTAAAGCGCCAACCTAAGGATGTTGTTTTCCGCAGAGTGCCGGTTGCATTTCGAGATGACTTTATGCCACACAGTCAGTTGTTTTATGCGCTCGAGTCAATGGGTAAAGGCGATGCTCTTAATGAGAAAGTCATGTATGCCATGCATAAAGAGAACAAGCGTTTATTGACTGAGCCGGAGATTGCCGATTGGGTTGCCTCCCAGGGAATTGATCGCAATGCCTTTTTGGCAAGCTATCGATCTTTTGCTGTGATTTCAAAAGCTCGTGCAGCAAAACAAATGACAGAGGCCTATCGTATCGATGGTGTGCCAACAATTGTGATGCAGGGTAAATACGTTACATCACCTTCTATTGCTGGTACCAAGGCTAAGGCTATAGCGGTAATGGACTTTCTCGAAGAAAAAATTCGTAAAGATAAATACAAATAATCATTTTTGGGGCGTTGCTTAGATTTTGACGAAGCGGCGCACAATCCAGAAATACATTGGATAAGGTAGGATTCTGAGAAATTTTAGGAATCCTGAAAATCTTTTAGGGAAGTGAATATCAAACTCTCCCTTTTGAAGCCCACTCAAAATTTGATTAGCAGCTTCTTCAGCGCTAATTAAGGCTGGCATCTCAAAATCATTTTGAGCAGTTGCTTCAGTGGCCACAAATCCGGGAGAAATCATGTGCACACTGACTCCTTGCGGGAGTAAGTCGTAGTAGAGCGTCTCACAGAAGTTAATGATGGCAGCCTTGCTTGGGCCATATGCCAAGGCCTTGGGAAGGCCGCTATACCCTGCGACACTTCCTACAATGGCAATATGACCCGCATGAGCTTTGAGCATCTCAGGCAGTACGAGCGCAACTGCCCTCATTGGGCCTAATAGATTTGCATCGATAGTGTGTTTTGCCACAGCCATATCAAAGTTGTCTGCCCGGAGTGGCACATATACCCCAGATACAAATAGCAATAAATCAATCCCACCCCAGGCGCTCAGAATTGACTGATAGCCATTTTTTAATTGAGCATCATTGGTCACATCTAAGGGCAATACCAAAGTTTGCCCAGGATTTCCCAATGATGCGATTGGCTGAAGTCGCTCTTCCCTTCGACTAGAGAGCGCTACTTTAGCTCCAGCCTTAATCAGCGCATTGGCACAAGCTTCGCCGATCCCGCTGGAGGCCCCAATGACCCATACACGTTGATCTAAGAAGCTGGATATGCCTTTTTGCTTCATGCGCTCAGGGCATCCGGCGATGCATTTTTTGGTTGATGGCTGAGGGTGAATTGCACAACGTCAATATTGCGCTCTGCAAATCCGGCTGCGCAATACATGAGATAGAAATTCCAGAGTCTTATAAAAGCTTCATCAAAGCCTAGGCTATGAACTTCATCGAGTTTCTGATTGAAATTGTCTCGCCAGAGGCACAGTGTTTTAGCGTAGTCAGCTCCAAAAGCAAATTCTCCTTCAATTTGGAGTCCTGCCATAGCGGCGCTTTCTTTAAAGCTGATTCGGGAGGGCAGCATGCCGCCTGGAAAAACATATTGCTGAATGAAGTCGGTGTTATGGCGGTAGCGCTCAAATAGTTCTTCAGCAATCACGATCGTTTGGATGCATGCTTTGCCGCCAGGCTTTAAACATTTAGCGATAGTTTGGAAATACTCAGGCCAATGCTTTTCCCCAACCGCTTCAAACATTTCTACTGAGGCAATACCTTCAAATTGCTCTTGGCAATCCCGATAGTCCTGTAATCGAACCTCAAAAGGGTTTGAATGTTCGACCTGCGATTGAACTTTTTTCAATCTATCTTCGGCAAATACTTTTTGCTCTGTCGAAAGTGTGAGGCCGGTTATGGCAGTATTACTACGAAGCGCTTCTTCCATAACGCCACCCCAACCACAGCCAATTTCTAGAATATGGTCACCAGCTTTGGTGTCAAGAGATTGCAGAATGCGACTAATTTTGGCACGTTGGGCGTCAGCAAGCGATTGCTTCTCGCCCTCTGAAAACCAGGCGCTGGAGTAGCTCATGGTGGGATCTAGCCACAATGTATAGAACGCATTGCCTAAGTCATAGTGCGCATGAATATTCTTACGGCTGCCAGTTTTGGTGTTGTCACGCAACCAGTGTCTGATGCGATACAGAATTGATCCATACCAACTGCCGTAAATTGCTTTTTCTAGGATCGTACGATTCCGAATTGCAAGCTCTAAGATGGCTTTGAGGTCTGGCGTATTCCATTCCCCGCGGATATAGCTTTCAGCAAAACCAATATCACCGTGAGATAGAACTTGCTTAAATACAGACCAATCTAGAATTTGAATCTCAGCGTGCAAGGAATCAGACTTATTGCCAAACTCTCTGATGTTGCCATCAGGTAAAACCATTTTGAGATGACCGCTACTAAGTTGAGACAACAAACTTAAAAGCGTCTCTGTACCCAAGCGCGATGTATTCGCCTTAGTGCGACTTTGCGATCTTGAGAAATTCAGGCGAGAGAGTAAAGACTGTCCAGGACGATTCATTTGCTAACTTCGAATTCAGGTGGTTTAGGTTTTGAATGAAAGGGTACACCTTTTATCCATAATTTCAATGCTTGCCAATGAATTCGGAAAATGACTCCAAGACTCATGAGTGGGTAGCGCAAAAAGGCTAGCCAAAGATTGGATTGACTTAAGGGGCGACTACTTCCACTAATGCTGGTATTAATCAAGGGCAGGCCATCTTCATGCAGTTCAATCCGGCACACAGAGTTGATGCCACTATTGCTATCTTGAGGGAAGAGGAAACGAAAATGGTAGTCACCACGCACCGCACAAAATGGCGATACATGAAATACTTTTTGACTTCTTAGGGTCTCACCAGAGCGCAATACCTCGCCAGAACTTTTATATAGTAGGTAGCAATGGCGCTCACCAAAGGTGTTGTTCACCTCAGCTAAGACAGCTTGTACTTGGCCATTTGCGCGGGTGCATATCCAAAAACTGACAGGATTAAAGACGTAGCCCAAGACCCTAGGAAAGGTTTGCAACCAGATTTCGCCATCAATATTTGGTATTTGATTTTCTTGAAGAATATTTTCAATCCACTGAAGGCTGTCTACATTTCCTAGCCCATGGTCTTTATCAAAGAATGAAAATAAACCCAGGCGATTGTCCTTGAGGCCATGTTGACTCAGAAGGTCGGACTTCTGTTTTCTGGCTCGCATAGGAATAGATAACGTGAACACGCCATAGCCAAATGCATTCTTGGCTGGTCTGAACCGCTGATGTTTTACAACTCCAAAGTTAATCTTTGGTTGATTCATCTATTGTGCATCTTGCTGAGGATGCGCTCGAAGAGGCAGGTGGATGCTTTCGATTAAGGCTTCTGCCACTAGTTCGCCAGAGCGCAAACCATCTTCATGAAAACCAAACCCAGTCCATGCACCGCAATACCAGATTGATGCCGTACCTTGAATCAGTGGCAACTCTTTTTGTGCTTGGATTGCACTCATATCGAATACTGGATGCGAATAATGAATTTCTTGATGGATCAGCTTTGGATCGGGCTCTGTTGCTGGATTGAGGCTGACAATAATCTGCGTATTATTCAATTTTGCAGGCAGTGGCTGCAAGCGATTAATCAGATAGTTGACACTCACATGCTGTTTTGACGAAATTGCCATGCCAGATTTAGCGGTGTAGTTCCAGGCGGCCCAGCACCGTTTTGCTTCAGGCAAAAAACGGATATCCGTATGGAGAAGAGCGCGATTTTTTTGATATGGAATAGCAGCTAAAATATTTTTAGCCTGCTTTGGTATGCCGTGAACTAGATTGAGAGCTTGGTCACTATGGCAGGCCATGACAACTTCATCATAAAAAGCTGAACCGGATTGGCTGATTACTTCAACTTGACTTGTGCCATCTTGATTCCCGTTAACGCGAGTCACACCTTCGCGCATAATCTTGACCTTAGATTCTTCAAGAGCAGCCACAATCCGTTTCACGTACTGCCTAGAGCCGCCTTTGATGGTTAACCACTGCGGCCGATTCTGAATCTGCAGCAAACCATGGTTATGACAAAAACGTACCATTGTTTGAATGGGAAACTCGAGCATCTGCTCAACAGAACATGACCAGATAGCACCAATCATTGGGAGAAAATAATTCTCTCTGAAGCTTTGACTAAAGCGATTTCGATCTAAAAAAGTAGCAATACTTTCATCAGGCTCTTTGTAAAGATGGCCTGCCTCAATTTGCTGATGCGCCAGCTTTGTGGCTAGACGGTTAAAGCGCAAGATGTCATAAGCCATCCTCCAAAATGAGGGAGATAAAAGATTTGATCTTTGTCCAAAAAAAGAATTGAGATCATTGCCTGCCCATTCAATATTGCGATGAGCATGTTTTTGATCAGATGTATCAATCGATACTGAGAAGGACATTTCGGAGGGCGCGACTGGCGCCTTAATTTCTTCAAAGAGTCGCACTAAGCGCGGATAAGTCTTGCGATTAAACACCAAGAATCCAGTATCTATACCATGAGAAATCTCTTCACCATCAACATTGCATTTAAAGTCGACAGTGTTGCTATGGCCACCAATATGGTCGCCAGCCTCGTACAAGGTCAGATCAAATTCAGAATGTTGTCGCAGCGCATAAGCACAACCAAGGCCGGAGATACCGGCACCAATAATGGCAATTCTTTTTTTCATCACCGAGCTTTTTCTCCTAATAGTTTTTCAATCTCAGCGGTGACGCTGCTACTGGTTGGTTTAGTCATGCTGCTATAAGACTCCACCACATTGCCATTGCGATCGATTAAGTATTTGTAGAAGTTCCATTTAGGTGTTGTACCAGTTTTGGCAATCAACATTTTGAAGAGAGGATTGGGATTACTTCCCGATACTGCGCTTTTTGCAAACATCGGAAATTTCACGTCATAAGTATTTTTGCAAAAGTCAGCAATCTCTTTATTGCTTCCCGGCTCTTGTTGACCAAAATCATTAGAGGGAAATCCTAAAACGACGAGGCCCTGATCTTTGTATTTGGCGTAGACCTTTTCTAAGCCCTCATATTGGCTTGTAAAGCCGCAAAAGCTGGCGGTATTGACAACCAGAATGACTTTGCCCTGGTACTGACAGAGATTTTGCGGTGCCTCATCCTGCAGGCGTGGGAAGGTCTGGGATAATAGGGGGCTGCAGTTAGGCGCAGCATTTACGACTTGAGCGCCTGATAAAGAGGCAAGCAAAGTAATAATCCAGGTAAAAACCAAGCGGAATAAGTAGTGAGTCTTGGGGGCCATCAAATGTCTTCTTTTATTGGATCTTCGGTCCTCAAGTCTAAGACATTCTGGCTGATATCGCTGGGTACTGGCCAATACCTTTAATATTGCGTTATGACCTCTTTGCCGCCACCTTCTTTTGAGTCCAAAGTTTGTCCCTTGGATCAACTAAGTGCCCGTATAGCAAGCCTTCCTAGACCACTAGTTTTTACTAACGGGGTGTTTGATATTTTGCATCGTGGGCATGCTAGTTATTTAGCGCAGGCTCGCGCTTTAGGAGCTAGCTTAGTGGTGGGCGTTAATTCAGATGCTTCGGTCAAGATGTTAGGCAAGGGTGATGATCGACCAATTAATTCTGAAGCTGATCGTCAAGCTTTGTTAGCGGCGCTGGAGAGCGTAGATATGGCTGTACTTTTTACTGAGCAAACGCCAGTGAACTTAATTGAAAAGATTCGTCCAGATATTTACGTCAAGGGCGGTGATTATGAAATTGATACTCTTGCAGAAACCCATTTAGTAAAAACCTGGGACGGTAAAGCAATTGCCATTCCATTTCTGTATGAGCGTTCCACCACTAGCCTATTAGGCAAGATCCGTTCTTAAGGATTCTGTAGCAGCCAGGCCCAAACACCACGCAGCACCAAGCCTTCGATTGACTCAATTGACAATGAGGATTGCGTTTTAGATTTACCCATTTCTGCTGCCAAAATCTTGGCATTACCACCGTCAATCCAAACTTTCTCAACAGGATGATTCATTTCTTTTGCTAATTGAATGGCGTATTGAATTGCGCCGAGTTGAGCTGCATCACATCCGCCAATGATGGCATTATTAGTAGATAAACCAAAACCATTACTAGATTCATTGCGGACTGCGAGTGGTAACTGAGCAGTATTACTCTCTAAACTTTTTTGCATTAACTCAAGACCTGGCAATATCCATCCACCATAGTGAACTCCATTGGCGCCAAGCAAATCAATAGTTGTAGCTGTACCAGCATTAATAATGAGGGTGTTGACACTAGACAGGGCGCGTGCGCCAAGGACAGCAGCCCAGCGGTCCGACCCCAGCTGGCTTGGGTCTTGATAGAGGCTGCGTACACCAGAGAAGAGACTGTTACCTACGAGCTGTTTCCAGGTGATATCACTCCATTGTGGAAATAGCGATTGAAGGTTTTGAATGGCCTCTTTTCCAGCTACACAAGTAAACCCAATTGCATCTGGTTTAGGCAAGGTCTTGGCAATGTAATCTGCTAACTCTGCTCTATGTTCGGGTGAAGCCAAAGATTTGCTGCTGATTGAGCCAGAGTAAGCCCATAATTTTTTTTGTCGGTCAGATGGTTGTTGTGTTGATTCAACTGCGGCCCATTTGAGGCGCGTATTACCAATATCAAATAATAAGTAAAGACTCATAGCTGTACTCTTAAAGAAACATCGCCTGCATGAATAGCGATTGTTTTATTGTTTTGTTGCAATAGTAATGCGCCTGCTTGATCTATGCCTTGAGCGATACCATAAATAGGCTCTTTGCCTGCGCCAGATATACATACCGCCTGATCTAGATAAGCATCCCATCTTTTCCATGACTCTTGATAAGCGCCAAAGCCGTGCTGATCAAATTCGCCGAGATGATACTCAAGAGATACAAGGAGTTTTAGCCAAAGATATTCCATATCAGGTGACGTTGCTTGCGATGGTAGTAGTTGATCTAGAGCACCAATTTTTAAGTCGGCTTGATTTCCTAGGCTTGCTGCAATTGCATTCGCATTCCGTAAGTTCATACCGATACCAATAATCATCCAAGTTGGATCGCCAGATTTTGCTTGACCACCTTCTATTAAGATGCCGCCAAGTTTTGCGTTGTTCAGTAGTAAATCATTTGGCCATTTGAGCCGCAGGCCCGCTTGGTGCAGTGTGGCTTCGCTTAAATCGTATGCTTGTGCAATTCCAGAAATTACTGCTAATCCCACCAAAAGACTTAGCCCCGTGAGTTCGGCTGGCTTTCTCTTAAATGGAAAGGCTAAGGAAAAACTGATGGAGTCTTCTGGATTGGCCAGCCAAGCGCGCCCAGCTCTACCCTTGCCAGCAGTTTGTTTAAGGGCGATACGGGCGATTGGGTCAATTAACTCACCGGCACGCCAGCGCTCCAAAAGGTCATCATTGGTTGATTGGGTTTCGGCAACACGCTCAAGGATGCAATTAGCAGTCATTTCGCCATTGTAGAAAGGTCTGACCTAGAATTGTGGAATGGATCAAAAAGATCAGCGTCCCTATAAATTGGTATGGCCTCTACAGGCTATGCCCTTAGCCAGAGCAATGAGCCTGAGCTATGCGCTATTGATTGTTTACGTGAGCCTAAACCCCTTCGATTTTGATTTCCGCAATGGTATTGAGGCTTGGGCTTGGGTAGATGCGCCACTCCCACGGTTTATCACTTTGTTCGATGTTTCCATCAATATCCTGGCATACATCCCGTTTGGATTTTTATTAGTTTTTGCTGCTTATCCTCGTTGGCGTAACTTTGTAGCCTTGAGCATGGCCCTGAGCCTGAGTGCACTGCTTGCATTGAGCGTGGAAACTTTACAGACTTGGCTCCCGACCCGCATTCCCAGTTTGATGGATTGGTGGGCGAATATATTCGGTGGTCTATTGGGCGGCTTATTAGCTATCCCCTTGGGGCCACAATGGTTATCGGGCAGCGTAATACGTCGTCGTTTTGATCAATGGTTTGGCCTTAACTGGGCGGCATGTGCTCTCTTTCTATTATTTCCTTGGTCGCAAATTTATCCTCAAAGTTCATGGCTGGGTACGGGAGTTTGGGGCCATGCAATATTTGGTTCGATTGACTGGGGAACAATAGTCATCAATCAAGTTGTTCAAGAAACGGTGATTACGGCGCTCTGTTGGCTTGGCGTTGCACTCTTACTTTCATCAGGTTTGCGTACCAAAGCTCCACAATGGCGAATCTTAATGGGGCTGCTTTGTTTAACTGTAGTCATGAAAACCTTTTTCACTGCCCTACAATTTGGCGGTGACTTCAGCTTGATATGGCTAACGGCTGGGGCTTTATGGGGAATGGTCTTAGCAAGCTTATTACTTTGGCGGACTTTACAGCTCAATCAAAAAACAAGATTTAACCTGGCCTTACTTTGTTTAGTGAGCGGCACAATCGCTATCAATATATTGCCCGATAATCCGTATTTCATTCTGAATTTGCGCCATTGGCATCAGGGGCGCCTATTGCACTTTAATGAGTTAATGCGATGGGTATCGGTGGTATGGTTACCTATTGCATTAGTTTGGATGATTTATAACGCCCTTCAACTTAAACCGAAGCATTGACGAATATAATTTTTTTATGAGCTTTTCACACCACCTGTTTTTTTGTTTGAACCAACGTAGCAATGGCGAAGATTGCTGTGATCGGCATAACGCATTCGCACTATTTGAGTACGCCAAAAGTAGAGTCAAAGAGCTAGGCCTCGCGGGTCCTGGAAAAATCCGTGTAAACAAAGCCGGTTGCTTGGATCGCTGCGCTGATGGTCCTGTAATGGTAGTTTATCCAGAGGGTGTTTGGTATACCTTTATCGATAAAGATGACGTTGAGGAAATTATCCAATCCCATTTAATTTCTGGGCGCCCAGTTGAGCGCCTGCAGTTGTCTTAGTTCAGCCGAAAGTTTTCTAATGAATAGCCGTACAAAAGTGATTCATATTGAAGGTCTTGTCGGCGCAATGGAAATGTCCATTGATCTACCGGATGAATTAAAAAGTGATCCTGCTTTTATGGTGCGTGGTCTAGCCTTAGTTGCACACCCTCATCCACTGATGGGTGGCACGATGGATAACAAGGTGGCGCAGACAATGGCACGTGCTTTCAATCAACTAGGGTATGTCAGTGTGCGACCTAATTTTCGGGGTGTAGGCGGCACTGCTGGCGTTCATGATGATGGCGTTGGCGAGCTAGAAGATCTATTGCATGTTACTGATTGGATGCGCACACCATCAAGCTGGTCACAATTTGATGTCACTGCTAATCAAGCTTGGGTTGCAAGTTCCAATATCTTGCCTCTGGTAGTTTCGGGATTCTCATTCGGTAGCTTTGTTGGTAGTCATTTGGTACAAAGACTTGCCGATCTGGGCCGCCCTGCAGAGCGCTTGGTGATGGTGGGTAGCGCTGCTGGTAAATGGACTTTAGCTGCAGTGCCTGCAGATACTATTCTGATTCATGGTGAGCTAGACGAAACCATTCCCTTAATTGATGTATTGGATTGGGCGCGTCCGCAAGAGCTGACTGTGCAGGTAGTTCCTGGTGCTGATCACTTTTTTCATCGTAGATTGCATTGCATTCGCAACATCATCACTGGTGCCTGGTTGGGCATGCCGGACCATCGCACATCATCAGAAAACTAAGAGATCAATATGGCCGAAGAAAAATCACTCATCGAATACCCTTCTCAATTTCCGATTAAGGTGATGGGTAAAGCTACTCCAGAATACCTCCCAGCAATTCTTCATATTGCAAAACAATTTGATCCCACATTTGATGAGAGTAAGGTTGAGCAACGACCTTCTAAAGATGGCAATTACTTAGGTATTACTTTGCCGATCACAGCGACAAGTCGCGAGCAGCTTGATGAGTTGTATAGAACTTTGTCTACACATCCATTAGTTAGTATTGTTCTGTAATTGATTTGATGTCTGTTTTAGTAAAACATCTCGGCGTAGCGGATTACGTCTCGACTTATGAGGCGATGCGCGCATTTACTAAAGAGCGCAATAGTGCAACGCCCGATGAGATTTGGGTTTTAGAACATCCCCCAGTTTTTACATTAGGTCTTGCGGGTGATGCCAGTAATTTGCATTCACCGAGTAATCAAATTCCGTTAGTACAGGTTGATCGTGGTGGTGAGATTACCTATCACGGTCCTGGTCAGATCGTCGTTTACCTTTTGCTTGATCTCAAACGCTTAGGCATCTTTGTTAAAGAATTGGTCTCCCGTATCGAGCAAGCGGTAATCGATACCTTGGCAGATTTTGGTATAGCAGCTGAAAGACATCCAGGGGCACCTGGTATTTACATTTCCAAGCAGTCTGGACTGCCGGTGGAGTGGATTGGGGCCAAGGTGGCTGCATTGGGCCTTAAGGTCTCTAAAAGCTGCTCATATCATGGTCTGGCGTTGAATGTGGCTACGGATCTTGAGGCTTTTGGACGCATCCACCCTTGTGGTTATGAGGGCTTAAAGACGGTCGACATGCAAACCCTTGGGATCAAGGACAATATAGATACTATTAGCCAAAAGCTTTTGGAGCAATTGCAAAAGCAACTGATGTCACATGACTATAAATAAGACCGATACCAAGACGACTGTTGAGTCTCGTCAAGATCTCAATTACGACGCATCTCGTAAGCAAAAGTCGAGCGAGAAAACTGCGCGTATTCCGATCAAGATTGTTCCGCTAGCAGAAGTCTTGAAAAAACCAGATTGGATTCGGGTAAAGGCGGCCTCTGGCAATTCTCGGTTCAATGAAATTAAAAAGATTCTTCGTGAGAACGAATTAGTGACTGTTTGTGAAGAGGCAAGCTGTCCCAATATCGGTGAGTGTTTTGGCAAAGGTACTGCTACCTTCATGATCATGGGGGATAAATGCACACGTCGTTGCCCATTCTGTGATGTGGGCCACGGTCGACCAGATCCTTTAGATCAAAAAGAGCCTGCTAACCTAGCTCGCACCATTGCAGCACTGAAATTAAATTACGTAGTAATTACCAGCGTGGATCGTGATGATTTACGCGATGGTGGTGCTATGCACTATGTTGATTGTATTTCGCAATCACGTGGACTATCACCGAGTACTCGGATTGAAGTACTTGTGCCAGACTTTCGCGGCCGCTTAGATAAGGCATTGGATATTTTTGCTGAATATGCGCCGAATGGTTTGCCAGATGTGATGAACCATAATTTAGAAACCGTGCCACGCTTGTATAAAGAAGCAAGACCAGGCGCTGATTACTTACACTCCTTAAAATTATTGAAGGATTTCAAGGAACGTTTTCCTCATATTCCAACCAAGAGTGGATTAATGGTTGGTCTTGGTGAGACCGATGAAGAAATTCTAGAAGTGATGCGCGATATGCGTGAGCACAATATTGATATGCTCACAATTGGACAGTATCTTGCACCATCAGGCCATCACCTGCCAGTGCGTCGCTATGTGCACCCTGATGTTTTCAAGATGTTTGAGGAGAGGGCCTACGCTATGGGCTTCTCCCATGCAGCCGTTGGTGCAATGGTTCGTTCTAGCTATCACGCTGATCAGCAAGCGCATGGAGCCGGTGTTGTTTAGACGCTTTAAGGCTGGCGCATTACTTGCAGCAATCATTCTTCTTGTAGCCTGCAGTCCGAAGCTAGATTGGCGAAAAGTTCAATCTCCACAAGAGCGCTATACCGCTTTATTTCCGGGCAAGCCGGATAAATTAGAGCGCCGTATTCCATTCCAAGACCAAGAGTTACAGCAAACACTTGAGGCAGTCAAAATTGATGACGATATTTACTCAGTTAGCTCGACACAGGTGCCAGCAATACAAGCTGCAGTTACAGAAAAAATTATCACGCAGCTAAAAAATAATTTATTTGAAAGAGCTAAGGCTTCGGGTGGGAGAGTAGTTGAAGAGGTGGTAACTTACCAGGCGAGTAATCGTCAAAAGCTGGGAACTACAGATTACTTTATTGTTTTGAAGCCAAATGCAAAAGAGCAACAGCAAATGCGGGTACGCTGGATCACGCGGCAAGCGAGCAATGGGGATGCTTGGATTTATCAGGTGTCAGTATTGCATGCAAATGCTAATACTGATGACGTGAAAACATTTCTATCTAAAGAAGAGTATGCAAACTTCTTTAATGAGTTTTACCCAGAATAAAATCTGACTAAGTTTTTTCTAAGGCGGTAACCTTAGCCTCAAGTGCCTCTAACTTTTCTCTAGTCCTGGCAAGAACTTTAGCCTGTAACTCAAACTCTTCGCGAGTAACCAAGTCCATTTTTTGAAAACCTTGGTTCATCATCGCGCGTACATTCTTTTCAATCTCTTGGGCTGGTGAATTTCGAATGGCATCCCCCACCTTGTTTTGCATATCACTCGCGATGCGTTGAATTTGCTCGAGGATTTCACCGGGTTTTTGCATGATGGGGTTTCGCAGTTCTATAAAAGTTGCATAAAAGACACATATTGTTATTTTATGTTGGGTGACCAAAAATGGGCAAAAGGCTTAAAAATAAGCCAAAAAGTCCTAAATTCACATGCATGGTGCAATCTTAAGCACCAAAAAAGTGCAAATGCCTTAATAGGGGGATTTGTGGCAAATCTGTGAATACCTAAACCATCAATATCCCTTCATGCATTCAGCATTCAACCCATTTTTTATGACAACCAGTAAGGAGTAACACATGAAAACTTTGCAAAAATCAGCTCTCGCGCTAGCCGCATCAAGCTTGTTGGCTACTGCCGCTTTTGCTCAAACAGCCCCTGCAGCAGAGGCTCCAGAGGCTAGTCCGATTACCGCTAACGTAACTGTAGTAAATGACTATCGTTATCGTGGTATCAGCCAATCAAACTTCAAGCCAGCGATTCAAGGCGGCTTTGATTACGCTCATGAGAGTGGTCTCTATATTGGTAACTGGAACAGCTCTATTAGTTGGATTAGTGATTCTTACGGACCTAACGGCGGTTTCTCTGGTAATGGATTTACAGCAGGACAAGTAAGCTCATCGATCGAAATGGATTTTTATGCAGGTATCAAAAAAGAATTAATTGGTCCAGGTTTTGCATCTGACTTAGGTATTTTGCAGTACTACTATCCAACTTCGGGTATTCCCAACACCAATGGCTTAACCGCAAATCCAAACTCAACTGAAGTTTATGTTGCACAGAACTTTACCTTTGGACCAGTAACAGGTTTTGCTAAGTTCTCCTACGCGGTATCAACTTTGTTTGGAACTGCTAATTCAACTGGTTCCTATTACCCAGATTTAACAGTGAACTATGACACTGGTTTCTGGGGCTTAGCGTTGAACGGCCACGTTGGCTATCAATATTTTGCTGGAAACCAACCTACTAACGCCACTGTTTGGAATGGAAATTCAGTTGGCAATGTTAGCAACAACACTTTATACGGTTACACAGACTGGAAATTGGGTGTCACTAAAGACTTTGGAGGTGGCTTATCTGGATCACTAGCTTACGTAGGTACTAACGCTGCAACTTATCAGGGCGTTTATGCCTACTCAAACCCACAAGGCAAGAATTTGGGTAGATCAACTGGCTTAGTTTCTTTAACAAAAACTTTCTAATTTCCACCTCTGAACGGAGAAACATATGAAATTAATTACCGCAATCATCAAGCCCTTCAAGCTTGACGAAGTGCGCGAAGCTCTCTCGGAAGTGGGAGTTTCGGGCATCACCGTCACTGAAGTTAAAGGCTTTGGTCGTCAAAAAGGCCACACTGAGTTGTATCGCGGTGCTGAGTATGTAGTGGACTTTTTGCCGAAGGTAAAAATTGAAGCTGCTGTTGAAGATGGCATCTTGGAGCGTGCGATTGAAGCAATTGAAAAATCTGCACGTACAGGCAAGATTGGTGATGGCAAGATTTTTGTCTCTCCAGTTGAGCACGTCATTCGCATTCGCACCGGTGAAACCGGCGCGTCAGCACTTTAAAGAGAGGTTCAAAATGTTAACTTGGATGAAAAAACTACTAGCTGGCAGTGCGATGGCTTTGGCCATTGGTACTACTGGTGTGATGGTTACTTCGCCAGCGCATGCTGATGAAGCAAAAAAACCAGCAGTAACTGCTCCTGCCGCAACTCCTGCTGCTGCAGAGCCAGCACCTGTTCTTTGCTCCGAAAAGTGCAATAAAGCCGACGTTGTATGGATGATGGTATGTACAGCACTAGTGCTGTTAATGACACTTCCTGGTTTGGCTTTGTTCTACGGTGGTTTAACACGTAGCAAAAACATTCTGTCGATCTGTATGCAATGTTTTATGGTGTTCTCTTTGATCACCGTGCTGTGGGCTATTTACGGCTATAGCTTTGCATTCACTGAGGGCGGGGCATTTATAGGTGGACTGGATCGCTTGTTCTTGGGTGGTATGACTTCAGAATCAGTTGCAGCTACCTTTAGTAAGGGTGTTGTAATTCCTGAGTTTATATTCATGACCTTCCAAGCAGTGTTCGCAACCATTACTTGCTGCTTGATCATCGGTGCCTTTGCTGAGCGCGCTAAGTTCTCTGCAATTTTGATATTCATGATTATTTGGTTCACATTTAGCTACTTACCAATCGCTCACATGGTTTGGTTCTGGCCTGGTCCTGATGACATCAAAGATGCTGCATCACTCGAGGCTATCACTGCTCGTGCTGGTTGGTTGTGGCAAAAAGGTGTTCTCGACTTTGCTGGCGGTACCGTTGTGCACATCAATGCAGCTATCGCTGGCTTGGTAGGGTCCTACGTTATCGGCAAGCGTGTTGGCTACGGTAAAGAAGCAATGAAACCACATAATCTAGTTTATGTAATGACTGGTGCTGCACTCTTGTGGTTCGGTTGGTTTGGTTTCAACGCTGGTTCAGCACTCGAAGCAAACGGTAGCGCAGCATTGGCTTTCGTGAATACCTATTTGGCTACTGCCGCCGCTGTATTGGGTTGGTCTGTTGCTGAGTGGGTTCTCAAAGGCAAGCCATCCATGTTAGGTGCTGCTTCTGGTTGCGTAGCCGGTTTGGTTGCCATTACTCCTGCTGCTGGTTTTGCTGGCCCAATGGGTTCAATCATCATCGGTTTGATCGCTGGTGTTGTTTGCCTCTGGGGTGTTACTGGCCTTAAGAAAATCTTGGGTTCAGATGACAGCTTGGACGTATTTGGTGTACATGGCGTAGGTGGTATTACTGGCGCATTGTTGACCGGCGTATTTGCTGATCCAGCATTAGGCGGTTCTGGTATCTGGGATTATGTAGCGAATGCTGTGGCCCCTGATTACTCTATTGCTAGCCAATTGTGGATTCAGGCTCAAGGCGTAATTACCACCTTGATCTGGTCCGGCGTAGTTTCTTTCATCGCATTCAAATTGATCGATATGGTGATTGGTTTGCGCGTGAAGGAAGAGGAAGAGCGCGAAGGCTTGGATATCAGCTCACATGGTGAAGCTGCCTACGAGTCTTAATTTATAGATTTACCCCACACTGGGCGGCCTAGCTTGGCTACCTAGTTTTAAGCGCGGGATCTTAGGATCCCGCGTCTTTCTTTTAATAATCTTACAATAGTGGAATGGTTCCACATCTCATTACAGCCTTAAGCGGTCCTTTGCTCGAATTAGAGTCAAAGGTTTTAGAAGCGACCCCACCCATTGAGCGTTGGTTTAGGCTGGAATGGCAAGAACATACCCCGCCGTTCTACTGCTCGGTTGATTTACGAAATTCAGGTTTTAAGTTAGCCCCGGTTGATACCAATCTATTTCCTGGCGGATTTAATAATCTTTCTCCACAGATGCTGCCTTTGGCTGTGCAGGCAGCAATGGCTGCAATTGAAAAGATTTGTCCAGAAGCCAAAAATTTATTATTAATTCCAGAGCGCCACACCCGCAATACTTTCTATTTGCAAAATATTGCGCGTTTATCTTCCATCTTGCGTCAAGCCGGATTGAATGTGCGCTTAGGTACTTTTTCAGAAGAGATCAAAAAACCAACTTGGATTGATCTACCTGATGGTAATCGCCTCTTGATGGAGCCGCTCTCCCGCTTGGGCTTGAAAAAGCAACGTCTCGGGTTAAAAGACTTTGATCCTTGCTCTATTTTGCTGAATAACGATTTATCTGCTGGTATTCCACCGATTTTAGAAAACCTGCATGAACAATATTTGTTACCGGGCTTACATGCTGGTTGGCATGTGCGCCGCAAGTCAAATCACTTTGCTGCCTATGAAGAGGTGGCAAAGAAGTTTGCCAAAGTTGTTGATATTGATCCTTGGATGATTAATCCTTACTTTACTAGTTGCTCAAATATTAATTTTCATGAGCGTAAGGGTGAAGACGAATTGCAAACAGCAGTAGAGCAGGTCTTAAAAAAGACAGCTAAGAAATATCGTGAGTACGGAATTAAAGAAAAGCCATATGTTGTTGTAAAGGCGGATGCTGGTACGTATGGTATGGGCATTATGGTGGTGAATGACCCCGCGCAACTTAAAGACTTAAACCGTAAAGAACGCAATAAGATGAGCGTGGTTAAAGAAGGTTTAGAGGTAAGCGATGTATTAATTCAAGAGGGCGTCTATACCTTTGAGAAGGTCAATGAAGCTGTCGCAGAGCCAGTTGTATACATGATTGACCGTTACGTGATTGGCGGCTTCTACCGTGTTCATACTGACCGTGGTCCCGATGAAAATCTAAATGCCCCTGGTATGCATTTTGTACCTCTAGCATTTGAGCAAAACTCGATGCCAGATATGAGTGCTAAGCCAGGCAGTGCAGCGCCAAATCGTTTCTATTTGTATGGTGTTGTTGCACGCTTAGCTTTACTAGCGGCTTCGTTGGAGCTTGAGCGCACCGACCCTGATGCTGAAGCGGCCTAATAATTTAGAAAACTATGGACTTTCTATTCATCGCCGATCCACTCGAGTCCTTTAAGGTAAAAAAAGATTCAACGTTGGCGATGATGCGTGCTGCTCAAGCAGTCGGCCATCGTTTATGGTTTTGTCAAAGCCGTAATGTCTTGTGGAAAGATGATCTCGTCGTTGCAGATTGTCAAACTCTGGTGGTTAAGCCAAGCTCTACTTCTTGGTTTGAGCTTGGTGGAATAGAGTCACGATCTCTTAAATCATTTGCTGCGGTTTTGATGCGGACTGATCCACCATTTGATATTGAATATCTCAATACAACTTGGCTGTTGTCTGCGGCAGTTCGTCAGGGCGCAAAAGTATTTAATGATCCTGCGGCTGTGCGTGAGCATTCAGAAAAGCTGTCGATTACTGAATTTCCAGAGTTCATTCCGCCGACATTAGTTACTCGTGAATTCAGTGCTGTAGAAGAGTTTCATCAGCAACATCGCGATATCGTCATTAAGCCTCTAGATGGCATGGGCGGAATGGGAGTGTTTCGTGTTGGGCCAGACGGCTTAAATCTAGCCAGCATCGTAGAAACACTTGGTGAGAATGGGGCCAGAACCCTGATGGTGCAGCGTTTCTTACCAGAGATAGCCCAAGGCGACAAAAGAGTTTTGCTAATCGGCGGAGAGGTAGTGCCGTTTAGTTTGGCGCGTATTCCTCAAGGTAGTGAGATTCGTGGAAATTTAGCAGCTGGTGGCAAGGGTGTTGCGATGCCCCTCACTGATACTGAGAAAAAAATTGCAGAACGCCTGGCGCCCATTTTGTATCAGCGCGGTTTATTCTTGGTAGGGCTCGATTTAATTGGCGGTTACCTTACAGAGATTAATGTTACTAGCCCCACTTGTTTTGTTGAAATTACCGAACAAAGTGGGTTTGATGTTTCACAGTTTTTCTTGAAAGCGCTTGAGAAGGTATTGTCATAACATGGCTGGAATCGTAATTGTTGCTCATACACCCCTTGCTAGCGCAATGCTTGGATTTGCTGAGCATACTTTTGGGGTAGTGCCTGAGCGTGTGAGAGCGGTTGATATACCGCCTTATGAAGATACTAAAGTGAGCTTTGATCGAGTGTTAAAAGCTGCCTATGGAGTGAATACCGGAAATGGTGTTTTGATTTTGACGGATGTGATGGGGGCAACCCCAGCAAACGTAGCATCAAAGTTAGAGGCCCTTGGCCCCTTATCTGGACTAAATGCCCCCGTAGTAGTGCTCGCTGGATTAAATCTACCAATGCTCATGCGCTGCATCAATCATCGCGCTGAGAATTTAGAAGAATTGGCTAAAAAGGCGCTCGCTGGCGGTCAGAATGGAATCTTGCGCCTTGGTGCAAAAGTGAAAGAATAATGATCAAGGAGTTCACGCGTAATGCCAGTTGCTGAAATTGAAATCATCAATAAATTAGGTCTGCATGCTCGTGCATCTGCCAAGCTTTCGCAATTGGCGGCCCAGTTTCCTTGTGAAATATTCTTGTCACGCAATGGGCGTCAAATCAATGCTAAGAGCATTATGGGCGTCATGATGTTAGCTGCCGGCATCGGCAGCACCGTAACACTCGAGACTGTCGGCGATCAAGCTGATGAGGCAATGCAAGCTCTGACAGCATTAATTAATGACCGCTTTGGAGAGGGCGAGTAAGCATGACTTTTGCCTTGCACGGAATTCCGGTATCGAAAGGCATTGCCATTGGCAAGGCGGTACTGATTTCGCGTGCGGCATTAGAAGTTAGCCACTATTTAGTTGAGCCAGGGAAGGAAGATGCTGAGGCGCAAAAGCTGTTAGATGCCTTTGATCAGGTGCGCCAAGAGTTAAACCAACTGCGCCAAGGCTTACCCAAAGATGCACCACAAGAGATGGCTGCTTTTTTAGATGTCCACGGCATGATTCTTGCTGATCCAGCGCTTGCTGAAAAACCAATGATGTTGATTCGCTCCCAGCGCATGAATGCTGCCTGGGCTCTAACGACCGAATTAAATGATTTATTAGAGCAGTTTTCTGAAATCGAAGACCCGTATCTAAAAGAGCGTGCTAACGATATTCGTCAAGTAGCTGAGCGCGTGATTAAAGCCTTAAATGCTCAGAAAAAGGATTCGCTCGATAGCGCTGACATCATGTCGCCAGGCGAGCTAGGTGTTGACTCCATTATCGTAGCTCATGATATCGCTCCGCATGATATGTTGCGCTTCAAGGAGTCTGCTTTTACAGGGTTTGTAACGGACCTCGGTGGCAAGACCTCTCATACCGCTATTGTGGCGCGCAGCATGGAGATTCCTGCAGTAGTAGGTGTGCGTCATGCGAGTGAGATGATTCGCCATGGCGATTGGTTGGTCTTAGATGGCGAGCAAGGTGTTGTGGTCGTCGCTCCAGACGAGAAGTTGCTTGAGGAATACCGTAAGTTACAAACTCAAGCCATAAAAGAGGCTCGTAAGTTACAACAACTCAAACATGCCAAGACCGAAACAGCCGATCGTGTTGAAATCGAGTTATTTGCCAATATTGAGTTACCAGAAGATGCTGTGCAGGCCGTCAAATTAGGTGCAGTAGGTGTCGGCTTATTTCGTTCCGAATTTTTGTTTATGGATCGTAAGCAAGCGCTGCCAGATGAAGAGCATCAATTTTTAGAGTACCGCCGTGTAGTGGATTTAATGCATGGCTTGCCTGTCAATATCAGAACGATTGATGTTGGTGCCGATAAGGCATTGGGCGCAGGTGGAAATGATGTATCTCAAACTGGCACATCCCCCTTGGGTTTGCGGGCGATTCGTTGGTCCTTAACAGAGCCTGAAATATTTTTAACTCAGTTGCGAGCTATTTTGCGGGCATCTGCATATGGCCAGGCACGCATCATGATTCCGATGCTGGCTCATGCTAAAGAGATTGATGAAACCTTCCGTTTAATAGAAAAAGCGAAGCAACAGTTACATCAACGTGGACAAGCATTTAATCCGAATATTCAAGTAGGCGCCATGATTGAAATTCCGGCTGCTGCTTTAGTATTGCCGCTGTTTATCAATCGCTTTGATTTTTTATCGATTGGTACGAACGACTTAATTCAGTACACCCTGGCAATTGATCGCGCTGATCATGCTGTAGCACATCTCTATGATCCATTGCATCCGGCGATTTTGCATTTGCTGGCCAATATTATTGAACAAGCTAAACGCGCTAACGTACCCATTGCGGTATGCGGTGAGATGGCTGGCGACCCCTCCTTAACAAGACTCTTACTTGCTTTGGGGTTGACCGACTTCTCGATGCACTTTAGCCAGCTGTTACTGGTCAAGCGTGAGATCCTCAAAGCAAATGTGGGTTTATTAAAGGCGCGTGTTCCAAGAGTTCTCAAAGCCTACGAGCCTGAAGATCAAGCTAAAGCCCTAGAGCGCTTAATGGCCTAGTGGGCCCTACCGCAAACCGGGCACTCGGGATTGCGAGATATTTTGAATTCATCTATCTGGGTAGTGCGAGCATTCCACAGCAGCATGCGACCCACTAAAGCCTCACCAAAACCTATTTGCACTTGTATTGCTTGGGCAGCTTGCATAGCGCCAATAATGCCTACCAGCGGTGAAAAGATTCCCATCGAAGCGCAGCTGACTTCTTCAAAGCTTTCATCGGGCGAGAAAATGCACGCATAACAAGGCGAGGTAGGATTGCGTGGATCAAAAACACTGATCTGACCATCAAAACGGATTGCCGATCCAGAAACCAATGGAATTTGGTGCTGAACACAACTGGCATTAATTAAATGACGGGTTGCAAAGTTGTCAGTGCAATCTAAAACTACATCAACGCTTGGAAGCAATTCATCAAGAAGCGCGACTGTTACTTTGGCTTCAATAGTTTCAATCTGAATGCCAGAATTGAGTTGTTGTAAAAATTCTTTTCCGGAATTAACTTTGCTTTTGCCAACACTTTTTTCAGTATGCATGATTTGGCGCTGCAGATTAGTTAGTTCAACGCGATCATGATCTATCAAGGTGATATGACCAATACCAGCGGCTGCCAAGTAAGGGGTTGCAGCACTACCTAGGCCACCAGACCCAATAACCAGGGCGTGCGACTGTAAGAGTTTTTCTTGACCTGCAACATCGATTTCTTCAAGGAGTAAATGCCTTGAGTACCGAAGTAACTGCTCATCATTCATGTGCAGGCCTAAAAATGAATTTTATTCGAGCTTAGATGAAGAGCGCTTCACCGGCTGGCCGTTAATAAAGGCAACTGCTTGAGAAAGCATGAAATCGTCAGCGCTACCTAGCTCAGGTGACTTCTTATTTTTATCCTTTTCTTTTTCTTCAGGAGTTTTCTTGGCATTCTTTTCTTCAATGCGCTGCAACTCTTCAAGACGACGTCGCTCCCGATCCTTGATCAACTTATCTTCGGCAGATTGCTTATTACGCAGATGTTTTTCACTATCGATTTCACGGGTGATTAATACATCATCTGGATCGCCATCCTTATTTTGATCAACTGGGATATCGGGTTTAACGCCAAATGCTTGGATCGATTTGCCACTTGGCGTGTAGTAGTAAGCAGTTGTGATTTTTAGAGCAGAATCATTGGTCAGAGGGCGCACCGTTTGAACAGAGCCCTTACCAAAAGTTGTCTTACCAATAATGGTTGCGCGTTTGTAGTCTTGCAATGCACCAGCAACAATCTCAGAAGCAGAAGCTGAATAGGCGTTAACTAAAACTACCATCGGCATCTTCTTAAAGATCTCGGGAACACCGGCTAAGGGATCTCCTGGTTCGCTCAGACGATACATAGCCGGAGTTGCATTAAATACTTGTTTGGAATCTGGCGCTTGGCCTTTGGTTGATACCACTACTACATCAGCAGGCAAGAAGGCTGCAGCCACACCAACTGCACCTTGCAGGAGGCCGCCACCATTATTTCGTAGGTCAAGAATGATGCCCTTGAGTTTTGGATTTTGATTGGCAAGATCCGTTAATTTTTTAGCAAGATCTGGAACGGTACGCTCTTGAAAGCTTGTTACTCGGACCCATGCAATATCGTTATCCAGAATTTTGGCTTTAACGGATTGCACTTTAATTTCTGCGCGAGTAATCGTTACGGGAAAGCTACGCTCCTCACTCTTGCGATATACAGTCAATGTAATTTTGGTACCAGGTGTGCCACGCATTGTACGAACTGCTTTATCAAGAGACATGCCACGTACTGGCTTGTCATCCAAGCGAGTAATTAAATCACCTGCTTGCAATCCAGCCCGTGCTGCAGGGCTATCTTCAATTGGATTCAATACCTTCACAACGCCATCCTCGGAGGTGATTTCAATTCCGAGACCAGCAAATTTACCTGAAGTTGCTTCTTGCATTTCTGAAAAATCTTTTTTGTCTAGAAAGGTTGAATGTGGATCTAGGCTGCTGACCATTCCTTTTACGGCATCAGTTAAGAGTTGCTTATCTTCGATTGGCTCAACATACTCACGCTTGATTTGTGCAAAGACATTAGAGAGTGTACGTAGTTCATCTAGTGGCAGCTGAGCAGCTTGCTGGGCGGTTGCCGAAAGTTGAATTGTTGCTGCTATTCCAGCAATTAAACCAACGGTAATGAGAGCGAAATTCTTCAGAAATTGACGCATATTTCTTTTTGACCTTAGTCTAGATAAAAGTGTTGAATGGGCTTGAGATTGTCGTCAAGCTCATAGACAAGTGGTACGCCATTAGGGATATTCACTTCCATAATGGCTTCGTTAGACATTTGGTCCAAGTATTTAATTAAAGAACGGATGCTATTGCCATGTGCCACTAATAGTACGCGTTTACCAGCCTTTAGTGCGGGCGCAATGGATTCATTCCACAAGGGAAGCACTCGATCGACATTGTCCTTGAGGCACTCACCTAAAGGAATATCAGAAGTAGTTAATTTGGAATAGCGTTGGTCATTTTTAGGATTGCGCTCATCATCATGCTCTAGCAGTGGAGGGCGAACATCATAAGAACGACGCCAAATATGAACTTGTTCATCGCCATATTTGGATGCGGTTTCAGCTTTATTCAAACCGGTGAGGGCACCATAATGGCGTTCATTCAATCTCCAGCTATGAACTACTGGAAGCCACATTAAATCCATGGCATCTTGAACATGCCAAAGTGTTCTGATAGCGCGCTTTAAAACCGAGGTGTAGGCTACATCAAATTCATAGCCTGCTTTTTTGAGGTTTTCACCCGCAGCCAAGGCTTGTTCTACCCCTTTTGGGGTTAGGTCAACGTCCGCCCAGCCTGTGAAGCGGTTTTCGAGGTTCCAGGCGGACTCGCCATGACGAATAAGGACAAGTTGTTTCATAGAGCCATTCTATAATCTGGTGATGAACTTTCTCACTCAAATTGATAATTTAGCGCTTATTGCCCTCCTTTTGGTTTCGGGCTCAGCGCTTTTCCTTCCCACATTATCTACGCTTATTGGTGGAAAAGGCTTGTCGCCCACCGAAGCCACTATTTGGATTAATCGGCGCAAGGCCTATGTTTTCGATTTACGCCCTGAAGAAGCATATAAAGCAGGGAGACTCCCAGGGGCTAAATTCATTAAACCATCTGAGATTACTACTGCAATTGAGAAGCTCAAGTTGGATCGCAACAATCCAGTAGTGCTGGTATGTGAAACCGGCGCGCATTCCCGTAAGGCAATAGCTGAGGTTAAAAGTCTGGGTTTTGCTGAAGTTGCAACTCTAGATGGTGGCGTACAGGCTTGGAAAGAAGCCGCCCTCCCATTGGTAAAGTAAGAGACTTATGCCATCCGTAACAATGTATAGCACCCAAGTTTGTCCATATTGTGTAATGGCTGAAAAGCTCCTGCACAAAAAAGGCGTGAGTAACTTAGAAAAGATTTTGATTGATCGTGATCCTGCTCAGCGTGAGGTCATGATGACTCGGACTGGTCGTCGGACTGTTCCGCAAATTTATATTGGCGAGACTCACGTTGGTGGTTACGATGATTTGGTGGCTTTAGATCGTGCAGGCAAACTCGATCCTCTATTGGTTTAATGTATTAATTCGTCAAGAAAGATAGCAATGACTGAACAATCTTCCGCACCTCAAGCAGAGGCTGATAAATCAAAAGAGCCTGGATTTCGGATTCAGCGAATTTATCTCAAGGACCTCTCCTTAGAGCAGCCTAATGCGCCACAAATTTTGTTAGTTGCAGCCGAACCTCAAGTAGAAGTAGAAATTGATATTTCTGTATCACCGTTGAGTAGTGAAATTTTTGAAGTGGCTTTGAGCGCAACTGTCACTGCAAAAGTAGATTCAAAAGTATTGTTCTTGGTTGAGGCTAAGCAAGCCGGCATTTTTGAATTTAGCAATATTCCAGCCGAGCAAGTTGATCCAATGCTAGGTATTGCTTGCCCAACTATTTTGTATCCATATCTTCGTTCAAATATTGCTGACATCATTAGCCGCGCAGGCTTCCAGCCGATTCATTTGAATGAGATCAATTTCCATGGCATGTATGAGCATCGTCTCATGCAGGCTCAAGAGGCAGCTGGCAAAGAGAGTGGCGCCACTGATGAGAGCAAAATAATTCTTCCCCATTAGGCCAAAACAGCGAGCCCACAGATCATGAAAGTGACCCTGATTGGTGCTGGAGCTTGGGGAACAGCGATGGCTGCACAAGCGGCTCGCCACCTCAAGGATGGCGATGTTTCCTTGTGGTCTCGTAGTAAAGATCAATTAGCTGAAATCGAGCGGAGCGGTGAAAACTGTTTCTACCTACCTGGCATTCAGCTGCCCAAAAATATTGTCTTTGAAGGCAACTTCTCGGCTGCCATCAAGAGACTCTCTACAAAAGATCTATTGGTAATTGCAACGCCAATGGCGGGACTCTCTGAAACAATTTCTCAAGTATTGAAAATTGCAGAGCACCCTTTAAATATTATTTGGCTTTGTAAAGGCTTAGAGCCCACTACAGCACTGTTACCACATCAAGTGGTTGAGCGTGAAGATAAATTACATAGTCATGGTATTCAACATTCTTATGGCGCACTATCTGGCCCTAGCTTTGCCTCTGAGGTAGGCGCTGGAATGCCATGCGCATTAACAGTTGCGAGTACTTCTGGTGATTTGTGTGCGGTAGCCCAAGCTGCGTTTCATCATGGCAACATGCGCGTTTACTCAAGTGATGATTTGGTGGGCGTGGAATTAGGCGGCGCCGTTAAAAATGTTTTAGCTATTGCTGCTGGCATTGGGGATGGCTTGAATTTGGGTTTAAATGCTCGAGCTGCCGTACTGACGCGTGGCTTGGCCGAGATGATGCGACTGGTGAAAGCTGCCGGCGGAAGATCAGAAACCTGTATGGGTCTGACTGGCGTTGGTGATTTGATATTGACAGCTACAGGAGATCTCTCTCGTAACCGACGCGTTGGTCTTGAGCTTGCTGCTGGTAAAACACTGCCTGAGATATTGTCTGGCTTGGGCCACGTTGCAGAAGGTGTGTTGTGTGCTGCTGCCGTTGGAGATTTAGCAAATCGCTTGGGTGTAGAGATGCCAATTACTGCAATGATGGGCGAAGTATTGGCTGGCAGAATGTCACCACAAGAAGCGGTAAAGAAATTGATGGGTCGAGACCCAAAAATTGAAGCTTAGTCACCCCGCTTTATTTCAGCTTTTACTTGCCGCCTGAAAGACCATTCTGACGCCAGGCTTCATAGACCACAATTGCTACTGTATTCGATAAGTTCAAACTACGGCTACTATCCTGCATTGCAAGGCGCATGCGATTATTTTCTGGAATAGAGTTGCGCACTTCATCAGTAATCCCTTTGGTTTCAGAGCCAAAAACAAAGTAATCATTGGGAGCATATTTGCCCTCATGAAATTTGCCGCTTCCTTTTGTTGTTAAGGCAAAAAGATGTTGAGGATCTGGCTGTTCATTATTTAAAAATTGCGCCCAATTGGTATGAACTTTGACTTTGGCAAACTCGTGATAGTCAAGTCCTGCCCTGCGCAGCCTGGCATCTTCCATTGGAAAGCCTAGGGGCTCAATCAAATGCAGATTTGCTCCAGTATTGGCGCAAAGCCGAATGATATTGCCTGTATTTGGCGGGATTTCCGGTTCGAATAAAACAATATTAAACATGCGGTACTTTAGCTGTTCTGAGTACAACCCAGTTAATGACGTGTGATACGCCATTGTCCTTCAGAACGCGGGCAATTTCATTAAGAGTAGCGCCGCTCGTCATTACATCATCAAAAACGATCACTCTTTGCCCTCGAAGAATTTCGGCGAAGCCAACCTCAATATAAAAAACACCCTGAATGGCTAGCCGTCTTGTATCAAGCCCGCCTCCTGCTTGTTGATACTCATTATGCTCACGTTTGAGTGCATACGGTAATTTCTGAATGGTGGATTGGCAATCAATCCTGCGAGCTATTTCCCAGCTTTGGTTAAATCCGCGTGCAGATAATTTTTGTGTACTGAGTGGTACAGGTAGAAGATAGTTTGCATGGATGGCTTTTAGCTGCTCCGAAAAAGTTTCATTCCATACATTGGCAAGTCCGTACGCATAGGCTAGGCGCTGATGATATTTAAGTTCATGAATCGCATTTTGTAGCTTCCCCTCATACCGATCTAGACAGTATGTTTCATCAAAATGGGGAGGGTCAATCTTGCACTGTTTGCAGTATTGGTCTGCTAGCTCTGATTTATCTAAGCTGATACCACATTGATAGCAGCATTCGTAGTTGAATAAGCTATCTGCCTTTAGAGATTGCAAACACGGTTCGCAAATACTATTTTGTTGGTGGCGTTCGCATACGATGCAGGCGCTGGGTAGAAGTTGTTGGCTGATAGATTGAAAAATCTTCTCTAGAAATCGCATGGGGCGCTGAGTATACTGAGCGAATGACCCACCCAATCAGATGGTTACAAGATGAAATTGCAGACCGTATGCTGCAAAAACTCGACATCGTCAAACTCGATGTCAGAGATGCGTTAATCGTTCCAGATTTTCCTGGAAAGCATTTAGCAGTATTTGCAAAGCGCTATCCGAATGCAAAGATTCACAGTCTTACGGAGGATGGAATTTCTGGTTTTGATATGTGGTGCTCAAAAGCCTCATCTCATTGGCGCTCCATGTTTCGAAGCAATACAGAGCCCATAGCTAACTACCTATCAAAGGGTAAATTTAATCTTCCCGACAATTCTGTTGATTTGGTATTTAGCGATCTCTTATTACAAGACTTACCCGATCCAAGACTTTTTTTACAGGAGTGTTGGCGTGTTTTGAGAGAGGGAGGTTTGATCACTTTTAGCTATTTAGGGCCCGATACTGGAAAAGAATTGCGCGCAGTCGATTCTGGCGGGCTTAGATTAAAGAATTTATTGAGCCCTTGGGATATGCACGATATGGGCGATGCTCTTCTGGGAGAGCGTTTTTCTGATCCTGTAATGGATATGGAATTTATCAATCTTGATTATCAATCGGATGCGCTTTTGCTTATTGATGCAGGGGCGCTGAAATTACTTCAAACAACTACTAGCGCAGTATCTAAACAAGGTCTATTGCCCAAAAAAATGACATTGGAGCTGGTGTATGGCCATGCCTGGGCTTTAGGAAAGGGCCTTGCGAAGGCGCGGGACAATATTGCCTATATTGATGTAAATCAAATTGGGCACAAGACTAGGTCAGATTCTGCTTGAGTGTAAGTGATTACTATCATTTTAAGCTTTGCCAAGATTGGATTAGGCCGTGTTATCCCTGTTTGTTGTTGAGCCCAATTAACCCTATAATCACGGCTGGATGTATTGGCTTGATACCGCTTTTTGGGCATTTAGTGGCGTTTTAGACACTTTGCTCACGACAATAAACAGAGAATAAGATGAATTTATTTGGAAAAGTCACTAGGGCTTCGGTCTATTTAGTAGCAGCCTTTGGCACTGCTTTTGCGCAGGCATCAGAAAATATGCCGGGCGGCCCCGCTGTTAATCAGCTGAATTTTGCTGCACCTGCAACCAAAATCATGCAAGAAATCCATTGGCTCCATTGGATGATGTTAGTGATTTGCGCAGTGATCTTTATCGGCGTGTTTGGAGTGATGTTCTATTCCATCTTGAAACACCGCAAATCATTAGGTCACAAATCAGCATCTTTCCACGAGAGCACAACTGTAGAAATTATTTGGACAGTTATTCCGCTGTTGATCGTGATCGGTATGGCATTGCCTGCAACTAAAACAGTTGTCGCAATGAAAGACACTACTAATTCAGATATCACCATCAAGACCACAGGTTATCAGTGGAAGTGGGGATACGATTACATCAAAGGTGAGGGCGAAGGCATTAGCTTCTTGTCTACCTTGTCAACTTCACGTGAAGCAATTAATAACCTCGCACCAAAATCAAATACCTATTTGATGGAAGTTGATAACGAAATGGTTGTGCCTGTTGGCAAGAAGATTCGTTTGATTACTACTGCTAATGACGTTATTCACGCTTGGACTATTCCAGCATTCGGCGTTAAGCAAGATGCGATCCCTGGATTTGTTCGTGATACCTGGTTTAGAGCCGAAACTATTGGCACATTCCGCGGCCAGTGCTCAGAGTTGTGCGGTGCTGAGCATGCCTTTATGCCTATCGTTGTGAGAGTGGTTTCACAAGAGGACTACACGGCTTGGGTTGCTGAAAAGAAAAAAGAAATGGGTGCAGGCGGTGATGATCCTTCAAAGGTTTACACCCTGGATGAGCAAAAAGAGCGTGGTGCAAAAGTTTATGCATCAAATTGCGCCGCTTGCCACCAAGCTAATGGTAAGGGTGCTGGTGCATTCCCAGCCTTGGATGGCAGCAAAATGGTATTGGGACCTAAAGCAGCCCAATACAACATCCTGATTAATGGTAAAGGTGCAATGCCGAAATGGGCTGGTGTGATTCCTGATGGCGACATTGCTGCAGTCATGACTTATACGCGTAACGCATGGGGTAATAAGACGGGTGAAGTGATTCAGACCCAAGACATTATGACTGCGCGCGGCGGCAAGTAATTCAGATTAACTAATACAGATAAAAACTAAACCGGAGTAATCCATGAGCACAGTCTCTACTACCCACGATCACGCACACGACCATGCACACGACGATCACACGCCACATGGTTGGCGTCGTTGGTTGTTTGCAACCAATCACAAAGACATCGGTACGATGTATTTGATTTTCTCGTTTGTCAGCTTGTTAGCTGGCGGCGTGATGGCTTTGGGAATTCGTTTGGAATTGTTCCAACCTGGTTTGCAATTTTTACGTCCTGAGTTCTTTAACCAACTAACTACCATGCACGGCTTGGTGATGGTGTTCGGTGCGATCATGCCGGCATTCGTTGGTTTCGCTAACTGGATGGTGCCTTTGCAAATCGGCGCATCTGATATGGCGTTCGCTCGTATGAATAACTTCAGCTTCTGGATTTTGCCGGTTGCTGCAACATTATTATTGAGCTCATTCTTGGTTCCTGGTGGCGCTCCATCAGGCGGCTGGACAATCTATGCTCCATTGACTTCACAAATGGGCCCTGGCATGGATATGGCGATTTTTGCCCTCCACTTGTTGGGCGCTTCATCCATTATGGGTTCGATCAACATCATCGTCACCATTTTGAATATGCGCGCTCCTGGCATGACCTTGATGAAGATGCCAATGTTCTGCTGGACTTGGTTGATTACTGCTTACCTATTGATTGCTGTTATGCCTGTGTTGGCTGGCGCAATCACCATGGTGTTAACTGACCGTCACTTTGGTACTTCCTTCTTCTCCGCTGTTGGCGGTGGTGACCCAGTCATGTTCCAGCACATTTTCTGGTTCTTCGGTCACCCAGAGGTTTACATCATGATTCTGCCTGCATTCGGTATCGTGAGTGAAATCGTTCCAGCATTCTCCAGAAAAACATTGTTCGGTTATAGCTCCATGGTTTATGCAACATCGTCCATCGCGATCTTGTCATTCATCGTTTGGGCTCACCACATGTTTGCAACTGGTATGCCTGTTACCGGTCAATTGTTCTTCATGTACGCAACCATGTTGATTGCTGTTCCAACGGGCGTAAAGATTTTTAACTGGGTTGCAACAATGTGGCAAGGTTCAATGACCTTTGAAACTCCAATGTTGTGGGCTATCGGCTTTATTTTCGTATTTACGATGGGTGGCTTTACTGGTTTGATCTTGGCAATGGCACCAATTGATATTGGTCTCCAAGATACTTACTATGTAGTTGCTCACTTCCACTATGTATTGGTAGCAGGCTCCTTGTTTGCCATGTTCGCCGGTTTTTACTACTGGTGTCCAAAGTGGACTGGTTACATGGCTAATGAAACACGCGGCAAGATCCACTTCTGGGCTTCCATGATTTTCTTTAACTTAACTTTCTTCCCAATGCACTTCTTGGGCTTGGCTGGTATGCCACGTCGTTATGCTGACTATCCAACTCAGTTCGCCGACTTCAATTCGATTGCATCCATCGGAGCCTTGGGTTTTGGTTTGGCACAGGTTTATTTCTTGCTCTTCGTTGTGTTACCTGCGTATCGTGGCCAAGGCGAAAAAGCTCCGATGAAGCCATGGGATGGCGCTAAAGGTTTAGAGTGGATTTTGCCTTCACCAGCACCACACCATACATTTGAAACTCCTCCTAATGCGGAGCAGTTGCGTGAAGCAGGAATTTAATTCTTCAAGAAAGCAAACCTTAGCTGCCAATAATCGCAGATTAGGGTTTGTTCTTTTGAGTGTTGTATTAACTTTTTTTATTGGTATTTTGATTAAACGGAGCTTGTTGGGTTAATCCCGCATATTGCGATGGTTACTACTCAATCACTTAATCGTCAGATTTTGTTAAAGCTCTTGGTTGCAGCAGTAATGATGTTTGGTTTTGGCTATGCTTTAGTCCCGATGTATAAGGCCTTATGTGAGGTCACTGGAATTAACGTAGTTACTAGTAAGAATGATTATGGTGTTCGTGCCTTTAGCCCTAACAGGGTTGGTAACACCCAGGTTAATTATTCTCGTACGGTGACGATCGAGTTTGATTCCAATAGTCGTGGGCCATTTACGTTTAAGCCGGTGAAGAACTTCTTGGAAGTTCATCCAGGTGAGATGACTGAGATTGTGTATGAAGTAACAAACAATTTGGGTCGTCCGGTGCGTGCGCAGGCAATACCAAGTTATGCGCCTAAAAGCGCAACGGAGTTTTTTACTAAATTAGAGTGCTTTTGTTTTCAGGAACAAACACTAGCAGCAAATGAAACAAAGAAGATGCCGGTGGTATTTGTGATTGATGCAGGCTTGCCTGATGATGTGAAAACAATCACCTTGTCGTATACCTTCTTTGAGTTGGGATTGGGCGGCACTCCGCCCGCTCCTAAGTCGAGAGTATCTTCATGAAGAAGAAAAGTAGTTTTATGCAGTCTATGAAAGCCGTGATGTGGGGCTTCTTGGGGGTGCGTAAAAAATCAGGTTTGCAGGAAGATGTAGCTTCACTAAGTTTTGTGCACATTATCATCGCAGGTGTTGTTGGCGCCCTGATTTTTATGGGTGTGCTGCTCTTGATAGTGAAGGCAGTTGTGTCCAATTGATTATTTTTTGATTGAATAGAGAGAATAAGATGTCATCCAATTCAACCCCATACTATTATGTCCCTGGACTATCTAGACACCCAGCCATGGCGGCTCTTGGTTTGATCGCCTTTGGTTTTGGTATTTCTGGTTGGGTCAATCACGCTTCTTGGGGCGGTCCGCTAACTCTCGCAGGCGTAGCATGGATTATCTATGTTCTCTATAACTGGTTCGGCGATACCATTGCTGAGTCAAATGCCGGCATGAATGGTGTCAACGTAGATATTTCTTATCGTTGGTCAATGGCTTGGTTCATCTTCTCTGAGATTATGTTCTTTGCGGCATTCTTTTCTGCACTCTTCTATGCTCGTAATATTGCGATGCCTTGGATGGGTGATATAGAGAGCAAACTGCTCTGGCCTAACTTCCAAGCGGTTTGGCCAAATGATGGTCCTGCTGGTTTGGTTGAGAAATTTACCACCATGGGCCCATGGCCAATTCCTACAATTAATACCCTGCTCTTATTGAGCTCTGGTGTGACTATTACTATCGCCCACCACGCATTGGTTGAGAACCACATGAAGAAAGCCATTATTGGCTTGGCTGCTACGGTTGGTTTGGGGGTAATCTTCTTGGGCTTCCAGGTTTATGAGTACTACCATGCTTACCATGAGCTCAATTTGAAATTGACATCTGGTATCTACGGTTCAACCTTCTTTATGTTGACCGGTTTCCACGGCTTCCACGTATTCCTGGGTGGCACGATGTTGGCAATTGTTTTACGCCGCATGATTCGTGGCGATTTCACTGCTAAGCACCACTTTGCATTCGAAGGCGCTGCTTGGTACTGGCACTTCGTTGACGTTGTTTGGCTTGGTCTTTACATCGCCGTTTATTGGATGTAAGCAGATTAAAAAATCGGGGCGTTAAGCCCCGATTGATTTTTAGGTGTTCTCTTCTGAGATGGCTGCTTTTAGTTTGTCCCGACCTTGATGCCGGTAGCCTCAATCAGTCCAAAATAATGGGCTAGCAGGATTCCAATGAATAGGGCGACTGATAGGCCGATACGCAGCATGAGTGAGTGAACCATTCTGGAGCTATTGCCACGATCTTTCATCATGTAGTACAGGGCTGATCCTAGGCTGGTAACAATCATTAGTAGGACAATTGGAATAATCCACTTCATCTCAAATCCTTATTTTTAAATCTTTTGAATAACCTTTTTACCGCCCTCATTACTAAGCGCATAGTTGCTACTGTATCAGCCTTGCTGGTCATTGCCATTGGCTGTGCTGCTGGCATTTGGCAGTTGAGTAGGGCTGACACTAAGATAGGTTTGGCGGCGAATTTATTAGCTCGCCAACAGATGCCAATTTTGAGTGCGAATTCAGGCCCCTTCATCTTAGAAGATGCAAGTGAGCGTCGCATGATTGCGCGAGGCCAATATCTTCCCCAGGCAGCCATTTGGTTGGATAACCGACCAAGACCGATTCCCCCTGTCGGAAGCAATACTTCACAGTCCGGTTTTTATCTTCTCATGCCCATGCAATTGGAGGGGCGCGATGAGGTGCTTTGGATTAATCGGGGTTGGGCACCGCGCAACAATGAAAATCGTGAGTCTTTGCCACCAGTTAAAACGCCGGCCAATGTAGTCAATATTGAGGGTATTGTGTTTGCCCATCCTGGCAGGGTCTATGCACTTGGTGAAAGTAAAGTCCCAGTAGATATTGATAAGCCCCGCATTGAGCAGAATTTTGATTTAGCTGGCGAGGGCAAGCTGCGCGGCTGGGTGCAAAGCCCTTATATTTTGCGGGAGATTGATACTGGTATTGATGATGGCTTACTGCGTGAGTGGGCTCCTCTGACGACCGGAGTCGATCGCCATTATGCTTATGCATTCCAGTGGTTTGCTTTAGCCGCTTGCGGCTTCTTATTTTGGCTGATTACTGGCCTGCGGCAATTTCGGCGGCAGGGTATGAATGGGGATCAAGGGTGAGTGATAGAGAGTTATTAATACCGGCTTCACAAATGGATTCGTCGGCAATCAATGCACGTACTCGCCGTGGCCGAATTCAAATGCTCTTGTTATTGCTTGCATGTGCTGCACCAGTGATTGCCTCTTATTTGGCGTATTACGTGATTAAGCCTGAGGGTGGAAAAACCAATTTCGGAACTTTGGTCTATCCAGCACAAGAATTAAATCCTGCGTGGTTCAATGTGCCGCTGCAAGGCAAATGGACTTTACTCATTGCACGCCCTGCTGGTGAATGCCAAATCAAAGATGAAAATTGTCTTGAAGCTTTATTTTTGATGCGTCAGGTCAGAGTTGCTGTGGGCAGAGAAAGTAAACGCGTTCAGTTGCTATGGGTCAATACTGATGGCAAGCCTGTAGACCCTGAGGTTGCGAAGGCCTATGACGAGCAGGCTGCTGGATTAAAGGTTGTTGCAGCCCCAACAGACCCCAAGTTAAGGGCGGAATTTGAGGCTTGGCTCAATAAAGAAGGTGCCGGACAACAGATTCAGTTAATTGATCCAAGTCCAGCCAAGATGATGTATTTCCCAGTGACAAATTCTCCTAAAGAATTTACCAGCATCAAAAAAGATTTAGAAAAACTCTTGAAGTTGAATCGCAAGGGTGAAAATTTGTAATGTCTACTTTTGTTTTATTCTTGGAGCTGGCTGCTATTGCGATCGTATTCGCAGGGCTGCCATTAGCTTATCTGTGGACAAGACCAGGCTATAGCTTTTTTCAAAAACTCAATTGGGTTTTGGTCTTCATGACTTTTGATCTGATTGTGTTTGGTGCGTTTACCCGTTTGACTGATTCTGGGCTTGGTTGTCCTGATTGGCCGGGGTGTTACGGAGTCTCCAACCCCTTTCATGCTCTTGGTGAAATTCAACAAGCGGAAGCTGCTATGCCCAGTGGTCCTGTGACGGTGATCAAGGCTTGGATCGAAATGATTCACCGTTACTTAGCAATGACGGTGGGTGCCTTAATTTTGATTCAGGTTGTTACTGCCTTTAGCAAGATAAAGTCTTTAGGGAAGATGCCTTTTTGGGCAAGTCTAGGATTGCTCTTCTTGGTATGTGTTCAGGGCGCTTTTGGCGCTTGGACTGTGACGCTTAAATTACAGCCCATCATTGTGACCATTCATCTGATGCTGGCTTTAGTTTTATTGGCTTGCTTAACTGTTTATGCTCAGCAAGCTTGGGAGCAAAGTGCTTCTTCAATTCATACTCTACGTATACGTCCTTTGCCAGCTCAATTACTACTCATTGCTTTTGTAGTTCTCGCTATCCAAATCTTTTTGGGCGCTTGGGTCAGCACTAATTACGCTGTCTTGGCTTGCCCCGATTTTCCTACTTGTCTGGGGGCGGCGTGGCCAGAGACTAATTGGGGCGAAGGCTTTACCCTTTGGCGTCAATTGGGCCTTAATGCTCAAGGTGAATTTATTTCTCCAATTGCGCTACAAACCATTCATTGGGCCCATCGCTTATTTGCCGTAGCAGTGTTGGTTGTCTTGAGCGTTCTGAGTCTGAAAGCTTTGCAGTTAGCAACACCAGTGTTATCTGGTCTGAGCCGCTTTGCCAAACTGCTGCTCGCCTTACTTCTATTGCAAGTGATCACTGGTATATCAAACGTTATCTTCCAGTGGCCATTGTTGGCTGCTTTATTACACACTGCCGGTTCCGCGGCTCTAGTATTCTGTTTAGTCAGAATGAGTTCTTGGGCATCTTGGGGCCCATCTCTTCATAAGAAGATGACAAAGCGATGAGTACACCTCAAACATCTAGGTCAGTGGCAATGCCACGTTGGCGTCAGTACTGGGTTTTAACTAAACCCAGGGTGACTCAACTCGCCGTTTTTTGTGCCTTGATTGGGATGTTCCTGGCTACCCCAGGTATGGTTCCCTATCCCGTGCTAATTGGTGGAGTTGTTGGAATTTGGTTATTAGCAAGTGCTGCGTTTGCTGTGAACTGTTTAATCGAGCAAGCAGTCGATGCAAAGATGAAGCGTACTTCTTGGCGCCCCTCTGCTACTGGAGAAGTGACACCGTTTCATATTATTGTTTTCTCCATCATTCTGGGTGCGCTCGGGATGGTTATTCTTTGGAATTTTTGTAACCCATTAACAATGTGGCTGACCTTGGCAACTTTTGTGGGCTATGCAGTGATTTACACCTGGTTATTAAAACCAGCTACTCCACAAAATATTGTGATTGGTGGACTCTCCGGAGCCATGCCTCCAGCACTGGGCTGGGCTGCAGTAACCAACACGCTCTCTGCCGAAGCTTGGCTCTTGGTCTTGATTATTTTTGTCTGGACGCCCCCGCACTTTTGGGCCTTAGCTTTATATCGTCGCGATGACTATGTGCAATCTGGTTTACCAATGTTGCCAGTAACTCATGGTGAGCGTTTTACCTTGCTGAATATTCTCTTGTACACCTTGATCTTGATTGCGGCGACCATGCTGCCTTATATCTACGGTATGAGTGGCATGGTATATCTCGTTTCGGCCATTATTCTTGGCTTAATTTTCTTGGCCTATGCCATTGCATTGTTTATTTCTTATAGCGATGCTTTGGCTAAAAAAACTTTCCGTTTTTCAATTAGCTATTTGTCTTTGCTCTTTGCGGCGTTGCTGATAGATCACTACTTCCTCTGAAATGAACATCACTTTTTTGCGTAACTGCTGTATTGCTGCTCTGCTTATTGCATTAACTGCTTGTAGCCCAAAGCCTGAGTTTAAAAATATCGATATCACTGGCGGCACTGCCTTTGGTAAGGACTTTAGCTTAGTAGATCCCGATGGTAAGGTGAGAACACTGGCTGACTTTAAGGGCAAGGTTGTAGTGATGTTCTTTGGCTATACCCAGTGTCCCGATATCTGTCCAACCACTTTGACAGAAATGCAGCAAGTCATGGCGCTAATGGGGCCTCAATCCGATAAGGTACAGGTGCTTTTTGTGACCGTTGATCCTGAACGAGATACTGCTGCTATTTTGAAGCAGTATGTACCGGCATTTGATCCACGTTTCTTGGGCCTTCGCCCAGTTGATGATGCTGCTTTAGAGAAGGTTGCTAAGGACTTTAAGATTTATTACAAGAAGGTGCCTGGTACAAGCCCTGGTTCGTATACGATGGATCACACGGCCGGTAGTTACGCGTTTGATCCAGAAGGGCGCCTGCGTTTATATATTAAGCATGCTCAAGGTCCTGAGACCTTGGCGCATGACTTGAAAGAGCTTTTAAGGTAAAAGAGTGTGTGGAGGCTGAAGGAGCTTAGGCTGCTTGAGCTTGCAACATGCCGCGCATCTTTTTGAGAGCTGCTGTCTCAATTTGACGAACGCGTTCCGCAGAGATGCTATATTCATTGGCAAGGTCATGCAGTGTTTTTGTACCATTACCATCGGCATCCATTGCTAACCAACGTGACTGCACAATATTGCGACTACGCTCGTCTAAGGCCATCAAGGCTTGATCTAGCTTAGGGCCCTGGAGTGCATCAGCTTCATTGCTGGCAATACGCTGTGTAGGCTCTTGGGTGTTATCAGCAAGCCATTGAATCGGCGCATAGGCTGCATCTTCATCAGTGTCTTCACCTTCTAGTGCAACATCGCCACCAGCAAGACGCATTTCCATTTCTTTAACGTCTGAGCCCTTAACGTCAAGCGCTTTAGCTAATGCAGCCACTTCACTTGGAGTGAGAGCGCTTAAAGTTGGTTTGTTACTGCGTAAGTTAAAAAACAATTTACGCTGTGCTTTGGTCGTTGCCATTTTGACCAAGCGCCAATTCTTGAGAATGTACTCATGAATTTCTGCTTTGATCCAGTGAATTGCGTAAGACACTAAGCGTGCACCATTATTTGGGTCGTAACGCTTTACCGCTTTCATCAAGCCAATATTGCCTTCTTGAATTAAGTCAGCGTGCGGAATGCCATAGCCAAGATATTGGCGAGCAACAGATACAACCAAACGTAAATGGGAGAGCACTAAAGTCCTAGCGGCATCTACATTTTCAGTACGACGAAATTCCTGCGCAAGATGTAACTCTTCTGCAGCGCTCAGCATTGGTACGCGATTGACGTATGCAATGTATGAATCAAGAGTGCCAACCCCAAGGGAGGGCAACATCGGAAATGCAGACGCCGCCGCAGTCTGCGCGACGGGCAGTCTTTGCATATTCGGATTGTCGGATTTCTTTTGAACCATTTTTTAGTAAATATGAGGTGTTAATAGGATTCTATTTTAGCACTCCTGTCAAGAGAGTGCTAATGGTTTATAGAGTCTTTAACTATCTGATTTAATTGAATAATTCTGATGAATACTGCTTGGCTGTGAATGGGGCTAAATCATCAATCCCCTCACCTTTGCCTAGGGCCAATATGGCGGGTTTTGACCCTTCTTGGAGGGTATGTGCCAAGGCGCAGATAACGCCGCCCTTAGCGGTGCCATCAAGCTTGGTAACGATGATTCCAGTGAGACCTAAGGCTGTATGAAAAGCTCTTACTTGGCTTAAGCCATTCTGACCAGTATTGCCATCAAGTATGAGTAAAGTATGGTGTGGCGCGCCAGGAAGAGCCTTGCCAATGACCCGTTTGACCTTCTTGAGTTCTTCCATGAGATGGTCTTGAGTAGCAAGACGTCCAGCGGTATCAATAATCAAGATATCACTTTTGCGAGAGATCGCTGAATGGATAGCGTCATGAGCAACGGCAGCAGCATCACCACCTTCTTGAGTAATAACGTCCACGTGATTGCGACTACCCCATTCTTGCAATTGGTTGCGTGCGGCTGCTCTAAAGGTATCTCCTGCTGCCAGGAGAACGGATTTGTCCTGAGACTGAAAAAGCCTACAAAGTTTGCCAATAGTCGTTGTCTTACCAGCACCATTTACCCCTACTACCAACCATACCTCTGGGATATTGATCTGCTTGGATTCAAAGAGGGGATTTGGGGAGGGCTCTAATGCTTTTAGTAGTTCGCCGACTTCATCAATCATTAGTGCTTGTAGCTCTTCAGAACTAGAGGCTTTTTCTGATTTAGCTGCCTTACGAAGCTTACTCATCAATTGTTGGGTCGTAGGTAGACCCACATCACTTTGAATTAGTGATTCTTCTAAAGTATCAAACCAAGCCTCATCAGTTTTGCTTGATTTGAAAAGGGATCCGAGAGTTTTACGTAAGCCGAACATAATCGATACAATTTAAACCTTGCATCTTATCAATTTAATTCTTGGGATATGGTGATTTAGCAGATGCGTTCTAATTTACTCCGAATTTCCTTTTTATTTCTTCTGTTTGCTCAATTATCTTGGGCTGCCAGCAGTAGTTCTGCCGATACACATGAATTCATGCTGAACAATGGATTGAAGCTCATTGTTCGAGAGGATCATCGCGCCCCTACTGTTGCCCACATGGTTTGGTATCGGGCAGGCTCAATGGATGAGGTCAACGGCAAAACCGGTGTGGCCCATGTACTTGAACATATGATGTTTAAGGGCACTCATAAAGTGAAGGCGGGAGAGTTCTCTAAATTAGTAGCGGCTGTTGGTGGGCGCGAGAATGCGTTTACTTCACGCGATTACACAGCTTATTTTCAGCAAGTTGAAAAATCGAAGTTAGATGAAGTGATTAGACTTGAAGCAGACCGAATGTCTAATCTCAATTTCGATGATGCAGAGTTCTTAAAAGAAATTCAGGTCGTGATGGAAGAGCGTCGTTTACGTACCGAAGATAATCCTAGTAGCCTTTTAAACGAATCACTCATGGCTACTGCTTATATGAGTTCGCCTTATCGTCATCCAGTAATCGGCTGGATGAATGATTTGCAAAATATGAAACCTGCCGATGCGCGTGATTGGTACCGCAGTTGGTACTCACCAAATAATGCAACCGTAGTTATTAGCGGTGATGTAGACCCTAAGCAAATTCTCAAAGTCGTAGAAAAGTATTACGGCGCCATTACTGCGCATGAATTGCCAGTTCGTAAGCCTCAGATTGAGCCAGCGCAAAAGGGAGTGAAGCAAGTGCAGGTGAAGGCGCCAGCCGATAGCTCCCAATTGGCTATGGCGTGGAAGGTACCGCGCCTAGAGCCTGGCAAGCTTGATGATCCGGAGCCTTATGCTCTTGAGCTACTAACGGCTGTACTCGATGGTTATGACAATGCTCGTTTAAATAGAACCTTGGTTAAACAAGAAAAAGTGGTGAACGATGTTGGTGTTGGGTACGACATGATTTCTCGTGGACCAGAACTATTTCTCATTAGTGTTGCTGTGGCAAAGGGAAAGACTGTTAACCAGGCCCAAGCAAGTATTCGCAAGGCTTTAGATGAGTTGAAGCAAAAGGGAATTTTAGAGTCTGAACTCAAGCGTATTAAGGTACGCATTCTGTCCGACCAAATTTATAAGCGCGATTCCATCTTTGGTCAGGCAATGGAAATTGGCACTACCGAGATGGCCGGATTTTCATGGCGGGATATTGATTACATGCTAGAGAAAATGCAAACCATTACTCCAGAGCAAGTTCAGGCAGTTGCCAAAAAATATTTAATTGATGAGGGATTAACCATTGGTGTTCTTGATCCCCAAGCGCGTAAATCTCAAGAAGTCAGTAAGGAGGGTAAATAATGAATACCCTCAAGAGAAGTATTTCAGCTTGCCTGCTGAGTTTAGGTTGCCTTAGCGTCGCTCATGCTATTTTGCCGATTGAGAAGCTGGATAGTTTTAAGGGTTCTCAAGGCTATTTAGTTCAAACCAAGACACTTCCGATGGTCGATATTGAAGTCAGTATTGACGCGGGTGATCGCTATGACCCAGCTAGTAAGAGTGGTTTAGCGGATATGGCGGCTAGTCTCATGAATTACGGAGTTCGGGGTGATCAAGGCCTCTTAAGTGAAGCTCAGATTGCAGATGAGATTGCTGATTTAGGAGCCAATATTGGCTTATCGGTTGGTGGTGAGCGTGCTATTTTGCGTATCCGCAGCTTAAGCAGAAAAGATCTACGTGATCGAGCTGTGAGATTGGCGGCGGCAATGCTGAGTGCCCCTACTTATGATGTAAAAATTCTTGAGCGTGAAAAGCAGAGGACGATTACTAATTTACTTGAAGCAGAAACAAAGCCTGAGTTTGTCTTAGACCGCCGTTTTACAAAGTCTGTATATGGTGATTACCCGCTTGGAAATGCACCGACAGTCAAAACGGTTGCGGCAGTTAGCGCAAATGATTTGATCCAATTTCATAAGCAGTTTTATCGTAGCGATCGCATGATTGTGAGTATTGTGGGTGATGTCGATCGAGCACGGGCTGATGAAATTATGCAAACTCTGCTGCAAAAGATTCCACAGTCTGGTGCCCCGATTGCGAGGTTGCCAGAACTACAGCGCTCACCAGTGGAGCCTTTGGCGCAAAGAGAAATTCAGATCCCTTTTGATTCTCAGCAAGCGCACATTGCAATGGGCATGACGGCAGTCACTCGCAGTAACCCTGATTACTTTCCGCTTTTAGTGGGTAATTACGTATTGGGCGGCGGAGGATTTGTATCCCGCTTAATGGCAGAGGTGCGCGAGAAGCGTGGACTTGCCTACAGCGTTTCTAGTTACTTCATTCCTGGCAAAGATACCGGTATTTTCCGGGCGGGCCTGCAAACTAAGAGTGATCAAGCTGCAATGGCTCTTGAGGTCATGAGTTCAACCATTGCAAAATTTATTGCTGATGGCCCAACGCCATCTGAACTGCTTGCTGCTAAATCCAACTTAGTGAATGGCTATCCATTGCGTATCGATAACAATCGTAAATTATTAGACAACGTGTCATCTATTGCATGGAACGAGTTACCGCTTGATACGATGGAGATTTGGACTAAACAAGTAGAGGCAGTTACTTTAGAGCAAGTGACGGCAGCTTTCCAAAAATATCTTGCAATGGATCGCATGAAGATTGTGGTGTTAGGAGCAAAAAATAAATAAGCCTCAGTCTCTTAAGGCAGAGCCCCCCAAAAAAGTACGCATTATTGGGGGTGTGTGGAGAAGTCGTTTATTAACAGTTCTGGATTTGCCAGGCCTGCGTCCTACTACAGACCGTATTCGTGAGACTTTATTTAATTGGCTTGGCCAAGATTTAACGGGTTTACATTGCATCGATTTATTCGCTGGCACAGGTGCCTTGGGATTTGAAGCAGCCTCTCGTGGTGCTGATGCAGTGGTGTTATTGGAAAAAGATAAAAAAGCCCATGCAAGCTTATTGAGCAATTTTTCTTTGCTACAGTCTTCACCAGTTCCTGGTAAGGTGGAAATTTTGCACAGAGATAGCCTCGAGTATCTAAAACAACAAGCAGATCACTCAAGTAATTTAATTTTTATCGACCCCCCTTTTCAAGATTCGGGCTTATTCGATCGATCTGTAGTTGAGGCTGCCCGAATTTGTGATGACTCTCGCGGAGGGGGAATTTATGTCGAATTTCCATCGAATCGTCCCCGTGAGGAGATAGAGGCCCTATTGCCAGACTGGCATTGTGGGAAATACTTAGAGGCGGGCCAAGTAAAAGCTTGTCTATTTCGGGCCGGAAAGGGCTAAACTCTTGCCTGTAGCTGATAAAGCCTTAGGAGATTTATGACTGTCGCTGTATACCCAGGAACATTTGATCCCTTTACTCGTGGTCACGAGGATTTGGTGCGTCGCGCATCCAGTATTTTTGATGAGCTCATTGTGGGCGTTGCTTCTAGCCGCAGCAAGCACCCCTTCTTTTCCTTAGAAGAGCGTCTCGATATTGCCACTGAAGTTCTCAGTCATTACTCCAATGTCAAAGTGGTTGGCTTTGACGGCTTGTTAAAAGATTTTGCTCGTGAACACAATGCTCGTGTAATTGTTCGTGGTCTACGCGCAGTTTCTGATTTTGAATATGAATTCCAGATGGCTGGTATGAACCGCTATCTATTGCCCGATGTAGAGACTTTATTCTTAACGCCCTCCGATCAGTATCAATTTATTTCTGGCACCTTTGTTCGTGAAATTGCATCTATGGGCGGCGATGTTAGTAAGTTTGTATTTCCATCTGTTGAAAAGTGGTTGGCTAAAAAGATGGCGAGCAATAGCCAGGCTAAAAAGTAAGGCTAGCGAGTAATCATGGCCCTAATGATTACAGACGAATGCATCAACTGTGATGTGTGCGAACCTGAATGCCCCAATGATGCAATTTATATGGGGCTTGAGATTTACGAGATCAATCCTGATAAATGTACGGAATGTGTGGGGCATTACGATGCACCTCAATGTCGTCAGGTCTGCCCTGTAGACTGCATCCCATTTAATCCTCAATACACTGAATCTCAAGAGCAGTTAATGGCAAAGTACAAGCTCATTACTGCAAGTAAAAAAGCAAATACTGCTTAGCCCTTAGAGTGCAGCTCCAGCATGGCAGTTTGAGTGTCACCCTTCATAAAGAGCGGCAAAATTTGCAGGCTATTTTCAATACTGCTATCGATCAGTTTTTGTTCCGCTAATTGCGGTCTACGCAATACATAATCTGCGACATCCATGACACGGCCCTCGCCAGCGACATCTCTTGGGTGACCAATGCCTAAGCGAAGACGCCAGTAATCTGGAGTACCTAGGTGCGCTTGAATATCTTTTAAGCCATTGTGGCCACCAGTGCCGCCACCCAATTTAATTCGGGCAGTTCCAGGTTTGAGATCAAGCTCATCTTGAACAACCAGAATGTCTACTGGCGTAAGCTTATGAAAGCGATAGAGTGCACCGACTGCTTGGCCGCTAAGGTTCATATAGGTGCTGGGCTTGAGTAGAAAAAGATCTTCTCCTTCCCATTTTGCCTTTGCAACTTTCCCATGAAAGCGTTTTTCAGACTCAAAACGAGCGTTTAATTGTTTTGCTAGGGCGTCGACAAACCAGAAGCCGGCGTTATGCCGATCTTCTTCATGCTCGTCTCCTGGGTTGCCAAGGCCAACAATTAATTTAGTCATGATGGGAGTTTAAGGTCTTACTGGTATTTCTACAAAAAGGAAAAAAGAAAGCCCGCTTGCGCGGGCTTCTCTTTGCAAAGAATGCAGCTTAAATGAATTAAGCCTTATCTTTAGCATCAGCAGCAGGAGCGGCAGCTGGGGCTGCAGCGGCTGCAGGAGCAGCTTCTTCAGTCTCAACGGCTTTCACAGCTGGGATACGTGCGTTTGCAAGCACTGGGTTTTCTTGTTCAACATGCAATACCAAGGAAACACCTTTTGGCAATGTTAAATCTTTCGCATGAACAGAGTGACCTACTTCAATTTTGCTCAAATCCACTTCAATGAACTCTGGTAAGTCTGCTGGTAAGCAAGAAATTTCCAAGTCATTCAGGATGTGGCTGATAACAGCGCCTTGCAGTTTCACGGCTGCTGAAGTTTCAGCGTTAGTGAAGTGCAATGGAACGCGCATGTGAACTTTCTCAGTCGCTGATACGCGCTGGAAGTCAATGTGCAATACCAATGGCTTGAATGGATGCATTTGGTAATCACGCAACAACACTTTTTGTGTTTTTCCGCCGATTTCCAAATCCAGAATGGATGAGTGAAATGCTTCTTTACGGAGCGCATGAAACAGTGCGTTGTGGTCTAACTCAATAACAGCGGCTGGATCTTTACTACCGTAAACGATTCCCGGAGTTTTTCCGGAATTGCGCAGACGGCGGCTCGCACCCGTTCCCTGTACGCTTCTTTCAAAGGCTACAACTTTCATATTAAATTCCCTAATTAAGGTTAATTTCCGTTCGCGACCAAACAGAAAAGCCTTTGATTATATCGTGGGAAAGAGGATTTTTGCCTATAAACGCTTGAAAAGGGCCTCAGAACTGCCAAAAAACGGGGTAAAACGCTGTTTTTTAGTTTATTCAGCAAACATCGACATAACCGAGTCACCCTTGCTAATACGGGAAAGGGTTTCAGCCAGGATGGGGGCAACGCTTAATTGACGTATTTTGGCCACTTTTGTGGCTTCTGGGGTCAAAGGAATGGTGTCAGTAACCACGAGCTCATCTAGTTCCGAGGCTGCGATACGGGCTACTGCGCCGCCAGATAGAACTGCATGGGTACAGTAGGCAGTAACACCCTTAGCACCACGCTCTTTAAGAGCCTCAGCAGCTTTGCAGAGGGTTCCACCGGTATCAATGATGTCATCCATGATGACACAATGACGGCCTTCTACTTCACCGATCAAATGCATGACTTCAGACACGTTTGCCTTAGGGCGACGTTTATCAATAATTGCTAAATCAGTACCAAGTTGCTTAGCCATAGCGCGAGCGCGTACAACGCCCCCAATATCTGGAGAGACGATGATGAGATCTTTTTGAGTCTTCTGGGCCTCTAAGTCAGCCAAGAGAACTGGTGAGGCGTAAATATTGTCTACTGGGATATCAAAGAAACCTTGAATTTGGTCTGCATGTAAATCCATTGTCAGAACACGTTCAATACCAGCAACGGATTGAAGCATATTGGCGACGATACGCGCAGAGATTGCAACACGTGCAGAACGTGGGCGACGGTCTTGGCGGGCATAACCAAAGTACGGAATGACTGCAGTAATGCGACCAGCTGATGCGCGCTTGAGAGCATCAATCATGATCATGAGTTCCATCAAACTATCGTTTGTTGGCGCACAGGTAGATTGAATGACGACAACGTTTTTACCGCGGACATTCTCTTGAATTTCTACTTGAATCTCACCATCTGAGAAGCGGCCTACGAAGGCTTTTCCCATTGTTAGATGAAGTTCTTTGGCAACAGCCTCAGCCAAAATTGGATTTGCGTTGCCTGTGAATAGGGTCAGTAAATCTGAGTGGGTAGAGGCAGTCATAGGATCAAGGGCTTTGTCGGGTCAAAAGGTTATCTTTATCGTTTCTACAGTATTTGGCAGGGGAAGAAGGATTCGAACCTTCGCATGCTGGAATCAAAATCCAGTGCCTTAACCAGCTTGGCGATTCCCCTACAGGTCAATCTGAAGAAATCAAATTGTAAGCGGGATTCTTATTTAAGCCCCGAACAATCCGACCTACCCATCCTTTTGGAAGATTTTGTAAAAGATTCTCAAGTTTCGCGGTATTGGTCTTAGGGTCTAAGACGGCAAAAACGCTACTTCCAGAACCGGACATGCGGGGCTCAGAGCCCGATACTGCCTGGCTAATCCAATCCAAAGCTTGCTTCACTTCAGGACAAATCCGCACCGCTACTGCCTGACAATCGTTTGATAAATCCGACCATGGCGATGCAAGAAAGCCATCAATTGTAATCTGAGCATGATCTCGGGTCAAACCCGAGTCTTGAAAAATGCTTGCTGTGGTGATGCCTTGCTTAGGAAAAATCACCAAAAAATCACGATTTTCTAGCTCAAGTCCTCGGATTTTTTCACCAATTCCTTCTACAAATGCATTTTGCCCATGAATAAAAAAGGGCACATCGGCGCCAAGCTGGAGCCCTAACTGGGCTAAAGTTTCTTTATCAAGTTGCAGTTTCCAGAGCGCATTGAGCCCGATCAAGGTAGTTGCTGCATCTGATGATCCACCACCTAAGCCAGCACCCATCGGAATTTCTTTCTGTAGTTCGATTTCAACGCCACCATCAAGCTGGCAAAATTCTTTTAATAACTTTGCAGCGCGGACCACTAAATCTTGTTCTGGTGGTACCCCGGGTATTGGGTTAACACGTCGTACTTCATTTTGCGGGATAGCTTTTAGGGTGATGGTGTCACACCAGTCAATGAGTTGAAAAACAGATTGAAGCAGGTGATACCCATCTGAACGACGTCCAATAATATGTAAAAAAAGATTGAGCTTTGCTGGCGAGCGCAGCACCAAAATATCTTTACTCATTCGGGTGATCGAATACCAAACGAATATCAATCGACCCAATGTTGGAGCTGCGGGTCATTGTCAGTTTATCGAGACGCTTCTTATTGCCCCAGGTGTAAACCAAGTCCCAGCCATCCTGACTAATTTTGTTGACTTGACCTTGAGCATTGCGATCGACGCTAGCTTCACTACCAGGTCTCACTTCACCTCTTAACCAATTAGATAAACCCCGTGCAGGTAGCGGTAGTCCTAATGTGTTTTGAATCAATGTATCTGCATCAATCGCGGTGACTACTTGACCATCACGTTCTAGTGTTGCTTCGCCTGGGTTAATCGTAATCTTGGCAATGGAGCCGCCAACTGGATTCCGAATTTCCAAGGTATCTTTGAGCGCATCTTGGGTTAAGGTAAAACCGCCAGAGCCACCTTGATTTTGAGACTCGGTAAGCCCAATCACTTTTACAGCAAAGCGACCATCCCATGTACCCTGAGGAGCTTGATCTGGGGTAGACCACTCGGGCTTAAAGCGCTTTAAAGTTTCTTTGAGGGTGGCATTATTAGCATCCAATTTTTGTCCCTGGCGCCATATTTCTTCAGCCTCTGGGCGGCGGCCCATGACCCACAAGACCTCGCCAGTATGTGCCGCAATATCAGCCTCTGGTTTCATTGTGAATGCTTGCTGTAATTGTTCTAAGGCTAAGGCATTTTTACCGAGTCTAAAGTTCACCCATCCCAAGCTATCTAAGATAAAACTATCTTTCGGTGATATCTGATGCGCTTTGCTAATTAATGCAAATGCTTCAGGAAGTTTGACATTACGATCAGCTAGCGAATAGCCAAGTGCATTTAAAGAATTTGCATCATTGGGATACTTGCGCAAAATCTCACGCAAGGTTTGCTCCATGATATCCATGCGCCCCACTTTTTCTGCCGACATGGCATAGGTGTACAGAAGACCGGGCGCCTTTGGCGGCACTTTGACGGTGGATGCAATTTCATAGAAGGCTCGCAAGGCTTCATTCTCATCTTTAGCTTTGGCAAGAAGTGCTTGCAGTTGCAACAAGGTATTTTCTTGCTGCGCAGGGTTTTGTTGTTTGAGTAAAGCAATTGCTGGCTTAATAGCATCTGACCAACGGTTGTTTAAAACAAGAAGAGTGATGAGCACTTCCTTGGGCTTGGTTTCAGAGGCTGGTGATAATTCATCCCAAGTTTTTGCAGCCTGAAGAGCTAAATCAGGCGAGCCACCACCGATAGCGATTTCCATTGCTCTTTGAGCTAGGCGCGGATCTTTGTATTGACGAGCCATCTCCAGGTAGGTGTTGTAGGCAAGTCCTGCTTCTCCCCTTTGTAGGGCAATTTCCGAGGCAAGAACTTCAAATACAGCTTCTCCAGTCTTTAGGCCATCGGTTTGTGCGCTGGCTTGGCTTGAAAAGACTGCCCCGCTTGATAGGGCTAAAAGGAATAAGCCCTGCAAAAGGGGCTTGCGCGTAAATTGGCTCATGAGCACATTCTAATCTGCGAATCTACAATCCATTTATGCCCGAACTTCCAGAAGTAGAAGTCACCAGATTAGGAATTGCCCCCCATCTTGAGGGGCGCAAGGTAAGTGCCGTCAAAGTGCTGGATGGGCGCTTGCGTTGGCCTGTGCCCAGTAATTTGCCAAAGCTTCTCTCCGGGCAGAAGGTTCGGTCGATTGCCAGGCGCGGTAAATATCTCCTTCTGGAAATGGATACGGGCCACTTGTTAATCCATTTAGGCATGACTGGTACTTTGCGGGTTTTACCAAGTTCGGATCCTTTGAAATTGCATGATCGAGTCACTTTTGAATTCGGCAAGCTGAGTTTACGTTTGCACGACCCGAGAAAATTTGGCGCAGTGTTATGGCACGCCAACACAAAAGGCCCCCTCGAGAAAAATATACTTCTACAAAAATTGGGTGTTGAACCTTTTTCAGAAGAGTTTGCTGGCGAGCTTGGCGCAGATGTTCTTTATAGAAACTCACGCAAACGTAGTGTGGCTGTTAAACAATTTTTACTGGCAGGCCAAGCTGTAGTCGGTGTCGGAAATATTTATTGTTCAGAAAGTTTATTTGAGGCCGGCATTCATCCTGCAAAGGCAGCTGGTAAGTTAACTCGCCCACAATGCTCTCGTTTGGCAAATGCCGTAAGACTGATTTTAAAAAAAGCCATTGCTGCTGGTGGAAGTAGTTTGAAAGATTTTGTCAATAGCGAAGGTGACCCCGGCCATTTCATGGTGCAAACCAAGGTCTATGACCGCAAGGGCTTGCCATGCAAGCTTTGTAAAACGCCGATAGCGCAACTTGTTCAGGGGCAGCGCTCCACTTATTTCTGTCCCCAATGTCAAAAACGCTAATCAATACTTTTTCCAAAAAATTACTTACTTGGCATGCGGCTAGCGGTCGCTCAGGTTTGCCCTGGCAGGGTAATCGTGATCCATATGCAGTTTGGGTTTCTGAAATCATGTTGCAGCAAACCCAAGTAGCTACAGTGCTAGAACGCTATCCCCGTTTTATGAAACGCTTTCCGACAGTGAAAAAATTGGCTGCGGCTGATATTGATGAGGTGTTGGCTGAATGGGCGGGATTAGGCTATTACTCTCGTGCTAGAAACTTACATGCTTGCGCGAAACAGGTGATGCATGATTTTTCTGGAAAGTTTCCGCACGATCCTTTATTGCTTGAGCAGTTAAAAGGCATTGGCCGATCAACGGCGGGTGCAATTGCTGCTTTTGCTTTTCATGAGAGGGCGCCAATACTCGACGCAAATGTCAAAAGAATTTTGGCGCGCTTATTTGCAATTGAGGGTGCTGTACAAGATAAAGCAGTAAATGATCGTCTCTGGAAATTAGCACAAGATTTGTTACCAAATCAACCTAAAGATATGCCGGTATACACACAAGCCTTAATGGACTTTGGTGCTACTTGGTGTACTGCCCGCAAGCCAGTATGTATCAGTGCAGACAAAAAGTGCCCATTTGCAAAAGATTGTCAGGCGAACTTAAGCAATCAGGTTCTAGCTCTTCCCCAAAAAACAGTAAAAGCAAAGTCACCGGAGTTTGATTGCGATATGTTATTGATCAGATCTGGAAACTTTGTTCTATTGCAAAAGCGACCTAGCAAGGCGATTTGGGGTGGTTTGTGGTCTTTGCCCGAATCGCCCTGGAGACCAAGGTCTGAGAAGGGTCATCAGACTGCCCATGGCTCTAAAGAACTCCTGGCGATCACTTTGCCAGGGGAAAATATTGCTGACTTGGCTAAATCGATTAGGGGGTTAAAGTCTGGCAATCGAATCAAACACGTCTTTACCCATCGTCGTTTATGGATGCAGATTTGGGAAGCGAATGCATCAAAAGCCTTAGCGTTTTTCAGCCCAAACTTGAAATGGGTGCCCCTTGCTCAGTTGGGGAGATATGGTTTACCGCAACCTATTAAGATTTTGCTGCAGGGCTTGAGTCTAGTTCGCGGTGACGATCTAAAAAATTAATCTGTAGGGCGCCTAGATCTTTTTGTGCCCGGAAGTGCTCGATAATTCTGTTGACCAAATATACAGAGCGATGTTGTCCACCAGTACACCCAATGGCGACCGTTAGATAGCTACGACCGTCTGCAATGTAGTGTGGCAACCACTTATCGATGAACTGAATGATGTCAGTTTCCATGCTGACTACTTCAGCAATTTTTTCTAAAAACTCTTGAACAGGTTTATCTTTGCCGGTCAGTGGTCTTAGGTCTTTGTCGTAGTGTGGATTAGGCAAGCAGCGCACATCAAATACCAGATCTGCTTCGCTAGGAACCCCTCTTTTGAAGCCAAAGGATTCAAAAATGACGGTCAGTCCGACTGGTTTGTCTTTGAGAAGATCCTGTATCCACGACCGTAGAGCATGGGCTGGTAGGTTACTGGTGTCAATACTATGCGCTTGCGTGCGAAGTGGCTCTAGTAGGCTGCGCTCCTTATCAATTGCTTCAATCAGGGTGGCAGATTGAGTCTGCTGGCTATTGGTTGAGAGAGGGTGGCGTCTGCGAGTTTCTGAAAAGCGCTGTACTAAGGTATTGGTGTCAGCATTTAAGAAAACAACCCTCACTTGATGGTTGCGACCTAAGTTCTCCAAAATTGAAGGTAGCTCGGCAATTGATTCACCTCGACGTGCATCAATAGCAACGGCTACACGCTCACTATTTTCCTTTTCGAGGGTAGCGATGAGGCTCTCAAGGAGAGAGACAGGTAGATTATCAACACAGTCATACCCTGCATCTTCAAAAGCCCTCAGGGCGACTGATTTACCTGAGCCAGAGATTCCGGTAATCAGATTAATTTGCATAGCTTAGAGCAAGCGCCCTTGAGATTTAATGGAATCTGATTCAGCATTCATTTGCATACGCTGACGCTCAATAAATTCCTTTAAGGTATCGATACCGCGCAATTGTAAGATCGTGTTGCGTACAGCAGCCTCAACTAGTACTGCTAAGTTACGTCCTGCGGCCACTTGAATTTTTACAGTACGAACAGGAATGCCCAATACATCGATGTGTTGAGTTTCTAGAGGTAGTCTTTCAAACTCCCCATCAGTTCTGCGAACCAGTTGAACAATCAGGCGGAGTTTTAGCTTACGACGTACTGCAGTTTCACCAAAGATGGTGCGAATATCCAATAAGCCTAAGCCACGGACCTCAAGCAAGTTACGCAAGATGACCGGGCAGCGGCCTTCAATGTAGTCTGGCCCTAGTCGTGCGAAGTCAACAGCATCATCCGCCACTAAACCATGGCCACGAGAAATCAGCTCCAAGCCCAATTCACTTTTACCTAAACCTGAATCCCCGGTCAGCAATACACCCAATCCTAAGATGTCCATAAAGACACCATGCATAGTGATTTGGGGTGCGCCAATTTTGGTGAGGTAGGTGCGCAGGTGATCAATTACCTCAGCTGCTGAAATATGAGTTGTAAATAAAGGGGTTGAAGAGCGTTGGCAAAACAGCTGTAAGTCCGCATCTACTGCTTTACCGTCGGCTACGATCACGCAAGGAGGTGTCTTGGAGATAAGGCTGGCGATTTGCTCTTGTTTTTGTTTGGGCTCTAGCGCTGCATGATAGTCAACCTCCTGCTCACCAAAAATCTGAATACGGCTTGGGTGAATCAGATTTAAGTGGCCTACCAAGTCCGAGGTGGCTGCAGCTGCTTTTACTGCTTCGCTCGGGAAGGTGCGATCTGCACCTTCAAGTCCACCGATCCAGGAAAGCTTGAGATCTGAAACATTGTCATCAAAAATCTGCTGTGCAGTCACTCCCTCGAGCAGCAAAGGCTGTGTCATTTCGTTGCGTCCCACTGTTGTAATAGTTCACATACTTTTACCGGATCACTTGCGGAGGATAGAAATTGACGAGTATCAGTATCAGATAACAGTTGTGCAATAGAAGAAAGAATCTCTAAATGTTGTTGAGTGGCTTTTTCAGGAACTAGTAAAAAAATGAGAATCGATACTGGCTCACCATCAGGCGCCGCAAACTCAATCGGATTTTTAAGTTTGATGAAAGCAGCGCATGGCTGCTTAAGACCCTTAACGCGGCCATGTGGAATTGCAACGCCTGCACCAAGTGCGGTGGATCCTAAATCTTCACGTGCATTTAGGAACCCCACTACGGAAGCTGCATCGATATCTACTTTTTTGCAGAAGAGTTCCCCGGCCGCTGCAAATGCATCAGCTCTGCTGGTAGCAGGGTTATCTAATGCAATGCAGTCAGGGGTAAAAAGATTAGTCAGGGCATTCATTGGAGTTGATTATAGGTGTCCTGACAAAAGGGATTACTCAAATCGCTTGTCGTGATGATGATCCTGGATCTTTTCTTTGTGTTTGACAACTTGACGCTCTAGCTTATCGACTACGGCGTCCATGGCGTGATAGAGGTCGGCATTGTGGGCTTCAGCAAATAAATCCTTGCCTTTAAGGTGAATAGTAATTTCGGCGCTCTGACGAAGTTCCTTTTCTTTGGCGTTATCCACTATCAGAAAGGCGGAGGCATCTATTACGTGGTCAAAGTGCTTGCGAATTTTGGCCATTCCAGCTTCTAGGTGTGTGCGCATGGCTGGGGTTACTTCCAGATGGCGGCTATTAATTTTCAAATTCATCAGCATCTCCTCTTATATACGCGTGCGCATGATCATGCCTGGGGTGCGCAGCAAGCCCCTGAAATCGTTTGAGCAGTATTTTTGGAAAGGACCTTCATGAACCTCCAGCGTATCAGCGAATTTGCGGAAAACCAAGAGGGGAAGACATTTTTATTAATTAAACGGCCCGGAAGGCCGCCCAGCTTACATCCTGAAGTTTTCGCCTAGATAGACTCTACGAACGGCGTCGTTTTGGATGATTTGGTCAGGCTTACCTTCAGCCAGAACGCTACCTTCGCTAATAATGTAGGCATGGTCACAAATACCAAGGGTTTCCCGAACGTTGTGGTCTGTAATGAGAACCCCGATTTGGCGGTCTCTCAAAAAGCGCACAATACGCTGAATTTCCCCAACAGCAATAGGGTCAACACCAGCAAATGGCTCATCCAACAAGATGAATTTAGGTTGGGTAGCCAGGGCTCTAGCTATCTCAACCCTGCGGCGTTCACCACCTGAAAGTGAAAGGGCTGGGTTATTGCGAAGATGGCTAATTTGTAACTCGCCCAAGAGTTCATCAAGGCGTTTTGCAATTTCAGCTTTAGTGAGTGGCTTGCCACCTTGCACCTGAAGTTCAAGCACTGCTTGGATATTCTCAGCAACATTCAGTTTTCTGAAGACTGAAGCTTCTTGCGGCAGATAAGACAAGCCCATACGAGCACGTTCATGAATAGGTAAATGAGTGATGTCTGCCCCATCCAAAACAATATTGCCACCATCAAGCGGCACTAGCCCAACAATCATGTAAAACGAAGTTGTTTTACCGGCTCCATTGGGTCCAAGCAAGCCAACTACTTCACCGGACTTTACTTCTACAGAAACATCGCGAACTACCGTCCGCGAGCCGTAACGTTTTTGTAGGTGGTGTGCACTCAGAGTTGCTGAGTTATTGGTTTGCGCTAAATCCGTTGTCATTTCTCTAATGTAGCTTTTCGTCTTGGTGAAAGGATTGCTCTAGCTAAAGGCAGATCCTCCGGCTTTGCATCTGGTGGGGGTGTAACCCGATAGTACTGCTTTATATCGTCATACTCAATTTTCCAGCCTCGCAGTTGATCAAGCATTTGCATATTGAGTAAGCGCTTAAGGTCAGCGTTGCCTGTCAGGGTAAGCACTTCAGTTTTAGCGTTGTAGATAACCTGAGTTGCAACTCCTTGCATAAACTCATCTGCGGGTCCTTCACGACGTTGTCTAAAGCTAGCAGTCTTTTCAGGGGTGCCTTTGACATCAATAAACTCATAACCTTCGGGGTCCATCTGAATGCGGCCATCCTCACCAGTTACCAGCATGCTCCCTTTAATCAGCAGCACCTGACCATTGAGATCATAGATTTGTTTGACATCATTTACAGATACTTTTTCTGCTTCAAGAATGATGGGTTTATCTTGATCTGCTTTTTCTGCTTGGACAAATCCCATTAGACCTAGGCTAAGTAAAACTACCAAGGTAGTTGAGTAAAGAGCACGTGCGTTCATTTACTGATTTCCTCGCGGGGCTCGTTCAATGCGTCCTTTAACTTGACCAGAGAGAGTCATACTTTGCTCAATATTATTAAATATCCCACCTTCAGTAGAGTGCATCACAGACATGCCTTGCTCAAGCGTAATGGGTCTATTGGTCTCGATAATGTCATCATTAATCAGCACCTTGAAATAGCTTGAAGATGCCAGCATTCGGGGCGATGCAGGCTCGACGGCTGTTGCAGCTTGCGCTGGTCGAAAGATAGATGCGTTATCAATGAGATCCAAAATAGTCAGATCGCCATCAAGGTGGCCGGTATCCGCTTTAACAGTTACAGGCGCTTTATTCGGTTGAAAGAGTCGCAGGCGAGGGGCCAGAATATCAATCGAAGCATCATCGTCATAGTGCGTTACTTTTTTACCCAAGATTCGATACTTAGTATTACCAAGCTCATTTAATGCAGACAGAGCGCCATCATTGATGATGTAATCGGGCTCATGCAGTCTTACGCGCTCAAGTGTAGGTTTTTCTGGTGGGGTATTTTTTCGGACCAACCAAAAGGTCGCCAGAGTGAGGGCGCCCATCAGAATCAATGGCATGAGTCGCAATAGCGTGCGCCCAATACCAAGCTTGATTGTTTGAGGATTTAATTGCATTACTTAGTTGCGGGCTTTATTAAGTAGTTCTTCGTAGCGGTTTTGCGCCTTCAGAATGAGATCGCATACCTCTCGAACAGCGCTATTACCCCCGAGATTATTGGTTACAAAATGCGCATATTCTTTCACCGCTTCATGGCCTTGTGCAGGACAAATCTTGAAGCCAGCATTTTTCATCATTTGTAAATCTGGCCAGTCATCGCCCATGACGGCGCAATCTGATGGGGAAAGGCCTAATGATTTAACAACCTGATCAAGGGCAATGGCTTTGTTTTCTACGCCCATATGTACATGTTTGATACCCAACTCTTCGCAACGCGCTAATACCATTTTGGAATTTCTGCCGGTAATGATGGCAGTCAGTATTCCGCATTGCTCTAGTAATTTAATTCCTAAACCATCTTGAATATCAAATGCTTTGAGCGACTCTTTGCCGTCACTTCCAATCCATACTTGGCCATTGGTTAAAACACCATCGACATCTAAAACCAACAGCTTGACCTTGCTTGCGCGTTCCCAGGCTTGTGGATACTCAGTCAGAGGATTGGTGTTGTGCGGATTAAAAGCGCTAGGCATGAAATTAAATGAGATAAAGAATTAAATAACTTTTGCTGCAAATAAATCATGCAGGTTGAGTGCGCCTAATAGTTGACCATGGCTATCAGTCACCACTAAATGATTGATGCGATGTTTTTCCATCATCTCAATAGCTTCTTCTGCAAGCAGTGTGGCTGGGATGGTGCGCGGGCCAGGTGTGGTGGCATCCTTTAGGGTAATACTATCCAGGTTAGTTTTCTTTTCGAGCAGGCGACGGAGATCGCCATCAGTCAAAATGCCAAATACTTTTTTATCTTTGTCTAAGACAACTACCATACCCATGCGTTTGGCAGTCATCTCAAGTAAGGCAGCTTGTAAAGAAGCTTCAACAGAAATCTTAGGCGTGTCATCAAAGCTACGCATTACTTCACTCACATGCATGAGTTGTTTGCGACCAAGCCTGCCACCCGGATGTGAGCGAATGAAATCTTCCGCTTCAAAACCTCGTGCATCTAATAAGGCAACTGCTAATGCATCGCCCATAGCTAACGCAGCAGTAGTACTAGATGTTGGAGCAAGATTGAGTGGGCAAGCTTCTTTTTCAACGCTAGTGTCGAGGTGCGCATCTGCCAACTTCGCAAGAGAGGAATTTGGTGCACCAGTTAAGGCAATCAGTTTTGCGCCTGTGCGCTTGACGATTGGTACAATGGTCAATAGCTCATCAGTCTCACCCGAATTGGAGAGGGCTACAAAAACATCATCTCTGGTCACCATTCCCAAATCACCGTGGCTGGCTTCAGCTGGGTGGACAAAAAAAGCAGGGGAACCAGTGGAGGCAAAGGTAGCTGCAATTTTGCGGGCAATGTGACCTGATTTACCGATTCCAGAAACCACGATTCTGCCTTTACAGCCATGCAGTAGATCAACCGCAAGGACTAAGGCATCAGCATTAGCGCCTTCAAGGCGGTCGCGCATCGTTTGCAGTGCAGCAGCCTCAATAGTGAGGGTGTCGCGCGCAAGCTTTAGGGTTCGTTCACGAGTCTTAGCTATCATCGAGTAAGTATATGCCGTCAGTCCTTCAGTTAACTCTCATTCTCTTAGCCTCTGGTGTGGCCGGAGTGGTTATTTTCCGCTATTTTGGCTTACCCCCTATTTTGGGCTATTTAGCCATTGGCGTCCTGATTGGGCCCCATGCCCTAGGTCTAGCGAGCGATTCAGCCACAGTGAAGTATTTGGCTGAATTTGGGGTGGTTTTCTTAATGTTCTCGATTGGCCTGGAATTTAACCTCAATAAGCTGAGGGCAATGCGCAAGATCGTATTTGGTCTCGGTGGCAGCCAAGTGATTCTCACCATGCTCTTGGCAGTTCCAGCTAGCCTTCTGATGAATTGGATTTATCCCATTTCGTGGCATGCTGCGATTGCTTTGGGTGGTGCATTGGCAATGTCCTCAACCGCGATCGTGACTAAATTGATTTCTGATCGTGCAGAACTGGAGACAGAGCATGGTCGGAATGTCGTTGGTATTTTGTTATTCCAAGATTTAGCAGTCGTCTTCTTATTAATCCTACTGCCATCACTTGGAAAAAATCCTACAGACTTATTTGTTGCATTAACTGCTGCATCCATCAAGATCACGATTGCATTAGTGCTGATTTTCTTTATCGGCCAATCGCTTATGAGTCACTGGTTTAAGTTGGTGGCTAAGTTACGTTCCCAAGAATTATTCATGCTCAACCTTTTGTTAATTGTCTTGGGTATGGCAGGACTGACTGAGCACTTTGGATTATCTTTGGCGCTCGGCGCATTCTTGGCAGGCATGTTGATTTCTGAAACACCCTATCGTCATCAGGTGGAAGAGGACGTCAAACCTTTCCGCGATGTTTTACTTGGCCTGTTCTTTATAACGATTGGCATGCTCCTGGATTTCAATGTCATTCAAGAGCAGTGGTTACTTGTTTTGGCATTACTCATTGGCCCTTTAGTGTTTAAATTTTGCTTAATCACTTTGCTCTCTAAGGCCTTTGGATCAAGCCTTGGTATCTCGATTAGAACAGGACTGTGTTTGGCTCAAGCCGGTGAATTTGGTTTTGTTTTGCTCACCCAAATTGATGGTCTAGATTTAATTGATCCAATCTTAAGTCAAGCAGTATTAGCGGCAATGCTCATTTCCATGTTCTGTGCACCTTTCTTAATTGAGTACAGTGATCGCATTGCAATGCGCTTCTCTAGTAATGAATGGTTATTACAATCATTGGCTTTGACGCGTGTTGCAGCTAAGAGTGTGCGCAATGAAAACCATGTAGTGATTTGCGGATTTGGCCGTTCAGGTCAAAGTTTGGCGCGCATGCTCGACCAAGAGAAGATTCCTTATATTGCTTTGGATTTGGATCCTGATCGAGTGAAAGAGGCTGCTGCAGCTGGTGATAACGTTGTGTATGGCGATGCTAGTCGTGAGAACTATTTGATTGCTGCGGGTCTCTCTAGAGCAAAAGCGGTTGTGATTACTTATGCTGATACTGCCGCGAGTTTGCGGGTGTTGAGACTGGTTGAACAGTTGCGTCCAGGAATGACAGTTCTGGTCCGCACAAGAGATGATGCCGATATTGCAAAATTACAGGCTGCAGGGGCCACCGAGGTGATTCCTGAGCTCATTGAGGGTAGCCTGATGATTGCCTCCCATGTATTGCTAATTATGGGTGTGCCAATGCGCAAAGTCGTTCGAAGAATTACTACCGCACGTGAAGAGCGTTATAGCCTGTTAAGAGGATATTTCCGAGGCTCGGCTGATGATGATTTTGGGTCTAATGAGTCCTGGCGCTTACATTCGATTACTTTGCTACCGCACTCCCAGGCGGTAGGCAAAACCTTAGGTGAACTCGCTCTTGAGAATGAGGGCGTAAGCGTTCAAGCTGTGCGTCGCAAAGAGGTAAATTCTGATTATGTGAAATTGCCGCTAAGCCCTGAGTTAAGACTTGAGGCAAACGATATTTTGGTGGTCTCAGGTAATTCAGAAGCAACTGATTTAGCAGAAGCCAAACTACTCTGAGATTAATCAGCCACCTCTATTAAGCTTACTTTTTCTTTTTAGCGACAACAGTTTTGCGAGTCAATAATGGTGCCAAGTAGTGGCCGGTAAAACTAGCCTCTTTTTTGGCGACATCCTCTGGAGTTCCAGTGGCAATAATTTGGCCTCCCCCAGCACCGCCCTTAGGGCCTAGATCAATAATCCAGTCAGCAGTCTTAATGACATCTAGGTTGTGCTCAATGATGACAATCGTATTACCTTGTTTCTTCAGAGTTTGAATCACAGTCAGTAATAACTGAATATCGTGGAAATGTAAGCCAGTCGTTGGTTCATCCAAGATATAAAGGGTTCTGCCAGTGTCTCTCTTAGAGAGCTCAAGAGAAAGTTTGACGCGTTGTGCTTCACCACCGGATAGGGTGGTAGCGCTTTGTCCAAGTTTTACATAGCCCAAACCAACATCAAGAAGTGTTTTCAGTTTGCGCTTCACAACTGGAACGGCTTCGAAGAATTCATGAGCTTGCTCGATAGTCATCGACAGTACTTCATGAATATTCTTGCCCTTGTAGCGAATGTCCAAAGTTTCCCGGTTATAACGTTTGCCGTGACAAACATCGCAAGGCACATAAACATCTGGCAAGAAATGCATTTCTACTTTGAGTACGCCATCACCTTCACAAGAGTCGCAACGACCACCCTTAACGTTAAAAGAGAAGCGACCTGCTTCATAGCCTCTCTCACGTGCCGCCGGAACACCAGCAAAAAGTTCTCTAATCGGAGTAAATAGACCCGTGTAGGTGGCTGGATTAGAGCGCGGTGTTCTGCCGATCGGTGATTGATCAACACTAATCACTTTGTCGAAATGCTCTAGACCCTTCATAGAGTCATGTGCTGCAGGCTCTGCATTAGAGCCATAGAGATGCTGTGCAACTGCATGATGCAGGGTATCGTTAATTAAGGTGGACTTACCGGAACCTGAAACACCTGTGACACAAGTAAGCAGTCCTACCGGAATCTTGGCGTGTACTGATTGCAAATTATTACCACGTGCACCAATGATTTCTAGAAATCGATCATTTACCGGAATGCGTTTCTCTGGAACTGCAATCGCTTCACGGCCAGCAAGATAGGCGCCAGTTAAAGACTTTGGATTTGCCTCTACTTCTGCAGGGGTTCCTTGAGCAACAATCTCACCACCATGTACACCTGCACCAGGACCGATATCAATTACCCAGTCAGAGGCGCGGATCATGTCTTCGTCATGCTCAACAACTAAGACACTATTACCTAAATCCCGTAGGTGCTTGAGTGTTCCAATTAAACGATCGTTATCGCGCTGATGCAGTCCAATTGAAGGTTCATCTAAGACGTACATAACACCGGTTAAGCCAGAGCCAATCTGGCTTGCAAGGCGAATACGTTGTGCCTCACCACCAGAAAGAGTGTCAGCGCTGCGCTCTAGAGAAAGGTAGTCAAGTCCAACATCGTTCAAGAAGCGCAGGCGCGCACTAATTTCTTTAACAATTTTGTCGGCGATTTCTCGCTTAGCACCCTTAAGTTCGAGAGCTTCAAAATATTCTTTAGCTTCTTTTAATGGCAATGCACTAATTTCATAAATCGCGCGAGATTGTTTCTTCTCACCCACTTTGACAAAGCGAGCCTCTTTACGCAAGCGACTGCCATTACATTCAGGACAGGTTTGTACATTCTGATAGCGTGAGAGTTCTTCTCGCACTGTCATAGAGTCAGTTTCACGATAGCGACGTTCAAAGTTTGCGACGATGCCTTCAAAAGCATGTTCACGAATACTATTTTTGCCGCGTTCATTGATGTACTCAAAGGGAATGGTCACATCACCAGAGCCCAATAAGACAAGATCTTGTTGTTTCTTGGAAAGCGTTTCAAATGGCTTCTCAACATCAAAGCCGCCATGTTTTGCAAGGGTTTGCAGCAATTTGAAATAGAACTGATTGCGGCGATCCCAACCTTTGATAGCACCTGAGGCCAGTGATAAATCAGGGTGAGCAACGATGCGTTTAGGGTCAAAGAAGGATTGATGTCCAAGACCATCACAAGACGGGCAAGCGCCCATCGGGTTGTTAAATGAGAAGAGGCGTGGCTCTAGTTCCTGCAGGGAGTATGAGCAAACTGGGCAAGCAAATTTACTTGAGAAAATCATTTCTTTGCTAGTGCCCATATCGACAATCATGGCTTTGCCATCCGCCAAGCGCAGCGCTGTCTCAAATGACTCTGCAAGACGTTGCTGAATATCGGGACGCACTTTAATGCGATCCACTACCACTTCAATTGAATGCTTATCGTTTTTCTTGAGCGTTGGTAGTTGATCTACTTCAAATATTTCTGCTTTAGCGGCATTCGCGGTACCGCCGCCGGAGCGCACTCGAAAGCGTACAAAGCCTTGTGCCTGCAGGTCTTGAAAGAGATCGACGAATTCGCCTTTGCGCTCGCTCACGACAGGAGCAAGAATCATTAACTTCGTATCTTCTGGCATTGACAGCACGGTATCGACCATTTGAGAAACACTTTGTGCCTCGAGTGGAAGATCATGGTCTGGGCAATGTGGTGTACCTGCGCGTGCAAATAAGAGACGTAGGTAGTCATGAATTTCAGTAACGGTACCTACGGTTGAGCGTGGGTTGTGGCTAGTTGCTTTTTGCTCAATCGAGATTGCTGGCGATAGACCTTCGATCGTATCAACGTCTGGCTTTTCCATGAGTTGCAAAAACTGGCGGGCATAGGCAGAAAGAGACTCTACATAGCGACGTTGACCTTCTGCATACAGGGTGTCAAAAGCTAAGGAGCTTTTGCCTGATCCAGATAAGCCAGTCAGGACTACCAGTTTCTCTCTAGGGATATCTAGATTGATGTTTTTCAGGTTGTGGGTGCGGGCACCGCGGATCTTAATTTCGTTATTCATGATTTTTTAGCGTAACTTGTTAATATAGCTCTTTCCCATGAATCCTTCTGAACTTCGCTCCACTCTGGCCTTAGCAGGCATCTTTGGCCTTCGTATGCTGGGCCTGTTTCTGCTTTTGCCGGTCTTTAGTATTCATGCGCAGGGTCTACCTGGTGGCGAACAGGCCTTTTGGGTGGGTTTGACCCTCGGAATATTCAATATTGTGCAGGCCTGTTTTCATATCCCCCTGGGGCGTTTATCTGACCGAATTGGCCGCAAACCAGTGGTTTTATGGGGCCTTTCCTTGTTTATTGCCGGCGCCTTGATCTCTGCTGCTAAGGATGATTTGTTATGGATTGCCATTGGGCGAGGCGTCATGGGGGCTGGAGCGATATCAGCCGCAGTTTCTGCATGGGTTGCCGATCTTACGCGTGAACAAGTGCGTACGCGGGCTATGGCTTTGGTGGGAGGCAGCATTGCACTCTCATTCGCGCTATCTTTGGTGATTGCTGCGCCAATTTATAAAGTGATTAGCCTAAGTGGAATGTTTGTTGTATTGGCGATTCTTGGGGTGATAGCAATGGTTGTGACGTATTACGTCTTACCAAGCACTCATCCTGAAGTCCAAGTTCAGCAAGCTTCCTTGAAGGAAGTATTTTTTCGTCCTGAGTTGATGCGCTTGAATGTTGGTGTATTCGTATTGAATGCAACCCAGGTGGCGATGTTCTTAGTGGTGCCGCGTTTACTAGTGCAAGCAGGATTGCCCTTGGCTTCGCATTGGGAAATTTATCTCCCAGTCGTTTTGCTATCTTTTTTCTTTATGGCACCTCTTCTGATCTTTGGTGAAAAGAAGCAACAACTTCGCACCACCATGCTTGTTGCAATCGTATTGTTACTCATTGCTGAATTTTTATTTACACACAGCTCCTCAATTACTTCAATTGCAATTGCTTTGTTAGTTTATTTTGTGGGATTTAACTTACTGGAAGCATTACAACCATCCTTAGTATCTCGATTTGCAAAGGAATCAAAGGGAACAGCCCTAGGTGTTTACAACACCACACAATCGATCGGTTTATTTGCTGGCGCTGCTGTTGGAGGTTATTTGATGGATAGCCACGGTGATTTATCGGTCTTTATGACGGGGGCGGTCCTCTTAGTGTGCTGGCTTATAATTGCCTGGTCGATGCGCGAATTGCCAGCAAAGACGCAGCCGTAGCTTCATTTAATGAGTTCAAGCAAGTAATTTTTTAGCAGTAATAACAGCAGCATTTTTCTTCGGGAGACAACATGGCTTCGGTAAATAAAGTCATCATCGTAGGTAACGTAGGACGTGATCCAGAAACGCGTTACATGCCAAGCGGCGACGCCGTTACAAACATTTCAGTAGCAACATCTGATCGCTACAAAGATAAGCAAACTGGTGAAATGAAAGAAACCACAGAATGGCATCGTGTTGCATTCTTTGGCAAGCTTGCAGAAATCGCTGGTCAATACCTCAAAAAAGGTTCACAGGTATACGTTGAAGGTCGTTTGCGGACTCGTAAATGGACTGACGCTAGTGGCCAAGAAAAGTATTCCACAGAGATCGTTGCAGAAACAATGCAAATGCTTGGTGGTAAGCCAGTAGGCGGAAGTGGTGACGGTGGCGAGAGCTATAGTCGCTCAAAGCCGGCTGAACAGTCCGCGCCTGCAGCTTCAAACGCTGCATCACTAGGCGCAATGGACGACGATATTCCGTTTTAAAGCACACATACGACTGTTTGTGTAAAGCGTGATCCCCAAGGCCCTGTATAACAGGGCCTTTTTATATCAAGCTCCAAAATTTCTGCAGCACTTCAGAGCATCCCTTTGCTGAAAAGCTTGAGCATTTCTAGTGCTGCACCGGGCTTGGCCTTGAAGTCTTTAGGTTTGAATCCGAACTGAAAATATGGAGCATATTTAGGAAATTGGGCGACATCTGCTTCAGAGAGTTGGCGATAGCCCATGCTCCAATCAGAAAAGTGTCGCTCATTTATCTCTTCTTGCGTCAAGATGAGGATATTGGTGTGCCGGAGATCACGACAAATTCGTTGGTAGGTCTCACGAACCTGTTCTTTTGTACCCTCAAGTACCTGCAAAAAATTACCACCTGAATAAAGCAACATGCCAGAAATGTCATTTTCCCGGTTGTGGCGAACGGCTGACTCGAGAATGGCTGCGAGTTGGGTCTCATCTCGGTTTACCAGATCGCTTACATAAATCAATTGTGTAATAGTCATTTCAAGACTCCTTTCTTCAGCGGTCCGCGCCAGCTAAATGTTTACGAACTTCATGCCGACTCGATAAGCGCGAGGGCCTTGAGTGCTTCATCGAACTGGTATTGATCAATGAAGCGTGCAATTACCTCCAATGCCGGAGTGGGGGGAGCGCCACTTAGCCGCCGCAATAACTCATTCACTAAATCTTCAGCTTCCTGATCACTGTCCATTAACAGTATTCGCAGACGCTGGAGATCTGCGGCAAGCACCAGGGGCTCCGAGTTCACTGACTGCGCAACGTTCAGTGACTGTTGGGATCCGGCAGAGTCTATCCAGCTCCGAAGACCAGCGGTAACCTGGTCAAGTGCTACCTGCACAGGGAGTAGTGCCTCATGAATTTTCTGTGCATCAGCGCCGTTAGCGCAAATCCTCTCCAACATCTCCGCAGCAAGTTGTAGTTCCGCCGCGCCTAGGTTGCCAGCATTGCTCTTAAGCGTGTGCGCCATGCGCGTAGCTGCAGAGGAGTCGGGATCATGCTGAGACTTCTTAAATTGGTTTACAAAGTCAGACTGGGTTTGCAGGAAGCTTATTGCTATTTTGCGGTATAGCATTGGGTTGTTCATAGTCCTGGCTAGCCCCTCTTGCAGGTTGATCCCCGGCAATGGAGGTATTTCACTAACTAATAGTGCGTCTTGTAGCAACGGTTGTTTTGGCTCTACGGATTCAGCGCTTCGGACGCGTTTAGCTGGAGACAACGGCTTATTTTGCTGCACGGCATCACGGCATCTTCCAGGTGTCATCCAGCGACCAATCGTGGCAAACATTGCTTGTACGTTTATGGGCTTGGAGATATAGTCAGACATCCCGGCCTCAAGCACCTTCTCACGATCGCCAAGCATTGCGTTGGCCGTCATTGCAACAATTGGAAGTCCCTCGTAGCGCACATCTTCGCGAATGAGTCTGCTTGCGGTGTAGCCGTCCATCACCGGCATTTGACAATCCATGAGTACGCCGTCGAACGCCGCGTCAGCGCCTAGAATGTTCAGTGCAATCTGACCATTTTCAGCCAATACTACTTCAATGCCTGCTTGACCCAATAGCTCCTTGGCAAGCTCCTGATTCATCTCGTTATCCTCAACCAGCAATAGGCGCAATCCACTGAGCGATCCTGCCATGGATTCTTCATCTGCAAGATGGCTTGCTGTGTCGCTATCAATGGCACTGTCAAGCTTAAAGGCTTGCGCTAACACGTTTGCCATGGTCTGTAACATTACAGGCTTATTCAGTACGGTGTCCAGTTGCACACCGCTTGTCTTGGCCGCACTCAAGGCCTCGTCACGACCATAAGCGGTGACCATGATGATTGCTGGCGTGTTATTTCCAGTTAACTGTTGTAAGCGCCGCACCGTTTCAACCCCGTCTAGCGTTGGCATTTGCCAATCAATCAAGACCACGTCATAGGACAATCCAGTTTCTAGGGCTTGTTGAATCTTTATCAGTGCCTGAGCTCCGTCTCGGACCTCATCAGTCTTCAGTCCCAACTGTCGCATCATGCTACCCAAAATTTCGAGCGCTGCTGGATTGTCATCAACAATCAGAACTCGCTTGCCAAACCAAGTATCAGGTGAGATCGTAATCGAGCGCGTATTCTCATGCTGAACTCCAAATCGGGCAATGAAGTGAAATGTGGAGCCCTTCCCATACTCACTCTCCACCCAAATACGTCCCTGCATCTGTTCGATCAGGCTCTTGGAAATGACTAACCCGAGTCCAGTGCCGCCATACTTACGTGTTGTGGATGCATCCGCCTGACCAAAGGATTGAAACAATCGTTCGCATTGCTCCGGTGACATGCCAATACCTGAGTCGTGAACACTTACATGCAACTCGATTTGACCTTCGGGCAGGCCCTGTGTCAAAGAACGCTCGATGCGCACAATGATTTCGCCGCTGTCAGTAAATTTCACTGCATTGCTGCTGAGGTTGATTAGTATCTGCCCCAGCCGTAACGGATCACCTATCAGCTTAGTGGGAACATCGCTTGCTATATCAAATAACAGTTCTAAACCCTTGTCATCAGCACTCAAGCCCACCAGATTGGATAGATGCTCCATCACATCTTCAAGTTGAAAATCAACAGATTCCAGGGACATCTTGCCTGCCTCGATCTTGCTGAAATCAAGGATGTCGTTAATGACTGCTAAAAGATTTATTCCTGAGCGTTGTACTCGCTCTATATATGTGCGCTGCTGCTTGGTTAGCTGAGTTCTGAGGGCCAAGTGACTCATGCCAATAATGGCGTTCATTGGCGTGCGGATTTCATGACTCATATTTGCAAGGAACTCGCTCTTTGCTTGTGTGGCGTTTTCGGCGGTTTGTTTAGCTCGCAGAACCTCAGCGGCCTGCTCGCGCATTTGTGTGTTCTGAATATCCAGCTCGTCATATTGCAGTTTGAGCAGTTTGTCGGCGCGCGCAACAATTGCAAGCAGGCAAAGGTAGAGCAGCAGAAAAATACCAATCAGAAAAAACAGTAGCTTAAGCGTACTCTCTTTGAGGGTTGCTAATGACTCAGTAATATCGGAATAAAGCTCGAACACCCCAACTACGGGCCCATCTGGCGTCAATCGAATGGGAATGTAGGAGGAAACGACATCAACGTTTGTAACCGTGCCCTCGGTAACACTCATTTCGCCACGATGTGTCAACTCATTCATTTGCTGCCCTTGGAGCGCAGAATTGAAGCCAGAATTGTCCTTTTTATCTTGACCAATCTCCTTCAATACTGATGAGTACACAGCAAGCCCGGAGGGGTTGTAAGCCTTAATCTTTAATACTTTACTTCCGCTTGACAGCTGGTAAATCAACGCATTGAGTGATTTCGTCGTTTCGCTCTCGCGGCGTTCGCTCGGAGATAAGTCTGTCTGGAGTAGAAATTCACCATATATCGGCCAAACTGTGTTTGCATAAGCTTTAGCAAGTGCTTCATTGTGTTCGCTCGTAACACGCGTTCGTTCTTCCACCTCACTATAAAAGTAGGCATAGCACAGTGGCAGTGCGATCGCGAGCATGAGAATCCCACTAGCGATCGAAAAGTAGCGCTTAAGGTGAAAGTGTTCGCCACCAGATTTGCTATCGTTTAACATTCTGATTTCTACCAAAAGAGTCCCTCATATCCATATGCTATGTCCTATAGGATTACTTCGCTGTTGATTTAACTTGCCCGTATTTGACAGGTTAATCTGAGTTAGATCACCCACAAGCAAGTGCATAGTCTATTTACCGTTTTGTGATGGGATCTGCTCTAGCTTATCCCGTTTCTTGTCGAGATCCTCATCGCTGTCTGTATATCTCAATGCAATTCGCCGGAACTCGTCGTCGATAGATAAGAAGGCCTCTACGATATCGGGATCAAAATGGGTCCCAGCTGAGTCTGTAATGATGGCTATGGCTTCCTCGTGCGTCATACCTTCTTTGTAAACCCGCCGACTAATAAGAGCGTCATAGACGTCAGCTACTGCCATCAGCCGCGCAGAAATGGGAATATCGTCGCCACTAAGACCTTGTGGATAACCGCTACCATCCCACTTCTCTTGGTGACAATACGCAATCTCTTTGGCGATCTCTAAAAAACCGACCTGTGTGCCTAAAGAATTCTCGGCGCCTTGCAATGCATCCCTTCCCAAGGTTGTGTGGGTTTTCATGATCTCGAACTCTTCAATCGTCAGACGTCCAGGTTTTAGGAGGATGTGATCTGGGATACCCACCTTGCCGATGTCATGAAGTGGGGCAGACTTAAAAAGCATGTCGATGCCGTCATGCGTCAGGTAATCGCGAAAACGCGGGTGTTGACGCAAAGCCTCAGCCAGAGCCCTGACGTAATACTGGGTTCGTAGGATATGGTTACCTGTATCCGAGTCTCGGGTCTCAGCCAAAGATGCCATTGACAAGATAGTGACGTCTTGAATGGCAGTAAGCTCAAGGGTGCGTCGTTGTACCTCAGCATCTAAAAAGTCATTTTGGTTGCGGATGAAATCGCTTGAGGCCTTGTTTTCAATCTGCGTCTTCACGCGCGCTAAAAGTACCCGTGGATTGACTGGCTTTGTCACATAGTCTGCTCCACCAATCTCGAGACCCTCGCTCTCGTCTTGATCTGAAGATAGTGCCGTCAGAAAAATGATCGGAACATTTTGTGTCAGTGGGTCTGACTTCAGTAATCTGCAGACATCATATCCAGACATGCCAGGCATCATGACGTCAAGGAGGATTAAATCGGGAGTTGAGGGTCCACGTGCTATGGCTAGCGCTTTCTCCCCGTCGGTGGCTATCTTAACGCGGTATAAATCCTTGAGAAGCCCGCCTATGAGCTTGAGGTTGTCGGGCGAGTCATCCACTACGAGAACGGAAGAGCGGCGCATCAGATCAATGGCTTTATTCAAAATTTTGTCCCAAATACATGTGCTTTGTAGTTATCACAGCGCCCAACACGCCAGATTGCACTTCACTTCTATGGCGTATCGCACCCTTTTGCAGATACTAAATGATATTGAGAAGTTAAGGAATTGTCCGCTTGAATAAACCTTAATATCATGGCAATAAAGCAACTCTCTTGACCTTGAGGGGCTGTTGCGGGCGTGACTGGTGAATTGTGATTACTGTCTTGCATGCCGAATATTATCCGGCCAAGGTGAATTGTGATCGGTACGAAATGGATTAATATCCAAACCGCCACGTCTTGTGTAGCGCGCATACACCGATAACTTCTCTGGTTTGCACTGGCGCTTAATATCGGTAAAGATGGTTTCAACACAATGTTCATGAAACTCGCCCAACTGTCTAAAGCCAATTAGGTAGCGCAACAAGCCTTCTTCTAGAATGGGTCTTCCTTGGTAACGAATTTGCACACTCGCCCAATCTGGCTGTCCTGTAACAGGGCAGTTTGATTTAAGCAGGTGTGACACTAAGCATTGTTCAATTGGGCCAAAGGATTCGTTTACGCCCAAGAGGCTCGGGTCTGCTGGTAAGTGGGGATCAATCTCGATATCAAGGCGATCCATCAAGATGCCACCCATTTCTTGCATCCCTTTTTTAGAGATTGCTTCAGTTGGGTTGATGCGAGTGGTGATTTTGCTGCCAGCGACCGCTGATAAATCTGTAATGAGGCGTTCTTTAACTTCGTTCTCGTCCTCAAAGCGAGCGCTGTTGAGGCTATTGAGATAGAGCTTGAAAGATTTAGACTCAATCATGTTTGGAGAGTCTGCAGGAATCTGAAACTCTGCCAATGCAATTTGTGGCTTACCTTTTTTATTGAGCCAACTGAGCTCAAAGGCATTCCAAATATCAACACCAACAAACGGTAATGCCTGATCTTCTTTAAGCCCTAGCTTCTTGCGGTTCTCCATTCTGGGAATTGGAAATAGCAAGCTTGGATCATACCGATCTGGGTATTGCGATGATTGTCCGAGTGGGATTGTGGCCATTATGATTACTTGCTGTGTAACTAGTTTTTAGGTTTATTAGATACACCTGATACGACGTGACCTGTTGGTGCAACCGAAGCCGCAGATTGGCAGTGACCAGTTTGATCATCAAAGAAAAAATCGGGTTCGAATTCTCGTAAGAACTCGCTCTTCGATAAGCCACCCAAGAACATCGCTTCATCCACATCAATACCCCATGCCATCAGAGTTCGAATAGCGCGCTCATGTGCTGGTGCAGAACGTGCGGTGACTAGCGCAGTACGAATGCGCATCCCATTTTCACTAGTAGAGCGTTGTAGTCGGTGGAGCGCTTCTAGCAAGGGTTTGAAGGGTCCTGGTGGCAATGGAATGTCCACCTTTTTACTCTCATGATCTACAAAAGCCTCAAGCCCTTTTTTCTGAAAGACTTGTTCTGCTTCATCAGAGAAGAGAACTGCGTCTCCGTCAAATGCAATGCGAATTTCGTTTGGATGAGACTCTGCAGTTTTGCTGGACTCTGGATATACCCTTGCAGCTGGGAAGCCCGCATCAATAGTGGCTCTCACATCATCTTCATTAGCAGACAAGAAAAGATTGGCATGAAGTGAGCGCAGGTAATGGTAGGGAGGGCGGCCTCTTGTAAATACACCACGCTCTAGATGTAGCCCATGGTGCTCAGCAGAGCGGAATACGCGCAAACCACTGACGGGATCATTACGAGAAAGGATGACTACTTCTACGCGTTGCTCACCTTCTTCATTAAAGGCTAAGAGTTTCTTTACTAAGGGAAACGCTACACCTTTTTGAGCTGCCTCACCGAGCCGCTCAAGCTGTAATTTCATATAAGCGCTGTCATCACTGGATTCGAAGATGCGATTCTCTTCCTCGAAATCAAACAAGGCGCGCGATGAGATTGCGACAACGAGTTTTCCGGTGAGTGTGAAAGACATCTGATGTGTTACATTTTATTTAAGAAAGAGACGATAAGCGGGATTGTTGCTTTCATCCCAGTGGGGGTAACCCAATTTCGCTAAAAAGGTCTGGAATTTTTTCTGCTCATTCTTCGGAACCTGAATACCAACTAGGATGCGACCATAGTCTGCGCCATGGTTACGGTAGTGGAATAAGCTGATGTTCCAGTTAGGCGCCATGCTGGTGAGGAATTTCATCAAAGCACCTGGACGCTCTGGAAACTCAAAGCGGTAGAGTAATTCATCTTTAGCAAGTGGGGAGTGACCGCCAACCATATGACGTAAGTGCGACTTTGCTAATTCATCATGAGTGAGATCAATGGTTGCAAACTTTGCTTTACGGAAATGTTTCGCAATTGCTTCGCTATCACCTGCTTTATGCGTACTGATGCCAACGAAGATGTGCGCTTCACTCTGATCACCAATACGGTAGTTAAATTCAGTGACGTTGCGCTTGCCGAGTAGCTCACAGAATCGTTTGAAGGAGCCGCGCTCCTCAGGGATGCTTACTGCAAATACCGCTTCACGGAACTCACCAACGTCTGCACGTTCTGCCACAAAGCGCAGACGGCTAAAGTTCATATTGGCACCGCAAGCTACTGCTACTAAAGTTTTTTTCTTGACGCGTTTCTTTTCAACATACTTCTTCATGCCTGCGATAGCTAAAGCCCCAGCAGGCTCAAGGATGCTACGGGTATCAGTAAAGACATCATTAATTGCTGCACAAATTTCATCGGTATCGACAGTGACTATTTCATCAACCACTTTTTTGCAAATGCGAAATGTTTCTTTACCAACCAATTTCACTGCAGTGCCATCTGAAAAAAGACCAACATCTTTCATCTCGATGCGTTTACCTGCTTTAAGAGATTGATTCATGGCATCGGAGTCAGAAGCTTGAACGCCAATCACTTTAGTCTTTGGACTTACTGCTTTGACATACTCACCAATACCAGCAATCAAACCACCACCACCAATAGCAACAAATACGGCATCAATTGGTTCTTGATGTTGTGCAAAAATTTCTTGGGCGATTGTTCCCTGTCCGGCAATCACATCTGGATCGTCAAATGGGTGAACAAAAGTCAGACCCCGTTTTTTACCCAAGAGCTCTGAATGTTTGAATGCATCACTGTAAGACTCACCGTACAGGATGATTTCAACCCAAGAACCACCTCTAGCTTTTACCGCATCAATTTTGACGCTCGGGGTAGTCACCGGCATCACGATGACGGCTTTGCATTTCATTTTGGCTGCAGAGAGGGCAACGCCTTGGGCGTGATTGCCTGCGGAGGCTGCAATAACCCCGCGCTTTAAGGCTTCTGCGGGTAAATGGGCCATTTTGTTATAGGCACCACGCAGTTTGAAGGAGAAAACCGGCTGGTTATCTTCTCTTTTCAGAAGAACTTGGTTGCCCAAACGTTTGGTGAGTTCGGGGGCGAGCTGGAGCTCGGTTTCTCTGGCTACGTCATAGACGCGAGCCGATAAAATTTTCTTTAAATAGTTCGTTGCCATCCAATGAGCGTACCACGGATGGCCCCTAAGCCCTTAAATTTGCAAGGGTTTATAACTTTGGGGAGCAGCTTTCACCTTTTCCTGCCACTATCAGGTTCGCTCAATTAAAATGCTTATTTATCAAATATGTTGCTATGAATGCCCCATTAGCTTTGAACCAGTTGTTGGATGCTGAGGCGGGTTCCCCCCGTCTGCGTGAAATTCCCTACAACTACACCTCCTTTTCCGATCGTGAGATTGTTATTCGCTTGCTGGGCGAGGAGTCTTGGCGCGTTCTGAATGACTTGAGGGGCGTCCGTCGGACCGGCCGCTCTGCGCGTATGTTGTTCGAAATATTGGGCGACATTTGGGTGGTTCAGCGCAATCCCTTTTTGCAGGATGACTTGCTCGATAGTCAGACTCGTCGCAAACAATTAATTGATGCTTTATGGCATCGCTTGGGTGAGGTCAAAAAACGGAATAGCGGCGATTCGGTCGAGCAAGTAGAAATTTTATTAAATGCCGCTTATCGCGCTATTGAAAGTTTTCAAAACGGCTTTAAAGAAGTTGAGCAAATTCGTAAACGCGCTCGCAAAGAATTAGGCCGTCACACTGCTGCTGACAACATTTGTTTTGATGGTGTCTCACGTGCTGCGCACGTAACAGATGCAACTGACTGGCGCGTTGAGTTTCCACTAGTAGTGCTGAAGCCTGATTACGAATCAGAAATTCCTGGCTTGGTAAAAGCCTGCGTGGAGCTAGGCCTCACCATCATTCCTCGTGGCGGCGGCACTGGTTATACCGGTGGCGCGATTCCGCTATATGCCATGTCTGCAGTGATTAATACTGAGAAGTTGCAAGATATCAGAGGCGTGAAGACGAAGCATCTGCCTGGCCTTGACCATGAAGTGGCTACTATATTTACGGGAGCGGGCGTTGTAACCCGTCGTGTAGCTGATGCTGCAGAGCATGCTGGGCTGGTGTTTGCGGTTGATCCTACATCTGCGGACGCAAGTTGTATCGGCGGCAATATCGCCATGAATGCTGGTGGTAAAAAAGCAGTACTCTGGGGCACTGCTCTTGATAACCTTGCTAGCTGGCGTATGGTGGATCCACAAGGCAATTGGTTGGATGTTGAGCGTCTTGAACACAATCTTGGCAAGATTCATGATGTTGCATTAGTACGTTTTCAATTAACTTGGTCTGATGGGAATAGTGAGCCTGGCCAACGTATTCTGAAAACAGAATTATTAGAAATTGAAGGTAAGCGTTTTCGTAAAGAAGGTTTAGGTAAAGACGTTACCGATAAGTTTTTATCTGGATTGCCTGGTGTACAAAAAGAAGGGTGCGATGGATTAATTACCAGCGCAACTTGGATCTTGCATCGCATGCCAAAGTACATGCGTACTGTTTGTCTTGAGTTCTTTGGGCAGGCGCGCGAGGCAATTCCAAGTATTGTCGAGATCAAAGCTTATCTTGATGGTTTAAGCAAGCAAGGTGGCCCGATTTTGGCTGGCCTTGAGCATTTAGACGATCGTTATCTGCGCGCAGTTGGCTACTCTACAAAATCCAAGCGCAATAGTCTGCCAAAAATGGTGTTGCTTGGTGATATTGCTGGTGACAACGAAGAGGCAGTTGCGGCTGCAACTAGCGAAGTAGTGCGCATGGCAAATCTGCGTGTTGGAGAAGGCTTTGTTGCGGTCAGCGCAGAAGCACGCAAGAAATTCTGGTTAGATCGCGCACGGACGGCTGCTATTGCTCGTCACACCAATGCATTTAAGATCAATGAGGATGTCGTGATTCCCTTGCCGCGTATGGGCGAGTACACCGATGGCATCGATCGAATCAATATTGAGCTGTCCCTCAAAAATAAATTACAAGTATTGGATGGCCTTGAAGCCTTCTTGAAAAAGAGCGCTTTGCCTCTGGGTAAGAGTGATGCTGAGTATGAAATCCCAACTGCAGAAATCTTGGGAGATCGTGTTCAACAAGCCTTAGAGCTGATTTCCAGAGTACGCACCCGTTGGGCTGATTGGCTCACGCAAATGGATACTTGTTTCCCGCAACTACAAAACTACAGTTTGCGTGCTTCATGGAAAGAGGAAGTGCGCTCTGAGCTACGCATTATTTTTGGCGGTCTAGCATTCGAGCCTATTCTTACTGAGCTTGAGGCAATTCATAAAAATATTCTACGCAAGCGTGTCTTTGTTGCTTTGCACATGCATGCTGGTGACGGTAATGTACATACCAATATTCCAGTGAACTCTGATGACTATGAGATGTTGCAGGATGCACATCGTGCAGTAGATCGCATCATGAAATTAGCCCGCTCATTAGATGGCGTGATCTCTGGTGAGCATGGTATTGGTATTACTAAGCTTGAGTATCTGACTGAAGCTGAGTTAAAAGATTTCCGAAGCTATAAGAACCGCGTTGATCCTGAAGGCCGCTTTAACAAAGGCAAGCTGATGCCACATGCTGACCTGAGTATGGCCTATACGCCTAGCTTTGGTTTGATGGGGCATGAGTCCATCATCATGCAGCAAAGTGATATCGGGGCGATTGCCGATAGCGTAAAAGATTGTTTGCGTTGCGGTAAGTGCAAACCAGTATGCGCAACACATGTACCACGTGCAAATCTTTTATATAGCCCACGTGACAAAATTTTAGCTACTTCATTGTTGATTGAAGCTTTCTTGTATGAAGAGCAAACCCGTCGTGGCGTCTCGATTCGTCACTGGGAAATGTTTGATGATGTAGCAGCGCATTGCACTGTTTGTCATAAGTGCTTAACACCTTGTCCAGTCAAGATTGATTTTGGTGATGTGACTATGAATATGCGCAACCTCTTGCGTAAGATGGGTCAGCAACGTTTTAATCCAGGAACTGCAGCATCGATGTTCTTCTTAAATGCGACAAGCCCAGAATCTATTCGCATGGCTCGTAAGACCATGATTGGCTGGGGTTATAAGCTGCAGCGCCTTGGAAATGATGTTCTGCGTAAGTTTGCAAAACAGCAAACAGCCCACCCTCCAGCAACAGTAGGTAAGCCAAGCGTTAAGGAGCAGGTCATTTTCTTTGTCAATAAGAAGATGCCAGGTAATTTGCCCAAGAAGACTGCGCGCGCATTGTTGGATGTTGAAGATGCAAACTATGTGCCCATTATTCGAGATCCGAAAACTACTTCTGCAGATACTGAAGCAGTGTTTTACTTCCCTGGCTGTGGTTCTGAGCGTTTATTCTCTCAAGTCGGCTTAGCTACCCAAGCAATGCTTTGGAATGTGGGTGTACAAACAGTATTGCCACCAGGTTACTTATGCTGCGGCTATCCACAGCGCGGTAATGGCGATTTTGATAAAGCCGAGAAGATGATTACTGATAACCGCGTGTTGTTTCACCGCGTTGCCAATACTCTGAACTATTTAGATATTAAGACGGTCGTTGTTTCTTGCGGCACTTGTTATGACCAATTAGCTGGTTACCAGTTTGAACAGATTTTCCCGGGTTGCCGCATTATTGATATTCATGAATTCTTGGCAGAAAAAGGGGTCAAGCTATCTGGAGTAACGGGTGTGAAGTATATGTATCACGATCCTTGCCACTCTCCAATGAAACTACAAGATCCTTTGAAGACGGTGAACGAACTAATTCAGTTGGAAGATGGTAAAGCGATTGCGAAGAATGATCGTTGTTGCGGCGAGTCTGGAACCTTGGCGGTTACTCGTCCAGATATTTCTACACAAGTACGCTTCCGCAAGCAAATTGAAATGGAAAAAGCTGCCAATGAGCTACGCAAAGATGACTTTACTAGCGCTGTCAAAGTGCTCACCAGTTGCCCATCTTGCTTGCAAGGCTTAAGTCGCTTTGATGCCGATAGTGATACCACTGCAGATTACATTGTGGTTGAAATGGCTCAAAAATTATTGGGTGATAACTGGATGCAAGACTACGTTACCAAAGCAAATCAAGGTGGTATTGAAAGGGTCCTCGTTTAATGATTCCAAGTAATATTGTTGTTCATCAGCAGTCTAAAGTTCTGGAGCTTTCTTATGAGAATGGCTCTACCTACCGTTTACCTTTTGAATTATTGAGAGTGCTCTCTCCTTCGGCAGAGGTGCAAGGTCATGGTCCCGGGCAAGAGACTTTGCAAACTGGAAAACGTGACGTTTTAATCGCCAGTCTTGAGCCTGTTGGACATTACGCACTAAAGCCCAGTTTTTCTGATGGCCATGACTCAGGTCTTTACTCTTGGGACTACTTGCAATATTTATGTGAGAACCAAGACGAGTTATGGAAAGAGCATTTAAATAAGTTGGCTGCTGCCGGTCTTGATCGTGATGCACCCATGGGTCAAGCTGGCCACTCTTGTGGAAGTCACTAATGAGTAAAACTCACTTTGGTTATCAAAGCGTTGATGAGGCTGAAAAAGCCGGCAAGGTTGCTGAGGTATTTCATTCGGTAGCTAGTAAATATGATGTGATGAATGACTTCATGTCTTTTGGCTTACATCGTGTATGGAAAAAAATTACCATCGCCCGAGCAAATGTTCGCCCTGGACAAAAGATTCTCGATATCGCCGGTGGTACTGGCGACCTCGCAGCCGCATTTGCAACAGCAGCTAATTGGGGTAGTAATCCCGATGCCCAAGTTTGGTTGAGTGATATTAATGCATCTATGTTGGGTGTTGGACGTGATCGTTTGTTGGATCGCGGTATGGCTTTACCTTGCGTTCAGTTCGATGCCGAAAAGATTCCATTTCCAAATAATCATTTTGATGTTGTCACCGTGGCATTTGGTTTACGCAATATGACTCATAAGGAAGTTGCTCTTGGCGAAATGTGTCGCGTGATCAAGCCCGGTGGTCGGGTATTGGTGCTTGAGTTTTCAAAGCCTGATGCCTTTTTGCAGCCTGTATATGACACTTATTCCTTCAAGGTTTTGCCTTGGCTGGGTGAGAAGATTGCTCAAGATTCGGAAAGCTATCGCTATTTAGCGGAATCCATCCGGATGCACCCAGACGCAGAAACCCTCAAAGAAATGATGTTAGGCGTGGGTTTTGATGAAGTAGAAACCCATAGGATGACTGGGGGTATCGTTGCCTTACATATTGGTATTAAATACTGATAGTTGTATAGTTTTTAAGTTCTTAAAAACTAACGCAGTTAAGCAGTTCTAAGAAGGGATCAAAATAAATGAATAAGCATTTTTTTAAAGCAGTTCTGGTAAGCCTTACTTTGGTATTTGCATCGGTTGGTCATGTTGATGCTGCTCGTTTAGGTAATGGCAAGAGTGTTGGAAAAGCACCAAGCGCACCAATGCAAAAACAAGCTTCTCCTGCACAAAAACCTGCACAGCAAGCTCAGCCAGCCGCTCCTGCGCCCGCTCCACAAGCTCCAGCGCCTAGTCGCTTCGGTGGCATGGGCGGTCTTTTAGGTGGTTTAGCAGCAGGCTTGGGTATCGGCTATCTTTTGTCACATTTTGGTCTTGGTGAAGCTGCATCTTCCATGATTACTGGACTTCTCATTGCCGTGTTAGCAGGCTTTGCGATTATGTTTGTGATTCGCAAAATGTTGCCAGCAATGTCTGGCGCTGGGAATAACGCTAATGTGCCAACGGGCATGCAGCGAACCAGTACTCAGCAAGCTCCGAGACAGGAACCTGCATTCACTCCAGCAGCGAATGCATTTGGTGGCGTGAGCGCTGAGCCAGAATCATTTCAATCGACGCTGCCACCAGGTTTTGATGAGCGTTCTTTCCTTGAGAATGCAAAGCAATACTTTGCTACTTTGCAAAAGGCTTGGGATGACGGTGATCTTGCCTCTTTGCGTGAATTTACGACCCCTGAAATGTTTGCCACCATTCAGCAGGACCTAGCAGGGCGGACTGATAGTGCGAATCAAACGGATGTTGTTACCATTAACGCTCAGCTAATCGGTATTGAGACTGCCGACGCGCATTATTACTGTAGCGTTCAGTTCAGCGGCATGATTCGTGAGCAGCCAGGCGCCCCGGCAAGTGACTTCTCTGAAATCTGGAACTTAAGCAAGCCCGTTGAGGGTCCTGGAGGCTGGGTACTGGCGGGTATCTCGCAGTTAGTTTAAGCTTTAGGTACTTTCCATTGGAAAACCCGCACTTGTGCGGGTTTTTTACACTCATGAACACGCATTTATCTTCTACCCATACGATTGCCGCTGGCGCTGCTTGCCGAGGGATTAATCATGTATTAGGTAGTGAGCCATGGGCGTCTGCTGAATTAGCGAAGCATGCTGGCAAAACAATATTGCTTGGATTGCCGCTGGGCGATCTTTGCTTGGAGATTGCACCCACTGGTTTCTTGAATGCCCTCAAGGAAGTCCATAATCCCTCTCTCACTCTCGAGGTTTCAAGTAAGGCCTTAGGAGATTTGCTAGGAAGTTCGGGTGGTTTGCGTGAGCAAGCTTTCAAAGCTGTAAAAATTACTGGTGATGCAGATTTAGCTCAGTTAATAGGTCGCTTAGCAGGCCAGTTGCGCTGGGAATACGAAGAAGATTTAGCTCGCCTGGTTGGTGATGCGCCAGCAAACTTTGCTGTACGACAAGGTAAGAAGTTTGTCTCCGCATCTCGTTCTGCTGCTTCTGATTTTCTGGAAAATGTGGTTGAGTATGTCAGTGAAGAAAGAAAAGTACTTTTGAATAAACGAGACTTTATGGCGCATAAATCTGAATTGAATGATTTGCGTGAATCAGTAGACCGCCTAGATAAGCGCATTCAATTCTTAGAGCAAAAGGCTAGATAAATCGTGCGTCGAATGGCTCGCCTCTTCTTTATCTTCTTTACTGCTTGGCGTTATGGCTTGCTCCCCCTCTTGCGCGACATTCTTAAGCCTGGAGTTAGCAAGGGTGCTCTCACAGTAATCTGCTGGACTTCACCTGGTGGCGATTTGCCAAGAGGTCAGCGTATTCGTTTGACGCTAGAGGCTCTTGGACCAATCTTCGTCAAATTCGGGCAAGTGCTTTCTACACGTCGAGATTTGTTGCCAGAAGATATTGCTAATGAGTTAGCAAAACTACAAGATCAGGTCCCCCCATTCTCAAATGAAGAGTCCCGTCGCTTAATTGAAAAAGCCCTTGGACAGCCGATTGAAGAAGTTTTCATTAGTTTTGATGCTACGCCGGTGGCGAGTGCTTCTGTAGCGCAAGTGCACTTTGGAACTTTGCGTGCTACTGACAAACATCCTGAGTGGGATCGCAAGGCTGTGGCAATCAAAGTACTGCGTCCTGGCATTTTGCCGGTGATTGATGGTGACCTTGCTTTGATGTATGACTTGGCAAAGATTATTGAAAAGAGTTCTGAGGATGGCCGTCGATTAAAGCCTCGCGAGAACGTTGCCGAGTTCGATACTTATCTGCATGATGAATTAGATCTGATGCGTGAAGCAGCAAATGCCAGTCAACTGCGCCGACAATTTACAGATTCGAATCAGTTAATGATCCCTGAAATGTATTGGGATCTGTGCCACACCAATGTCATCGTGATGGAGAGGATGTATGGCATCTCCATTGGCAGAACTACAGAGCTACGAGCAGCTGGAGTAGATTTTAAAAAACTAGCTGCCGATGGCGTAGAGATTTTTTTCACGCAAGTATTTGAGCACGGATTTTTCCATGCAGATATGCATCCTGGAAATATCATGATTAGCTTAGAGCCAGAAACATTCGGGCGCTTTATCTCACTGGACTTCGGTATTGTGGGCGCGTTGAGCGAGTCTGATAAAAATTATCTCGCACTGAATTTCTTGGCATTCTTTAATCGGGATTACCGTCGGGTTGCAGAGTTGCATATTGAATCTGGATGGGTGCCCGCTAATACTCGGGTTGAAGAATTAGGAGGGGCAGTACGTTCAGTTTGTGAGCCGTACTTTGATCGTCCTCTCAAAGAAATTTCTTTAGGCATTGTGTTGATGCGTTTATTCCAAACATCGCGCCGCTTTAAAGTGGAAATTCAGCCACAGTTAACGCTGCTGCAAAAAACCCTTTTAAATGTTGAGGGCCTAGCACGTGAATTAGATCCCGATCTAGATCTTTGGAAAACTGCCAAGCCTATTTTGGAAAAATGGATCAGCAAGCAGTTAGGTTGGCGCGGCTTGATCGATGGCTTAAAGGAAGAGGCGCCTTCCTGGGCCAAGATTTTGCCAACTTTGCCTCGCTTGATAGCTGATGCCCTTGTTCAAGGTCGCAATCAGACAAAAGACCAAAATGGCGAGTTAGAGGTCCTAAAGGCACTTTTGGCTGAGGAAAGACGTACTCACCGTCTTCTAGTGGGCGCTTTGCTCTTTGCTGGGGGCTTTTTGGCCGGAATTTTGATCATCGGCCTAGGCATTTATTAGTCTTTAGCTGCTTGGCCTCTAAACCGCTAAAATAGCGGGCTAGGCAGAACACATGAAAAAATACTTTATAGCAGGCATCCTTGTTTGGGCACCACTATCGATCACCGTTTGGGTGATTGCGTGGGGCTTAGGTTTGCTCGATGGTGTTTTTGGATCAGTCATGCACGCCATCATTGTGGTTCTTCCACGTGATGCGGCATTAGACGTACAGCATTTCCGCGACCTACCAGGCGTAGGAATATTGATTGTGATTGCAGTGATTATGCTCACTGGATTCCTTGCCATTAGTTTTGCTGGTCAATGGTGGTTAAAGATTTGGGATAAGTTTGTTAATCGAATTCCAATTGTGCGTTCGATCTACTCCAGCGTTCAGCAAGTTTCATCTACTTTATTTTCTGGAAGTGGTCAGGCCTTTAGTAAAGCTTTATTGATTCGCTATCCACACGCTGATTCTTGGGTCATTGCTTTTCAAACTGGAGTTCCAGCAAGAGAAGTCACGGCGAAATTAGGCGAGGATTATGTCAATGTATTCTTACCGACTACCCCAAACCCAACCTCCGGTTTTTTTATGATTGTGCCGCGCGCACAAACGATTGAGCTAGAGATGAGCGTAGAGGAAGCATTAAAGCATATTGTTTCTATGGGCTCTGTGCCACCCAATAGTTCTAGTGGTTTGACTCCACCACAGTCACCACGCCATTTTTGATTTATAGGAAATTGTTATGTCGATGCGAAGCCATACCTGCGGACAGGTAACCGATTCACTGATTGGTAAAGAAGTCACCCTTGCTGGATGGGTTAATCGCCGTCGTGATCACGGAGGTGTGATTTTTATTGACTTGCGTGACCGCGAGGGCTTTGTCCAGGTAGTGTGTGATCCGGATCGTCCTGAGATGTTTGCTTTAGCTGAGCAAGTACGCAGTGAGTTTTGCATCCAGATTAAAGGACTCGTGCGCGGACGTCCTGCTGGCACAGAAAATGCTGATTTGGTGAGTGGAAAGGTAGAAATTCTTTGTCACGAACTTGTGATTCTGAATGCTTCTGTAACCCCTCCATTTCAGATTGATGATGAGAACTTATCCGAGACAACTCGGCTTACTCATCGTGTCTTAGATTTACGCCGTCCACAAATGCAAAAGAATTTGCGTTTGCGTTACAACGTTGCGATGGAGTGCCGTCGATATTTAGACGATGCTGGTTTTATTGACATCGAAACACCGATGTTGACCAAGAGCACTCCAGAAGGAGCACGTGATTATTTGGTTCCTTCGCGGGTTCATGATGGCCAATTCTTTGCATTGCCACAGTCGCCACAATTATTTAAGCAGTTATTGATGGTGGCTGGATTTGATCGTTACTATCAAATTACTAAATGCTTCCGTGATGAAGACTTGCGCGCGGATCGTCAGCCCGAATTTACCCAGATTGACTGTGAAACAGCATTCTTAAGTGAATTAGAAATTCGTGAGCTCTTTGAAAACATGATTCGTCATATTTTCAAGAAGACGATGAACGTAGAGTTGCCTAACCCATTCCCAACCATGCCTTACTCAGAAGGTATGGCGCGCTTCGGATCTGACAAGCCAGACCTACGGGTGAACTTTGAGTTCACCGAGTTGACTGATTTGATGAAAGATGTCGATTTCAAGGTCTTCTCCGGCGCTGCTAATCAAGAAGGTGGCCGTGTGGTAGGTTTATGCGTACCGGGTGGCGCAGAGATTAGCCGTAGTGAAATTGATGACTACACCCAGTTTGTTAGCATCTATGGCGCTAAGGGTTTGGCCTGGATTAAGGTGAACTCGGTTGCTGAAGGTCGTAATGGTTTGCAATCTCCCATCGTGAAGAATCTTCATGATGCAGCGATCGAGGGGATTCTGAAGCGCACTGGTGCAAAAGATGGGGACATCATTTTCTTCGGCGCTGATAAAGAAAAAGTAGTGAATGATGCCATTGGCAATTTACGTCTACGCATTGGTCAATCGGCCTGGGGTAAAGAGCATGGTCTCTTTACTGAAGGTTGGAAGCCATTGTGGGTCGTTGATTTCCCAATGTTTGATTACGACGAAGGTGAAGCCCGTTGGGTTGCTTGTCACCATCCGTTTACTAGTCCCAAAGATGAGCACATGAAGTATTTGGAGTCTGATCCAGGTAAGTGTTTGGCAAAAGCTTATGACATGGTTCTCAATGGTAGTGAAATTGGTGGCGGCTCGGTGCGTATTCATCAAGAGGCGGTGCAGAGTCAAGTATTCCGTGCCTTGAAGATTGGTGCTGAAGAGGCGCAAGCCAAATTTGGCTTCTTGCTAGATGCCCTTCAATACGGCGCTCCTCCACATGGTGGTATTGCTTTTGGTCTTGATCGCATCGTAACGATGATGACTGGTGCTGAATCCATTCGTGATGTGATTGCCTTCCCTAAAACACAGCGTGCGCAATGTTTATTGACTCAGGCACCTAGCCCAGTGGATGAGCGTCAGTTACGTGAGTTGCATATTCGTTTGCGACAAGCTGCTCCTGCTGCTTAAAACAATTTAAGTAGCATCTATCTTGAAAATCCCTATTTCGGTTTTAGTAGTTATCTACAAATCGAATAGGGATGTTTTATTGATAGAGCGCGCAGATCGTCCGGGCTTCTGGCAATCGGTTACTGGCAGCTTAGATGCTTTGGATGAAGATCTTGCCTTGGCAGCTACTCGCGAGGTTTTTGAGGAAACGGGTATTGCAGTAGATCAGCTTGCTGCTGGCTCTTTGCGCAATTTGCACCATCAAATTGAGTACGAAATTTATCCTGATTGGCGTTTTCGTTATGCGCCTGGTGTTACTCGCAATATCGAGCATTGGTTTGCGCTCAAAGTCCCAGAAAATATTCAAATCCAGCTTTCTCCTAGAGAGCATGTCGCGTTTCTATGGCTACCTTTTGAAGAGGCTGCTAAGAAATGTTTTTCCCGTAGCAATGGTGACGCGATTCTGAAATTCTTTTCAGAGAAGAAGGAATAAGATAGAGCGATGAGACCATCATCGGGACACCACCACGGGAGTGCAGATTCCAAGTCTTCACAGGGAAGCGATTGGAAGGTTATTCGCGATTTAATTCCCTATCTACTGGAATATAAATTTAGAGTTGCGATTGCTCTAGCTTGCTTGGTTGCCGCTAAGGTTACCAATCTGGGCATCCCTATTTTGCTCAAGCGTTTAATTGACGATTTAAATCTCAAGGCAGACTCTCCACAGATCTTGCTGGTAGTTCCAGTTGGGCTCATTCTGGCTTATGGGCTCCTCCGAATGGCTGCCTCCTTGTTTGCTGAGTTACGTGAGTTTCTCTTTGCTAGGGTGACCCAAAATGCTGTCCGTAAGGTAGCTCTGCAGGTCTTTGAGCATTTACATGCTTTAGCACTAAGCTTTCATCTAGCTCGTCAAACCGGAGGCGTCAGTAGGGATATTGAGCGTGGTACTCGCGGCATTCAGTCTCTGATTTCGTATTCGCTCTATAGCATCCTGCCAACACTGGTTGAATTCATTTTGGTCTTGGGCTATTTGGCTTATTCATATGATATTTGGTTTGCAGCCATTACCTTATGCGCCTTGGTTTTCTACATTGTATTTACTGTAGTAGTAACAGAGTGGCGCACCCATTTTCGTAAGACCATGAACGATATGGATTCAAAGGCGAATCAGAAAGCTATTGATTCTTTATTAAATTTTGAGACCGTGAAGTATTTTGGTAATGAGGCCTTTGAGGCTAGTCGTTACGACAAAAATTTGGTGCGCTACCAAGCCGCTGCCATTAAGTCCCAAAAATCTTTAGCAGTCCTCAACTTTGGCCAGCAAACAATCATCGCCATTGGCTTGGTCTTAATTTTATGGCGCGCTACGCTCGGTGTAGTAGATGGCACCATGACTCTTGGCGACCTTGTGCTGGTGAATACTTTAATGATCCAGCTGTATATTCCCCTCAATTTTCTGGGTGTGATTTATCGCGAGATCAAACAATCTCTAACAGACATGGAGCGGATGTTCTCTTTACTCAATACCGATAAAGAAATCGCTGATTCACCTAATGCCTATCCTTTACAGATTGATAATCGTGGTCATGGCCCAGATGTTTGCTTTGAAAATGTCTCTTTCCACTATGATGCTAAGCGAGAAATTCTTCGTGATGTGAGCTTTACTATTCCAGCAGGAACCATTACTGCGGTAGTTGGACAAAGCGGTGCAGGTAAGAGTACTTTAGCGAGATTGCTATTCCGTTTTTATGATGTGCAGTCTGGCAAGATCCTGATTGACGATCAAAACATTCAAGATGTGACGCAAGCTAGTCTACGCAAAGCGATTGGCATCGTGCCACAAGATACAGTCTTATTTAATGACACTATTGGCTATAACATTGCTTATGGAAATCCTTCTGCCTCAATCGAAGAGGTGCACGAAGCTGCCAGAGCGGCGCAAATTGATAGTTTTATTAAACGCCTGCCAGACGGCTACGATACCCAGGTAGGCGAGAGGGGCTTGAAGCTGTCTGGTGGTGAAAAGCAACGTGTAGCAATTGCGCGTACTTTATTGAAAAAGCCAGCGATGCTGATTTTTGATGAAGCAACCTCTGCCTTAGATTCTAAGACGGAAAGGGCTTTCCAGGAAGAATTGCTTGGCCTAGCCAAAAATCGCACCACTCTGATCATTGCACATAGGCTATCGACTATTATTCATGCCGATCAAATTCTGGTCATGGAGCATGGGCAAATCGTCGAGCGGGGCACTCATCTAGAGTTGTTAGCGGCCCAGGGCAAATATGCTGAGATGTGGCAAATGCAAGAACGCGCTGCTCTTGATTAGAATAGCTGGATGACTCAAGACAATACCCGGCAAACTTCTACAGAAGACATTTTAAAAAATGCCTTTGCAGCTGCTGTAGCTGTAGCTGATCCTCAAGTAATCGTCCCACAATATTTAGCCAAGATATTTCCGATTGGCGAGGAGCCTAAAGGCAGATGCTTAGTGGTGGGTGCTGGCAAGGCTAGTGCTTCAATGGCTAGCGCATTTGAGGCTTATGCAAAAAAACATTGGCCTCAAGTGAATCTAGAGGGCGTGGTGCTAACCCGTTACGGGCATGCATCACCCACCAGTCATATTCAAATTATTGAAGCTGGTCATCCGGTGCCTGATCAGGCGGGGATGGATGGTGCTAGAGCGATCTACGCATTAACTCAGCAATTAGAACCGGGCGATGTGCTCATTGCCCTGGTTTCTGGTGGTGGTTCAAGCTTACTGACCTTGCCGCAAGAAGGCATCACGATTGATGACATGCGCAAGACCACAGAGGCTTTATTGCGAAGCGGTGCCCCGATTGAAGAGATGAATATTGTTCGCAAACATTTATCTGCAATCTTGGGTGGTAATTTAGCAAGAGTTGCTATAGCCCGTGGCGCACGTGTAGAGGCATTACTCATATCTGATGTGACTGGCGACTCGCCAGCAGATATCGCTAGTGGGCCATGTGCTGCAGACTATTCTACTTACCAAGATGCCTTAACTATCTTTGAAAAATATAGCTTAGGCAAAAATGAAATTCCTGCATCCGTTCTCAATCACCTGCAGCGAGGGCTTGTAGGAGAAAAACCAGAGACCTTAAAAGATGCTGATTTGGTAAATGCCCAAGTGGCGAATCATGTCATTGCTACTGCCTACAAAAGCTTAGAAGCTGCAGCAGATTATGTTCGTAGTCAAGGCTACGAGGCTATTGTTCTGGGAGATACGATTACTGGTGAAGCGCAAACAGTTGGCGTGACTCAGGCACAGCTAGCTAGAGAACATGTATCTCAACTGATTGACAAACCGCTAGCACTGATTTCTGGCGGTGAATGTACAGTCACTATCCCTGCTGGCGTTAAAGGTCGAGGGGGCCGTTGTAGTGAATACCTCCTCTCACTTTTTGCTGCCTCAAAAGATTTACCTAATTTGGCCGCCTTAGCCGCAGATACTGATGGTATTGATGGCAGTGAAAAAAATGCAGGGGCATGGTTTACGGCAGATATTCGTAGAACTAGTTTGGATCAGGGGCTGACTCCGGAGTCATTCTTGTCTACCCATGATTGCTATGGCTTCTTTGCAGAATTAGGTGCTTTAGTGGAAACTGGCCCTACACTTACTAATGTGAATGATTTCCGTATCATTTTGCTCAATAAATAAACATGCCTAACAGCCCAACACAAATTGAACTGATTCAGCCAGATGATTGGCATTTGCATATCCGTGATGGCGAAGTGATGAAAGATGTCTTGGCTGATACTGCACGTCAGTTTGCGCGTGCGATCATCATGCCGAATTTGAAGCCGCCAGTTACCACTGTAGATCTGGCAAATGCTTACCGCACCCGGATTGAAGTGAGTCTGAAGTCTCTAGGGGTGACTGGCTTTACACCATTGATGACTCTATATCTCACAGACAATACTTCTGCCGATGAAGTGCGTAAAGCCAAAGAACAAGGCATTACCGGAATCAAGCTATACCCTGCAGGTGCCACTACCAATAGTGATTCAGGGGTAAGTGATATCAAACATTGCTATAAAGCTTTGGAAGCAATGCAAGCAGTTGGAATCCCACTATTAGTTCATGGTGAAGTGACCCATGCTGACATCGATATCTTTGATCGTGAAGCAGTGTTCATTGATACCGTTCTTGAGCCTTTGCGCAAAGTATTTCCTGAGCTGAAAATTGTGTTTGAACACATTACGACCAAACAAGCGGCGCACTATGTTCGCGATGCTGCGACCGGTGGAAAAAATACCATTGCTGCTACGCTGACTCCACAACATTTACTGATGAACCGTAATGCCATTTTTGCTGGTGGGATTCGTCCGCACAATTATTGCTTACCCGTTCTCAAGCGTGAAGAGCATCGTGTGGCTTTGTTAGAGGCTGCTACTAGCGGTAATCCTCGTTTCTTCTTGGGTACTGATAGTGCGCCGCATGCCAAAGGCGCCAAAGAGGCGGCCTGTGGTTGTGCTGGTTGCTATAGTGCGTTTAATGCTCTTGGTTTATATGCAGAGGCATTTGAGAGTGTTGGCAAATTAGATAAGCTAGAGGGATTTGCCAGTTTCTTTGGCCCAGATTTTTATCATTTGCCGCGCAATATTCAAAAAATTACCCTCGCTAAGCAGGCTCAAAAGATTCCTACTGAGTTACCGCTAGGTAATGACACGATTGTTCCGCTCCGTGCTGGCGAAACAATCGCCTGGTCTCTCGTTTAAATACAACCCTACTTTTTTACAAGCCAATTTACTCTGACTGCGTTAGACTGCAGGCGCAGAGTCAATTGGGCAATCGCCGCCTCTTTATTGAGGGGGAGGAAAGTCCGGACTCCACAGGGAAGGGTGATGGCTAACGGCCATCCACGGCGACGTGAGGAATAGGGCCACAGAGACGAGCGTATTTAGTTACGGTGAAACGCGGCAACCTCCACCCGGAGCAATCCCAAGTAAGCAGGCGATGAGGCGTCCCGCTGAGTCTGCGGGTAGGGAGCTTGAGCCGTCAGGTAACTGACGGCCTAGAGGAATGATTGCCCCTAGATGCAAATCTAGGCGACAGAATCCGGCTTATCGATTGACTCTGCACTTATTCCGAAATGACTTCAATGCTGTAAGTCAGTTCTGCAGTTTTAGCGAGCATGGTGGTGGCTGAGCAGTATTTTTCGTGGGAAAGCTTTACGGCACGATCCACTTTAGCGTGATCAAGGTCTTTGCCTTTTACTGTGAAGTGCAAATTGATCTTTGTAAAGACTTTGGGGTCCTCGGTGGCTCTTTCGGCCTGGAGGGTTACGTCACAAGCAGAAATAGCCTGTCTGGCCCTTTGTAGGATTAAAACCACATCAAATGCTGAGCAGCCCCCAGCGCCAGCCAAAAGCAGCTCCATCGGTCTAGGAGCCAAGTTTCTGCCACCCGCTTCGGGTGCTCCATCCATATTGACAAGGTGGCCACTGCCTGTTTCTGCAGAAAAAGCCATGCCGCTATTACCTAACCAAGATACTCGACATTCCATATTAGTGATCCCTAACTTACTAAATTAATCAATATTATCAATAGTTTACCAATAATGACGCACATGGGTCAGGTGATATGTTTGGTCAAAAAACATCAAAAACTTGATTTTGGTCAATATTCTTGCATCGCACCATTGTTATCTATACAATACCCATATTGGTAGTCAGTCTTGTATAAGACTGCGACTTTCCACCCAGTGTCTCCTCCACCCAAACAAAGGTGGATTCCAACCCAGGACTAGTTCCTGGGTTTTTTTTGGGTTAGAATACAAGGCTTTACTGAATTACCGAACTAGTCAGCGGTAGTTGCTTTACCAGTTAGATTGCAGAATCTGCGAGCTTGCAAACATAAGCAGGGCCAAGGTGGACGCGGTGTAATTGGAGTAATTTTTTTGACTATAACAATTTGAGAAATCATGAAAACTTTTTCCGCAAAATCCCATGAGGTAAAGCGTGAATGGTTCGTGATTGACGCTACGGACAAAGTCCTCGGTCGTGTCGCCAGTGAAGTGGCACACCGTTTACGCGGCAAGCACAAGCCTGAATTCACTCCACACGTTGACACTGGCGACTTTATCGTCGTGATCAATTCATCTAAGCTGCGTGTCACTGGCACCAAAGGCTTGAACAAGATTTATTACCGTCACAGCGGATACCCAGGTGGTATTAGCTCGACTAACTTCGACAAGATGCAAGATCGTTTCCCAGGTCGCGCTTTGGAGAAGGCTGTGAAGGGTATGTTGCCAAAAGGCCCACTAGGCTATGCCATGATCAAGAAATTGAAAGTTTATGGCGACGCTAATCATCCGCACACGGCTCAACAGCCTAAAGCGTTAGAGATTTAAGGAAACCAAATGGCTATTAATTACGGAAATTGGAATTACGGTACTGGTCGCCGCAAGAGTTCTGTTGCGCGCGTTTTCATTAAATCTGGCAAAGGCGAAATTACTGTTAACGGTAAGCCTATCGACGCTTATTTTGCTCGTGAAACATCACGCATGATCGCTCGTCAGCCTTTGGCTCTCACAGCCCACTTAACGACCTTTGATATCAAAGTGAACGTTTCTGGTGGCGGTGAAACTGGCCAAGCTGGTGCAGTTCGTCACGGTGTTACTCGTGCATTGATCGACTACGACAACGCCTTGAAGCCAACTCTGTCTAAAGCAGGTTTGGTTACTCGCGATGCTCGTGAAGTTGAGCGTAAAAAAGTTGGTCTGCATGGCGCACGTCGTCGTAAGCAGTTCAGCAAGCGCTAATTTCTTTCAGTCGCTTAGTATTATTGAAAGGGTCGCGCAAGCGGCCCTTTTTGTTTCTACAATAAGGGAAATAGTAGGAATGTTGTATTAATCTACGTAAGATAGATTAATGGCGGATGCGGTATTTTGGAGAAAGACATGATTAAGGTTGGCATCGTTGGTGGCACAGGTTATACCGGGGTTGAATTATTGCGTCTGTTGGCGCAACACCCTGAAGTAAAAATTGTTGCTATTACCTCTCGTACAGAAGCTGGCATGCCAGTGGCTGAGATGTTCCCATCCTTGCGTGGCCGTGTTGATCTGAAATTCACGACACCAGATGAAGCCAAATTAAATGAGTGTGACGTGGTGTTCTTTGCAACGCCACATGGTGTTGCTATGGCGCAAGCAAAAGAATTGCTGGCGAATAATGTGAAGATTTTGGATCTAGCCGCAGACTTTAGATTGAAGGATGTCAAAGAGTTTGCTAAGTGGTATGGCATGGAGCATAGCTGCCCAGAAATTTTGGCTGAAGCTGTTTACGGCTTGGCTGAAATTAATCGTGAAGCCATTAAAAAGGCCCGCGTGGTTGGCTTGGCTGGTTGCTACCCAACTTCTGTACAGCTTGGGCTTGCACCATTGTTATCTCCAAAATCTACTGGTGGAAAACATTGGATTGATGGAACTCATATTATTTCGGACTCTAAGTCAGGTACTTCGGGTGCTGGGCGTAAGGCGGAGATTGGGACATTACTATCTGAGGCAAGTGATAACTTTAAGGCTTATGGCGTTAAGGGTCACCGCCATCTTCCAGAGATTGTGCAGGGCTTAAAAGCTATTGCTGGTCATGACCAAATTGGTCTGACATTTGTGCCGCATCTCACACCGATGGTGAGGGGTATTCATTCGACTTTATATGTGCGCTTAACTGAGGCTGGAATGGGTGTCGATTACCAGTCGCTTTATGAGAATTTCTACAAGGGCGAGCCTTTTGTGGATGTCATGCCAGCTGGTAGCCACCCAGAAACACGCTCTGTTAGGGGTAGCAACGGCATCCGGATTGCAATCCATCGTCCTGGCGGCGGCGATACTTTGGTTATTTTGGTGGTGGAAGACAATTTGGTGAAAGGTGCTTCAGGCCAGGGCGTCCAGTGTATGAACCTCATGTTTGGCCTGCCAGAAACTACAGGCCTGACCCAGATTGCGGTTTCCCCATAAAGACCCTTCAGCAGGCTGGGAATTAAAAGCCTAAAATGAATCATCGCTTTTTGAATTAGGAGTAAATCATGACCGAATTAGCTACGCAAACAGCACAAGATTTAGCTGAGCCACCAACCCCGTTGGTGTTTACGGATAGTGCCGCTGCAAAAGTGGCTGACTTGATTGCTGAAGAAGGTAATCCAGAGTTGAAGTTGCGTGTATTCGTACAAGGTGGCGGCTGCTCAGGTTTTCAGTATGGCTTCACATTTGATGATGCTGTCAATGAAGATGACACCCTCTTTGAAAAGAATGGCGTTACCCTTCTAGTGGATTCAATGAGCTTCCAATATCTAGTTGGTGCTGAGATTGATTACAAAGAAGATATCAACGGATCACAGTTCGTGATTAAGAATCCAAATGCCACAACGACTTGTGGTTGCGGATCTTCTTTCTCTGCTTAAGGAAATCCGAAACTACGCAGGATAGCAAGCACCTAGAATTCTAGGACCCTTCGCTCCTGTAACGGCTGGCAAATTTGCTGGCCGTTTTTCTTTATGAGCCCAAGCAAGCCACGCAAAAGCAAGGCCTTCAACGAGTTGCGGATCAATGCCAGCAGAGTCACTTGTTGTAACTTCTATGGATCCTTTGAACACATGCTGCACTTTGACTTTGAGTAAATTCATCAAGGCATTATTTCGAGCGCCACCCCCACAAACAATCAACGTATGGGTTTGCGGGGCATGACGTAGCAAGGCCTCGAAGGCGGAATGTGCAGTTAAATGTAATAGTGTTGCCTGTACATCTTCAGCATGATGATTATCTTGCCCCATTTTTTCTTGCAACCAAGCAAGATGAAAATCATCTCTTCCAGTGCTTTTCGGTGGCGCTTTTATAAAGAAGGGATCAGCCAGCATCTTTGTCAGAAGTACTTCATTCACTTTTCCTTGCAGCGCCCAATTACCATTTTCATCAAAGGTATTGCCTTGATGCTCATGTATCCAAGCATCCATCAATATATTTCCAGGGCCACAATCAAAACCGGTGACTTCACCATCCTTGGGTAGGAGCGTGAGATTGGCAATGCCACCGATATTCAAAATGGCCAAATTTTCTGTTGATTGAAATTGCTGCGCATGAAAGGCTGGTACCAATGGTGCACCGTGACCACCTGCAGCGACATCACGACTTCTAAAATCCGCGATGACATCGATACCAGTCTTTTCTGCCAGGAGGGCAGCGTTCAGCGTTTGGTGCGTATAGGCCATATCCCCAAGGTGTGGCTGATGACGAATGGTTTGGCCATGCGCACCAATGGCGGTGATATCTGAGGGCTGCAAATTTGCTTTTTTAAGTAATTGATTTACTGCCTCTGCATAAGCTAAGGCGAGGGCATTGCCAGCCTGTTTCTCCCGATGAAGCTCATTGGGGCCAGGGCTTTGAAGGTCAAAAAGGACTTTACGAAGCTCGGGACTGAAGGGGGTGCTCACCGCATCCAGTGAACTAGTTTCCCCGTTGGGCCCAATCTGGGCTAGAACAGCATCTATCCCATCCAGGCTAGTGCCGGACATGAGGCCAATGTAGAGGGAGTGCAGTTTGTTCATCTGGTTCTCAGGAATGCGACAATTATGCTTAACAATTTAAATACTAAATAACTGTATCAGCATCCGAATCAGTATGACGGCAAAACCAGAACAAAAATATCCTTTAACCCCCGAAGTGTTTGCAGCACTTGAAGTCACTAAGCGTGGCTGTGATGAGCTTTTGGTTGAAGCGGATTGGGTACAAAAACTGGCTCGTAGTCAGGCCACCAAGACTCCGCTTCGGATTAAGCTGGGTTTAGATCCAACAGCGCCTGACATTCATTTGGGGCATACCGTTGTTTTAAACAAATTACGTCAGTTACAAGATTTAGGTCACACCGTTATTTTCTTGATTGGCGATTTCACCAGCATGATTGGAGATCCATCCGGTCGTAATGCAACTCGCCCTCCGTTGACAGCAGAAGAAATTGCAGTCAATGCAGAGACCTACTATCGTCAAGCGAGCATGGTACTCGATCCCTCTAAAACGGAAGTGCGTTACAACAGTGAGTGGTGTGATCCCTTGGGCGCGCGCGGCATGATTCAGTTAGCAGCAAAACATACAGTAGCTCGCATGCTAGAGCGTGATGACTTTACGAAACGTTATCGTAATGGCGTACCCATTTCTATTCATGAATTTTTATACCCATTGATGCAGGGCTATGACTCTGTTGCTCTAAAGAGTGATTTAGAGCTGGGTGGTACAGATCAAAAATTTAATCTTCTGGTTGGCCGTGAGCTCCAGCGCGAGTATGGCCAGGAGCCACAATGTATTTTGACCATGCCACTCTTGGTTGGTCTAGATGGTGTTGAGAAGATGAGTAAGTCCAAGGGTAATTACATTGGTATCAGTGAGTCTGCTGGAGAGATGTTTGGCAAACTCTTGAGCATCTCTGATGACTTGATGTGGGATTACTTCACATTGCTCTCGTTTAGACCAATGTCTGAAATTGATTTGATGAAACAGGAAGTGGCTGCTGGACGTAATCCAAAAGATTGCAAGGTACTTCTCGCACAAGAAATCGTCGCACGTTTTCATTCACAAGCTGCCGCAGAAAAAGCGCTAGAGGACTTTAATCACCGGGCTAAAGGCGGTGTGCCTGATGAGATTCCAGAAGTAAATCTTACTGGGGCACCTATGGCAATCGCCAATCTTTTAAAGGCTGCAGGGCTGGCCCCGTCTACTTCTGAGGCTAATCGCAACATCGAGCAAAACGGTGTGAAGGTTGATGGCGTAACCGTTAGTGACAAGCAAGCAAAGATTAAAGCAGGAATTTACGTTGTACAAGTTGGCAAACGTAAGTTTGCCAAAGTGACATTGGCTTAAATATCTAAGCTAGCAGCGCTACTTGGCGGTGTTAAGCCAAAGTGCTCATAGGCTTGGCGGGTAGCAATTCGGCCACGTGAGGTTCTTTGTAGGTATCCCTGCTGAATCAAGTAAGGCTCAAGAACATCTTCAATCGTGTCGCGTTCTTCACCGATAGCTGCAGCTAAGTTGTCAATTCCAACAGGCCCCCCATCAAATTTATGCAAGATGGCTTCGAGTAGTTTTCGGTCCATCACATCAAAGCCGCTAGGATCGACATCCAGCATTTTCAGAGCTGCGTCAGCCATGGCTTTGGTGATAGTGCCAGTACCTTTAACTTCTGCGTAGTCACGAACTCTTCTGAGTAAGCGGTTGGCAATACGCGGAGTACCGCGCGCACGCTTTGCAATTTCTACTGAACCTTCTGGATCAATATCTGCCTTGAGTAAGCTGGCCGAGCGGTTAATGATTTTGGTGAGCTCTTCTGTGGTGTAGAACTCAAGTCTTGCCACGATACCAAAGCGATCGCGCAACGGGTTAGTGAGCATGCCAGCACGTGTCGTTGCGCCGATCAAAGTAAAGGGTTTGAGATCAATCTTGACGCTACGAGCTGCAGGCCCTTCACCAATCATGATGTCTAGACTGTAGTCTTCTAATGCGGGGTAAAGAATCTCTTCAACAACTGGAGAGAGGCGATGAATCTCATCAATGAAGAGCACATCATTTGCCTCTAAGTTGGTGAGTAAGGCAGCAAGGTCGCCGGGTCTATCGAGAACTGGTCCGCTAGTTTGACGTAGATTTACCCCAAGCTCTCTAGCAATGATATGCGCTAGAGTAGTTTTACCAAGCCCTGGAGGTCCAAAAAGTAGCACATGATCTAGCGCCTCTTGACGTGCTCGAGTCGCGCTAATAAAGATTTCTAATTGGGCACGAGCTTTAGTTTGACCAACGTACTCATCCAACTGTTTAGGGCGAAGCGCTCTCTCAAAGACTGCCTCAGAATTACCTACAGATCCGCTCACGATGCGATCATTACCCTCCGGTAGATCTTCAGGAATAGCGCTTAGGTCGTCAGTGTGAATTGCCATACTGCAAGTGTAGTGGTGTTTATCTCATTAGGGCTTAGATAGATACTTCAAGCCCATCCGAATGCCGTCAGAAACCGAGGTATCAGGAGGGATTTGTTTGAGGGCCAAGAGAGCCTCCTTTTCTGAGTAGCCTAAAGCTAAGAGTGCTTGCAATACTTCGCTGCTAGCTTCTATTGCTTGCGGTTGGCCGGCGGTAATTCCCAAGTCTGGAGCCAGCTTTCCTTTGAGCTCTAGACAAAGGCGCTCAGCAGTTTTCTTACCAATGCCAGGTACTTGGGTTAAGCGCCCGGCTTCTTGCAAGGCAATCGCCTGCGCTAATTCGTTGACACTCATACCAGATAAAACGGCTAATGCGGTTCTCGACCCAACACCGCTGATCTTAATGAGCTGTCTAAATGCCTCGCGCTCAGTTTCGGTGGCAAAACCAAAAAGCTGCTGCGCATCCTCGCGTACTTGGAAGTGTGTGAGAAGGGTAATCTTTTGACCGGCTTGAGGTAACTGATACAAAGTGCTCATTGGTACATCGACCTCATAGCCGATGCCTTGGCAATCTACCAAGAGCCGGGGAGGGTGAACTGAAACGAGGGTTCCTTGAATGCGACCAATCATATAAAGATCTTAACCTGTAATGTGCTTAGACATTTTTATTTACTACGTTTTTTAGGAGCCAGAGCGGCAGTAATTGCTTGCGGAATTTGTGCATGATGAGCGGCGCAGATAGCAACCCCTAAAGCATCTGAGGCATCTGGTCCTGGGGCGCGACTTAATCTGAGTAAACGCTTCACCATTTCTTGTACTTGAGGCTTAGCAGCACGACCCGTGCCCACAATAGCTTGTTTTACTCTGAGGGCGCTGTATTCAGCAACGGGAAGTTTTTCAGAGACTAATGCAGCGATGACTGCGCCCCTAGCCTGACCAAGCATGAGTGTCGAGCGTGGATTGACGTTTAGAAAGACTTCTTCAATCGCAGCAGACTCTGGACGGTATGTCTCCAGAACTTCTTTAACACCGGCATAGAGAGCGCCTAAACGTTCTGGCAGACCTTTGGCTGGATCGCCACTTTCGATTGTTCCCGAAGCAACGTAAGTGAGTTTTTGGCCATCAACATCGATAACACCGAAGCCGGTGGTACGTAAACCTGGGTCGATTCCAATCCAACGCATAGGTACTCGAATTATTTTTAGCTTAATGACGGAAGTGACGTGTGCCAGTAAAGATCATGGCGATACCATGCTCATTGGCTGCTGCAATAATCTCATCATCACGCATACTGCCTCCCGGCTGAATTGCGCAACTTGCACCACCGTTCACAACAACATCAAGTCCATCACGAAACGGGAAGAAAGCATCACTCGCTACTGCTGAGCCCTTCAGGCTCAAGCCTGCATTTTCAGCTTTAATACTTGCCATCCGCGCAGAGTCCACGCGACTCATTTGGCCCGCTCCAATTCCGAGAGTCATGCCATTGGCACAGTACACAATCGCATTGGATTTAACAAATTTGGCAACGCGCCAAGCAAACATCATGTCATTCATCTCGCTTGGAGTCGGCTGTCTTTGGCTTACAACGCGCATTTCGCTTTGCAGAACATTCTTAGAATCAGGTGATTGCACTAGCAATCCACCACCAACACGCTTGAAATCAAAATTATTAAATGCACTACCCAAAGGAATCTCTAGGAGACGCACATTTTGTTTGATGGAAAAAATCGCTTTTGCTTCGTCGCTAAAACTAGGGGCAATCAGCACTTCCACAAATTGCTTAGAGATAACTTGGGCTGCGGCACCATCGCATGGAACGTTGAAAGCAATAATTCCACCAAAGGCTGAGCTCGGATCAGTTTTGAAAGCTTTTTCGTAGGCCTCTAATGCCGTTGCGCCAACAGCTACACCACATGGGTTGGCATGCTTGATGATGACGCAGGCAGCAGCGCCACCAGCATTGCCTGTAAAGCTCTTAACGCATTCCCAAGCGGAGTCCGCATCAGCAATATTGTTATAAGACAGCTCTTTACCTTGCAATTGTTTGTAGTTGGCAAGTGCACCATCTACAGGGTAAATATCTTTATAAAAGGCAGCTGATTGATGTGGGTTCTCACCGTAGCGCATCTCTTGAACTTTTTCAAAAGCAAGGTGCAAAGTTTCTGGATAAGAGGATCTAGCTTTATGATCTAAGTCATCACCTAATGCAGAAAGATAGTTAGCAATTGCACCGTCATACTGTGCAGTATGTGCAAATACTTTCTTAGCGAGAGCTAAGTTGGTCTTATAAGAAACTACATTCTGATTGGCTTTCAATTCGGCTAGGACAGGTGCGTAATCTTCAGGAGAAATGAGTACGGTGACATCCTGATGATTTTTAGCTGCGGCACGCAACATAGCTGGCCCGCCAATATCAATATTCTCAACTGCATCTTCAAATGAACACGATTCTTTGGCAACAGTTTCATTGAAGGGGTAAAGGTTGATGACCAGCATATCGATGGTGTCGATACCATGCTCTTTAAGGGCTGCCATATGCTCAGGGAAGTCTCTGCGTGCCAATAGGCCGCCATGCACCATGGGGTGAAGAGTTTTGACGCGCCCATCCAGCATTTCTGGAAACTTCGTTAAAGAAGAAACCTCTACTACCGGTAGATTATTTTCAGCTAAAAGCTTGGCTGTTCCGCCAGTCGAAATCAGTTTGATGCCCTGCTCATGAAGAGCTTTAGCAAAAGGCACGATGCCATTTTTATCAGAGACGGAAAGGAGGGCTGTACGGATCATATTTTCGGAAGGGTCTTATTGGTAAATGGTGTATCGATGACTTACTTATTTCAGTATTTGATGCTCGACCAATTTTTTATGCAGAGTATTGCGATTGATCCCAAGATATTGGGCTGCAAGTGATTGGTTTTGTTTGGCATGCTGCATGACGAGCTCTAGCACTGGTTTCTCAACTACGGCCAATACCATTTGATAGATATCAGAGGGAGGTGTGCCTTTGAGATCATTTAAATAACTTTGTAACTGGGTTTCAATACACTCGGTAATAGGATGTTTATTGGTCATAATTTATATAAATGCTAAAAACGTAAAGAACTAAGGTACAACTAAGCTGCTTCTAAAAAAAGTAAACGGTCTGAATGGGATTTCATCTCATCAAAATAATCATTCACCATTTGTAATTGAGTTTTGCAATCATCGGCAGTATTCATGCGCTGACGAAATGCATGTGAATCACGTAAACCTTTGCAATACCAGCCAATATGTTTGCGGGCGGTACGTAGGCCAATATGCTCACCATAAAACTCGTAATGATCAAGGAGGTGGGCGTTCATAATCGCTTGAATCTCGATAATTTCTGGGGTTGGTAGCTTGCCACCAGTCTCAAGGTAATGATTGATTTCACGGAATATCCATGGACGACCTTGGGCGGCGCGTCCAATCATGATGGCATCAGCGCCTGTGATCTTCAAAACAGCTTCTGCCTTTTCTGGGCTACTGATATCACCATTAGCAACCACCGGAATGCGCACATGATTTTTTACGGCGGTAATTGTTTCGTATTCTGCTTCACCGTGATACAGATCTGCTCTAGTGCGCCCGTGAACGGTAAGCATCGAGATACCAGATCGTTCTGCAAGGCGTGCAATCTCAATGGCATTTTTATGTTCGCGATCCCAGCCCGTCCGAATTTTTAATGTCACTGGTACTGCATTGGGGCCAACACCAACTGCATTAACAACGGCTTCCAGAATTTGCTGTACTAGCGGTTCATCTCGCAATAGGGCTGAACCTGCGGCCACATTGCAAACCTTTTTGGCGGGGCAGCCCATATTGATGTCGATAATTTGTGCGCCGTGATCCACATTTATTTTTGCAGCAGCAGCCATCATTGCTGGATCTGCGCCGGCAATTTGTACGGCGATGGGTTTGAATTCTCCAACGTGATTAGCGCGACGTTGGGTCTTTTCGCTTTTCCAAAGCAAGGCATTGGAGGCCACCATTTCGGATACGGCATATCCTGCACCCAATTTCTTACAAAGCTGTCTGAATGGGCGGTCAGTCACCCCAGCCATAGGGGCCACAAATAGTCTATTTGCGAGGAGGTGGGGACCGATCTTCATCTATTGGGCTTAGTGTGGGAAGTGTCTTGCGGAAAGCATGACACTTTAGCACAAAGAGACCTAAATCTGCCTAATTTTTAGGCAGATTCTTTGAATCTAGTTAAACGAAGAATGCTTAGATTCTGAGAGCTTTTTAAGCCCTTTAGCGCCTGCCAAACATCATCTGGCGAGCTAGAGCTGTTTTGACTGGTGGAAGCCACTGCAGGGCGGATAAAGCTAATCCACGAGCTATCACGACTGGGGCAAGATTAGAAGTAAATACTCGAGCCATGAAGTCTGTCAGGCCAATAGTGGTTGTTCTGTCTACTTTGCGACTTTGCGCATAGCTTTCTAATGCATGTTGAATATCTCCCGGGGTTTGGTTTTCTGCTGCCCCTGAAAATACCCCGACTAATTTTTCAGCAAGTAAAAAGGCATCACGTAATCCTAAATTTAATCCTTGTCCTGCAACTGGGTGCAAAGTTTGTGCGGCGTTACCAATCCAAACTTCATTGTCTTTAGTAATTTCTTTGCGGTAGTTCAGTCCTAACTCATACAAGCGACGATCTTGAATTTTTAGAAAGCGGCCGATACGTGAACCAAATTCTTTTTGTAGTGACTCCAGAAAATCAGTGTCACTTAATTGCAGGCGTTGCTGCGATGACTCTGGCGATCCACACCAAACTAGATTCAAAATATGAGGACCATAATGACTTGGAAGCACTGCTAATGGACCTTCCGAGGTAAAGCGTTCCCAAGCCTGATAGGGTGCTGCGTTTTCTACTTCAACTAATCCCACCAGGGCTGACTGACCATAGTCTCGACCAGACTCAACCCAATCCTGCGTTTTAAATAAGCCACCTTCTGCGTGCACTATGCATTTGGCATTGGTGCTGACAGGGTTGTCTTCTTTACCAATGTGTAGCCATTTGAAATGAGTGCTCTTGTCTTGAATGCTTCTTAAAGTTTGGCGCAGTGTCATGTGAATATCGCGATAGCGAATGATGTGGCCTAAAGCTTCTTGATTGAGTTCTTCGCGTGTCATCAGGGCACGACCAAATCGACCCGCCTGTGAAACGTGCACGCGATGAATATCAGCGCATTCAGTGGGCCAGGCATGAATCGTGTCGAGTAGAAGCTTGCTGCCATGAGACAGGGCAATACCCCCTCTATGCACACTCAAACCGTTCCGTAGGTGATGATCTATCGATAAGGCCTTCATAACACCACGGTTGGCTAAGGCCTCTACAAATGGATAGGTGGCGTTGGTTAATGCAAAAGTGGAGGTTCTTGCAACTGCACCAGGCATATTGGCAACGCAATAGTGCAATACATCATCTACTAAGAAAGTGGGGTCAGCATGTGTAGTAGGTCTAGAAGTTTCAAAGCAACCTCCCTGATCAATTGCCACATCCACCACTACCGAGCCTGGCTTCATTTTTTTCACCATCTCATGCGTAACCAACTTTGGCGCTGCGCCACCGGGCAGCAGCACTGCACCAATCACAACATCTGCCTCACAAACTTCTTGCTCTATTAGTAAGTTATCGGAATAAAAGGTTCTTACGCGATTGCCGTAATGCATATCAATCTGACGTAAGCGATCTATGTCACGATCAAAGATGCAAATATCAGCGCCCATACCGACAGCCATTTGCAAAGCATTACGCCCCACTACCCCGCAACCCAAAATCACGATCTTCGCTGGAGATACACCCGGCACACCTGCCATCAGGACGCCCAGGCCGCCATGCGTTTTTTCTAAATGAGAGGCCGCAGCCTGAATCGACATGCGACCAGCGACTTCGCTCATCGGCGCCAATAGTGGTAGAGCCCCATTCACAGCGGTTACTGTTTCATAGGCAATACAAGTGGCGCCAGAATCTAGCAAAGCCTTGGTCTGCTTTGGATCTGGCGCTAAATGCAAATAAGTAAACAGAATCTGATCTTCGCGGAGCATTGCACACTCTTGTGCTTGAGGCTCCTTGACCTTCACAATCATCTCGGCCTTATGAAACACTTCTGCCGCACTATCAATCAGCGAAGCTCCAGCAATTCGATAAGACTCATCTGTGAGACCAATCTGCTCGCCCGCACCCCGCTGAACCAAAACGGTATGTCCTTGTTTACATAGCCCACTGACATTTCCCGGAGTTAATCCAACTCGGAACTCATTATTTTTAACTTCTTGCGGTACACCAATAATCATTGTTATCTCCCCTTATTTAAATTCACGATTACTTTTTGTTTTATGGTGTAAGCCAACGATATAAAACATCGCTAGATACACCGCTAATAGACACGGCCCTAATAACAAAGCAATCCGTGCATCCTCATGAAAACCCATCAGCGTCACTACCAAGAAAATGAATGCCAGAGCAAACCATGAGGAATACGGATACCAAGGAGTGCGATACGCAAGTTCAGCGATCTGGGCCTTAGTTAATGAGCGGCGGAATTGGAGTTGCGTAAATAAGATTGCAATCCAGACCATCAAACCAACAAAGGTCACTGCAGCCATGATGTATTGGAATGCCTTATCAGGCACAAAGTAGTTCAAGACAACGCCTGTCATACAGACCGCAACGGTGACGATCACTGCTCGATGAGGAACGCCGTACTTTGATAGCTTTGCAAACGGGGCAGGTGCGTAACCATTGCTCGATAGCGAGTACAAGAGTCGGCCACCACTGAAGATCCCGGCATTGCATGATGACAGCGCAGCAGTAATGACAACAAAGTTGATCAAGCCAGCAGCTTCCCGCAGACCAATACGCTCAAACATCACCACAAAGGGGCTGCCCTGCTGACCTACTTCGTTCCAAGGGAAAATCGCCAGAATGACCAAAATGGCTCCCATGTAGAAAATCAAGATGCGCCACGCCAGTGAGTCAATTGCCATGGGGATTGTTTTGCGTGGGTTCTCTGCCTCACCAGCAGATAAGCCAATCATCTCAATACCAACATAGGCGAATAGGACCATCTGTAGTGAGAGCAACATTCCGCTAATACCATTCGGGAAGAAGCCACCGTGTTGCCACAGATTACTCAAACCAATCGGCTGCCAATCATTGGTAAAACCAAATAAGATCACTGATCCACCGAGAGCAATCATGGCAATAATTGCTACTACCTTAATTAAGGCAAACCAGAATTCAAATTCGCCAAATACTTTGACAGCGATGAGATTGATTAAGCCCATCATCACAATCGAAGATAGTGCCCAAACCCACTGTGGCGTTTCTGGGAACCAAATGCCCATGTAAATACCCACCGCAGTGACCTCAGCAATGCCAACCACAACCCAATACGTCCAATAGCCCCAGCCGACCATATAGCCTGCCAATGGGCCCACATAGTTGTTGGCATAAGCTGCAAAGGATCCCGCGACAGGCTCATGCACCGCCATTTCACCAAGTGCGCGTAATACGATAAAGGCAACGATTCCTGCTAGTAAATAGCCCAAGAGAATCGATGGCCCAGCAATTTTGATTGCACTTGCTGATCCTAGAAATAAACCAACGCCAATCGTTGACCCTAATGCCATCAAGCGAATGTGTCTTACTTTGAGATGGCGTTTTAAGCCAGTGTGTTCAGTCTGCAAAAGAGACCTCCTTTCGATTTGTCATTGGCTGATTTACCAACGAAGCAAAGTCTAGGGAGTGCTTGGCAGATGTACTAGGGGATAAAAATACCTAAAGTGATTAAAGATATAAAAAGGAAACTGCTTAAATAAGAAATGTCTTTTAAATCAACACTAATGAAAGTCAGAAATAATTTCTGATTGCAAAAGAATCAGTAATTTCCTACAGGGAATCCCCCTAAGGAATTAGCACAAATAAAGTTGTAGTTAAGCTTGGGCGGCTATAAGATTCAAAATCTCAGCAGCAGCAGCCAAGCCGCAGGCTGCTGTCACCATCACGGTAGAACCATAGCCCGAGCACGCTAAGCCACCATTCGCAGCGCCAGCCCTAGGCTCATGCGAGTAAATCGCACGAATCCCAATTTTTTTCTTTAGGTTTCTGGAGAAGCCGTGATCTTGTCTGAGTCCTTGTCTTACTTTTGCTAATAAGGCATCTTGCTCGGTTCGAGAGAGATCATCACTACGCACCGAGGTTGGATCAGTCTTACCGCCGGCAGCTCCACACATGACTAATGCACGATTATTTTTATTTGCCCATACCGATAAAGCAATTTTGGTTTGCACTGAATCCGTAGCATCTAATACCAATGCATCATTTGGTATGAGTACATCTAAATTTTCTGGAGTTAAAAATTCATCGCAAGGAGATAATGTGATCTCTGGATTAATTTGCAAAATACGCTGCGTCATCGCCTCGACTTTGGCCTTGCCGTACTGACCTTCGAGAGCATGTAATTGGCGGTTGGTATTACTCTCCGCAATGTGATCAAAGTCAACCAAGACAAGATGCCCAATTCCGGTTCGAGCTAATGCCTCAGCCGCCCAGGAGCCAACCCCACCCAGACCAGCCACCACCACCGTAGCATTCCGAAAACGCTCACGCAGCTCTGGGCCATAGAGTCTAGAGACTCCGCCAAAACGACGATCTTCGGTACTTTCTTCTATCTTGTCTTCTGCCATAGCTTCTTTATACTGAAAAAATGGACTCCATTGCTCAACTTCGCAAAAACTATACCTTTGGCCAGCTTTCGGAAACTGACGTTCCGGGTAATCCAATTCCGCTTTTTCAACTTTGGTTTGACCAAGCTGTAAGAGCGGAGTGCCCTGAACCCAATTCCATGACTTTAGCTACAGCCGATAAAGCTGGTAATCCATCAGCTCGTATTGTCTTACTAAAAGGTGCGGACGAAAACGGTTTCACCTTTTTTACTAACTATGAGAGCCAAAAAGGTAAAGAATTAGCGATCCGACCTCAAGCCGCACTCCTTTTTCATTGGCATGAACTAGAGCGTCAAGTGCGAATTCAAGGTGTCGTTGAGCGAGTGAGCGCTGCAGAAAGTGATGAATACTTCCACTCTCGCCCCGCAGCATCACGGATAGGGGCTTGGGCTTCTCCACAAAGTTCAGCCATTCCAAATCGTGAGTTTTTAGAAGAAGCTGAGAAACGCTTCACCGCAGAGTTTGGAGATGCCCCACCACGGCCCGGGCATTGGGGCGGGTATCGCTTACGACCAACTGAAATTGAATTCTGGCAAGGCCGCCCTTCTAGATTGCACGATCGCATTCATTACAAGCTAAATGGATCAACTTGGCAGGTAAACCGCCTAGCTCCTTAGGAGTAATGCGGTGCTATTAGTGCTTTAAATTTCGCTCTGAACTTTGCTAATTTAGGCGCAACCACTGCCATGCAATAGCCTTGATTAGGGTGTTGCACGAAGTAATTCTGGTGATAGTCCTCAGCAGGGAAAATCGTAGGTGCCACATCAATTTGCGTCACTACTGCCCTAGAGTAAATTTTAGAATCGTCAAGCTCTTTAACTACCTCGTGCGCAATGTTGGATTGCTCATCGCTGTGCGTAAAGATGACCGATCGATATTGAGTGCCATGATCGTTACCCTGGTAGTTCAATGTCGTGGGATCATGAATCACAAAGAAGATCTCCAATAGATCTCGAAAGGAAATGACTTGGGGATCAAAGAGGATGTCCACAATTTCTGCGTGCCCTGTAACGCCAGTGCAAATCGCTTCATATGTGGGATTAGGTCTCGCACCTCCAGCATATCCAGAAACGACTGATTTAACCCCAGAAACTTGCTGATAAACAGCCTCAAGGCACCAAAAACAGCCGCCGCCCAAGGTCGCACGCTCTAAAGTGGTTTGGTTTTTATCAAGGGTTTCGTTCATGGCTTTATCCTAATGCCTTATTTCAATATCTGCCAACTATTAAAAACTATGAATCGCTTCACCATTCAACTTGATGAAATTAAAGCAGCCTATGCTGCTGAGCCAAATCCCAGCCTTGAGGTCAGATTGGAGCGTATTGGCCGAATCGAGAAAATGATTGAAGCCAATGAAGAAAAGATCTGCAAAGTGCTGACGGCAGACTTTGGAGTTCGCCACCCTATTGAAACGCGTCTTGCTGAATTTCAGATGGTGTATCAGGCCTGCAAGTACACCCGCAAACATCTCAAAGAATGGATGAAGCCTGTGCAAATGGAGATTCCCTCCTATATGGGCTCCACGGAAGCATGGATTCAAAGCCAATCGATTGGGGTTGTCGGGATCATGAGCCCCTGGAATTACCCCATTCAATTGGCCCTAGTTCCTGCCATTACTGCACTTGCTGCTGGAAATCGGGTTTGGCTCAAACCCTCTGATCGTAGCTCTCGCACCTCCGGATTTTTAGCGGGATTGATTCAAGAATATTTTCACCCCAGTGAATTTTGCGTTAGCACTGGTGGCGTTGACGTAGCAGAACAATTCGCTGCGCTAGCATTTGACCATCTCCTGTTTACCGGCTCTGAAGCCATTGGCAAAAAGGTAATGCGTGCTGCTGCCGAAAATCTCACTCCGGTGACCTTAGAGCTCGGTGGCAAAACGCCAGCCATCATTGATCCAAGCGCCAAACTTCAAGATGCAGCCGCCGCTATTATTTATGGCAAGCTACTCAACAGCGGTCAAACTTGTATTGCCCCTGATTACATTCTGATTGAGCAAAGTAATCAAACAGCATTTATTGAAGCGCTACAGACTGAAGCCCAAACTCAATTTAGTAATCCTGAAGAGCTCACAGGCCCTATTGATGATGATCAGTTGCAACACTGGCAACACTTAGTCAGTGATGCGCTAGATCGTGGTGCGAAAGCCATTCCACTACTCAAAAATCCAGCCGCTGGAGCTAGAAGGTTCGAGCCTGTTCTACTGACTAATTTACCGCCTCAAGCTCGCGTTCTGCACGAAGAAATTTTTGGCCCAATTCTGCCAATAGTAACTATTGCAGACACTGCTGCAGCCATTACTTATGTTAACAACAGACCGCACCCTTTAGCCCTCTACTGGTTTGGCAAAGACAAGAAGAATATGCAGCGCGTTCTAGATGAAACTCGCTCTGGTGGCGTAACAATTAATGACACCTTATTGCACGCCGCTGTAGAGTCTTTACCATTTGGTGGAATTGGTGCTAGCGGCATGGGTTCCTATAACGGTAAAACGGGCTTTGACACTTTCAGCCATGCAAAACCCATTTTGGAAGTACGTGGCTTCTTGGGTAGCAATCTTCTCAAGGGCACTCAACCTGCTCGACCACCCTATGGAAAGAAGGCTGAGCGCCTCTTAAAGCATCTTAAGTAATCAAGCAATTACTAGGCGTAGAGCAAATCCAATAAATAACAGCCCCGCCAACACCCAGAGGCTAGCGCCCCAGCGCGGATGGCTCTCAAAAAACCTTGAGAAGAATTGGCCTATGCAAATTAAAGCCGCCAGATAGGTCATGCTCATCAGCTGCAAAACAGTTGCTAGATATAAAAAGGTATATGTAGGATTATCAAAATCGGGACTAATGAACTGTGAAAAAAAAGCAATGAAGAAAAAAATTGCCTTAGGATTGGTCAGTGACAAAAGAAGTGCCGCTATTAATGGATGCAATTGCATAAGACGCGCTTGGATTTCATAAACTTCTGAAGGTCTGCCTAATACCCAGCGCTGTTGGCCACTCCGCAGCAAGCCAATCCCCATCCAGGCTAGATAGGCCGCACCCAGAGCTCGGATGATCGCAAAAAGTACTGGTGATGACATTAGCAATGAACTAGCACCTAAAGCAACTGCAAGCATCAAAACTAAATCACCGATAAAAATACCCAGCGCTGCCCAAGCCCCAGAGTTCCATCCTCTTTGCGTTGCAGTAGTTAAGACATAAAGTGAGTTGGGGCCCGGCAATAAAATAATGAAAAGGGTGCCCAGTAAATAGCTCGTGAAATCAACAATTCCTGCATTTGAAGGGTTGAAGAGGTCTAAAGAGAAAAATTCCATCTCTCCATCATAATTAATTCGGGAAAACCCTTGTAATCACCCCCTCAAACTGTCATAATAAGAGGCTTTTTTAAGCAATTTGATTCATCGCCCCCCAGCTATATTTCAGCGTACCGTTTAGAAGTCATAAACACCGAAGTTCATAAAACGCGCTGCCGCCTGTCTGATGGTCGATGCCTTTGACCATCGCATCCCATAAAACCATGGATGCAACATACGGAGACATCCCTTTGAGGGGATGTGTAATAGCATGACTTTTTCTAAAGAAACTAAACACGAGTCGAAAGACTCAAAAAGCGCTGGAAATGAATTCCAGAATTTCGCCCTAGCGGCGTCACTCCTAAAAAACGTTGCTGAACTAGGTTTTACCCAAGCCACTTCCGTGCAAGCTCAGGTTATTCCTGCTGCTTTAGCTGGTGGTGACTTATTGGTCAGCAGCCAAACTGGTAGCGGTAAAACCGCAGCCTTTTTATTACCTTTGATTAATCAGCTCATCGAAGATAACCCGAACAATTCGCCTGTACCAGGTCGCGCACAACCTAAAGTATTGGTGCTCTGCCCTACTCGCGAATTAGCTCAACAGGTTACTGCTGATGCAGTGAACTTAGTTCGTGGCATGAAGGGAATTCGCATTGCAACCGTCATGGGCGGTATGCCTTACGGTAAACAAATCCAAGCTCTGAAAGGTGCCTTGTTAGTTGTTGCAACCCCAGGTCGTTTACTCGACTTGTGCGATAGCAAAGCAATTCGCTTAGATGATGTAAAGCAACTTGTCATTGATGAAGCTGATCGCATGCTTGACATGGGATTTGCTGACGATCTCGAGGCAATTGATAAGCGTTGTGCGGGTCGCAAGCAAACTTTGATGTTCTCTGCAACCTTTGCGCCAAAGATTATGTCGTTAGCAAATGCATTGACTACAGATGCTAAGCGGATTGAACTTGCTCATGCAGGCGAAAAGCACGCCAACATCGAACAGAAGCTGCATTGGGCCGACAGCATGTCACATAAACATAAATTACTTGAGCATATTTTGGCTGATGCCAGCTTGGATCAAGCAGTTGTGTTCGCAAGTACCCAAGTTGAAAGCGAAAAAATCGCTGACACATTGCGTGCCAATGGCTACGAAGCAACTGCCCTACACGGTGCAATGCCTCAAGCTGTGCGTATGCGTCGCCTAGAGTCTTTACGTAAAGGTCATACCAAGATTTTGGTAGCAACTGATGTAGCAGCTCGCGGTATTGATGTGCCACGTATTAGTCACGTGATTAACTTTGGCTTGCCAATGAAACCAGAAGATTACACACACCGCATTGGTCGTACTGGTCGTGCTGGTCGCAATGGCGTAGCAATCACCTTGGTTGAACATCGTGATCGCGCGAAGATTCGCAATATCGAGCGTTTTACACAGCAAGATATCGTGGCTTCAGTCATCGCTGGTCTTGAGCCACAAGCCAAGCCAAGCTTTGGTGGAGGCGGTGGTCGTCCCGGCGGCCGCTCTGGTGGTGGTCGTTCTGGTGGTGGCGGTGGTGGTCGTTATGGCTCAGGCGCTCGCTCTGAATCGCGTTTTGGTGGTGGCTCTGGCGGTGGTAATCGCTCAGGTAATCATTTCGAAGCCCGTTCGAATGGCTCTGCTGACTCACGTCCTGCTCGTTCAGCTGACTCACGTCCGGCACGTCCTGCAGGCCCACGTTTTGCTAAACCAAAGTCTGGCGGTCAACGTCGGAACTTTAGCGGCAGCTAAATATGATTCACCGTAATCGTCTCCGTTCTTCATGGAATCGAGTCGGTTCCGGTGGAATTCATCGGGCGCCACGAAAGTGGCAGCCCTGGCTTAGCGATACTGGGTCACTCACCCAAAAAATTGAGAAGGCTATTGGTCAAAAACTCGAAGTTCAAGTTTTACGAGACTGCCCTCAATCACTGAATAGCGACGAAAGTCGCTATTTCCACTTCAAGATTAGACGCTGTAGAGTACGTGAAGTGCTTTTATGCGCAAACAATATTCCTTTGGTGATGGCGCATAGCGTTATTCCTACCTTGAGCTCTAGTGGCAGCAATCATGCGGTGCTGCGGCTTGGAAGCAAGCCTTTGGGAGCGGTGCTCTTTGCTAAAACACGCAAACACTCCAAAGCAAAACCGCCGCGAGATATTGCACGCTTAGATAAGAGTAGTGCCTTGTGGAAGCGGTGCTCTAAGAATTATCCTGAATTGAGTTCGCCCTTATGGGCTCGTCGCACCCTTTATAAACTCAAGGGGCATCCAATACTGGTGAATGAGATTTTCTTGCCTGCTTTACTTCACTTCTCAAAAGCTTAGATCATTAGCCAGGCTAAGCTGGCTTTAATGAGAGCCTCATCACCAGGGTCGGTAGTAAATACTTCTCCAAATCCAATCTGCTCAGCCGCATCCGCAATATTGTGGTGCGAGCATAAGGCGCTTGCACTTTGTAGACCCTGAGGAAATTGATCCTGAAGCACTTGACCTAAATAACGTACAGCTTCAGATGATGTGAGTAACCAAAGTGATTTTGAGAAATCCATTTCATGAATTGCGTGCCAAGCAGGATTATCAAGATCTAACGGTACGCGAGTATATGTAGAAATCGCCTCAACTATTGCGCCTGCTTTTACTAGGGTGTCGGCTAACCACTCACGACCACCCTCGCCTTTAAAGATAATGACCTTCTTGTGATTCCAGTCCCAGCCAAGAGCTTGCAACTCATGCCATAAACCCTCTGAATCCCATTGTTCATTATTCTGAGGAATGATGACAGGCGTGGGATTTTTTTCTTGGCCAATGCCATGATTTTGTAGTGCCAATTTGCTACTACCACCCATTACACCGACTGGAATAATCTTCTTAGAAAATTCTTGCCAATCACGTTCCAATAAACGCATCACACATTCAATAGCATTGGGGCTAACAAAGATTGCAAGATCTGTATCTGTTAAAGCGGTAGCAATGTGATCTGCCAGTTGATCATCTGTCTTAGGCACAATCGTTAGCAATGGCAATGAGACTATTTCTGGGAGGCTACGCTTAGCAAGGCCACTTTGCTCGATGCTATTCGTGAGGACCTCTATCAGCTGCCGAGCTTGTCCGCTAGGTCTAGTGACGATGATAGTTTTAGTACTCATCGCTGCCATAATTTTATTTAGTAATCTTCGGAATCAAATCCGCCGCACCTTGCGCTAGTAAATCTTGAGCCACAGCTAAGCCTAGTGCTTCTGCATCGGCAAGTGATTGCACTACTCCTTTGCCATTAGCCAGGCAAATGGCCTTGCCATCGGTACTAGCGACAAAAGAGCGGATTTGCAGTTGGTTTTGATCCCAAGTAGCGTGCGCTGCTAGGGGCACTTCACAAGAGCCTCCTAATTGACGAGAGACCATGCGCTCAGCAGATACTGCCAAGAGCGTGGGCATATCATTTAAGGGGGCTAACCAGTCTTTGATATGCGGGTGGGCACTCAAGGTCTCAATACCCAAGGCTCCTTGCCCAGCAGCCGGGGTATAGGGATCGTACGGCAAGAAGGCTCGAATACGACTCTCGAGTCCTAAACGCTTTAAACCAGCCGCCGCCAAAATAATAGCTTGGTACTCACCACGATCTAGCTTACCCATGCGGGTATCTAAATTACCGCGTAGTGGCTCAATCACTAGGTGAGGAAAACGGGCTCGTAGTACCGACTCACGGCGAAGGCTTGATGTGCCCACAATGGCACCCTTTGGCAAATCTTCCAAACTAGCATAGTCATTGGAGACAAAGGCATCCCTGGCATCTTCTCTAGCCATCACGCAAGTGAGATCAAAACCGTCTGGCATGACCATCGGGACATCTTTGAGCGAGTGGACTGCCAAATCTGCTCTGCCATCTTCTAGGGCCGTTTCGAGCTCTTTGACAAATAGCCCCTTACCGCCCACTTTAGATAAGGCCTTATCCAAAATCTGATCCCCCCGGGTGGTCATCCCCAGAATCTGGACATCACAGCCCGGATAGAGCTTTTGTAGGCAGGCTTGCAAGTGCTGGGCCTGCCACATGGCTAGGCGAGATTCGCGGGAGGCAATCACCAGGCGCTTAGGGGCCACAGGGGTAGTGCCAGAGGAGGAATTTAGGGATTGGGACATAGCATTTAAAATAATCAAAGACCTACACCAATATACTGTGTTTATGAGCTCATCTAAAAATTCCTTAGCTAACAAAGCCCAAGCTTGGTCGGCCCGTTTTGACGAACCAGTCGACCAACTTGTCCAGCGTTATACAGCTTCTATTGGCTTTGATCAACGCTTTGCCATGGTCGATATTGCCGGTTCCCTGGCTCACGCCCAAATGTTGGCGGCTCAAAAGATTATTAGCACTCAAGATTTGGCTGATATTCAAAAGGGTATGGCTCAAATTAAAAGTGAGATTGAATCTGGCCAGTTTAATTGGCAGCTAGCACTAGAAGATGTGCACCTCAATATTGAAGCACGCTTGACTGAATTGGTTGGCGATGCAGGAAAGCGTTTACATACTGGTCGTTCACGCAATGACCAAGTCGCTACCGATTTACGGTTATGGTTACGTGGCAGCGTTGATGAAATTTCCGCTACCCTCAAAACCTTACGCACCGCTCTCTTAGATTTAGCAGAGAAACATGCTGGCACCATCATGCCTGGCCATACTCATCTACAAGTTGCACAACCTATTACTTTTGGCCATCACCTCATGGCCTATTACGAAATGTTCAGTCGTGATGCCAGTCGCTTAGCTGATCTACGTGCCCGCTTTAATCGCCTGCCTTTAGGTGCAGCTGCTTTGGCCGGCACTACTTACCCGATTGATCGGGAACAAGTTGCCAAGACGCTAGGCTTTGATGGCATTTGCAATAACTCATTGGATGCAGTATCCGATCGGGACTTTGCGATTGAGTTCTGTGCCTTTGCATCCATTTTGATGATGCATGTGTCACGACTCTCTGAAGAGCTCGTGCTCTGGCTCAGCCCACGTTTTGGTTTTATTGATCTGCCAGATCGCTTCTGCACTGGTAGTTCGATCATGCCGCAGAAAAAGAATCCTGATGTTCCTGAACTAGCACGTGGCAAGACTGGTCGCGTCTACGGCGACCTCATGTCCCTATTAACACTCATGAAGAGTCAGCCGCTCGCCTACAACAAAGATAATCAAGAAGATAAAGAGCCTTTATTTGATGCGGTGGATACCGTGCAAGATACCTTACGTATTTTTGCTGATATGGTTCCACATATTGAAGTGAAAGCGGATGTCATGAAAGCTGCTGCTGAAGAAGGTTTTGCAACAGCAACTGACTTAGCCGATTACTTAGTTAAAAAAGGTCTCGCCTTCCGTGATGCGCATGAAGCCGTTGCTCATGCAGTGAAGGCCTGTGTTGGCAGAAACTGCATGCTTACTGACTTGAGCCTGTCAGAGTTACGCTTTGCTTGTGGCCTTGATAATCGCCCTGAACTCATCAGCGATGACGTCTTTGCCTTACTCACTGTTGATGGTTCTGTGCAATCACGCCAGCATGCTGGAGGCACCGCCCCTTCTCAAGTACTGGCCGCCATCAAACGGGGTCGTGCAGACCTCTAGATCGTATGGGGTTATGGTCCAAGCTATCTGCGGGTATTGATCGCGTAAACCAACTGCTGGGCAAAGCCGCCAGCATCATGATTTTGCTCTCTTGCGTAGTATCAGCTGCTAATGCCCTGCTGCGCTATGGCTTAGATATCAGCAATAACTGGCCTCTTGAGCTGCAATGGTATTTATTTAGCGCAGCAGTCATGTTGGGCGCAGCCTACACACTCAAGCGTAATGAGCATGTGCGAGTTGATTTAATTTACTTACGCCTTTCGGATCGCGGTCGTATTTGGGTGGATTTATTTGGCTTAGTTCTATTCTTAATGCCAGCTTGCATGCTGTTTACTTGGCTCTCATGGACAACCCTCTTTTATCCATCATGGTTAGTCATGGAGCATTCTTCTAATTCTGGTGGCTTAGCGCGTTACCCTATTAAATTTTTTGTGCCATTTGGTTTCTGCATGCTGAGTTTGCAGGGCCTTTCAGAAATCATCAAACGGATTGGTGCACTCAAGGGCGAAACTACTTTACCCACTGAAGACCTTCGTTACGAAAAGCCAATGCAATGATTCCATTAGAGTGGATGCCTCCCCTGATGTTTGCTGGCCTGATCGTCTTTATGCTAATTGGCTTTCCTGTGGCGTTCTCCCTGATGGCTGCCGCCTTATTCTTTTCAGTAATAGCTATCAGCGAAGGCTTTTTTGGCATGCCATTTTTGCAAGCCATCCCGCAACGTATCTTTGGTAGCGTGCTGGCGAATGATCTACTTCTAGCGATTCCATTCTTTACCTTTATGGGTGCGATTCTTGAACGCTGCGGCCTGGCTGAAGAGATGCTCGATTCTATGGGCCAACTGTTTGGCAGAGTTCGAGGTGGCTTGGGCTACTCAGTCATCATCGTAGGATTTATTCTCGGCGCTATTACTGGCACTGTAGCTGCTCAGGTCATTGCTATGGCAATGATTGCCCTCCCAGTCATGATGCGTTATGGCTATAACATGCGCTATGCCACAGGTGTTCTGGCAGCGTCTGGAACGATCACCCAATTGGTACCCCCATCCCTAGTTCTGATTGTGTTGGCAGATCAACTCAAGACTCAAAGTGGTAGCGCTGATGTTGGCAGCATGTATCTTGGCGCTTGGGGACCTTCACTACTGCAGATTGCCCTATTTGCGCTCTATACATTTTTCTTAAGTCGTATTCGTCCAGATTATTTACCAGTAGCCCCAGAGAGCGATCTCACCCTCAAGGGCTGGGTGCTCTGGAAAAAATGTCTTCTGGGAATCATTCCATCGGCAGTGCTGATCTTTTTAGTTCTGGGTACCATCATGACTGGTATTGCTACCCCAACAGAGTCTGGAGCCATGGGTGCGATGGGTGCATTACTTTTAGCTTGGCTGCGTAGAGCCAGCATTTCGAACCTCAGAGGGTTAATTCAGGAGGCTTATCAAAACACCATGCGCATTACTGCGATGGTGGTCTTTATTTTGATTGGCTCAACTTGTTTCTCTGTAGTGTTTCAGGGAGTAGATGGCGGGCAATGGGTTGAGGCGCTCTTTGCGGATTTGCCTGGTGGCTGGGTTGGTTTTTTAATTATTGTTAACCTCTTTGTCTTTTTCTTGGCATTCTTCCTAGACTTCTTTGAAATCGCATTCATCATAGTGCCAATGCTTGCCCCAGTAGCCGTGAAATTACTGTCACCTGTACTGCTGGACTCTATGAATGGCAATCCACAAGCTGCAGCTAGTGCAGCACTTGTCTGGTTTGGAGTAATGCTGTGCGTCAATATGCAAACCTCATTCATGCATCCCCCATTTGGCTTTGCTCTTTTCTATCTCAGAGGTGTAGCTCCCAAAGAAGTAAAGAGTAGCGATATCTATTGGGGTGCTTTACCTTGGGTGGGATTGCAGCTCATTATGGTTGCAGTAGTGATTGCCTTTCCTGCGCTAGTGACAACGCTACTGGAAAAACCAGCAGCCGTTATTCAAAGTCAGGACTTTAACTTTACAAATGATGATGAATCCAAATCAGAGTCACCTAGCAAAGTGGATGAAGATGCGCCGGTGACGTTTCAGCTGGATAAGCCAGTTAAATAAAAATGCCCCGCTTCTGCAGGGCATTTTTCATTCGAGCCTCAAGAAACTTTAAAGCGTAATATCGCGCTCTTGTCTGACACAATCAACGTAGTATTCACTACGTCCATCGACATCCATCTTCACTAGACCATGAATATCCGTTTCGAAGCCTGGGAACTTCTCATTGAAGTCTCTAGCGAAGTAGAGATAGTCAACGATGCGCTTGTTAAAACGCTCACCTGGAATCAAGAGTGGAATACCTGGTGGGTATGGCGTTACCAACATAGCCGTTACGCGCCCCTCTAATTGATCAAGCGGCACACGATCAACTTCCTTGTGCGCCATCTTAGCCCAAGCCTCGGAAGGCATCATGGCCGGAACCATGTCGGAGGTATACATCTCAGTAGTCATGCGGGCTACATCGCGACCCTTATAGAACTCATGGATCTGCTGGCAAATATCCTTCAAGCCGACGCGTTCATAGCGTGGGTGCTTCGCAACAAATTCAGGAAGTACTTTCCATAAAGGCGCATTCTTATCAAAGTGATCCTTAAACTGTTGCAGTTCCGTTACGAGCGTATTCCAGCGACCTTTAGTGATACCAATCGTAAACATAATGAAGAAAGAATACAGACCGCACTTCTCAACAATCACTCCATGTTCAGCAAGATACTTCGTCACAATACTTGCAGGGATACCCATTGAGCCAAAGTGACCTTCGATATCCAATCCCGGTGTGACTACTGTGGCCTTAATCGGATCCAGCATATTGAAGTCTTTAGCCAACTTACCGAAGTCATGCCAAGACGCATTGGGCTCTAAAATCCAGTCTGAACGCTCGCCAATACCCTCTTCCGCTAGGTGATCTGGGCCCCAGACCTTAAACCACCAATCAGCGCCAAACTTATCATCTACCTCACGCATCGCGCGACGGAAGTCCATTGCTTCAGCAATCGACTCTTCCACCAATGTAGTGCCACCAGGCGACTCCATCATGGCAGCAGAAACATCACAGGAAGCAATGATGGCGTACTGCGGACTAGTAGAGGTGTGCATTAGATAGGCTTCATTGAAGCAATCGCGGTCCAACTTAGTCTCTTCAGCATCTTGAACTAATACTTGCGAAGCCTGTGACAATCCAGCGAGCAACTTATGGGTCGACTGAGTCGCAAACATCAAACTCTTTTTGGTGCGCTTACGATCAGAGCCAATCGCATGCATATCCTTATAGAAAGGATGGAATGCAGCATGCGGTAACCACGCTTCATCAAAGTGCAAAGAATCGACTTTTCCATCAAGCATATCTTTGATCATCTCAACGTTGTAAACAATACCGTCATAGGTACTCTGAGTCAGCGTCATCACACGTGGTACTACGTTTTTATTCTTAATAAATGGGTTAGCGTCAATCTTCTTCTTGATGTTGGCCCACTCAAACTCTTCTTTAGGAATTGGGCCAATAATGCCAAGGTGATTGCGAGTTGGCATCAAGAAAATCGGAATCGCACCCATCATCGTGATTGAATGAATCACGGATTTATGACAATTTCGGTCTACCAGTACTACGTCTCCAGGAGCAACTGTAGAGTGCCAAACAATTTTGTTGGATGTAGATGTGCCGTTAGTAACAAAGAACAAATGGTCGGCATTAAAGATGCGAGCGGCATTGCGCTCGCTCTGTAGCACTGGTCCAGTATGGTCTAGCAGCTGACCTAGCTCTTCTACGGCGTTACAAACGTCAGCGCGTAGCATATTCTCACCAAAGAACTGATGGAACATTCGGCCAACTGGACTCTTTAAAAAGGCAACGCCACCTGAGTGACCAGGACAATGCCAAGAGTAAGAGCCCTCGGAAGCGTAATTCGTTAATGCGCGGAAGAATGGTGGCGCCAAAGAATCAAGATATACCTTTGCTTCGCGAATAATGTGACGCGCTACAAATTCTGGGGTGTCTTCATTCATATGAATGAAACCATGTAATTCACGCAAGATATCGTTGGGCATATGACGTGAGGTACGTGTCTCGCCATACAAGAAGATGGGAATGTCTTCATTACGTTTACGCACTTCAGTAATAAAGGCGCGCAAATTATTTAATGCGGGAAGGTCATGATCTTCAGAATCGGAATCAAACTCTTCATCATCAATTGAAACGATGAAAGAAGATGCACGGGAAGCTTGTTGTGCAAAAGAGGTTAAGTCACCGTAGCTTGTTAAGCCGATCACTTCCATACCTTCTTGCTCGATAGCTTCAGCTAGGTCGCGGATACCCGAACCCGAAATATTTTCGGAACGAAAGTCCTCATCAATAATGATGATTGGGAAACGAAATTTCATAAAAACTCCCCTGCTGTTCGGTCCGATGTGTTCGGAACCCACTTCTCAAAATTACTAAGATCAATCACCCGACCTCCGTCTGGCGAAACCGTGACTATATCGATAAATGTCGCATTTTGCTGGACATCTCTAGGTAAGTAAACATGGCGGGCATAAACCTGGTTTGAAAGGCTCTCATGGTAGCCAGTGAAGGTAATCAACAGGTGCCAACTACTATTGTGGGCGCTATTACCCAAATAGTCATTTAAAGCGCTTGTCTCATCAATGCTATGCATTGCCATCCAGGTCAGGGAGAAGACTGGACTCTCAGAGCGATGTAAAGGTAGCTCGACAGATCGACGATAGCGCTCCCCTTCTGAGGTCCTGCTTTCAGCAATAAGCCACAGTCGCAGCTGAGCTTCGACAATATGGGAGCTACGATCATTGGCAACTCTGAACTTTAAGGTCTTGATGCCATCATGATTGCCTACTACCGCTACCTTAGAAAAGCGCACTCCGGCAGTAGGTCTTGTAAAGCGTGCGAAGGCCAAGCCCGTTGTTAGAGCAGAATAGACGATGCCAAAAAATGCCTCGAAGGTCACAATCGCATTAGGCCAGGAACCAACAGGTGTCATGCGACCATAACCAATTGTTGCCATAGTTTGCACACTAAAGAAAAAAACATCTAGGAGTGAACCAGGTTGCGCATGAGTAATTGCGCCATCACCACAAGCAAGGTAAGCAAATGCAAATAGAAGATTGGCGCCCAAATATACCGCGATCACGAGCAGTAAAAAGCTGACCCAACTTGTACCTAAGAGCCAGTGGTAGAAATTATTTTCTGGACGCGCTACTTCAGAGCGTGTAAGAGTTGCGCGGTACTCATCTAAGTCAATGCGCGCAGGGTTACGATTGATAGGAAATTTATGCACTACCGGGAATAACTTAGGTCTTGGGCAGGGTTACGCCCCGCTGACCTTGATACTTACCACCGCGATCTTTATATGATGTACCGCAGACCTCATCGCTCTCAAAGAAGAGAACTTGCGCGCACCCCTCACCTGCATAAATCTTTGCAGGCAATGGCGTGGTGTTAGAAAATTCTAGAGTGACATACCCCTCCCACTCTGGCTCGAATGGAGTAACGTTCACAATAATGCCGCAACGGGCATATGTACTTTTACCAACGCAAACAGTTAATACACTGCGTGGAATCTTGAAATACTCGACCGTTCTGGCTAAAGCAAATGAATTTGGCGGAATGATACAAACATCACCCTTGAAATCAACAAAGGACTGTTCGTCGAAATTCTTCGGATCAACAATGGTGCTATTGATGTTCGTAAAAATCTTGAATTCATCTGCGCAACGAATGTCATAGCCATAGCTTGATGTGCCATAGCTCACAATTTTATTGCCAGCGGCGTCTTGGCGAATTTGTCCAGGCTCGAACGGGCTGATCATGCCTTGCTCGCCCATGCGGCGGATCCAGTGGTCAGATTTAATAGTCATAGACGAATTGTAAAACCTTCGCCAACCCAACCCATCATTTATCAGGGTCTGAGACCTAAAAAATTAGGTATTTTGGGTAAAAATCACGCGCTCAGGGGCGTTGTAGATCTCAAAGTGTTTTCCGGAGCAGCGAGACAGAATGGTGAGGTTAGTTTTACGAGCCAATTCTAAGCCCATCAAAGTGACTCCTGAGCGGGTTAGGAGGAAGGGGACGCCCATTTGGGCCCCTTTAATAACCATCTCTGAAGTTAGGCGGCCGGTAGTAAAAAAGATCAAATCTTTACCGGCCTTATTGGCTAGCCACATCAGACCGGAAATTGAATCAACCGCATTGTGGCGACCCACATCCTCAATAAAGTGAAGGAGTCGAACTCCATCGTCGCCCTCTCTCTCAAATACCGCACAAGCATGGACGGATCCAGACTTTTTATAGATCGAATCATGAACCCGAATTGCGTCAATCAAGGCGACAATTGCCTCTTGGGACAACTTAGGTCCATCTGGCAAGCGAATCTCTGACATCTCTTCCATCAGGCCACCAAACATCGTGCCCTGGCCGCAACCGGTAGTGACAACCCTCTTGCTGGTGAGGGCCTCAATATCAACAGTGCTACGGCGAGTCTTTACTGCTGCAGAGTCCGTCTCCCAGTCCACCTGAATACTTTCGATATCGTCTGGGGATTCCACCAAACGCTGATTGCGCAAATACCCAAGTACCAGAGCCTCAGGAGCGCTTCCCAGGGTCATCAAAGTAACAACCTCTCGCTTATCTAAATAAATGGTCAATGAGCGCTCCCCAGGGATATGGCTTAGCTTTTTCCTGCCTGCCTCATCCAATATCTCCACCTCATGTACCAAAGGTACCGAGGCACTAGACATCTGAATATTGGGTCTTACGGCCATGAAACGCTTTCTGATTCAAGTAGAAATGGGAGTTTATCGGGATTTATGCAGACTTCGCGGTGTTTACTTTAACCGCAGACTAAAATCACTGCACAAGCTTGCATAATTACCTCTACCCCTAATTTAACCTTCTTATTTAAGTCCGCATTACATGAGCAGCCCCCAGCGTCGCCTTCTTGTCACCTCAGCCTTGCCTTATGCCAATGGTCAAATCCATATCGGCCATTTGGTGGAGTATGTGCAAACCGATATTTGGGTGCGCTTTCAACGGATGCGTGGGCATGAGGTTCACTACGTTGGTGCAGATGACACTCACGGCACTCCAATTATGTTGCGTGCGGAGAAAGAAGGTATCACTCCCAAGGAGTTGATCGCCAATGTTTGGAAAGAACATAAGCGTGACTTTGACAACTTCCTAATTTCTTTTGATAACTACTACACCACCGATAGTCCTGAGAATGAAAAACTGGCTCAGAGCATTTATCTCAAGTTACGTGATGCAGGATTGATTGAAAAGCGCGCGATTGAACAAGCTTATGATCCCGTTAAGGAAATGTTCCTACCGGATCGCTTCATTAAAGGTGAATGCCCTAAGTGTGGTGCCAAAGATCAATATGGTGATAACTGTGAGAAATGTGGTGCTACCTACTCCCCTACTGATCTGAAAAATCCATTTTCTGTAGTCAGCGGTGCGACACCCATCAAAAAGATTTCTGATCACTATTTCTTTAAATTATCCGATCCGCGCTGCGAAGAATTCTTGCGCGAATGGACTCAAGAAAAAACACCGTTACAACCCGAAGCTCGCAATAAGATGAAAGAGTGGGTTGGCCAGCCAGGCGAAAGCAAGTTAGGCGATTGGGATATCTCCCGCGATGCCCCCTATTTCGGCTTTGAGATCCCCGACGCCCCAGGCAAGTACTTCTATGTCTGGCTTGATGCGCCGATTGGTTATTACGCTAGCTTTCTCAATTACTGCCAGGCTAAAGGCCTCAATTTTGATGAGTGGGTTAAGCCTGATACAAGTACTGAGCAATACCATTTCATTGGTAAAGATATTCTGTATTTCCATACTTTATTCTGGCCTGCGACGTTAAAGTTTTCTGGCTACCGCACGCCTACCAATGTATTTGCGCATGGCTTCTTAACCGTTGATGGCGAGAAAATGAGTAAGTCGCGCGGTACATTAATCTCTGCCAATAGCGTGATTGAGTGCGGCTTTAACCCTGAGTGGTTCCGCTATTACTTCGCTACCAAGCTCAATGACAGCATGGAAGATTTGGATTTAAATCTGCAAGACTTTGTTGCACGAGTGAATAGTGATTTATTAGGTAAGTACATCAACATCGCTAGTCGTAGTGCTGGCTTCTTGGTAAAACGTTTTGGTGGTGTTGTATCGGACGCAGCGATGAATACACCCCTACTCCAAGAAATTGCAGCGTCCAGTGAAAAAATTGCTGAGCTTTATGAGGGGCGTGAATATGCCAAAGCATTACGCACCGTCATGGAACTTGCTGACAAAGTCAATGGTTTCGTAGATGAAAATAAGCCTTGGGAAATTGCCAAAGATCCAGAGCGTGAGGCGGACTTGCAACGCGTTTGTAGCGTTACCTTGGAAGCCTTCCGAATGCTCAGCCTTTATCTCAAGCCAGTGATTCCGCAAGTTGCGAATGGCGTTGAAGAATTCCTCTCGCTGCCACCGCAATCCTGGAGCGACATCAATATGCCGCTTTCGAGCAAAAACCCAATCCAGGCATATCAGCACCTCATGACTCGGGTAGAGGCCCCTCAAATTGAGGCTTTACTCGCTGCAAACTTGTAAAAATAGCCCTAAAAAGCACCTATAATGGTGGTCGTAGTCCCTAGATGACTTTTGGTATTAATCCCATAAGTTATTGAATTTATTGAGTATTTTAGGAAATACCATGGCAAGATATCAATCTGAATTCACCCAGTTCTTAAATGAACTCAAATCCGAGAAGCCCAATCTTGAGGCGGAGCAACAAGCTGGTCGCGCCCTCTTGTGGGACAAAGAGCCATTAAGTATTGAAGATCAGCGCCGCGCTAAAGCCGCCAAATTGAAACAACGCGCCTACGTTTATTCGAATGACTGAGCCAAGCACTCAGCCAATATCCGATTTGCTTGATAGTACCCCGTCAGTAACTGATGGGATGTCAGAAGCATTTGCCAAACTCTATGGCGAGCCATTATTTAAATTACCTACTGATCTTTATATCCCACCAGATGCGCTAGAAGTTTTCTTAGAAGCATTTGAAGGTCCCTTAGATCTTTTGCTGTATCTGATTCGTAAACAGAATTTCAACGTACTTGATATTCCGATGGCGCAGGTTACTCAACAGTACTTGACCTATATTGACCAGATTCGCCATTCCAATCTTGAACTTGCCGCCGAGTATTTATTAATGGCGGCAATGTTGATTGAAATTAAATCTCGCATGCTACTGCCAATGAAAAAGGCGGATAGCGAAGAGGAAGTAGAAGATCCACGCGCAGAATTAGTACGCCGTCTCTTAGAGTACGAGCGCATGAAGTTGGCCGCTCAAGAGCTTGATCAAATTCCACAACAAGGTCGTGACTTCCAAGTAGCACATGGCTTTGTAGATACTACTGTTGCCATCACTTGGCCTGAAGTCAACTTAGATGACCTACAAATGGCTTGGCGTGATGTCCTTCACCGTGCCAAACTCAATCAGCATCACACCATTACACGTGAAGAACTTTCTGTCCGTGACTTTATGACCCGTATTCTGCGTCGCCTACAAAGCACACGCTTCATTGAATTCGGTGAATTGTTCGAAGAAGCTATTAAGTCTGGCAATGGCATTCCGGTAGTGATTGTGAACTTTATTGCTATGCTTGAACTCTCGCGTGAAGCTTTAATTGAGATCACTCAAGCCGAGCCCTATGCGCCAATTTACGTCCGACTTGCCTACACACCTGTTGCATGAAAATCATTAGCGACATTCAGGAGTTGCGTGACCATTTGCGCGGTCAAAACCGTGCTTCATTTGTGCCGACAATGGGAAACTTGCATGAGGGTCACTTATCACTAATGCGCTTAGCAAGACAGCATGGCGACCCAGTCGTTGCCAGCATCTTTGTAAATCGCATGCAATTTGGTCCAAATGAAGACTTTGATAGCTATCCACGCACCATGCAGGCCGATATCGAGAAGCTTGAAAAAGAAGGGGTTTACATTCTGTTTGCGCCAACTGAGCGCGACCTTTACCCTCAACCACAGGAATATCGTGTTGATCCACCTCAGCAATTAGGCGATATCCTTGAAGGTGAATTCCGCCCAGGATTCTTCAAAGGGGTTTGCACAGTGGTACTCAAACTATTCTCTTGCGTACAGCCTAAGGTTGCCGTGTTTGGCAAAAAAGATTATCAACAACTGATGATTATTCGGAGAATGGCAAAACAGTTTGCTTTACCAGTAGAGATTATTCCTGGAGAAACAATACGGGCAGAAGACGGTCTCGCCCTCTCTTCACGCAATGGCTACCTCTCCACAGAAGAGCGTGCCGAAGCGCCAGAATTACAAAAGGTATTGAAAGAGGTTCGTGAGCGCGTTCTGCAATTAAAAGATCGCACCAGCCAATCCATTTCAGAAATTGAAAAGGTGGCTGTTGCTTCTCTTGCTGGACGAGGCTGGCAACCCGATTACATCGCCATTCGTCAGCAAAGCGATTTAGCACCTGCTTCTAACGAACAATTGCAGGCTGGTGAGCCGCTTGTTATTCTGACAGCCGCCAAGCTTGGTAAAACTCGTTTAATTGATAACTTAGAGATTTAATATTTTCTCAAGACCCTCAGCGGTCGCCCAGGAAAATAAAAAGACCTGCCGCAGCAGGCCAACTTAAACAGATCAAAAATATTTATGTCTTAGGATTCATGCGGTAAAGCAAATCTAAGTCATTGCGATGAACTGGCTCAGCTAAATCTTCAGCAACATCAGCCATAAATTTTGCAAAATCTTGGGTATCTTCTAATGCGGCGGCATGAGCTGCATTTTCCCAAATACCAAATCCTTCAATCGTATTTTGAGCTTGGTTGCCAACAATAATGACATCGTGAAGGTCAGCATTATGAGCCATTACTTCGGTAGCAAATTGATGAAAACGATCGCATACCTTCTTATAACTTCCTGGTTTAGTTTTTAACCAGCTATGTCCAACATGTGCCATTTCATATTCCTTCTTTTAGATGACTCATTACAGGATTGCAATAAGCGATGTCGATTCTACAGAAAATTAATGTGCATTGAATGACAAAAGCTATCTAAATTGGTGCTAAGGGTGTACCCTTAAACCAGCCTTATTCATCTAAAGATGCACCAGAATGAGCATCAGCCTTACCAGTCCACCTCAATACCTTTCTGATGTGATCGCGTATGGTGTACAAGCGATGATAAAAGGCAAGCGGCATATCGAAATGTCCAAGCAGAGCGTTGGCCTTCTCATCTAATTGCGTTAACTTTTCATTAAAAATGGACTGATCAATTTTGCCGAGAAATAGTTCACGCTCTAGTGCATGTAGCTTTTTATATAGCCTATCTATTTGTCGGTTAATCATCCATTGGTAAGCTGGATAAATACTTAATAACGGGTAGGCAATAGCCGCCGTTGAAACTAATAAAAATATCATTTTCTCGACAAAACTTGCCAGCCAAAATGGGAGGTAATGCTGTAAAAAGGGCTTGCCATTTTTGTAATAAGCCTCGGCAGTAGGGCTTAATGGTAGGTCCACATCCTTATCAGCTGGAAACTCATTTTCATTACTAATGAGCGATGGTGACTCATGAATTCTATCCATAACTCCCATCATGAGATAAATAAGGGCAGGATGAACATCAATGCGAGTAGCAATGGTAACAGTCGTTGCCATCACTTTCATATTAGTAGCAGGCTTAGATGTAGATAAGTCCACTGTAGCAAAGGGTAATGAAATCACAGTAAAGGATCTTAAATTGCGATGAATGCCCTCAGATTGGGACATATTCATTACTCTCAAAGACGGATTATTAAAGATCTCCTTCAGCACCAAATCCTCTGGCGGAGCAAGGAAAACCAGTGCGTCCAAATTACTATCGAGTAAGCCCTTCACGGCAGACTGCACGTCTTTGTCTTCAAAGGTAACGTTCGATGAATCAAGGCTTGCAGACTTAAAAAGTTTTTTTGCAATTAGCTGGCTAGAGTCTTGCTTTGTACCAATAGCTATTCGCTTGCCCTTAAGTTGGTTAAGTTGATCAATCTCTCCTAAGCCGGCGCGATAAACAATCCAAATGGGGTCATAAAAAATACTACCCAATGAAAAAAGATCGGGGGAGTCTTTTGGATTAGCAATCCCGCCTTGCAAGATTCCGAAATCAATATTTTTCGATGCATCATTTAATAATGCTAAGTTTTCAAGAACTCCCGAAGTTTCAATGATTTCCGCCTTCACACCACCCTTCTTCTGCAACTCATCGGCATAAGACTGGGCAAGATCATACAAATAACTGCCTTTGGGTCCAGCTGCTATGACGATATTGGTCTTGGGGAATAAGTAATAAGTCGACACCCCAATTAAGCATGTCAATAAAAGAAATATCGATGCTATGACAACCGCAACGTTACGTCGCCCAATTCGAGTGTGCAGGGAAAGTTGAAAATCAATCATTTATCGACTTATTTAAATGGCTTTGAAATAGGGATCGGAGGAAGCCTGTCAACATCAAATACGATCTCTCAATATCAATTGATCAATCTCAAAATGTTAACTCCAGCCCAATTGCAGTAACAAGTCATATTGGACTGGAGTATTTTTAAAATATTACGAGCGCTCTAAAAGAGCTTTCTTTTCTTTAGTCAGATTGTTAAGAATATTGAGCACATTCAGCAAATTACCATAGGAGTCTTTTGCGCCCTTAGGAACCCAAGCCTTCAGAATCACCTCATTTATTTCATCTACTTTTTTTATGCACGCATTTATTTCAGCTAAGGACTTCGCGTTATCACACTCTCGATTTAAATCAAAGAGCTCTGTATATAAATGGCTTGCATGCATTTCAAAAATGGTTTTTCGATAGCCAGGTATCAATTGAACTAACGGATAGATGATTGCAAACATAGCCACTAAGGTAAACCAGGCAATATCCAAGAAGCTTGCTAGCCAATGTGGTAGTTGATGTTTCAGCGATGGTGGACCTTTCTCGTAAAACTTCTCAGCAACATCGCTACGAGGAATGCCTTTTTCAGTAAATGCGGGAAATCCGCCTGGATAATCAAAAACTACTTCATTGAGCTGATTCATCTCTCGGCTAGCTTCTAATAATAGGTATTGGATATCAGGATGCAGTGTTTTTTCCGCAATGATTGTGGTAGCAACAGCTACCATCTTTGTATTTTTCTTAGGAACCAAAGGGCTGAGGGAAAAAGCACCCATTGGCAGCGTAACAATATCGACACCCTTTAATTGCAGATTGAGAGCATCGGCAATTGGGAAACTTAATATGTTGATGTTTGAATCCGCCAATAGGGCTTTGATATTTAAAGAATCATAGCCAGCAATCAGAAATAGACCGTCTACTTGCTTTGCCTTTAAAGCGTCAACTGCCGCCTTAGGACTTAAATTTTCTACCATCGTAAATTGTGGTTTATCTAAGTGACCAGAAATCTTGAGTAAGCTATCAACCATGAAACGAGTTCCGCTTCCTGGCTGATTTACGTAGATTCGCTTGTCCTTGAGCAACTGAAAAATATCAGTGCCATGAAATTCAGGTCCAGTATAAAAGTACCAAAAAGACTGATATCCAACGCTACCCAAGGACACCAAACCCTCTGAACCTGAAATGGGAAGGCCAGACTGCGTTAATGCAACATCTACCTTCTTTTGTCTCAATAATTCAAGGCTGTCGAGGGTACCCTTAGATGGAACGAGCTCAACCTTAACCCCTTCTTTCTCAAGAAACTTTTGGAAATTGAGAGCCTCAACCTCTAGTGATGAGTTGGGCTGCCCTCTTGAAATACGTATTTCGCTCGGAGGCAATGGCTTCATAAAATGGAGTAGCAGAAAGATTCCAAGGACAACTGCAAGAGCCACGTACCACTGGTAGCGGAAAAACATCGATAGCGCATGAACCTCATCTTTTGCGCTTTGGAGGAAATACCCTTCTACATTAGGGTAGTCATGGTGGGGTTTCTTGGTCATTCACAAACTTTCTTCAATAAAACAATATTTTTCTAAGAGATACTGTACATTATCAGTAAGAGCGATTTTGGCAATTCTTGCACTTAATAGGTATTCAGTAGAAATTAGCCCCATCATTTAGATCAATTATGAATTTTTCGGCCATTGGGCTTCAATAAAACTATCATGGCCAACTCAAACGCAGCACCCTCAAATATTCCTGGAGTCAAGGCAGTGGCTTTACCCTCCAACCCAACCCTGGAGGGGTGCGAGGTCATTTCTAGATCTGATGGCAAGTCTCATCAATGTAGTATTAATGTACTAAATATTAACGATATCGATGCAGTTTTGAACGTTCAAGACGAAACGGTTCGGCACATTAAAGACTCATCAATCTACTATCCCGACACCCGCGAGGTCTTTGAATCATCCTTATCGAATGACGGCTTAATTATTGGCTGCCACGTGAATAGTCGTCTAGTTGGATTTAGATCCATCTGGTTTCCCCGCGCACGCCCAGAAAACCTAGGACTTGATATCGGCATGCAAGATCCTAGTCAGCTATCTCAAGTTGCCCATCTTGAACGCGCCTGTGTTATTCCGGAATTCACCGGCAATCGTCTGCAAATGCGGATGACACGGCATGCAATTAATCTAGCAAGGCAAGATAATAGTTTTCGCTATCTTTTTTCAACTGTAGCGCCGATGAATTACGCTAGCATGCAGGATAAATTTTCCGCTGATATGCTGATATTAAAACTGGTAAAAAAATATGAGGATTACTACCGTTATATATTTTTCCAAAATGTGATGAAGCCTATTCAAGTAAATTTAGAAAATCCTTCCTCTATCATTTTCGCTAATGGGGATGATATTGATACACAAGTAAATCTTCTGCAAAAAAATAAGTTGATGGCTGGTTGCTTGCAGCAACGAAATAAAGATGTTATGCAAGTGGGGTATACAAAAATTGAATGCACATTGTTTTAAATTTCTCTTAAGGGCGTCAGCCCTGAGCTTCTTTATATGGCTTGGATTGATTCAGGGGCCACTCATCTCTCAATCCCATGCTCAGACAACATCCAACTCTTCCCCACTAAGCCCCACCACCACTGCAACAGGTGCTCCTTGGCGCATTTCCTATATCGAATCCAGACCTTTTGCTAACTATGCCGCTACCTTGGCCAACTTAGTTACAGCACTCCATCGCATGGGTTGGATTAAATCCATTGAAGGGCTTCCTTACACAAAAGGGCAGGTAGATTCAAAAATTATTTGGGAGTGGCTGGCTCAGAAACAAGATGAGCCCTACTTAAAATTTGGTGAAAATGATTTTTACACTTTCGACAAACTCAAGGGCGCTGAATATGGGGTGCACGCGGAAAAAATTACTCAAAAAATTAACCAATCTAAAAATACTGATCTTGTACTGATTATGGGTACAGAATCAGCCAAAGAAATCTTAAAGTACGGACTAAATGTACCAGCAGTCTCTATGTCCACGAGTAATGCCTTGCAAGCAGGAATTGTGAATGGCGCTGAATTTTCAGGAAATGATTTGGTTTGGGCTCACATGGATCCCTATCGCTACAAACGACAAGTAGATATTTTTTACGACATTTTTAAATTCAAAACCTTAGGAATTGTTGTCGATGATGATGTTGCAGGTCGAAGCTTTGCTGCAATTGATGATGTACTCGAAGTAGCGAAGCAGCGTAATTTTCAAGTTGTGATTGAAAATGTAGATCAACCTGAGAAATACGGTAAAAACAAAAAACAATTTGCCATTGATATGGAGGCAGCTAACGCACGCTTAGCCTCCAAAGTAGACGCAGTCTATGTTGGACTTTTTATTGGTAGCGATCCCAAGCAGCTCTCTACAGTTCTAGCCCCACTTGTGAATAAAAAAATTCCGGTATTTGCTCAACAAGCAAATGATGTCAATAATGGCGCGCTGATGAGCCTAGCCCGCCAAAACTTTGCAGGCGTAGGGAACTTTGGCGCCAAAACGATAGTTCGGATTTTAAAGGGTGAGCTGCCGAGTCAAATTTCTCAAATATATGAAAACAGCCCTAACATCATCATCAATTTAGATGTTGCAAAGGCCATTAGTTATCGCCCTCGTTTTGAATTGTTGCTTGGTGCGGATCAAATAGTAAAGGGCGCCAAATGAAGCAGACCTTCTCAAAATGGACTGGAACCCATCAGGGTATGCGGTTTTATGTAGCAGCATTAGCCTCGCTCCTGATAGTCATGGTGCTTTCGCTCACAGGCTTCCTGAATATTGGCTCCTTTCAAAAGAGTTATATCGACTCCTTGGTATCTTCATATGGCGTAACCGGTAGCGAAGCACGTCGCACCATTGAATACTCAGTGAAGTATCACAAGCCCCTGAATAATTTTGCCGGCATGGGCGAAATCTTATCGGATATTAAGAAACAGGCGCCGACAGTAGAGAATGTTTTTGTAATGCTTCCGAATGGCGATACTCTGTACGATATTTCAGGGCCTACTGATGTTGAAGCATTGCCTGAAAACCTGCTGACGAAGATTAATTTTTCTGACGCAAAGAAGAAAAATAATTTGTCATGGCTGTTATCGGGTGATGAATATCATGCGTTAATCCCTTTAAGGGATGCCAACCAAGATTGGATCGGAACAATCGATATTGTTTTTAATGAAAATGCTGTCTCCGAAAAAATGACAGCCTATCTAAGTGACACTCTCAAGATCATGGTGTCCATTGCGCTTGCTACTATTTTATGCATCGTTTTAGTAGTATATCGAATCCATCTTTTTCTCAAGAATGGTCAATTGAATAAGCGTGGGCTCCTCATTGCTATGACGCTCATCCTGGCAACTGCCCAAGCCTCCTTTGGAGTGCTTAACGTTGTTACATTTCGCTCCGCTTACCTTGAGGTAGTTAATAACAATTTAAATATTGCTGCCGATATGATTAGCAAGCGTATCAATCGCGTGGTGGGCTTTGGATTTACCTATGAAGAACTAGATGGTGTGGATGATTGGCTAAAGAACTTGGCAGGGCCAGTCAAAGAAATTAACTACGTTAATCTGAACAACCCCAATGGGGACACCTTATTTTCTTCGTCGATTGATGCAAAGCAATCCACAAGCAATCAAGCGCAAAAACCAGAAGCTCAGCAAGACTCTAATGACGTACCGCAAGTTTCACGTTTGCTTGGCAAAGATAGTAACGGGCTAGATGCCTCACTAGTCATCGCAGCATCGAAAAGTTATATCGACCAAAAGGTATTTTCATTGGCGCTTGATGCCGTAACCATGTTTGTGACATCTATCTTCTTCTTAGTTGAGATGCTAGTTTTTATTATTATTGTGCTCTCCAATAAGGTAACTCTCACCAATCTCCATGAAGCAGAAAAGACTGATCCATCCCATACCCATGGGATGACTGCAAAACAAGAAACTGCCTTGGTGATCACGCAGCACGAAAATTGCGTCAGAGTCCTGGCATTCTTGCTACTCCTATGTAGTTACATGTCCATATCTTTCATCCCACTTCTGATGAAAGATATCTACAGACCACTTTGGGGCCTATCATTTAACGTTATTGTGGGCCTGCCCATTGCCTCTGAAATGTTTGGCGCATTCCTATCATCGCTGCTTGCTGGCTACTTCATTGATCGCTACGGCTGGAGGCCAGTATTTGTGTGCGGTTTCATACTGCTATCTATTGCCACCGTGATATCGGCCTTATCAAGTGATGCAGTTAACTTTATTGCGATTCGCTGCTTTGTTGGTATTGGCTATGGCGCAGCCTGGATGGGTCTCCGCGGCCTAGTGGCTACTGGAAAATCAAATCACGAACGAACCCATGGATTCTCTATTTTGAATGCAGGAATATTTGCAGGGATGAATTGTGGGGCAGTAATTGGGGCTCTCTTAGCCCAGCGGATTGGCTTTCCAGCAGTAATGATATTGGCCTCAATGATGATTGCCGTTGCCTTGCCATTTACTTTCTCCCTCACAGTAAATTCAAAGCCAGCCATCACCGGCAATAACAAGCTGACTTTAGCAGGTCTGCGCACCTTCTTTCTACACAAAGACACCTTCTTTTTCTTTTTATTGATTACGATTCCTTCTGCAATTACCTCATCATTTCTGACCTATTTTTTCCCGATCTTTGCGAACTCTGTTGATGTCAGCCAAGGTGATATTGGCCGCGGATTCTTGCTCTACGGAATTTGCATGGTTTTCATTGGACCTCTTTTGGTAAAGTTCCTCGCTGGCAGAAAAGTAAACACCAAACATTTAATGCTGGGATCCTGTCTGATTGGCGTGCTATCGCTCAGTACGTTTTGGTCAGCCCCCACCTTTATAGGTGCACTAATCGCGATAGTCATTTTAGGGATTTCTGATTCAGTGGGCTTGGTCTCACAAAACAGCTATTTCATGTCGATTCCCGCTGCTGAAAAAATCGGGCATGGCAAGGCTCTGAGTTTTTATAGCGCCATGAAAAAGGTTGGTCAATTTTCTGGACCAGCTGTTTTTGGAGTTGCGGTCTCGCTGGGAACTCTGCTGGGTGTAGGTTTAATTGCTAGCGCCTACCTCATCACAACCATAAGCTTTGGGCTTGCGTCACGTGAGTCGCACTCGGATATTAATCTACCGCATAGCGTAGATTAGAGAGCAATTTAAATCGCGAAAGACTGTCCTACTTCTAGTTGCAATTCCTTAGCCAACTCTGCGCCAGAAACCTTACCAGCAGCGCCTTTGGCTTTGAGCACTTCGATTTGTCCGCCATGGCAGGCAACGAATAATGAATCGAGCGTGATTTGAGTTACTTCACCAGGCTTACCTCTAACGGCGCCAAAAGTTGCAGCCACATGCTTGTGGCAATCGTAGATCTGTACTTTTTGCTCACCAAATTTTGTCCAAGCGCCAGGCGCAGGATTGCAAGCCCGAATGAGGTTGTAGATTTGACTGATGTGCGTCGCCCAGTGAATTTGTGCAGCGTTTACATCAAACCAGCCTTCATAGTTTGCTTTGGATTCATCTTGAACAATTTCTTGATGTTTACCAGCAACCACTAAATCAGCAGCCTCTAGCAATGCTTTTACGCCAATCGGAAAAAGATGATCAAAGTAGATTTTTCCTAATGTATCGTTCGATCCAATAGCAACCTCTTTTTGCAAAATCACTTCGCCTTCATCTAAACCATCGGATGGACGGAAGATCGTTAAACCGGTTTTTTCTTCACCTAGAGCGATCGCCCAATTGATTGCACTAGGTCCTCGATATTTTGGCAAGAGTGATGGGTGATACTGAATTGTGCCGTGCTTTGGAATTTTGCAAAGCTCTTGGGGTACAAACTGCAATACATAAGCCATGACACAGATATCAGCACCGCTATCAATCATGGCTTGTGCAGCCTCAGAACCTTTCAAAGAAGGGAATTGCAGAGGGGTTAAGCCCTTTGCTAGCGCAGCCTCTTTAAGCACCTCAGGTTTACTTGATTTGGGGTTATCTGGCGGACAGAAAACAGCAACAATCTCGTCACCACGCTCTAAAAAAGCCTCTAATGCGGCCTTACCAAAATCGGCACTCCCAATCAACGCAACCCGCATCTTAGATAACCTTATCGTGACGAAGAGAAATTAATTCATCAGTGGAATAGCCTAGTTCACTCAGAATCTCATCAGTATGCTCACCGAGCAATGGCGAACGAGTGACATCAGTTGGGCTATCAGACATCTTAATTGGGTTGCCAACAGTGAGGTATTTACCACGAATTGGATGATCCACTTCAACCACAGTTCCAGTAGCGCGCAATGCTGGTTCTTCAGCGATTTCTTTCATCGACAGAATTGGGCCACATGGAATGTCGTATTTATTTAATACGTCCATCACTTCAAACTTGGTCATAGTCATGGTCCACTTTTCGATCTCACCGAAAATTTCCATCAAGTGTGGCAAGCGCGCCATTGGTGATGCAAAACGCACATCAGTAATCCAATCTTCACGGCCAATCACTTTGCAAATTGCTTCCCAAACTGGAGCCTGAACGATCACATACATATAGGCATTTGGATCGGTTTCCCAGCCCTTACATTTGACGATCCAGCCAGGCTGACCACCACCAGATGCATTGCCTGCACGGGGCACAGAGTCACCGAACTCACCGTTCGGGAACTGGGGATACTCTTGCATGAGACCAACCCGCTCTAAACGCTGTTGATCACGCAGCTTCACGCGGCATAAGTTCAATACCGCATCTTGCATCGCTGCCAACACTTTCTGACCACGGCCAGAATGGGTACGCTGATAAAGTGCAGTCACAATACCTAAAGCTAAATGCAAGCCAGTTCCGCTGTCACCAATTTGTGCGCCAGTAACCATCGGAGGGCCATCATCAAAGCCAGTTGTGGATGCAGAACCGCCGGCACATTGCGCAACGTTCTCATACACTTTGCAATCTTCGTATGGACCAGGACCAAAACCTTTTACGGACGCCATGATCATCATGGGGTTGAGCTCTTGAATACGCTCCCAAGAAAATCCCATACGATCTAATGCGCCCGGCGCAAAGTTTTCAACCAATACGTCACACTCTTTAATAAGGCGCTCGAGAATTTCTTTGCCTTTTTGAGTCTTAGTATTAACAGTAATGGAACGCTTGTTGTGATTCAGCATCGTGAAATACAAGCTATCTGCATCTGGAATGTCGCGCAGTTGTCCGCGGGTCGCATCCCCTTCGCCAGATTTTTCTACTTTAATAACGTCCGCACCAAACCAGGCAAGTAACTGAGTACAGGTTGGTCCAGATTGAACGTGCGTAAAGTCGAGGATTTTGACTCCTTCAAGTGCTTTTGCCATGGTTTAAGTCCTAATAAGAATGAAATATTGAATTGGAATAATTTTACCAGTGGGGAATTGGGGTAAACGGCGTATGCCTAATTTTTGGGCACCAACTGCATTACAGCTTGTTCAAAGGCCATAAGAGGCTAAGAATGGGGGCTTTCAAGTTCCAGGAGGCGCTTTTTCAGGGCCCTTTCTTCAGCAAAACGCGCCGTTTCATCCCGAATTACCGCAACGATCCCATTGACCTTCTGATGCTCATCAAAGAGCATCCCCACCGTAAACGCTATGGAGAGCATGCCGCCATTCTGATGAAGCGCTGGTACTTTTAATAGCGATGTGCCATAACGCGTAATCCCCGTTTCCATCGACTTGCGACAGCCCTCATTATGTCGATGACGTTGGCGCTCAGGAACAATCAAATCTAAAGTGTTGCCCAAGGCCTCTGCTTCGGAATATCCAAAGATACGAGTAGCGGCGGGATTCCACATCACAATTTTTTCATGAGCATCGACAACAATGATGGCATCACCAACGCATTCTACTAATTGGTTTAAGTCAATATTCGTATTCATAGACGCATTCTAAAGATAAAAAAGGCGCTCACAAGGAGCGCCTTAAAGATATTACTGATTAATTATCGTTCTTAAACTGCTTTAGCTGTATGCAGCTTAGCGATGTCATCAGCGCTATAGCCAAGGTCAGCCAACACTTCATCAGTGTGCTCACCCAATACAGGAGATGGCTTCACTTCGATTTCCAAATCAGAGAACTTGATTGGGCTACCGATAGTCAAATACTTACCGCGCACCTTGTGATCCACTTCAACGATTGAGCCGCTCTTACGCAGGTCAGGTGAAGCAGCCAATTCTTTCATCGAGAGAACTGGGGCACATGGAATATCGAACTTGCGGAGAATATCCACAGCTTCGTACTTGGTCTTGTCTTTAAGCCAATCTTCAATTGTTGCGAAGATATCAAAAATCTTGTCTTGACGAGCTTCAGCAGTCATATAGGCCGGATCTGTTGCCCACTCTGGTTTGCCCAAAGCTTTAGTAATTGGCTCCCAAGCGTGACCTTGAATAGTGAAGTAGATGTAAGCATTTGGATCGGTTTCCCAACCTTTACACTTCAATACCCAACCTGGTTGGCCACCACCACCAGCGTTACCGCCACGTGGAACTACATCAGTGAATGATCCGTGTGGGTACTGTGGATACTCTTCCAAGTAACCCACTTTGTCCAAACGTTGTTGATCGCGCAATTTCACGCGGCACAAGTTCAATACAGCATCTTGCATAGAGCAAGAAACTTTTTGACCCTTACCAGTCTTTTGACGTTGCATCAAAGCAGTCAAAATACCGATTGCCAAGTGCATACCAGTATTAGAGTCACCCAACGCTGCAGCAGAAACTGTAGGAGGACCATCCCAGAAACCAGTAGTAGAAGCTGCACCACCAGCACACTGAGCAACGTTCTCATAAACTTTTAAGTCTTCATATGAGTGGCCATCGCTAAAACCTTTAACAGAAGCCAAGATCATTTTTGGGTTCAATTCCTGAATACGCTGCCAAGAAAAGCCCATCCGATCCAATGCGCCTGGACCAAAGTTCTCGACCATAACATCAGAAACCTTGATCATCTTCTCCAACACTTCTTTACCTTCTGGAGTTTTAGTATCGAGGGTTAATGAGCGCTTGTTGCCGTTGAGCATGGTGAAATACAAAGCATCCGCACCTGGAACGTCACGCAACTGACTACGGGTTACGTCGCCTGAACCTGGACGCTCAACCTTGATAACGTCAGCGCCATAAAAGCCCAATAACTGAGTACAGGCAGGACCTGCTTGTACGTGGGTGAAGTCAATAATGCGAATACCATCTAATGGTTTAGTCATGTTTGTTTCTCCTTAAGTGTTTCTTATTTGCTTCTAAATTAATCTGTAATTACTTCTTAGCAGCTGCTGTGGATGGGTTTAAGTTTGTTAAACGTCCACTTTCAGTACCTGCAGTTTCATCAATAACAGCATTGATGAGAGCTGGTTTACCGGCAGCAATAGCTTCTGTTAACGCTGCTTCCAATTCTGCTGGAGTGGTTACGTAGTAACCAACACCACCAAACGCTTCAATCATCTTGTCGTAACGCGCATCCTTAACAAAAACAGTCGGAGCAACATCAGCGCCGCCAGTTGGATTGACATCGGTACCACGGTATACGCCATTGTTGTTAAACACAACAGTTGTGATTGGCAAGTTGTAACGGCAAACAGTTTCGAGTTCCATGCCGCTAAAACCAAACGCACTATCGCCTTCAACCGCAACTGTTGGTAGGCCGCTAGTCACAGCAGCACCAATGGCATAGCCCATACCAATACCCATGATTCCCCAAGTACCAGAGTCAAAGCGCTTACGTGGCTTATACATATCCACAATCGCACGGCAGTAATCCAAGGTGTTTGCACCTTCGTTTACCAAATTGACATCTGGATTCTTCTTAATGACATCGCGAATCACACGCAACGCGCCATGGAAGTTCATTGGGTTAGCTTCTTTTGCCAATGTCTCAGCCATCTTGGCAGTGTTCTTGTCTTTCTTGTCGGTGATTGCAGCAATCCACTCCGCACTTGGCTTAGGAACAGCAGAAATCCCTTTCAAGAGTTCACTAACGCATGAACCAATATCACCAATTAATGGGGCAGCGATTTGCACGTTGCTATCGACCTCGTTTGCTTGAATATCGATCTGAATAAATTTCTTAGGATCTTTGCCCCAAGTCTTACCCTTACCGTGAGCAAGCAACCAGTTCAAACGTGCGCCAACCAACATTACTGCATCAGCTTCAGCCAATACAAATGAGCGCGCCGCAGAAGCAGATTGTGGATGGTTATCTGGCAATAAACCTTTAGCCATTGACATCGGCAAGTAAGGAATTCCAGATTTTTCGATCAAATCACGAATCTCTTTATCAGCTTGTGCATAAGCAGCACCTTTGCCCAAGAGAATTAATGGACGCTTAGCGCCTTTCAATACGTCTAAGGCACGCGCCACTGCATCAGCAGCTGGAATTTGACGAGGAACTGGATCGATTACTTTGAAAATAGATTTCTTAGCTTCATCAGCAGGCATTGTTTGAGCCAGCAACTGTGCTGGCAAGTCTAAGTACACGCCGCCTGGACGACCAGATACTGCTGCACGAATCGCGCGAGCAAAACCAATGCCGATATCTTCAATGTGATTAATACGGTATGCAGCTTTGCAATATGGCTTAGCAGCGTTGAGTTGATCCATCTCTTCGTAGTCACCCTGCTGTAAGTCAACGATCTCACGCTCGCTTGAGCCAGAAATCAAAATCATCGGGAAACAGTTCACCGTAGCATTTGCTAGCGCTGTTAAACCATTCAAGAAACCCGGCGCAGAAACAGTCATGCAAATACCAGGCTTTTGTGTCATGTAGCCAGCGATCGCCGCAGCGTTACCAGCATGTTGCTCGTGACGGAAACCGATAAAGCGCAAACCTTCGGCTTGTGCCAAACGACAGAGGTCAGTAATTGGAATACCAACTAGTCCGAAAATCGTATCGAGGTCATTCGCCTTTAAAGCGTCAATGACGAGATGGAAGCCATCAGTTAGTTGTGTGTTTTGGTTATCTGTTGTCATAGAATTTTTATATGAATTGCGAGTCATCACAAAGTGATGGGTCCATGCAATTTAGCTTTCGCTAGCGTCTCCAATGAAGTTATTAATCGCACTGCGGGTATTAGTCCCCGCTTAGGCAGAAATGAATATTAGGCTCGGGGTGGAGGTTCATCATTGACTTCGGTCAATTTCCCCTTAATTCAAGCCACCCAAAGGGGCGCAAACCCTTAAAACTTAGATAAATAGCTCTTTATGCTTAGTTTTAAGGCGACTCAAGGTCTCAGGGGAGAGATTGAGATAGGCGGCCAACTCCTTTTTGGGGAGTAGCTCAAATAAGTCTTCATATTTGCGCAGAAAACGCTCTACTCGACCTGGAGCATCAAGCATATGCAATGTAATCGTGTGGGCCATGATCTCACTCATCAGACGCATCACTTCGAACTCAAAGCTTTCTTTAAGGGGCTTATGCTGATCCAAGAATTCTGCCCATTTCTTGAGCGGCATTCGAGCCACTCGTGCCTTGGTTACAGAGGCAATACTGTAGGGAGCAGCAGTCTTCAGGCGCCAAGCGGCATAGCTAGTCTCAATGTCTTTTTCGATAGCGAAACGCAAAATCATCTCTTTAGCATCGGCACTAGAAACAATGCGCTTCAAAATGCCATCTAAAACAAAGTATTGTTCCATTTGATGGTCGCCCTGATGCAGCAAAATCTCTGATTTTTTGAGGTCAGAGATCTCTAAATGCCGCTCTAAGTCCGCCATCGCATCTTGATCCAAGCTTTTTAAGACTGAGTTTTGGCTCAATTGCAGGCGAATTAGGTTTTTTTCGGGGTGTTTATCTAATGCTGTCATGAATCCTTAGTCCAAGCCCATCATTGTAGGCTTTTTTAAACTACAAATTAGATAAAAACCCTAATCCCCACTGGAGTTGGGCTAGAATTGAACAGTCGTGGTGCTCTATTGCAGTGCAATAGAGTTAAACGGGAAACACTAAACGTGTGCTGCCCCCGCAACGGTAGGTAAATACGCCTTTTGCTCATTTTTTAGGCGTCAGGAATCTGACAAAGCCACTGTGCGCGTCAATCGCATGGGAAGGCCAGATTCTGATATTTACTAGCCCGGATACCGGCCAAGACAGGTGGAATTTCGAGGACGGGGACCTTCGCGCGCCGATGACAGCGCCTGGTCCTGAGATCTTGCGCCAAATTGACGTCTGAACCCCTGCACGTGAAATTCTGTTCGACCCAGCTTACGGGGAAGTGAGCTAGGCATTCGATAACAGAAAGCATTTCATGAAACAGCAGTTCAAACCAAAGCAAATCGCTCAGATTTGTGCCGCCCTTGCTTTACTCAACCCCGCTCTTTTTACATTTGCACAAAATTCTCCAACGACCGTCATCGTTACTGGCTCGCGATTTGAGGAGAATCTGAATCAAGTACCAGCAAACGTTAATATCATCACTCGCGAAGAAATAGAAAACTCTAGCTCCAACACCATTCCTCAAGTCCTGTCGCAAATTGGGGGTTTAAGAGTTAGCGGATTAAATTCTAGCTCTCTCAATCTTGATGCATCTGTTGATATGGGAGGCTTTGGACCGACGGGTAATAGCACGACTGCGGTATTAGTTGATGGCATCAGAATTAATCCGATTGATTCTGGAAATGTTGACTGGTCAACCATCCCCATAGATTCAATTGAGCGCATTGAAATACTACAAGGGGGTGCAAGCGTCCAGTATGGCAATGGCGCTGTTGGCGGAGTAATAAATATCATCACCAACGGCGGTAAAAAGAATATCAACCAAGTATCAGCTAGCTATGGAACTTGGGGTACATCCATTAATAATGCGATTTTCAGAAATACAGTTGAAAAAACCACCTTTCAAATCAGCGCAAATACTTCCAATACTAATGGTTGGAGGCCAAATACCGCAGCGAATGCCTACTCCATCGATGCGAAAATTTTCCAAGATTTAGGGGGCGGAGATCGGGCATATATTGATGTTTACTATGGATACACTAATTCAAAATTAGCCAGCCCAGTTCTCGGTCTGGTCGGTTCTGGCAATCCATTATCTGTAAGCCCAGAAGATGCGGGAAATAACTACACCACAAATAATCTAGGCTTTCGCCAGGGCCTTACTAAGAGCATGGGTGAAAACTACATATTCGAGGTCGATACTTCTTATAACAATAAAACCTCCTTCTATTACACACCTCAGGCTGATTATTTCGTCTCTTTAGACCCAAGCGATATCTATTCATATGGTTATGCTGGCAGCCCCATGAATAATAAGTTGCAAGGCTGGCAATTGGCTATTTCTCCTCGCGTTAAAGCAAATTTTGCAGGGATTGGAACAACTATTATTGGGTATGACTTTTCCAAAGCCAATCAAGCTGGAAGCAGTACTTATAGCCCGCTATCACAAAGCATCATCCTTGCCAATCAAAAAGACTATTACTACTACAACAATCTGACCCATGATTCACAAAATGCCACCCAAATTAATAATTCGGTCTATGTCATCCAAAAAATTCCATTAAGTAAAGTATTTGAAGCAAGCGGAGGATTTCGTCGTCAGGTACAGCAAGCATCGACTACAAGCACCTCAGTCTACGCAGCCAATGGAACAGTAAATAATTCTCAACAATTTGCCGCTAATGCGGGCGATATTGCCTTAAATGCAAATTACCTGCCTGGACAACATGTATATATAAAGTGGAATCAATCATTTAGATTCCCCAACGTCGATGAATATTGGGCATTTGGGACAAATCCCGATGGCGCTTATGAATTGGTTTTTAATGGGATACTGCAACCCCAAACCACGCAAACCTATGAAATAGGTGGTAACTGGTCGATCTGGAAATCAAAAATTACTTCATCTATTTTTAAATCGATGACACAAAATGAGATTAGCTACAACCCTAGTACTGGAGCTAACTACAACTCTATTTACCAAACCAATCGGGGTGGAATTTTGCTTGATGTTGCAACCAATATCACCTCCTCATTTAATGTTGGAATAGGCGGCAAATACCAAAAGTCCTATTATGCAAACGGGCCTTACTCTGGAAATCCTATTCCTATTGTTCCAGATACCTTGCTCAACGCGAGAGCAAATTACCTCATTACTAGCCGCTGGTCGGTCGGCGGCGTAGTGAACTACGTCAGTAATCAGTACTATGACTCTGCCCCAAATTACTATAGCGCTACGCCAGTAATGCCCTCCTATGTAGTTGGTGATATTTTCACCTCCTACAAGTTTATGGGCATAGAAGGTCGACTAACTATTAAAAACGTTGGAAATGCGCAGTACTCAACATATGGAACAGGGATGGGACGATTTTCAACATACTCATACTACCCAAGTGAACCGAGATCGGTTTTTGCATCCGTCAAGTACAACTTTAACTAGCCCTAATTAGGGTTTGCTCGCCGAGTTTAGATCCATTTATCCCTTGTGCGGAGATCTAAACCAGCAGTCTAGCGCCAACGCTGAGCCTGAGGCTACAATGCCAATATGAGTGAGCTTACCTCCCACCCTCAGGAATCCGAAGTCCCAGGCTTAAATGGCCTGAGGGTTTCAATTGCGCGCGTTTCTGAAAAAATTACCTTAATTCAAGATGCAGTGAAAAATCTTGCTCAAGATCGTGCGCTACAAGAAAACAAAATTGAAGATGCACAAAAACGGATTCAGCATATCCTGAGCCGTTTGCCAGAGCAGAGTGATGGTCGTCAGCTCAATCTACTTGGCGAAGTTGCCACACCAAACAATCCAGAGGATGACAATGAGCCAACAACGCATTGAAGTAAGTCTTGCTGGTCAAAAAATTACTTTAGCAACCAGTGCCGAACATGAGCCTTTGCTTCGCGCCGCTTGCGTCTTGGTGGATGAGCAAATTCAACTCGCCATTAGCGGCGGTAATCGTAGTATCGAGCGGGCCAGCATGATGGCTGCACTCAAAATTGCTGGTGACTTAATTACATTACAGAAAAATCAATCACAACAAAGTGCCTCTTCAAATGTCAGCACCGATGAAGTAGCGAGACTTCAAGCTGAAATCCATACCCTTGAAGATCAAGTAGATGCTTTGCTGCAAACCCTTTCCCTGCCTGGTTCGCCAAGGCCAATAGTTCCTTGAACCGATGCGCAAGCATCCGGAACGATCTTTACCTTGTGGGCGTGAGCGTTTTGCTGGTTCACAGTGCCAACTTAGACTTGGTCACTCCCTGAATCACTTAATGCACCCGAAACAGAGTAGCCGTTCCACCTTGAACCTTAGGGTTCAGGATGACGGCCTAGCGGCTAAGGCGGGGAATTCATGTTACTAACTGATATTGCAATGCTGATGTTATGCGGTAGCATCGCAGGTTTTCTGGCGGGGCTTCTTGGCATAGGGGGCGGCATGATTCTTGTGCCCTTCATGATCTTAGTATTCAACCATCTGAATTTTGATCAAAGCGTTATCGTGCACATGGCAATTGCAACCGGTATGGCTACCATTCTATTTACAACAACCTCTGCAATTTGGGCGCATCACAAACATGGCTCGATTGATTGGAAGCTGGTTGCTGCATTTAGCCCTGGATTGGTTGCGGGGAGTCTTATTGGTGGAAGTGAAATTTTTGAGGCACTCAATACTTCATGGCTATCGCTCTTTTTTGCCATCTTCATTGTTTACACCTCTATTCAGATGATTCTCAATAAAAAACCGGGGGTAGGCCGTGAGTTACCGGGCAAACTAGGATTATTTTCATTCGGAGCCTTTGCAGGCTGCCTATCCAGCTTAGTTGGCGCAGGCGGCGCATTTATTACAGTGCCATTTATGCTCTGGTGCAACGTTAAACCCCACGTCGCAATGGCAAGCTCTTCTGGCCTAGGATTTCCAATTGCAGCAGCAGCAACCATAGGTTATATGTATGGTAGCTGGGACTACCCCAACCTTCCTGCTGGATCATTAGGTTTTGTGTACGTGCCAGCCGTTGCTTGCATTGTGGCAGTCAGTATCTTCACTGCTCCACTAGGAGCCAAGATGGCGCGCAAGCTTAATGTTGCTCAGCTCAAACGCATCTTCGGCGTCATGTTGTTTTTCCTTGCAGCGTTCATGTTCAATGAAAGCCGCAAGGCATTTGGCTTCTAATTACTGCGTGTACTGCTGACGCAGGATATTCTTTTGCACCTTACCCATCGCATTACGCGGTAAGTCAGTAACAATTTCCAAGCGCTTTGGTATCTTAAAATTAGCAATCTGCGTTTTGAGTGTTGCAATCATTGCCTCTGCATTTAACTTCGCGCCAGCTTTAGGCACCACTATCGCCATCACAGCCTCGCCAAAGTCCGGATGCGGAATGCCAATCACGGCACTCTCATCTACGCCATCCATATCGTCAATAAAGCCTTCGATTTCTTTTGGATATACGTTGTAACCACCAGAAATAATGAGATCTTTACTGCGACCAACGATGCATAAGTAGTCTTTTGGCGCTTTGCCGCCATTGGCATCACCACCCCAACGCCCAACATCACCAGTCTTAAACCAACCATCTTTCGTAAATTCTTCTGCAGTCTTCTCGGGCATGCGCCAGTAGCCCTTAAATATATTTGGGCCTTTGACTTGGATGCTACCAATTTCATCTACACCACATGGCTTATTGTTTTCATTTACAACCCTCACCTTGACACCAGGCAATGGCAAGCCAACAGAACCGCCGACACGAGCACCCTTATAGGGATTAGAAACCAACATGACTGTTTCACTCATACCATAACGCTCCAAGATTGGCTGACCAATTACTTGCTTAAAGGTATTAAATGTTTCTGTCAATAATGGTGCTGAACCAGAAATAAACAAGCGCATATTACGCGCCACCTTCTTGTCAAAACCTTTGTCAGCCAACAAACGTACATAGAAAGTAGGTACGCCCATCATTACTGTGGATGCAGGCATATGCTTAATCAGTTGAGCAGTATCTAAACGCGGCAACCAAATCATCTTACTACCGTTAATCAATGCGCCATGAGCTGCGACAAATAATCCATGAACGTGGAAAATGGGCAATGCGTGCAGTAGCACATCCCCTTTTTTCCAACCCCAGAATTTTTGCAACACTTGGGCATTGCTACCTAAGTTTTTATGCGTCAGCATCGCGCCCTTGCTGCGGCCAGTAGTGCCTGAGGTATACAGAATAGCTGCGAGGTCATCGTCTTTAGCGGGAAGAGTTGTGAACTTATCACTCAAACTACCTGCACGCTCTAGCAATGTGCCTGTGCGATTTTCGTCGAGGGTCAGGACATGCTTGGTACCTGCTTTGGCGGCTACCTTAGATACCCAAGAATAATTCTTACTACTGCACACCACTACTGCCGGCTCAGCATTCTCTAGAAAGTATTGAATTTCAGCAGACTGGTAGGCGGTATTGAGCGGCAGATATACATAACCAGCACGAATCGTAGCTAAATATAAAAAGAGAGCCTCAGGAGATTTCTCAACCTGGACAGCAACCCGAGAACCAGCAGGAAGCTTCAGACTCTTGAGCAGGTTTGCCATCTTGGCGGTAGCACCCTCAAGGTCAGCCCAGGAGTAATACAAGCCATCATGCGTTTCTAACGCGCAGGCTTTCTTATCTTTTGGAAATCCCTTTTCCAATAAAGAATATAAATTCATGAGACTCTCAAATCCAACTATTAATAATGATTAGCAATGCAGGTATTAATCCAATTTGGCGCCAGAAGCTTTCGCTACTGCAGCCCAGCGCTTGATATCGGCACTTACAAACTTGCCGAACGCATCACCAGATAAATTGGGAGTTTCAGAACCATTATTAGTCCAAATTGTTTTCAACTCTGGGGTATTAAGCGCTTTTTGAACCTCAGTAATCATTTTGTCGATGATTGGCTGAGGAGTTCCTTTAGGAGCAAAGAGACCATACCAAGTGGAAACTTCATAACCAACTAAACCTGCTTCTGCAGCTGTCGGAACATCCGGAAAGCCTGGGGCACGTTTTTGCGAAGCTACCGCTAGAGCAACAATGGCACCATTTTTAATTTGTGGTGAGGATGAGCCCAGACCGTCAAACTCAATATCAACTTGTCCGGCAATTAAATCCTGCATGGCTGGGCCAGCACCACGGTACGGAATATGAGTGATAAAGGTTTTGGTCAACATCTTGAATTGCTCACCAGCTAAGTGGTGTGTAGAGCCGTTACCAGCACTGGCGTAGTTAAATTTGCCAGGATTCTTTTTCAGAAGCTCAATAAATTCTTTGAGGTTCTTAACTTGAACATTCTTAGGATTCACTACGATGACCTGAGGTGGGCTTGCAATCATCGCCACCGGTATAAAGCTCTTTTCAATGTCGTAATCCAGATTTGGATACATTGATGGTGCAATAGCGTGATGGGCAGCGCCAACAAAAAAGTTGTACCCGTCTGGAGAAGCCTTAGAGGCAATGGAAGCGCCCAATGTTCCACCAGCGCCACCACGATTATCGATCACAATTTGCTTACCGAGTTGTTTAGTCAGCTGAGTAGCCAAGGGTCTTGCAAATGCATCTGTACCACCACCCGCAGGAAATGGAACGATAAAGGTAATAGGCTTATTGGGCCACTCTTGTGCCATTACCGCGAGCGGTGCTGCACAAATCAAAAATAGTGCTTTCTTTAAAAAAGCGGTAACTCTAGATTGCTTCATCATTATTTGTCTCCTCCACTTGCCATTTTTATTGGCTATATATTCAACACTTAAACATCAATAACACTTTGATTATTGATACCTTAGCTGCCAAGCTTACTCCATCTAGCCCCAAGACGAATACTCTACGGACTCTGCCTTGGTAAGTCTCCTCCAAAACTCTTCATCAGGGGGTCATTAAACGGCCCACCGCCCTTGAATAATCAATCTCCCCCAGGGTAAACCGCTCGTGGTTTTCCTCTACGGAAGAAAGATCGTATAAATAGTTCACCATTAATGCTGCTGATTGGCGCAAACCCTTGCGAGAAAGGTCTCCTGCCCAATTAATTTGATGCAATCTTGCGCCATTGCCCAGGTGAAACTTAGCCACCGGATTGCCATTGCGGCCAGCAGAACCAAGACCTAAATAAATACTCGCCAGACACATTAATGCAGATTTTTCTTTTTCAGTCGCATTATCAGGATGCCATCCAGAACTTAAGCGCTCAGTCCAAGACCGCTTTTCTAGGCCGATAATTTCTAATGCTTGCTCACGTGCAGTTCTAATGGCAGGCTTGAGTTGCACGCTAGCTTTTTCACCACCAATATCAGCACCACTCGCTACCCAATCAATAAATCCAGGAATCGGTGACAAGGTCACAAAAGTTTTTAGACTGGGGAACTCTGCATGCAATTGCTCAGCAACCCGCTTAATTAAGAAGTTACCCATAGAGACACCGCGTAACCCAGGTTCGCAGTTACTGATGGAGTAAAAGGCTGCTACTTTGTAATTAGAGGTTTGATGAACTGTTTCCGCTTTTTTTATCCACAAGCGGTGTAATCACAGCAGGGATCTCAGGCAGCAATGCCACCTCAACGAAGATCAATGGTTCATTAGGTAACTGAGGATGAAAGAAGGCAAAACATCTACGATCAGGCTGCAGACGCCGGCGCAGGTCATCCCAGCCATCAATCGCATGCACCGCTTCATGCTGAATGAGTTTTTCCAAGACTTCTGCAGGCGATTTCCAATCAACCCGATGCATCTTCAAAAAGCCAGGATTAAACCAAGAAGAAAGCAGATGACGTAAGTCAAAATCTACTGCGGTTAACTCAGGCTGTTTATCTAGTAGCTGCAAAAGATCGCGGCGCATTGCCACTAATGCAGCAGTACCATCTGTTGCGCGATTTAGGCGACGAAATAATTCTTGTCGTGGTGGCTCAGTAACCCGCTGCAATTTAATATAGTTGCGAGCATTACCTTCCACAGAAAAATTTTGCGCTGCAGCCATTACTGCTGCAGGATCTGGATTAAGCTTTTGAAATAAGAAAGTAAAAAACTTTGCGTGTTGATCTTTGGATAACTTGCGATAGTTATGAATGACCTCATCAGCCATACTGACGGCATTTGACTCGCCGCGCTCAGAAATGAGGCGATTGACCGCGCCGGTAACGCGCGAAAAATATCGGGCTTTTGCTAACTTTTCAAGCATGAGATCTTTTCAGAAATACTGATGAGGGAAAGCTCAGATTTAATGTATTCCTGTAGGGATATGAAATCAATTAAGTTAAATGCAGAATCATTAACCTAAAGTTAACAGAATTACCCAGAACATGCAGAGAATTAATTATTTTTGCGATGCAACATACGGGCTTCAGCCGCTAAAGCCAAAATATTGGGGTTCGATTCATTAGCCTGCAGGTATAAAAGGCCAATACGCTGAATCACTCGGTATTTAGGCATAAGAGGGGTAAATTCAATGGTATTTCCCATCAAGGCTTTGACCCTGCCAGGCAACAAAGATCTGCCCAGGTCTCCAGAGACCATATTCATCAACGAAAAGATATCCCCCACCTTCATCACAACTTTGGGCTTAAACCCGGCAAGCTGGAAAGCATCAAAAAAGCCTGAGGTGGTTGCAAAACCATCTTGCAGTGTCAAAAATTTCTCTTCCCGATACTGAGATAAATCAATGCTGGCTTCGCTTGGTTTATTTTTCTTCGAGGAGGCCAAAAATAAATCGTCTTCAAACAGAGGAACAACCTGAACCCCATCTGGCAGATTGGTTGAGGGGACTGCAATCACAACTGCATCCACAGTTCCCTCGGATAACTTATTCATCAGATCTTCATTGGAGCCAAGATATAAATCAATATCCAAATCTGGTCTTCGAATCTTAGTCCCCATAATGATTCTCGGAATAATGTTCGCAGTCAAAGAGTACATCGAACCCAAGCGAATTTGACCAATCTCAACACCCGCCTTCGATCTTGTCTTTTTCAGAATTCGATCAATGTCTCCAAGTAAGTCTATGCTTGCCTCAGCAAGATAGACGGCAGCAGGCAGGGCCTTTAATTGACGTCCTTCTTTAACAAATAGAGGACAAGCTATGCCGGTCTCTAAAGAGTGAAGTGCCTTGTGAATACTGACAGAGCTTAGGCGTAATTCCTCGGCAGTTTTAACCAGACTCCCCGTCCTTACAAAGGAACATAGAATTTCTAACTTACGAAGGGTGACTTCTTCGTTCAACATGGTTAATTAGGCTGACTTTGATTTAAATGCTGTCATGAGGTAGAGACCGAAGAGAATCATCGGCAAACATAACCATTGCCCCATTGATAAGCCCAAGCCCAGTAGCCCGAGGAAGGTGTCTGGTTCACGCGCATATTCCGCCAAGAAGCGACAGACACCATAACCTAATAAGAAAAGTCCTGAGACCTGCCCTACACGATGCTGCTTGCTAGAGTAAATCCATAGCACTACTCCCAACAAAATACCTTCGCCTAGAAATTGGTAGATTTGAGATGGGTGACGCGGGATATTATCGACCATTGGAAACACCATGGCCCAAGGCAGATCTGCAGGACGCCCCCACAACTCGCCATTAATAAAGTTGCCTAAGCGACCAAAGGCCAAACCAAAGGGCACTAGGGGCGCTACCAAATCACTCACTACAAAAAAAGTAGTGTTCCGTTTTTTCGCAAACCAATACAAGGCAGCCAGGACACCCAATAAACCGCCGTGGAAAGACATACCACCTTCCCATATTTTCAGAATATCTAAAGGATTAGCAAGATAATGGCCGGGCATATAAAACAGGACATAACCTAGACGACCGCCGAGAACAACGCCTAAGACGCCTGCGAATAATAGATCTTCCAAATCCTTATAGCCCCAAGCTAATGCTTGATAGCGTGGCGCACGGATCCGTAAACGACCTAATAGTAAAAACTGTGCAAAGGCCATGAGATACATCAGACCATACCAATGAATCGCAAATGATCCAATGCGAATTGCGGCTGGATCAAACTGAGGATGAATCAACATACCTTAACTCTTTGATTGGTCAAAATTATGCAGCTCGTGACCAAGGTCGCGATACGCCTTATAACGCTCGCGCCCTGCTAGGCGTTCTGCCTCATCAACTGTAACCACTTCAACAATGCGAGGGAAGCGGGCAACTAAAGCGGCTACATCTTGGGGCATTCGCATTCCTAGATGAATCATGATATCGGCATGAGGCACGCCCGCTAGGTCTGGAGAGGCAAAATCATCGGTCAAGACTATTGGAGTATCAGTCGCAGCTTCATCATCGATAAAGCAATGCGGTAAAAAATCAGCATTACTGAAAGTCCAGAGTAGCTCATCTAATTTTTTGAGGTCAGCCTTCTCGCCAACCATGACGATATTGCGCACAGGTTGGCCTACAGCAGTAGCGCTCCAAATTTTACGCGTTAGACGACAGGCGTATTCCAGCTTATCAGCTACATTGCTATGAAAGTCGATGCGAGCCATATCAGGAGAGAGGCTTACTTCTGCTCAAGCAAGAAGTTCACCAGCAAAGGTACTGGACGTCCAGTAGAACCTTTGGCCGCACCACTCTTCCAGGCAGTACCAGCAATATCTAAGTGAGCCCACTTGTACTTCTCGGTAAAACGCGATAAGAAGCAAGCTGCTGTAACGCTACCTGCGGGACGCCCGCCAATATTAGCCACGTCAGCAAAATTAGACTTGAGCTGCTCATGATAAGCAGCATCTAGAGGTAAACGCCAGACGGTATCTAAGGAAGCTTTTCCTGCCTTAGTCAGAGCGTTCACTAAATCTTCATCCTCTGAAAACAGGCCGCTATGTACATGACCCAAAGCGATGATGCATGCGCCGGTTAATGTGGCGATATCAATCACCGCCTTCGGTTTAAAGCGCTCAACATAAGTGAGTGCGTCACACAAAATCAAACGACCTTCGGCATCAGTGTTCAAAATCTCGATGGTTTGACCAGACATACTCTTCACAATATCGCCAGGGCGAGTTGCTTGACCTGATGGCATGTTCTCGCAGGTTGGGATCACGCCGATCACGTTCTTATTGAGCTTCATCAAGCCAGCTGCATACAAGGTGCCAATGACTGAAGCAGCGCCACACATGTCGTACTTCATTTCATCCATGGCTTCGCCCGGTTTCAATGAAATTCCACCAGTATCAAATGTAATACCTTTGCCCACCAAGACAATCGGCGCATCACCAGCCTTACCACCTTGATGACGCATCACAATAAATTGAGGGGGCGTTGCAGAGCCCTGGGCAACTGATAAGAAGGAACCCATACCCAAAGCCTCTATTTGCTTTTTGCCAAGCACTTCGACCTTCAATCCAACTTTTTTACTGAGGCCTTGAGCAGTCTTTGCTAAATAAGTAGGAGTGCAAACATTTGGAGGAAGATTGCCCAAATCTTTTGCGAGGTGCATGCCTTCGACCATCGCGAGACCTTGCTCTACAGCAGACTTGAGCTCTTTAGCGCACGCGTTATTACCTGCAAACACTAAATGCTTAAAAGTATCGGCTTTGTCTTTGGCTTTAAATTTCATGGCAGGTTGACGTACGCCAAAACGATAAGCTTGATCACCAGCATACTGAATAGTTAAACGCACTTCTTCTGCAATCAATTCTGCTTTTTGCCCAAAGCTCGGCACAAACCAGAGTGCATTTTCAATCGAGCCGCCACTTAAGGCTTTTAATCCTGCACGCACCACTTTTGAAAAACTACTCAAACTACGTACACTTTCAAGATGTAAGTCGCCGGTGCTTAGCAGGAGAACACGTTTTACCTTAACGCCATTTGTAGTCCAAGATTTTTCAGCACGCAAAAGACACACGGAAGATTGCTTGTCATCAAGATCGCCTAGTAAATTGGCATGGGCTACCGAGCCACCTAGTAAATGATCTAATTCGGCCACAAATCCAGCCTTATTTTTCGCAGCTTTTGTACCGCAAAAAGCATCTAAGTCCGCTTTGGAGTAGCCCAAAACCAAACAGTCAGAACTTTGTGCCAAGAGGCTTTTTAGACTGGAATTTAAGGCTTTTGGGCTTTGGAGGTCAGCTTGAGGGAAAATCTTGGTGCTAAATTGAATTGTCATAATCTATTGCGGTATGTTTAGGTCGATTCAAGAGGGTAGGAAATTACTAAAACGGCACTGTTATCCATTATCCTCCGACATGAGATGAACTTCTTTTCTCTGCACCAATATAAGCCATATAGACCCCACCAATAACCCCAGAATCCAGATAAACAGTTTTAGATGATTTTTAACCAAGCCCTTCGCCGCGAACTCAGTTTTACGACTGGCGGGGTCTTTTTGGTCTTAGTCACCATCATGGTTACCACCTTGGTGATTCGAATTCTGGGTTACGCAGCTAATGGGGCAGTTAATCCAGAAGATGCGCTGGTCTTAATTTCGCTGGCAACTTTGGGCTACTTAGCAGTCCTGTTAACCGTATCGCTGTTTGTGGCTACGCTGATCGTTTTAGTGCGCTGGTACAAAGACTCAGAAATGATTGTGTGGTTTGCAAGCGGTCTCAGCATTACTAGCCTAATTCGTCCCATTCTGCAATTTGCGACACCCCTCATTATCATCATCGCCCTCTTAGCGTTATTTGTATGGCCTTGGGCGAATCGTGAATCCACACTCATCAGCCAGCGTTTCCAGCAACGTGACGATGTTTCTATGGTGAGCGCAGGACAGTTCAGAGAATCAGCGAAAGCAGAGCGTGTATTTTTTATTGAAGAATTAGATATCGATAAAAGTGAAGTAAAGAATATTTTTGTCGCCGACTCCAAGGGTGGTAAGTTAAGCATTGCCGTATCCTCAACCGGCTATATTCAAAACTCCGAAGGCGGGGAGAAATCCATTGTGCTCCACAACGGACGGCGCTATGAGGGCCAACCCACTCAGCCGGATTTCAGAATCCTAGAATTTAATGAGTACAGCACCAAAATTCGCAGTAAAGAAGCTCTAGCCCCGGCGCCACGTGATCGAGAAAAAACGATATCCGAACTTCTCAATGACGAAAGCCCAACCGTCATCAATCCCAACCGTGCAGAATTACTGTGGCGTATTGGTCTACCTCTAATGGCGCTTGGATTAGTTTTGATTGCGATCCCACTAGCTTATGTCAATCCAAGGCTGGGGAACTATACCGCCATGTTTTATGCCGTCTTAATTTATTTGATGTATAGCAACCTATTAAACCTGACGCAAAACTTTGTGTCGCAAGGAAAATTAAGTATGTTTGTTGGAATCTGGCCAATCCATGTTCTTGCATTTCTCATTGCATTTATCTTAATCCGCAATCGCATCAACCCCTCCTTAAAGTGGTGGCGCCGTCAATTACCTGCTGGGTTTGCAAATAAATGAAGCTGCTCTTTCCCTTTACCTATGAGCGCTACTTAGCTAAGCAAATTTATGCGGCCTTTGGTTTTATTTTATTTGCGCTAGTTGCCTTATTTTTGTTCTTCGATATTTTGAGTGAGCTCGGCTCTGTACAAGGCGGCTACACCCTACCCTTAGCGCTCTTGCATGTTCTACTAAAAGCGCCTAGCCGCATCTCTGAAATTATTCCTATCGCGGGACTTATTGGCAGTATTTATGTCTTCGCTATGCTTGCCAGTCAATCAGAATTTACTATCCTGCGTATTGCTGGATTAGATGTAAAACGTGGTCTCATCACCCTCACCAAAATCTCGCTGCCACTGGTAGCGCTCACACTCATCATGAGTGAATGGGTTGGACCCTATACCGAGGCCAAGTCAGATCAAATTCGCATGAAGGCACTGGGCTCTGCATACTCCTCGCAATTTAGAACTGGTGTTTGGGTGAAAGATCGCTTACGCAATGAAGATGGCAGTGGGCCAGTGCGATCTGGCGTCCGTTATGTCAATGTAGGCAAAGTCGATAAAGATAATGCAATTCACAATATTCGCATGTATGAGTTTGATGATGTCTATCGCCTGCTCTCTATTAGAAGCGCTACCTCAGGTCAATTTGATGAAACCGGAGTCTGGGTGCTTAACAATGTAACCGAAACTCGCTTTAAAGAAACAAAGCAGTCTGACCCATTGAACCCAGTCTTTTCTTCACAGATCTTTACTCACCCCATACTAACTCTTGAGTCAGAGGTCACGCCCCAAATTTTGAGCGTGCTACTCATTAGCCCAGAAAAAATGTCTATCCTAAGTTTGGGTCGCTTCATCTCCCATTTGCGCGACAACAAACAAGATGCTCAACGCCATTCCATCGCCTTCTGGAAGAAGGTGGTTTATCCCTTTACGATTTTTGTGATGCTAGCTTTGGCATTACCTTTTGCCTACTTAAAAGTACGCGCTGGTAGTGTGGGCATTAAGGTTTTCGGTGGAATCATGCTCGGCATGAGCTTCCAGCTCTTCAATTCCTTATTCTCAAACGTGGGTCTGTTGGGATCTTGGCCAGCTTTTATGACCGCCTTAACGCCACCCCTCGTTTATCTTTTGCTTGCAATCATTGGATTGCGCTGGGTATCTAAGTCTTAATACCCAAAATTCATTTAGAATTTGATTCCTATATCATTGTTGGTATATAGACAGGAATCCCCATGAATCTTCATCAATTTCGCTTTGTCCGCGAAGCGGTTAGACAAAACTTCAACCTGACAACAGCCGCTAAAGCACTCTTTACGTCTCAGCCTGGTGTATCCAAGGCCATCATTGAGCTCGAGGATGAATTGGGCGTGGAGATCTTTCGCCGGCATGGCAAACGGATTCGCTCACTCACTGAGCCAGGCAAAAGAATTCTGAGTTCGATTGAACGCATTTTGGATGAAGTCGAAACCTTAAAGCGTGTGGGCAAAGATTTTGCGAGTCAGGATCAAGGTAACTTTGTAATCGCAACCACACATACGCAAGCTCGCTATGCACTTCCTAAGGTTCTAACTGAATTCACTAAACGGTTTCCAAAAGTGCGCGTTAGCATTCAACAAGGCAACCCAGGACAAATTGCAGAGTTACTAACTCATGATCGGGCGGATATTGCGATTGCTACTGAAGGTATTGCTAATACCCCTGGAGTGCTTGCGCTGCCTGGCTATCAATGGCAGCACGTAGTGATGGTGCCCTTAAGTCATCCACTCCTCAATCAAGCAACAGTAACCTTAGAAGAGATTGCGAAGTACCCCATCATCACTTATGACAAAGCGTTCGCAGGCCGTAGCAAAATTGATGCTGCCTTTGCGCAACGAAACATTACTCCAGATATTATTTTGGAAGCAATTGATGCGGATGTAATTAAAACCTATGTAGAAACTGGCATGGGAATTGGCATCGTGGCCGGTCATGCGTATGATTCGGATAGAGACCGTAACCTCAAAGTGATTCAAGCGAGCCATCTGTTTGGTAATAACGTAACGCATCTTGGTGTTAAGCAAGGTGCTTACCTACGCTCTTTTGTCTACACCTTCATTGAGCTCTTCTCGCCGACCTTAACCAAGAAAATTGTCGAGCAGGCGATGAATAACGAATCGGATTCGTACGAAATTTAGGGTTTTGAAGAAACTCAAAGACTGAACCGTCATTTGAGTGGTGCCTCGGGGCGGACTCGAACCGCCACGCCTTGCGGCACCGGATTTTGAGTCCGGCACGTCTACCAATTCCATCACCGAGGCAGGTGTTTGCAGTGGAAATTCTGCTTAGTTTGATGCTTTGTTACTGCTAAGACATGAGAGTGTAACAAAAAATGGCTCCCAACCCTCTACCTTTGGTCTAGAACCCCTTAAAATGAGTGCTTCTAGCCAAATTATTAAAAGGAATTACCCGTATGGCCGGCCACTCGAAATGGGCCAATATTCAGCACCGCAAGGGTCGTCAAGACGAAAAACGCGGCAAGATTTGGACCAAACTCATTAAAGAAATTACTGTTGCTGCTAAATTGGGTGGTGGTGATGTCGCAACCAATCCTCGTTTACGCTTGGCGATTGATAAAGCCAAAGACTCTAATATGCCTAACGACAATGTGCAGAGAGCAATTCAGCGGGGCACAGGTTCGCTTGAAGGCGTGAACTACGAAGAGATTCGTTACGAAGGTTACGGCATGAATGGTGCTGCAATTATTGTTGACTGTTTAACTGATAACCGCACCCGTACCGTTGCTGAAGTTCGCCATGCATTTAATAAGAATGGCGGCAATATGGGTGCCGAAGGATCAGTAGCTTTTCTATTTAAGCATTGCGGTCAAATGTTATTTGCACCCGGTACGAATGAAGATCAACTCATGGAAGTTGCCTTAGATGCTGGCGCTGAAGACGTCATTACGCATGATGATGGCTCGCTTGAAGTTCTCTCTCCAGTTCCGGATTTTAGTAAGGTGCAAGATGCTATTAGCCAAGCAGGTCTCAAACCTGAATTAGCTACTGTCGCAATGCGCCCTGAGACCGAGATTGCCCTAGAGGGCGAACAGGCAGAAAGTATGCAAAAACTATTAGATGCTCTTGAAAATCTCGATGACGTTCAAGAAGTCTTTACGAACGCCTCTCTTTAAAGAAATATTTTTCCCACAACCTATTTAAGCCACAGCTAGCTATGAAAATTCTTCTCATTGGATCCGGCGGACGCGAACATGCATTAGCTTGGAAGCTTGCGCAATCGCCTCAAGTGCAAACCGTCTATGTAGCACCAGGCAATGGTGGCACTGCCACGGCCAAGCAGGCTACTGCTGGCATTGAGAATCTACCAATAACCGGCTTACAAGAGTTAGCAGACTTTGCTAAACGTGAAAAGATTCATCTCGCCGTAGTTGGCCCAGAGGCCCCTTTAGCAGCTGGCATAGTTGATGTTTTCCGTAATAATGGTTTGCGTATTTTTGGCCCAACACAATTAGCAGCACAACTGGAGTCATCTAAAGATTTCTCCAAAGCATTTATGAAACGGCATGGTATTCCGACAGCGGATTACCAAACCTTCTCCAGCGCGCTTGAAGCCCATGCATACATCGATGCTCAGGGTGCGCCAATCGTAATCAAGGCTGATGGTCTTGCTGCCGGTAAAGGTGTTGTAGTTGCAATGAGCCTAGATGAAGCACATGCAGCAATCGATATGATGCTAGCTGACAATAAGCTCGGTAATGCTGGTGCGCGTGTTGTGATTGAAGAGTTTCTGACCGGCGAAGAAGCCAGCTTTATTGTGCTTGTTGACGGTAAGCATGTTCTTGCACTAGCAACTAGTCAAGATCACAAACGCTTACTCGATGCTGATCAAGGTCCCAATACTGGTGGTATGGGCGCCTACTCCCCTGCCCCGGTTGTCACTCCAGAAATTCATGCACGTGCATTGCGTGAGGTCATCATGCCAACAGTCAAGGGCATGGAAGCAGACGGCATTCCCTATACCGGCTTCTTATATGCTGGCCTAATGATTTCTCCAGATGGCAAGCTTAAAACATTAGAATTCAATTGCCGCATGGGAGATCCAGAAACTCAACCCATCATGGCTCGCTTACGTAGCGATCTAGTAAATGCGCTAGACCATGCTGTAGATGGCAAGCTCAATGAAGTGGAGTTGGAGTGGGATCGTCGTACTGCATTAGGCGTTGTACTGGCAGCTCATAACTATCCAGAGACTCCTCGTAATGGCGATGTGATTACTGGTATTCCAGCCGACACTGAAGATCAAATCACTTTCCATGCGGGCACTCAATTGCAAGATGGCAAGATCGTGACTTCTGGTGGTCGCGTGTTGTGTGTGGTCGGACTTGCAGATACCGTTCGCGGCGCTCAACAAAAAGCTTATGAAGCTATTAATCAAATTCATTTTGATGGCATGCAATATCGTAAAGATATTGGCTATCGCGCGGTTAAATAAGACAGAGGCAATCCCTTGACATCCACTAACACCCAAATTGATATCGCAGCCCTAAAGGATTATTTTTTAGGCTTACAGGATCGCATTACGAGTGCAATGAGTGCGCTTGATGGCAAAGCTTTTATTGCTGATGAATGGCATAAGCCTGAAGATAGCAAACTCAAAGGTTATGGTCGTACCTGCACTCTAGATGGTGGCAATATTTTAGAAAAAGGTGGGGTTGGGTTCTCCCATGTTCGTGGCGATCAAATGCCGCCCTCTGCTTCCCATCACCGCCCCGAAGTAGCTGGTCGCAAATTTGAAGCTATGGGAGTGTCACTCGTCTTTCACCCCAATAATCCCAAGGTTCCTACTACCCATATGAATGTGCGCTGCTTTATTGCGCAAGCACCTGATAAAGAGCCAGTCTGGTGGTTTGGTGGTGGCTTTGACCTGACACCCTATTACGGCGTTGATGAAGACTGCAAACATTTTCATCAGACTGCTAAGGATGCACTAGATCCATTTGGCGAAGCACTCTACCCTCGCTTTAAGAAATGGTGTGATGAGTACTTTTACCTTAAACATCGTGAAGAGCCACGTGGTATTGGTGGCATCTTCTTTGATGACTTCAATGAGTTGGGCTTTGAGAAAAGCTTTGCGATGACACGCGCCGTTGGTGATGCGTTTATCAATGCTTATCTGCCGATCGTAGAGCGTCGTTATAAAGATGCTTTCACACCAGAAGAAAAGGCTTTCCAAGAGTACCGTCGGGGTCGTTATGTTGAGTACAACCTCTTGTTTGACCGGGGCACGATCTTTGGCTTACATTCAGGTGGCCGCACAGAATCCATTTTGATGTCAATGCCACCAGTAGTTCAGTGGTGGTACAACTGGCAGCCAAAACCGGGTACACCTGAGGCTAAACTATATGACTACTACCTCAAACCACGGGATTGGTTGGGTTGAGCACCACTCAGAAAATCGGCATCTTAGGGGGAACCTTTGATCCACCCCACATAGGCCACTTAAAACTAGCAAGTCATTTTGCAGAAATTCTGCAATTAGATGAATTGCTACTCATTCCCAGTGGTGAGCCATGGCAGAAAGGGTCAGATATCACGCCCGCAGAAATTCGCTTTCAGTTGACTGAAGCGGCAGCCAAAGATTTAGCCAGAGCATTCTTGTACTTAAAAATTCCAACTCGTATTGGTGTTGATCGTATTGAGATAGAGCGCACTGGCCCAAGCTATAGCATTGATACCGCTAAATCCCTACGTGAGCGCTTTGGGCCCAAAGCCAGTCTGATTTGGTTGACGGGGGTAGATTCACTGATCAACCTTCCAACCTGGAACTCGTGGCGTGATCTATTTAAATATATGAACTTTGCAGTGACCAGTCGGCCGCATTACGATCTCAATGCCGAGATGGGTACTGAAATTCAGGAGTTACTGAAAGTACATCAGATAATGGACCCAGCCGCACTTGAAATGCAGCCATCTGGCCTCATCTACATAGATGAAAGCTTATCAGTAGACCTTTCCTCTACCGAGCTGCGTAAGCGCCTTAAAACACCGGCTCGTGGCCAGATTGAATCAGAGGAAATTTCATCCCATACCCTACAAATCATTACAAATCTGGGCTTGTATCAGTAATCAAGCTAAGATCATCCTAAATATAGAAAAATATCATCGAGAAACCATGGACTTACGTAAATTACAACGCGTCATTATTGATGCCCTAGAGGATGTTAAAGCGCAAGATATTCGCGTTTATGACACCACTAAACTGAGCGAGCTATTTGATCGCGTGATCATTGCCACTGGCTCAAGCAATCGTCAAACGCGATCGCTGGCAATGTCCGTCAAAGAAGATGTCAATGCTAAAGGTGGTGAAGTGATCTCCATCGAAGGATTAGAGACTGGCGAATGGGTCTTAGTAGATTGCGGAGATATCGTGGTTCACATCTTGCAGCCGATGCTGCGCTCTTACTATCAGCTTGAGGGTATGTGGGGTGCAAAACCAGTACGGGTCAAATTGGCTGGTAGCAAAGGACTGGTTAAAGCAAGTGAACTTGAAGACGACGAGTAAATAACTCTGTTCATAATTGATTCGCTAGTCAATGCGCCTCACCATAGTTTCTGTCGGACACAAAATGCCTGATTGGGTTGCTACTGCAACTCACGACTATGTCAAACGCATGCCAGCAGATTGCAGCATTGATATTAAAGAGATCAAGCCTGATCTCACACCAGCAAAAGAAGCCATCAAGATTGCTGCGGCTATCCCCAGGGGATCAAAAGTCATTGCTCTAGATGAGCGTGGCAAAGATCAAACTACACAAAACCTCGCCACCCAACTAGCTTCATGGCGTCAAGAAGGTTTTGATATCACCTTTTTAATTGGCGGTGCTGATGGCTTAGATACCAGCCTGAAATCCAATGCACAAGCTATGTGGCGACTTTCTAGCCTGACATTGCCGCATGCAATGGCAAGAGTAATGCTAGTTGAGCAACTCTATCGTGCCTGGACTATTTTGCAAGGACACCCTTACCATCGTGAGTAATGCAGTGTTTTCATTTATCTACCTGGCCTCACAAAGCCCACGTCGCCAAGAATTATTAAAACAAATGGGTGTACGCTTTGAGATGTTGTTACCTAACCCAAATGAGGATACCGAGAGTCTTGAAACGCCATTACCCCATGAAAAAGCGCGATCTTATGTTGAGCGCGTTACCTTGGCAAAAAGCACTGTTGCTTTAGCGCGCTGGAAAAAGAGTGGGCTCTCATGGGCTCCGATCCTATGTGCCGATACGACAGTAAGTTTGCCTAATAGTAGTGAGGGAGAAATTTTAGGAAAACCAACCGATGCTTCAGATGTCAATCGAATTTTAAAGATGCTCAGCGGTAAAACTCATGAAGTACTCACGGCCGTTGCATTGACTATTAGCCCAAATGAAAAACCGCTTTGCCTAGTGCAGGTATCTAAAGTTGAATTTGCCCTGCTATCCCAAGAACAGATTGATTCATATATTGCTAGCGGAGAACCTTATGGGAAGGCTGGCGCCTATGGCATTCAAGGGCTGGGTGGCGCATTCATCCCCGCGATTGAGGGCAGCTATAGCGGTATCATGGGGCTACCTATATTTGAAACTGCACAACTTCTAGAGCGCGCTCAAGTGACATGCATATGAATGAAGAAATCCTCATCAATATCACTCCACAAGAAACACGGGTTGCTTTAATCCAGCAAGGTGCCGTTCAAGAGCTACAAATCGAGCGTACTCGCCAGCGGGGAATTGTTGGCAACATCTATCTAGCCAAAGTCGTACGCGTACTTCCAGGCATGCAATCTGCTTTTATTGAAATTGGTCTCGAGCGTACTGCCTTCATGCACGTCGCTGATATCACCCAAAACAATCCACAGGCCCAAATTGAAAAGCTCTTGTTCGAAGGTCAAACAATCTTAGTACAAGTGCTGAAAGATCCATTGGGTACCAAAGGGGCTCGCTTAACCACTCAGTTAAGCATTGCTGGTCGCAATCTTGTTTACCTACCACCAGCAGGTAGCGATCCTGCCACCGAAAAGTATATCGGCGTATCGCAACGTATTGATCAACCAGAAGAGCGCGAAGCGATTAAAGCCCGACTTGCAGGCCTCATGGCTGCTGATGAAAAAGGCGGCATTATTGTGCGCACTAGCGCCCAAGATGCGTCTGATGCTGAACTTCTGCATGACATGCATTACCTGCGCACAACTTGGGAGAACATTCGGGTAGCGATGAAGCAAAATCCTGCTCCGAGCTTACTCTATCAAGACCTCAGTCTTGCTGAACGAGTGCTGCGTGATGTCGCCAGTGAAGACACCACGCAAATTCGGGTGGACTCTGCAGAGAATTTTGAGAAGCTCAAAGGATTTGCAAATTTGTATATGCCTAACCTATTAGGTAAGTTGACATTACATCGTGGTGAGCGTGCTCTTTTTGATTTATTTGATGTTGATGCCGAAATCAATAAAGCCTTGGGCCGACGAGTTGATCTCAAGTCTGGTGGATATCTGATGATTGACCAGACAGAGTCAATGACAACCGTTGATGTCAATACAGGCAGTTATGTCGGCGCCCGCAATCTAGATGACACCGTCTTCAAAACCAATTTAGAGGCTGCGCAAGCCATTGCTCGTCAATTACGTTTACGCAACCTCGGTGGCATCATCATTATTGACTTCATTGATATGCTGAGCAAAGACCATCAAGAATCCGTACTTCATGAACTTAAACGGAATCTAGAGCGCGACCATGCCCGCACCTCAGTAAGTGAATTTTCTTCCTTGGGTTTAGTGGAGATGACCCGCAAGCGGACACGCGAATCCTTAGCCCATATCACCTGCGAGCCATGCGCTACCTGCATGGGCAAGGGCGAGATCAAGACTGCTCAAACTATCTGCTATGAAATCTTGCGCGAGATAGTGCGCGAGCATCGCCAATTTAATCCTCGAGAATTTAGAATCGTAGCTGCACCCGATGTCATTGATTTATTCCTAGAAGAAGAGAATCAATTTTTGGCGCAGCTAGGCGACTTTATTGCCAAGCCAATCACTCTTCAAGCGGAAGGCAGCTTCCGCCAAGAGCAATACGACATTGTTTTAAGTTAACTGAGTTAAGCGTTCGAGAACTGAATGCGATGTAGGTTGGCGTACAGACCATCTTTTTTAATCAAGTCTTCGTGCGATCCATTTTCGACGATTTGACCATGCTCTAGCACCACAATACGATCAGCGTGCTCAATCGTGGATAGGCGATGCGCAATCACCAAAGTAGTTCTGCCAGCCATCAATCGATCAAGCGCATCTTGCACTTGCCGCTCTGATTCAGAATCCAAGGCTGAGGTAGCTTCATCCAAAATTAAGATTGGGGCATTTTTGTAGATAGCCCGAGCAATGGCTAGACGCTGACGCTGTCCGCCAGATAAGCGATTGCCGTTATCACCAATCATCGAATCAATGCCCTCTGGCAATTCTTTAATGAGTGCGCCTAAATTAGCGGCCTCTAAAGCCTCCATAGCTCGACCCCGATCAATGCCTTCTTGTCCAGCGGCACCATAGGCTACATTTGCAGCAATCGTATCGTTAAATAAAATCACATCCTGACTTACGAAAGCGATTTGCTTTCTGATATCAGCCAAGATAATATCCTCGAGCGGTATATCGTCTAAGAAAATATGTCCGCTACTGGGCTTATAGAATCGGGGCAGTAAATTGACTAAGGTAGATTTTCCGCCACCCGATGGACCAACAAATGCCACTATTTCACCAGGCTTAATAGTCAGATTAATTTTGTGTAGGGCATCTTGTCGACCAGCCTCCTGCTCATATGAGAACCCAACATCCTCAAAACGAATACCGCCCTTCGCTTTGTCCAAGGACTTCATATTCTGCCGGCGCTCTTCTGCCTCTTCAAAAGGCTCATCCATTAAGCCAAAAATCATTTCCGCCGCTGTTAAGCCGCGTTGTAAAGGCTGATTAATATCAGCCAAGTGCTTCAATGGTGAAATCACTAACATCATTGCGGTAACAAAAGCTGCAAAGCCACCAACAGTCGTACCCTCTGTGGCTGATTGCATCAAAGCAATCACAAGTACTATAGACAATGCCATCGAGGCAATGAGCTGAGTAATTGGCTGGTTCAAACCACCTGCTACCGCAGACTTCAAGGCAAACTGGCGCAAGCGTTCGGCTTTCTCAAGAAAGCGACTCATCTCATACTGTTCGGCGCCATGAACCTTCATGATCTTATAGCCAGCAGCAGCTTCCTCAACGATATAAGCTAACTCGCTAGTTAAGGTCTGCTGCTCTCGATTAAGTGAGCGCAAGCGCTTATTAATTTTGCTCATAATCAATGCAATTACTGGGAAGATGATTAAGACCACCATTGTCAACTGCCAGTTTAAATAAATCAGGTAGCCCATCAAACCGATGACGGTAAGAGAGTCACGCACTAAACTAATTAACATTCCACCCATGATGGAAAGAATGTTATTCACCTCGAAGACAACTGCATTAATTAAACTTGATGCTGAATTTTTTTGGAAAAAAGTAGTCTTCGCATGCAAGAGCGTATGAAACATCTGCTCACGTAACTTAAGTAGGACTGAATTGATTACGCGAGTAAGCAAGTAGTTCGATAAGAACTGGGCCATACTGCGCACCACCGCCAAACCAACCAAGAACAGTGGTACTTGCCACAGTTTGCTATCAAGCTGGCCTGTGAAGCCACGATCAAGCAAAGGCTTCATTAAGGCAGGGATCGATGTCTCAGTAGCAGCTACAACCGCCATAGCCGCTAGAGAGCCGATAATCAGCCGAATATGGGGCTTGAGATAGGTAATTAAGCGATTTAGGGCGGTACGGTCTTGAGCATTCATATAATGAATTATGCCCACCTTATCAGTCATACTCATCACCCGCAATGAAGAGGCCAATTTGGACGATTGTCTGACCTCCCTGGAAGGCATTGCCCAGCAGATCGTTGTGGTCGATACGGCCAGCTCTGACCGCACTCTAGAGATAGCCCAAAACTATGGGGCCACTATCGCCAGCCCACCCGGTTGGCCTGGTTTTGGCCCCCAAAAGAACCGCGCTTTAGACCTGGCTAGCGGCGAATGGGTGCTGTCCTTGGATGCCGATGAAAGACTGACCCCCGCATTGAGATCGGAGATCTTGAACGCTATCAACCATAGCGCTCACGTGGACTGTTTTGCCATTCCTCGTCTCTCTTGGTATTGCGGACGCTTTATTCGGCATTCTGGCTGGAGCCCCGATTACGTTGACCGACTATTTAAGCGCGGCACTGCCCGTTTCTCAGATGACTTAGTTCATGAACGTTTAATTCCGACCGGACAAGTTGCCAAGCTAGAGAATCCGATGCTGCACTACAGCTTCATGAACTATTCTCAAGTTTTACAAAAGATTGATCGTTATTCCACTGCATCCGCAGAGCAAGCTTTTGCTAAAGGAAAAACCAGCAACCCTTTAACGGCAGTGCTTCATGGTTTTTGGGCATTCTTTCGCACCTATGTGATTCGTGCAGGCTTCTTAGACGGCGCTCAAGGATTTGCTCTAGCAATCTCTAATGGCCAAGGCACCTACTACCGTTATATGAAGTTGTGGCACCTCAATCAGGATGCTAATAAATGATTTCGATTTTGTTGGCCACTTATAACTGGCCACAAGCACTGAAGCTCTGCCTGGAGTCTCTTGCGACACAAACAGATCACAACTTTGAAATCATCATTGCTGATGATGGCTCTACCGAGAGCACTAAACAAGTGATTGAGCAATTCAGGTCATCTACCTCCATCACCATAAATCATCTATGGCAAGAGGATCAAGGTTTTCGCAAAACTATCATTCTGAATCACGCAATTAAAGCTGCGCATGGCAACTATCTGGTATTTCTAGATGGCGATTGCATTGTGCAGCCGGATTTTGTAGCGCGCCATCGTGCGTTGGCGCAAAAAGGATATTTAGTGACCGGTAGCCGGGTGCTGCTCAATGAAAAACTCACTCAAGAACTGATTTCTTGGTCACATTGGGATTTTCAACGCTTTTGCTCTGGTCTTTTAGGTGAGCGCCTCAGTGGTGGCATCAATAAATATTGGCCCCTCAAGATCAAGCTTGGTAATGGCTCATGGCGAGATTACAAACAGTTTGTTTGGCGCCGTATTAAAGGCTGCAATATGGCCTGCTGGAAAGCAGATGCCGAGTCGATTAATGGCTTTGATGAAACGATGACGGGCTGGGGGCATGAGGATGCTGATTTTGTATTCCGCTTGCAACGTCACCATATCATTCGAAAATCGGGATCATGGGCAACAGAAGTATTGCACCTCTTTCATAAAATTCATGATCAAAGTAATGCTGCCGAGAACGCCCGACGTGTTCGCGAAAAGATTCTGGCGAAGGCAATGTAATGAATTCCTCAAATATGAACCCCTTCTCAGATCTGAGGCCTAAAAAGGTATTATTTATTGCCACTCGGCAAATTGGGGATGTACTGGTTACCACCCCGCTTATTAGTAAGGCCAGAGAGTTGTGGCCTGATGCTGAGTTTCACTTTCTGGGCTATCGCGGCAAACTCGATATGCTTTTCGGCAATCCGGACATCAGTGAGATCATTGAAACTTCAGATCGTCCTGGTGTTGGAGAATACCTCTCTCTTTTTAATCGATTATTTCAGCGCTACGACTTGGCATTCGTTACCCAGCCTAGCGATCGCGCTTATTTTTATGGACTGATTGCTGCCTTTAGAAGAGTTGGGGTCTTGGGTGGACATCCCCAAGGTAAAGACGTAGAAGATAAGTCCAAGAGAAGTAAAAGCGAGAAACAGAACGCTTGGAAGAAATTCATCTGCATGCATACGGTGGATGTGGATTACTTCAATCAACACGTTATCGCAGAAAAACTCCGCTTACTCGAAGTCTTCTTCAGAAACCCTCCTGAATTATTCAGCCAGCCGATTTCTGTAACGCCGCCTGCTGGTGAAGCATTGACACCCGTAATTACCAATACACTAGTACAACCCTACGCTGTGGTTCATCCTGGGCCACTCACTGCCTATAAGCGCTGGCCTTTAGCACACTGGCAATACCTCATTACCTGGCTTGCTAGTAAAGGGTTTCAGGTGGTATTAAGTGCGTCACCTGCCAAGCAGGATGTGCAACTCAATCACGATATCCTCTCACTCTTAAATGATGAGACTGCTGCAAAAGTTATTAATGCTGCAGGCAAGCTTTCTATTCCACAGGCTGGCACATTGCTACGGGGTGCAGCACTATATATTGGCGTTGATACCTCCATCACCCATTTAGCAGCGGCTTGTAATACGCCTACGATTGCTTTATTTGGGGCAACACCACCGACCAACTTTGGCCCATGGCCTAATGGCTTTATTGGCGAACAACCTTATCAGTTGCGCGCCCGCTCACAAACCGTTAGTAATGTCACAATCTTGCAAGGTCCAGGTGAATGCGTGCCTTGCCGCAAAGCAGGCTGTCTTGATCGCGCTGATAGTAATAGCGAATGCTTAGATCTATTAGAGCCTACTCAAGTCATTGCCGCAATTGAGAAAGTAATCAAACCAGCTTAGTGGTATTGAACCTGGACGGGGTCTTTTTGTTTAGACGCTAGTAGTTGATTGAGGCTATGCAAACAAGCGTCATCAGGATAAATACGTAACTCTTCTGGAAACTGCATCAAACAAGCTCCGCCACTAGTAGTCACAGCAGCAGTCAACATCAGGCCCTTCACCCCATCATTAGAGCCTGGCATTGGCGGTGGCGCTGCACCCATCTTTGGATCGCGTACGCGATTGGTCATTAAATACGGTCCGATTTGACTACGCAGCATCTTGAGATCGATCGCAGAATCAATACACACATGCACATTGCGAGCAAAGCGCATGCGAGCACCAGTGATATCCATTACCGCTTCAGCAACCACTCGTACACCACCTGAAAATTTATCTGGCGTGACATTCACCTTGGCAATCAGCATCTCATCTTCCTTGAGCCATGACCGATTCGGTTCGTACACTTCGCTATACAGCGTTACCTCAATCGCAGCACTGCCATCATCAATGGTTGCGATCATCATGCGACCACGCTGGCCAGTGAGCATGCGAGCTGAAGTAATGATGCCAGCGATTAACTGGTCCTTACCCTCCGTCACTTTGGCCAAAGGCTGCCGTATGAAATGCGCTGTCTCGTCACGATAGGCATCAAACATATGTCCTGTTAAGCAAAGCCCTAGGGAGGTCTTTTCTTCTTGGAGGCGCTTCTTCTCAGACCAAACAGGTTCGCGCACTAATTCTGGGAGATGGCGATCTTCTTCTCCAGCAGCCTCAAACAAACTCACCTGATGAATAGAGGCCTCCGCTTGTTCTGCAGCCTCAATGGCTCTAGCTAATGAAGCGAGCAAGGTAGACCGAATGTCATAGAGATTACCGCCCGCAGGAACTGAGTCACGATAGAGACCATCAAATGCACCGGCACGCATTAGCGCTTCAATGGCGCGGCGGTTAACTTGCCGACGATCAACCCGTGCGCAGAAATCAAACAAGTCCTTAAATGGCCCACCACTTTCACGGGCTTTGACAATCGCCTCAATCGCAGCCTCACCAGTACCTCTAACAGCGCCTAGACCATAACGAATATGGCTGATCGGTGAATCAGGTGCTGCATCAGGCGCACGCAATGGCGTGAAGTCGTATACGCCCGTATTGATATCAGGCGAGAAGACTCGAATTTGATTTGCCAAACAATCGTCATACAGAATCTTCACCTTATCGGTGTCATCCATAGCGAGCGATAAGTTGGCTGCCATAAATTCTGCTGGGTAATAAGCTTTGAGCCATGCAGTTTGATAAGCTAAGAGTGCATATGCAGCAGCATGGGATTTATTAAATCCATAACCCGCAAAACGCTCCATCAAGTCATAGATCTCGTTCGCCTTGCCTTCGCTAATGCCACCCGCTTTTGCGCCGTCACTAAAAATCTTGCGGTGCTGTGCCATCTCTTCAGGCTTTTTCTTACCCATCGCACGGCGCAACATATCAGCACCACCCAATGAGTAGCCACCAATCATTTGAGCCATCTGCATCACCTGCTCTTGGTAGACCATGATGCCGTAGGTCTCGCGTAGAACTGGCTCAATACGTGGATCTGGATACTCTACTTTTTGACGCCCATGCTTTCGCTCAATAAAGTCCGGAATGAGGTCCATTGGGCCTGGTCGATACAAAGCCACTAAAGCAATAATGTCCTCAAAGCGGTCAGGCTTGGCTTCCCGAAGCATGCCTTGCATGCCACGACTTTCTAGCTGGAACACAGCAACGGTATTGGCTTTCTTGAGAACATCAAAGGCCTTCTCATCATCAAGTGCAATATCGCTAATACTCCAATCTTTACGATCTACGTGAAGCGTTTTAATCCAACGTTCTGCTGCAGCCAGGATAGTGAGCGTGGTCAAACCTAAGAAGTCAAACTTCACCAAGCCAATTGCTTCTACGTCATCTTTATCAAACTGGCTAATTACAGAGCTACTGTCTTGATCTTTGGTCTCTTGTGTATAGAGTGGACAAAAATCAGTTAAGCGTCCTGGAGCAATCAACACGCCACCAGCATGCATACCGACGTTGCGAGTCATACCCTCTAATTGTTGTGCCAGTGAAAGCAACTGACGCACTTCATCTTCGTTTTTCTCGCGCTCGGCTAATTGCTTTTCTTCTTTCTTGGCCATTTCGATGGTCATGTACTGGCCTGGCTTGTTTGGAACAAGTTTGGCAATGCCATCCACGAAGTTATAACCCTGCTCCAATACACGCCCTACATCGCGAATGGCTGCTCGTGCTGCCATCGTGCCAAAGGTAGCAATCTGACTCACGGCATCTTTGCCGTATTTATCCTTAACGTACTGAATCACACGGTCACGACCGTGTTGGCAGAAGTCGATATCAAAGTCAGGCATCGATACCCGCTCTGGATTTAAGAAGCGTTCAAAGAGTAAGTTGTAGCGCAGTGGATCAAGGTCAGTAATGCCCAATGAGTAAGCCACTAAAGAACCTGCACCAGATCCACGACCGGGACCAACTGGTACGCCATTATTTTTAGCCCAGTTAATGAAGTCCGCCACGATCAGGAAGTAACCCGGAAATCCCATTTGAGAAATCGTCTTCACCTCAAACACTAAACGCTCGTGATAGCGCGACATTTCTTTGGCGCGCTCTTCGGCATCCGGGAAGTTTCGCTCCATATGGCGCTCAAGCCCAACCTCAGATTGAGCCATTAAATATTCATCAAGCGTAATACCTGGAGGTGTAGGGAAGTCTGGCAGGCGTGGCTGACCAAGCACAAGGGATAAGTTACAACGCTTAGCAATTTCCACGGAGTTTGCGATTGCAACTGGCAAATCTACAAAACGCTTTTCCATCTCTGCTTGCGTTAAGAAGTATTGCTCGTCATTAAATTTCTTAGCGCGCCTTGGATTACCTAATAACTCACCTTCAGCAATACACACCCGTGCCTCATGGGCTGTGAAATCGCTCTTTTGCATGAACTGCACTGGATGGGTCGCTACTATTGGTAGCTTCAGTTCACTGGCTAAGTGGCAGGCAAGCTGAAGCTGCTTCTCGTCCTGCTGATGACCACCACGTTGTATTTCAAGATAAAAAGAATTCGGGAATAACTTGTCATAACGTCTTGCAGCAATCTTGGCCTGATCATCTTGGCCTGCCAACAAAGCACTACCTACTTCACCCTGGCGCGCACCTGAAAGTGCAATCAATCCATGCGCAAGGGTTTTCTTAGCTTTCTTATCTTCTGCTTTTGCAGCGGGCTCACTAAACCAAGCGGAGTCAACTTCAGCACGACCACGGGATTGGTTATCTAAAGAAGCTCTGCTCAGTAACTCACACAAATTCAGATAGCCAGAATGGTTCTGCACTAAAAGCAATAAACGGTGAGGCTGATCTGGATCTTGGGGGTTACTCACCCAAACATCAGCACCCGCGATAGGCTTAATACCGCTAGATCGAGCTGCGGTATAAAAACGGACCAAACCAAATAAATTACTGAGGTCGGTCAGGGCTAAAGCGCCCATTTCATCTTTGACGGCCGCAGCGACTGCATCGTCAATACGAACGACTCCATCCGTAATCGAAAACTCGGAATGAAGGCGAAGATGAACAAAACGGGGTAAAGCCATGAGATGATTTTAGCTGTGTCTACTTTGAAAAACCCCTCATCCCCAGCCGACGGCTACCGCGGGCGTTTTGCCCCCTCACCCACCGGTCCGCTCCATGCCGGATCACTGGTTGCAGCCCTAGGAAGCTGGTTAGACGCCCGTAAAAATAGGGGTAAATGGCTGCTCAGAATAGAGGATTTAGACACCCCACGCTGCGTCCCTGGGGCAGACCAGAAAATTCAGGCGCAACTGCTTGCTTGCGGGCTTACTTGGGATGAAGAGCTCACCTACCAATCTCAGCGCCAAGACCATTACCAAGAGGCTTTAAAGCGCTTAAATGCGCTTAAATTACTTTACCCCTGCACCTGCTCTCGGCAGACTATTGCCAATACCCTAGCGGGTCTTGGCATTGAAACTCCCCGCAACCAAGAAATGGTCTACCCGGGAACTTGTAGGCAAATCCCACAGAACATTCATTCACCAGAATTGCTAAAGGCATCCAAAGTCGCCTGGCGACTTGCCCTTCCCGAAAATTGCCATATTGAGTTCGAGGATTTGGCGCTAGGTCATCAAGCCCAAAACCTGAATACAGAAGTGGGTGATTTTGTTCTGCGCAGAAACGATGGCATCTTCACGTATCAACTTGCAGTCGTAGTGGATGATGCCGTACAAGGAATTACCCATATTGTGCGTGGCGCTGATTTACTCAGTAATACTGCAAGGCAAATTCATTTGCAAAAGATATTGGGCTATGAAACCCCGCAATACCTTCACCTGCCTCTAGTACTCGATGAGTATGGCGAGAAATTGAGTAAGCAAACTTTAGCAACCCAAATCAATACTCAAGGTGAAAAACACTCCCTTGCAGAATTACGCAAAGCAGCACAGCATTTGGGGTTGAATCATTTGCCTGATGGTGAAAGCATCACCATTGCAGAGTGGCTCTTAGCGGCCACTCATGCTTGGCGCTGAATTACTTCTTTTTAAAGCCGCCTAACAAAGCGCCAACAGCTGGCTTGGCAGGCGTAATGCCCACTTTTTTCTCTTCTGGTTTAGCACCCTCAGCTGCTGGTGGTGCAGCGCTTGGCTCGTATGGCTTGTAGAAGAATGGGTCGGACATTTTTGCTGGGGCAGTATTGGATGAAGAGCCGCTAGATGAATAACTCGATGCTCTGCTTTGTGAAGGCATGCCCTCTGGCAAAGGTTTGATATCGAGCTTACGCTTCATCAATTTTTCGATATCGTCGAGCAAGCGCTTCTCGCTTGCATCTACTAAAGCAATCGCATCGCCTGTACTACCAGCACGGCCTGTGCGACCAATGCGGTGAATAAAATCTTCTGCGTTGTATGGCAATTCGTGATTAATCACGCAGGGCATATCCGGAATATCCAAGCCACGAGCTGCTACATCGGTTGCAACCAAGGCTTCAATCGCACCTGATTTAAATGCATCCAAAGTGAGAGTACGCTCACCCTGACTCTTGTCGCCATGAATCGCGCCGGCTTTGATGCCATCCCGTTCAAGTGCACGAGATAAACGAGCACAGCCCAAACGGCTATTAGTAAAGATGATGCATTGACGCGATAAACCTTTGCGTGTGCGCTCTTCCAATACTTTCACGATCGCGCGTTGCTTATCAGCTGAGGCCACCATGTGTACCACTTGCTTGACTGTATCTGCTGCAGCATTCTGACGTGCCACTTCAACAGTAACTGGGGTACGTAAATAGCTTTGCGCCAGTTTTTTAATTTCTGGGGAGAAGGTTGCTGAGAACAACAGAGTTTGTCTTTGCGCCGGGATCAAATTAATGATGCGCTGGAGATCAGGCAAGAAACCCATATCCAGCATACGGTCCGCTTCATCCAATACCAAAATCTCGACTTGGGATAGGTTGGCAACTTTTGAACCAATGTGATCCAGTAAGCGGCCTGGGGTCGCAATCAAGATCTCAACGCCATTACGTAAAATCCCAACCTGCTCTTTCATATCCACGCCGCCGTAGACAACAGCGGCGCGTAAATCAGTATGTTTGGAATAACTAGCTGCGTTCTCGGCAACTTGCACTGCCAACTCTCGTGTTGGCGTCAGTACCAAGGCACGAATTGGATGGCGTGCAGGTGAAGCGCTATTGCTAGCGTGACGCAAAATCTTTTGAATGATAGGCAAGACAAAGGCAGCAGTTTTACCAGTACCAGTTTGAGCGGCGCCCATCAAATCACTACCTGCTAACACATGCGGAATAGATTGCGCTTGAATCGGCGTAGGGATGGTGTAGCCCTGCTCGAGTACTGCCTTTTGAATCTTTGGATCTAAACCAAAATCTGCAAAGGTAATTGTTGCTGGAGGGGCAGCGGCGGCAGTGGTAGCAGCGCCGGAGTCACTAGGGGCGACTGTGTTGTCAGCCCCTGTAGTAGAAGTTATTTCAGTATCAGTATTTATCAAGGTAACTTACAGAATGGCTGCGATACCGGCCTTAGCGGTTTCAGCATCTTCAGCCGATTTAACGCCGGAAACGCCGACTGCGCCGATGGTAAACCCGTTTACCTCGATATTGACGCCACCTTCTAACATGCCTGATACGTGTGGGGCAGATAAGAAAGCATGACGTCCGTTATTAATAATTTCTTCGTAAACACGTGTCTCACGTTTGCCCATTGCAGCAGTACGTGCTTTTTCTTGAGCGATGTAAGAAGACAAAGGTGCGCAACCATCGCGACGAATTAAACCCAACATATGACCACCCTCATCACATACGGCAATCGTCACTGCCAAATTATTTTTAGCAGCGTGTTGATCAGCTGCATTCAAAATCTTTTGAACATCAGCTTGAGTTAAGAATGGTTTAGTGGCTAACATGTTTAATCTTTCTGTCTCGAATATGGTGTATTGAATTCATGCACTTCTATATAAGTACTTGAATTATAAGGGGTGTAGCTCGGTTAACCCTGAGGAATCCAGCTCCACCCACCCTAAATGCCCCTTATTTAAGGAACTCTTGCGCGGCAACTACTCCGCTTGCCTTCGGTTTGAAGCCCATAGAGCCCAAACTCATCTCGACGCCGCTCAATGCTGCCATGAGATTGAGCTCATTACAGTCACCCAAATGGCCAATACGGAATGCCTTACCTTTGATCTTGCCAAGGCCAGTACCCAAAGAGAGATTGAACTTCTCTAAAGCATGTTTACGCAGTACATCTGCATCCATACCCTCTGGTGTAGCAATACAAGTGAGCACAGGTGAATAGCAATCAGTGTCCTGACACTGGATCTCTAAGCCCCAAGCTTTCACTGCTTCACGACAGGCTGCAGCTAAACGCTGGTGACGCGCAAAAATTGTATCGAGACCTTCGGCCAACATCATATCCATGGCTTCATGCAATCCATACATAAGATTGGTGCTGGGTGTTGTAGGCCAGTAACCATTTTTATTAGATTCGAGAATTTCATCCCAAGCCCAATACGCTTTATGCATTTTGTTAGCCTTGCTCACTTCAATTGCTCTTGGTGACAAAGCGTTAAAGCCAATACCAGGAGGCAACATCAAACCTTTTTGTGAACCAGAGATGGTGACATCAGCACCCCACTTGTCGTGCTCATAGTCCGCAGAACCCAAGCCAGATACACTATCCACCAAGAGTAGCGCTGGATGCTTGAGTGAATCAATGGCTTTGCGAACATTAGCAATGTTTGATGTAACGCCAGTAGAAGTTTCGTTATGCACGACACACACTGCTTTGATCTCATGACCAGTGTCTTTGCGTAAACGCTCTTCAATCACGGAAGCATCGACACCCCAACGCCAAGAATCTTGTCCAGCTTTACCAACTACTTCAACATCAAGACCAAGACGCTTACCAAGAGCACGCCACAAGTTTGCAAACTGGCCTGTCTCATAAAAAAGCACCTTATCACCAGGACTCAGTACGTTAACCAACGCACCTTCCCATGCACCAGTGCCAGATGCAGAATAAATAATGACTGGTTGGCTGGTCTTAAAAATCTTTTTTATACCGTCAAGAACCTTCAATCCAAACTGACCAAACTCAGGGCCGCGATGGTCAATCGTTTGATAGCTAATCGCGCGTAATACGCGTGGAGGAACTGGACTTGGGCCTGGAATATGTAAGAAATGGCGTCCAGATGCGTGGTTATCGAGTTTGAGCATGTTTTGTCTCGCTGGTTTTAGGTTGAATAATCTCCCTAGTGTAAGACAATTTTTGCCAATTTTCTATTTTGTATACAAAATATTTATAGAAAACCTTAAAATAAAGCCTTTAATTAGCCTTAAAAGCCTATATTTATGCTTTATGATGACTTATTGATATTTTTGTATACAAATTTAGGGTCTAGGAAATTAATGCCATGAAGGTAATTGAACAACCTCATTCGCAGAACTTGCATGAAGCGATCTTCCAAAAGCTCAGACTGCTGCTGGTGGAAGGCAAGATTATTCCTGGCAGCAAGCTCAATGAGCGGGAACTCGCCGAAAGCTTGAATGTTTCTCGTACTCCGATTCGGGAAGCGATTCGTCGCTTAGCGGCAGATGGCCTAGTCGAGCTGATTGCGAACCGTGGTGCAATTGCAGTGCAACTCAGACTTGAAGATGTGATTAATACCTTTAATGTAATTGCAGACCTGGAAGGCTTTTCGGGTGAGTTAGCTGCTAATAATATTAGTGATACCGCCCTCTCAGAATTAGAAGCCCTCCAATATGAAATGATGGCTTCATACGCGCGGCGCGATTTATCCACTTATTACAAACTCAATCTACGTATTCATCATCTGATTAATCAAGCAGCTAATAATCCAGTCCTCACTCAACTCTTCTCCCAAGTAAACGCCCGCATTGAAGCATTGCGCTTTCGATCCAACCAAGACGGCGTCAAATGGGAGAAGGCAGTTGAAGAGCATCAAGAGATGCTCGATGCCCTCAAAGCCAGAGACAGCGCCCGTATGCGCAAGATCATGATCCAGCATGTGCACAATAAACGGGATGTTGTGGTTCAACTGCTTAAAGCGGAAGCTACAACTACAGCAGAGGCAGTCAAATGAACAAACCCCTTGACCTTAAAGAGCTGATGGTAGACCAGGCGCAATTAGCGAAACGCTTACGCCAAGAAACTTCTGGCGATGTCATGACCGATAGTGCTAGTCGTGGTCGTTATGCTACTGATGCTTCTATTTATCAAGCCATGCCAGTCGCGGTATTTATTCCGAAGACTGCGCAAGATATTGCGAGTGCTATTCAGATTGCAGCAGAACTGGGTGTGCCCGTTCTTCCCCGTGGCGGTGGCACTAGTCAGTGTGGCCAAACTACTGGTGCAGCCTTGGTGATTGATAACACTAAATACTTCAGAAATGTTCTCGATCTCAATCTAGATAAAGGCTATGTCGAAGTTGAGCCGGGCATAGTGCTCGATCATCTCAATGGCTCTCTCAAACAATATGGCCTTTGGTATCCAGTAGACGTTTCCACTGCTGGGCAAGCAACGATTGGCGGTATGGCGGGAAATAACTCCTGCGGTAGCCGCTCGATTGCTTACGGCAATATGGTGCATAACGTATTGGGTATTAATGCTTGGATTGCCAATGGCCAAGTCGGTGAATTTGCTAATTATGAAAATAGCTCTGGGGTTGCTAAAGAGCTTGGTGACTTTGTTAAGGGCTTGGCTAATTCGCTGCAGCCTGAGATTGAGGCACGCTTTCCGAAAGTGTTGAGGCGTGTTGCAGGTTACAACCTCGATATCTTCCATCCCCAAAGTGAGTTGCCTTACACCCAAGATGGTAGCGTTAACTTAGCGCATCTATTAGTCGGTAGCGAAGGTACGCTCGCCTACTTCAAATCGCTCAAACTCAAATTAGCCCCACTGCCACAACATAAAGTGTTGGGTATTGTGAACTTCGCCAGCTTTTATAAGGCAATGGATAGCGCTCAGCATATTGTTAAGCTTGGCCCTACCGCGGTTGAGCTAGTTGATCGCACCATGATTGATCTAGCCCGTAGCAATCCGAGTTTCAAGAAAACCATTGAGACTGCACTGATTGATCACACGGCACAAACTCCAGAAGCAATTTTGTTGGTGGAGTTTTCTGGGGAAGCACATGCGCCGCTGCTAGAAAAGCTCAAAGCATTGCAAGAACTGATGGGTGACTTAGGTTTACCAGATTCAGTAGTGGCGATGCCAGATGCTTCCCTGCAAAAGAATTTATGGGAAGTACGCAAAGCAGGTCTGAATATCATGATGAGCCTTAAAGGTGATGGCAAGCCAGTGAGCTTTATTGAAGACTGCGCCGTACCACTGGAGAGTTTGGCTGACTACACCCAAGCCTTAACGGATGTTTTTGCTAAATATGGGTCACGGGGTACTTGGTATGCTCATGCTTCTGTAGGAACTTTGCATGTGCGCCCTATTTTGGATATGCGCAGAGACGGCGCCCAGAAGATGCGTGCTGTAGCAGAAGAGGCGTCAGAATTAGTCCGTAAGTACAAAGGTGCGTATAGCGGTGAGCATGGCGATGGTCTGTGTCGCGGCGAGTGGATCTCTTGGCAATTTGGCCCCACGATTACTGAAGCACTCTCTGAGATCAAACACGCATTTGATCCTAAGGGATTATTTAATCCGGGCAAGATTGTGAATCCACCGAAGATGGATGACTCCATCAACTTTAGATTTCCGCCGAACTATAAAGTCATTCCGTTGCAACCTGCATTAGATTGGTCCGCCTGGAACGTACAGAACGATCCTGTTACGGAGGAGACTACTATGCCTGGTACCGGAGGTGATCCAGCGATGGGCTTAGCTAAGGCTGTGGAGATGTGCAATAACAATGGTCACTGCCGCAAGTTTGATGCTGAAGTAATGTGTCCTAGCTATCGCGTTACTCGGGATGAGAAGCATCTCACCAGAGGCAGAGCCAATACTTTACGCCTAGCTCTCTCTAATCAACTGGATCTTCAGAGCGGGACAACAACACAAACTTCCCCACTAGCCAGCGATGCTATTAAAGAAGTGATGGAGCTTTGCGTTAGCTGTAAAGCCTGTCGTCGTGAGTGCCCTACTGGCGTAGATATGGCCAAGATGAAGATTGAGTTCTTATCGGCCTACAAGAAACGGGTTGGTCACTCTTTGCGAGATCTTGCAGTAGCTTACCTACCGAAATACGCTCCTATGATTAGCAATATTCCGTTATTGCCAGCACTCTTGAACCTGCGTAATCGCATTGCACCGATTGCCAAGCTGCAAGAGTGGCTCATGGGCATCTCAGCACAAAGAAGTTTACCAATCTGGAAGAGTAAAACTTTCTGGAACCAAAAAGTAGCACAAAAGCATCAGTTCACCCCAGAAGAGTTGACGCAAGATAGCAATAGCAAAGGCGTAGTCTTATTAGCGGATACTTTCAATGCCTATTTTGAAGATGAAAATCTCATCGCTGCATTAAAAGTTCTCAAAGCAGCAGGTTACCGGGTGCATATTCCGAATAAGAGTGGCAGCAAAGCACAAGCAACAGGCAATACTTGCTCTAAAGAGTTTTGTTGTGGCAGAACCTATCTTGCTGCAGGCATGGTAGATAAAGCCAAAGAAACTCTCGGTGAATTGGTCGATCATCTTGCGCCTTATGCGCAAAAGAATATTCCAATTATTGGTTTAGAGCCTTCATGCCTCTTCACCCTTAAGGATGAGGCCTTAGTAATGGGCTTTGGTGATAAGGCTATCAGCGTTTCTAAACAAGCCCAACTTCTAGAAGAGTTTTTAGCCGCTGAAGCTAAAGCAGGAACTCTCAAACTCATTCTCAAAGAAGCTAGCAAGCCAGTACTCTTTCATGGTCATTGTCATCAGAAGTCTTTTGCTGCCGTTACGCCTGCCATGGAATTACTCAAACTCATTCCTAAGGCAGAGCCTAAATTAATTGAATCTTCTTGCTGCGGTATGGCCGGTAGTTTTGGCTATGAAGCTGAGCACATCGAAGTATCTAAGCAAATGGCAGAAGCCAGCCTCTTGCCAAGCATTCGTAAATCACCCGATAGCTGGGTGGTAGCCGATGGTACGAGCTGTCGTCATCAAATTGCGGATGGTACACAAAGAGAAGCAGTGCATATCGCCAGAATTCTAGCAGCGCACCTATAAAGACAATTAAAAGATTTTTAACTGATCAACGTATTACGCCATAACCCACCATCAATAAGGTTCCAGCCAGCAAGGCCGGGACTAATCGCTTGGTGGGCTTAGATACCATGACGCCAATCGCCAAACCGCAAATCAGAATGCGTATCCATAAAGGCACCGTTGACATCAAGCCTAGGGGCATCACGATCAAACGAATGGTTAAGGCAGCTACCATTGCATACGTGACTGCAGCCAACCAACGAAAGATCTCGCTTTCCTGATTGATGCTATTAGAAAGTAGTACACCAATGGCACGACAGAAGTAAGTGCCGAGGCTAGCGCCAATCAAGGCAATCCATAAACCCCAACCAGAGAGTGCATTTGCCATAGTGTTCATCATCCGATGACTCCAGGCTTCTTACGCAAGAACTTGCGATCAATCAAGTAAGCCAGTGTTCCCGCTACAAGACCTGATGTGAGCAAGCTAGTATCGCGATCAACGATAAAAAAGATTGGGCCAAAGATGCAACCCAACATCAATGCAATACGATTAATCCAAGGCTTGACTTCAGTAAAGGTTAATAAGAAGAAGAGAGGATTAATAAAAACGAGACCTAAGGTTACGGCTGGTGGCACCATACCTGCCAAGTAAAAGCCTAAGATCGTTCCCGGAATAGAAATCAACCAACAGAGTAAACCTAAGCCTACAAAGTAAGCCAGACGGTGCTTAGTCTCAATCGCATGAAATTCCCTCATCGAGATTGCCCAAGCAGTCATCGCTAATAAATGGACTGAAGCGTACAAACTACGATTGCGATCTTTTTGATGAAACTGCGGAAAGAGTGTCACCGTCATGGTGATGAAGCGAGTAGAAGTTAAGGTAACCGCTAAAGCAATCGCGACAACCGATGAACCCGTAATAGCCATCTCTAGTAAGACTACCTGCCCTGGTAAAGCAAACATCAAAAATGAAGTAAAGGTGGTGAACCAAACATCAAAACCGTTGGTCTTACCCATCGCACCAAAGCCCACCATACCAGCAAAGAGCACCATCGCTGGAGCGCCAGCCGCATCTCGGATGCCGGTCCAGAATGCATCGTTTGGACTTGTAAAGCGCTCAGCCGCTGAACCCTCTAGCGCAATCTCGCTAGGATCAATATAGGGTTGCTCGGACGATGACATGACTGAATTGTAAGCCCTTAGGAAGCCCTGATGGCCCACTCTATATGTTCAGCCACTAGAGAATCGGCGGAGCTTAATGCCTCGCTTAACGCCTTATGAATAAGAATCTTATCAGCCGCATCTGTTTTGGGACTAGACAGCGCATTACCCATAGCTACCGCCAGATTGCGCCGCCAACGACTATAGCCAATTCTCCGAATAGCACTACCTTCATGGCGCTGCTCAAACTCTGCCTCAGTCCATGACCATAGATGCAAGAGGCTGGCCTGACCTAAACCATGACGTTGAGCAAAGTCTGGCAACTGTGAACGCTTAGCAAATTTATTCCACGGGCATATCAATTGGCAATCATCACAACCATAAACGCGATTACCCATTGCACTTCGAAACTCAACCGGGATTGCCTCTGGATTTTCAATAGTGAGGTAAGAGATGCAACGACGGGCATCTAATTGATAAGGGGCAGTAATGGCTTGGGTTGGACAGATATCAATACAGGATTGACAGGTACCGCAATGCTCTTCCTGCTCCTGATCAATTAGTAATGGCACATCGACTAAGATCTCGCCTAAGAAAAAAGTAGAACCAGACTCTCGGTTGAGCAAGAGTGTATGTTTGCCACGCCAACCTAAGCCTGCTTTACGAGCAAGCTCTACTTCCATTAACGGTGCTGAATCTGTAAATACACGATAACCAAACGTACCAATCTTTTCTTCTATGGCTTTAGCAAAGTCTTGTAAACGATTGCGCAGTACTTTGTGATAGTCGCGCCCTCGGGCATACATCGAGACCACTGCTTGAGAAGGATTATCCAATTGCTGCCACTCAGAATCAAAATCACTTTCAGGTGGAAGATAGTTCATCGAAACGCAAATGACGCGTACTGTGCCTGGAACTAGTAACTGAGGATTGGAGCGCAAGTCTGCATGGCGCTGCATGTATTCCATATTGCCATGACGCCCTTCTGCCAGCCATTCTTGTAAACGCTGAGAAGCAGGACCTAAGTGGGTATCGGTAATACGTAAGCCGTCAAAACCCAAGCTCTCAGCCCGCTCCCCCAGCCAAGCGCGAAGTTTGGGCTGATCTAGAGACTTAGAGTTTGTAGATAAAGACATAGGCAATACAGAATGTAGCGCAATAATTGAATAAACTAGGGCAATGACCGGAAATCAGACGCCTCAGGCATCTCCCAAAGCATCGCTTAAGCAATATTGTAGGCAGGAAGCAGAAACTGCCTCCCTAGCCCAGCATCTTGCTGCCTCGATACAGAAATGGCTTGGACAATCGCCATCAGCTCACCTCAATATCTCTTTAGAGGGTGACCTAGGAGCAGGCAAAACGACTTTTGCCAGACATTTGATTCAGGGCTTAGGCTATGCAGGAAAAGTAAAGAGTCCTACCTACACCTTGTGTGAGCCCTACGAACTCCAAAGCCATCAACAAACTTTTACTGCGCATCACTTTGATCTCTACAGAATGCGCGATCCACTGGAATGGCAAGAAGCAGGATTTGCAGAATATTTTGATGTGCCGGGGTTTTGTCTAATAGAGTGGCCTGGAAAAGCAGAGGGCACTCTACCCGCATTTGATATTCAGATTCAGTTGACAGTCGGCGAAGATGAAAATGAACGCACTATTCATATCAGCGCATTATCTGAGCAAGGCAAAAAAGTAGTTGATAGTATTCAAGTGGCACCCAACTAAATATATGAGTAGTAAAAAAATCAACCTCTCTAGACGCCAGCATCTCCAGACTTCAGCCAAGTTCTTGAGTTTTGCCCTCCTCCTTACTGAGCTTGATATTGCTTGGGGCGCCAAGATATTGGGCGTTCGCATTTGGCCCTCAGAGGACTACACCCGCATTACTTTAGAGTCTGACACCCCACTACCGATTACACAGCAGATCCTCACCAATCCAGATCGATTAGTGGTTGATGTGCAGGGCTTAGAACTGAACCCAACACTGAGGGACTTAGTTGCTAAAGTCAAACCCAATGATCCTTATGTATCACAGATTCGGGTGGGGCAATTTCAACCGGGGATTGTGCGTTTGGTATTTGACTTAAAAGAACCAATCAAGCCACAACTCTTCACACTCGATCCTGTTGCTGAATACAACTACCGCATGGTGTTTGATCTTTACCCTACAACACCACTAGATCCACTCATGGCTTTAGTAAGAAGCAGTGCTAAAAAAGAAATTGCACTTGAAAAAGCCAATGAAGAGATTGATCTGATTGCGCAGTTTGCAACTAAGAAAGATAAAGAAGCAGCAAAAGCACCGGCAAATCCAGTAGCCCAAGCTATTCCGGAAACAAAAGAGGTTCCACCTCCCGCCAAATACAAACGATTAATCACGATTGCGATTGATCCCGGACATGGCGGTGAAGATCCAGGCGCCATTGGTGCAGCAGGATCTAGAGAAAAGAATGTAGTGCTCTCAATTGCAAGAAGGCTCAAGGAAAAGATTGAAGGCGAGGCTTATATGCGCCCCTACTTGACCAGAGACGGTGATTACTTTGTACCACTGCATGTCAGGGTTCAAAAAGCCAGACGTGTTGAAGCGGATTTATTTGTATCGATTCATGCAGATGCCTTTATTGAGCCTAGAGCCAAAGGTGCATCTGTATTTGCGCTCTCCCAAATGGGTGCGAGTAGCTCAATGGCCCGTTGGATGGCGAATAAAGAAAATGCTTCAGATCTGATTGGTGGCATCAATATTAAGACCCAAGATCGTCAGGTGGCGAACCTACTTCTCGATATGTCGACAACCGCTCAAATCAAAGACTCTATGCAAGTAGGTCAATCTATTCTGAAACAAATTGGAGGTTTTGCTCCGCTGCATAAGCCAAAGGTAGAGCAAGCCAGCTTTGCTGTTTTAAAAGCTCCCGACATCCCTTCTATCTTGGTAGAAACTGCTTTTATCAGCAACCCACAAGAAGAAGCTAGATTAAATGATGAGGGCTATCAGGATCGTATCGCAGAGGCCATTTTGCGAGGAATTAAGGAGTATTTTTCTAAAAACCCACCAGTAGCCAGACGGGTTAACTCATAACGTACTTGTAAGTACAAGGGCTGACGGGCAGACGGACTAGACCCCAGGAGCGGCTACAAACTTCTTGCTATAATTTCTGTTTTACCGGGTCGGTAGCTCAGTCGGTAGAGCAGCGGACTTTTAATCCGTTGGTCGCGAGTTCGAATCTCGCCCGACCCACCAGTACCATAAGGGGCGAGACTAGAAACTCGCTCCTTTCTTTTTTTGTAGAGGCAACTGGGTAACACTGGGGTAACGCTGGATCTCACCACTTGGCCCTAATAGTGCAGTTTCCAATATCTCCCGTCGCCCTCATGCATTGCTGAAAAGGTGATGCAAAGTAGTAGAAGACTGCCGCTAGCGCAAAAATAACCCCGATCATAATCAGCTTTTTCTTTAAGTCTTGATCCACTTCTACCCCTCTTTCTTAGCCTAAGTATTTTGTAACTCATTCGATAAGGCAGTTGGGTCTGCTTGATAGTGCTAGCTAAGTGCCTAATTAAGCTATATAAAACAAAGCTAACTCATCGCAATCGATTGATTCTTTTTTTTATTTGTAGACTATATTCCGTGGACTGTCAATCCGCATAAACGGATATTGATGGGGTGAAAGATGTATACGCCCCCTCCAAAAAACTACTAGCCAAGAACGTCAAGTCTGGCAGGAAAGATCTTGGGTTATCTCAAGAGGCGTTTGCAGACGCTTGCGAAATAGATAGGACGTATGCCAGTCAGATAGAAAGAGGTGTGGCTAACCCATCCCTAGAAGTTCTTTGCAGGATCGCCGACACATTAGAGCTATCGTTAACAGATCTACTGAGTCGGTAACCCTAGCAAGACTTCATATGAATCCTACAGAGCATAGGCTTTGAAAGAATCAGACCCCTATGCCAACCATGCGAGCAAGGTCTAGGGGGTCATTTGAAACCACCTGAATCAACTCTCCCTGCACTTGCTCATTATTTAAGTACTCTGAATTAGCAGCAAGGGAATCCACAATCTGAGCGGCTATCGTCCTGCGAAATTCGTATGAGTACCTCACCATTGGACGTGGTCTCGTGAACCCATACCTGACTCCTACGCTCTCATAAAAGCTTTCTTGCATTGCCCGCCACTTGGTTCTATTTCCAGCCAGCTTGGAGCCTTGAAGCCTACCTCCAACCAAGGGCACCAAAATAGTATGACTATGGGGATTAGGCTCATCCCTATGAATCACTACGCTAAGCACAGGGACCCCAAAATAGCTTCTGCACCACTCAGTACAATCATCAAAGAATGTGAGCTCATCAATTTCGTGATCACTTGGCAGGCTAATAACGACCTCGATCCCCCTTACTGCATCCCTCCTGATCTTTGTAGGGAGATTAGCGGCATCAAGTAATTTATCGTAATCCTCTACCACTCTAGAGGAGGTTTGAGACCCCGTGAGAATTTGGTTAAGCTGAGTCCTAGTTGAATCTATCCTGTCTCCCGACCTGTATTCAGCTTTTATTTCCCTAAGGTTATGCATGGCCGCCCGCTTAATAATGTTATGACTCGTCAGCTTTTTAATTCGAAGTACTTGATCTATTCTGCGGTTGGATCTTGTAGGCTGCTCACTCATTTTCACCCCCAGCATTGCAAGTGTTTTGAGTAACGAATATGTGAAGATCACTCATGCGGTATCTAACCTTCCGCCCTATTCGAACAAAGGGAAGCGGATACCTATTGGTTGCCCTCCACACATCAAGGGTATGTGGCGAGACACATAAAATCTGCGCTGCCTGCTTTGTATCCACAAGAACTATATCGTTATCACTCAATCTACTCTCCTTAAGATAACTGAGTAGTTGGCTTCCGAAGAAATTTCGTTGCTCTCAGTTATTAGGTGAAATTTATTTCATCAAAACCGAGTATGCAACCACACAACTAAAGAGCAGTAAGGAGTTGTTTGATAGCGTTGAGATAATTTAACGAGCAGTATGTAGCACTATGTAGCAAAAAAAAATTTAATAATGAACAGTGCGTGTGTTGTTTATATGCACTGGTACCTTATACCCCTCCTGGTACATTTGATTGGTCCCTATGGGGGTGGGCGCAATCAATGCAACCATATGCCTAGTGGCCTCAGATACCGCTTTTCTAACGGGCTCTAAATCAAAATGAGCATAGATCTTTGTAGTAGCCTCACTTCGGTGATTTAAGCTTTTGCCTATTATTGCGAGAGAGACTCCATTTGTTGCCTGCCAACTTCCAAGGGTACGCCTCAAATCATGAATCCACAAGTTAGCCATGCTAAAGAGTTCTACATCTACACGCATCTCCACGCAGATTGCAGCTATCTGAACGAATGCATCATGGGGATCAATGGCTAACTTTGACTCAAGATTTTTAGCGGCCCGCTCATCCAATAGGCGCCTCGTTTTCAGGTGATCTAGAACTCTCAAACAACTTGCCCGCTTGAGGATTCTCTCCCAACCTTTCTTAGGTTCAACTAAGTGGCCTGCCTTACTACCACTTGGGAATACATAATCAGAAAAACCATCTCGCTCTCTATGCTCAAGTACAGCCATCGCCTCTGCTGATAGCGCTACTTGCTGAGGGGTACCATTTTTGGTTAGCTTAATACGCCATATCTGCTGATCAAAATCTAGATCAGTCCAGCGCATGGACATTACGTTATGACGTCTTGCACCAGTAAATAGCGCCATCAATACAAAGTCTGCAATAACCTTGTTTTCCTCCATCTTGACTGCCTGCAAGAAGAATGGCATCTCCTCTCGCAGTATGTATCTATCCCGAGATCTCTCCTTATTCTTTTTGATCCTTGATGCAGGGTTGAAAGTGCAGTTACCTCTATTGATACCCCAATTAAAGACTGATGATGCTAGAGATACCACTCTGTTAGCGGCTGTCTTCGAGCCCAGTTTCGTTATGTGGGCATGAAGATCTCCAATGTCCACCCTTTCTATCTCCGAAAGCTTCCTACAGCCTAGAGAGTTCTTCAGATACATCTCATAATGCCTCTTATCATCTTTATAGCTACGCTTATTTTGGGTCGAGTGCAGAGAGTAGTAAAGGTTAAACAAGTCCCCAAAGGTCATCTCCGACCTCTTACGCTTGAGGTTATCAGCCACACTTACCCCAGTGGCTAACATGGAAACATGTTGTAGCGCCTTCTTGCGAGCCTGCTCAATCGAAATAGCTGGGTACTTACCAATTGTGATTCGCTGCACCCTGCCGTTTTTTACACGCCTATGGACACTAAATGAGATAGCCCCCTTATCGGTAACACGAAGACATAAGCCTTTTATCTCACTATCCCTGTATTCATTTCTCTTACCCAAGGGTGCAGGCTGTAGTGCATCAATTAGCTTTTTGGTGAATCGAAACTCATTCGCTGTCATGGCATATCACTCTCATGGGGTAACTCATGGGTAACAAGGTACATGCATTTTGATGAGTGCGCATGTAACTCAATGAATACTTGATTTGCTTTGAAGCCTTTTAGATATTGGCTTATAGATCTGCATGCATCACGATGAACAATGCTGAATAGATTGCTTGCGTGACTTTTAATCCGTTGGTCGCGAGTTCGAATCTCGCCCGACCCACCAGTAATGCAAAGGGGTCACAGAAATGTGGCCCCTTTTCTTTTGGCTGAATGTAATACGGCGGTAACTGCTTGGAACAATGCGGAACTTAATGCACGTTTCATAGAGTGGGGATCTAAGACGCTGGGTGAGAGTGATTCATTCGCATTTGATAACCAAAGTAAAAGCATGAATAGCTCTACTAGTAAACGCCAGGAATTAATTTTTTGACTCGGGCCTGATAGTCCATATAGGTTGGGAAACGCTCCACCAGCCAAACCTCTTCACGCCTAGCTTTGATATCAAATAATACAAATAAGCAGATCGAATATGCTAATACATAGATTCCAGGGAAGATGAGCAGCCAGGCAAGAGCCGCTAAGAGAACACCAAAATAAATTGGATGCCGAACATATTGGTATAAGCCAGTCTGAATCAGAACAGCATTATCTTTAGGGCAAGGTAAGGGGGTAAGATTTTTGCCCAGATTGATCGCGGCAATCACCATAATTAAACAAGCTAGCAAACCAATAGTAATGCCGCAGGATTGAAGGATGGTAGCAAAAGGTTCTGATTTAATGAGAAGAGATCCTTGGGGCCCAAATAAGATTAGACCAATCAGGATTCCCTGAACCACCACATACCATGCACCTCTTTTGAATATGGATTTATGGAGCGATGAATTCATTCTTACCAATCGGATTCTGGAACATTTAGAGCGCAGTGACTAGGTTTAAGCAATTTACCGACCTGTTTGAGCCAATCGTACCTCATAAATCTGTTGGTCGCGAGTTCGAATCTCGTCCGACCCACCAGTAATACAAAGGGATCACATCAATCTGGTCCCTTTTCTTTTGGAGTGAATGATACCTAGCAGCTGGATACGCGACACTTGATGGTATTTTGTCGGATAAACCGACAAAATAAAACCACCCGAAGGTGGTTTTATTTTTTTCGTTAACTTTAATTACAGTTTGTCATACATCGTATAGCCTTGGTGTCTGGCCTATCATCAACATAGAAACCATCTCTATTTGGCATTTGAACTGCTGCCAATGTCTTACTATTCATTTCTGCAGTTTTATCAACTAAACCGTTCAAACTCAAAATATATGCAGAAAGAGCATACACTTCATCATTAGTTAATGATTGGGGCGCATTCATTGGCATAGCCCGTCGCACATAATCAAATAAAATAGGTGCGTAAGGATACATACTGCCTGGTGTTAGTACGCGAGTATTCGTTTTAAATGATCCAATTCCACCAACCATAGAACCATATACTGGACCACCTTTGGCATCAGCACCATGACAAGAGGCGCACTTTTGGTTGTAGATTTTTTCACCAACTACCGCATTACCTGATCCCGGTGGTAACCCCAAACCATCTTGGGTACGTATATCAATATTCCAAAGTACTAGGGCTTGCTCAGAAATTGGCTTTCCAAAGGCTGCGCCTGAAGTATTTTTGGGATTTGAATTATTTGTTGCTGTAGAGCAGGCGGTCAATAAAACTGCGCCCACTAACCCTAAGGTAATTTTCATTTTTTTAGCCAATGCCATTTGTAACCTCCCCGCTTGCGCTTACATTCCATGGGAAAAGACCATTGTGGTGCTGAACAAACCCAGTGATAGCTCGGGCTTTTTTTAATATCCTCTACAGTAGGCTGAACATAACCTGTGCTGTCAACACATCTACTTACAATCTTTGCTGGGCCACCCTGCCAGTTCCAGTTGTACTTGAACCTAGTTAGGCACTTATCAATCACAGGCTCCTCTAATTCTGCAGTTTGCCAATTCTTCCCGCCATCTAAAGAAACATCAACGCCGGTGATTTTTCCGTTACCACTCCATGCGTATCCACGAATCTCATTAAACCCTGGCTGAATTTTCATACCCCCAGAAGGATTTGTAATAACTGACTTGGCTTCCATTACAAAACTAAACTTGCGCCACTTACCATCTGGCATTGGATCGGTATATCGCGCAGTTTCACCCCGAGCATGCCATGGCTCTGTACCCGCCTTAATTCTTCTTAACCACTTAATGCTGACATTCCCCTCCCAGCCAGGAATAAATAAACGTAATGGATATCCATTTTCGGGACGCAACATTTCGCCATTCATTGCATATACCAATAAAGCATCGTCCAACATCTTATCAATTGGGATGCTTCGGAAATGCCCAGAAGCATCAGCCCCTTCAGCAATTAACCAAGTTGCCTTTGGATCTATGCCAGCCTCATCTAATATCCAAGATACTGGCACTCCAGTCCATTGCGCGCACGACAATAAGCCATGTGTTTGCTGAACGGTTCTTGATTTCGGAGTAAGCCAATCCGTCAAACCATTACCAGAGCACTCCATAAAATAAAACTTGGTTACTGTTGGATATTTCACTATGTCATTCATGGTGAGCACTAGTGGTTTAGCCACCATGCCATGAACAACTAACTTGTGTTGATCAGGATTGATATCAGGAACACCATTATGGTGTCGCTCATAAAAAAGACCGTTTGGGGTAACGATTCCCGGCGTTGACTGCAAAGGAGTCATACTCCAATCTGAAAGATTTTGTTTATTTACAAATACGTCCGTTCTTCGACGTTTTACATTTGCTTCAAACTTAGAAGGCATTCCATATGCCTCAACCTCCATACCCTTACCTGGAGCTTTATTGGAGTCCGGTATAGGCAATGGAGTATTTTGAGCAGATGCAATTCCACTCGCACCCAACATTCCAGCCCCACCAGCCATTGCTACGGAATTTTTTAAAAATGATCGTCGGCCATGAGTCATTGATATATCGGCCTGAATCTCTTTGTGAGACGACTTAATGACCTCAAACATTCTCTCTTTTTCGTCTTGTTTCAAGATGCCCCCTTTTTTTGGTTTGATCACACAAGCTTCAGCTAATTAATCAGCACAATAAACCGACTGATCAGTACAATTTAAGATGGCAATAGCACCCTGTCAACAAAGATTAGTTACAGGTTTACCCTTATGAACACCACCCATACGTAAATCAAACTCAACCCTAGGACCACGTACCTATGTCATACCAAAAAAAATCACAATTATTACGTCGCTTAATCCGTTGGTCGCGAGTTCGAATCTCGCCCGACCCACCAGTAATGCAAAGGGGCCACAGAAATGTGGCCCCTTTTCTTTAAGAGCGAGGCTTCTTGAGATCAAGACATCAGCCTCAATCCTTCATATAGTCGTGCACTACTTCTCCCATACCCAAAGTGATGTCGGCCACAAAATGAACTGCAGAAAGAACTTCTAAGACGGGTAACTTAGCCACATCAGCAATTACATGGTTAAAAAGCTGTAAGTCGGCCGGTGAAGACCAAGCTTCTTTAACATTAATATCTTTGAGGTAATAACGCACTAACTCACAAATACGCAGACTGCCATCCACGTGAGGAATGATCTTAATGAGGTAATTTGGTTTTTGCAAGGAAGCAATAACTCCAGAGGGATCAAGTGCACGGTGTTTGAAGCCCATAGTCATAGTGGCGCATAGAACACTCCCGTAATGTAACTTGCCCACAATAACATCACCCTCATGCTCTACTTTAGGATTAGCAAATTTTTTAGGGAAGCCCCATATCTCACGTCCACCTGCAATTGGGGATTCGTCATCCAAATACATTGAGTGAATATAGACGCCCTCCTCACCCTTAAAACTCACGGGGATTACTTGGCCTGACTCTGTGTAGTCACCAAAACCATTTGAGTTAGGCATCTTAATAAATTCATACTTGACCACGGGCTCAAGGGGTAGCAACGGCTCTGGAAGAACGGCGGCGAGAGCTGCAGGATCGGTTCGATAAGACACGATCAGGTACTCACGGTCCATAAATCGATAAGGCCCGGGCGGATAGGCCGGGTTTGTTAGCGGCATAGCGTAGGCATTTTTCTTAATTGAAGCGATATCCATGAGTAACCTCTCTATATAAAAATTTGGTTAATTCAACAGCAATTTCTTTCGTTATGTAGGTTATAGCAAAGTTATATTGAATTCTGAAATAGCTAATCACTAAATTGGCGATGAATGGCCTAAAAAGGCGTTCAATTAAAGGGCTGAATTGTATTTTTCTGCATTAACTTAAGCTTCCGTGCGCTAGAAACCTTCTTTTGATTCCTTGGAGGCAAGTTCGAAAACGTAGTTGCAACGAAGTCAATCTCGTCAGACCTGCCAGTATGTCCAGCCTCGCTTTGGCGGACCTTTCTTTTGGTCAATTTATTGAACGGCTCTACTACTCGGTCTATAGCGGTCCATCACTTGATTTTGATTACTCTCGGGCATAGCTCCGGGTGGCGCTGGATTGATATTGCTAAAACAGGTTCTAAATTGCTCAGGAGTAACTCTGAGATCACAAATAATGGAATCTACCGACCTATGAGGATCATCTCACAGGACCCCAGTAGCGGTTAAAGTCGATTGGGCACATGCTGAACCTAAAACTACAGTAGCAAAAGTAGCTAAAATAGCCCCCAATATCTGATTTGCTTTCATGATACAGAACTGATCTATTAAGTATTTAGCCATCAGTCCATTGTATTTAAGCAAGTTTACAAAATGTATTCACCTAGCCTGCAAAGTTAAACAGACGATATGTTCTTTAAGCACACCACTCCAGCAGATGCACCCATTATGGCAAGGGCAGTGATTAGCACCTGTCGTCAAAATGGTTGGTCCAATGAAATACAACCCCAATTCCTGAGAATCGTTTTTCATAGCCTCATGTCCTATGACTGCGATTTCGAGACATTGGAACCGATCAGTACCGAAGAATTTGCCCTAGCAATGCCAGAGCCAGATAAGCGTAATGAAGTATTGGATTTAATGCTAGCTACAGAATTATTATGCACCTCTATCTCACCAGAAATTTCTGATGCCATTAATTTATGGGCCCAGAAACTCGCCATTAAAAATAATGGGCTAGCATTAATTCGGGATCTTTCTAAACAATTAGTTGCCCAAGCTCAGCAAGACTTTTACCGCTCTAATTATTTTTATGATGCGGATCTCTCCTCACCCAATTTTTCTCAGCTAGATCAAAAGTATGGGCTTAGCGCCACTATGATGACCATGGATGCCTCGGATGAGGTGGCTACGCGCTATGAAAATCTGCAAAAACTCCCAGATGGTACTTTAGGTAGAGGCCTTTGGGATTTTTATAAAAAGCGGAACTTTAATTTTCCCGGTGTAATTGGCGGAATCAACGAAGCAGTCGCGCATCATGACTGGATTCATGTTCTGGCAGATTATGACTCTAACGGCATTGGAGAGATGGAGGTAGCTGCCTTTAGTACGATGGCCACACAATCTGAAAGTGCAGTCATGAATTTTTTGGGGACGCTCAGCATTTTTCAAGGTGGCTTACTAAAAACGATTGTTGCTGGGGCTCCTCACTTAGGACATGATATGGAATTGATTAATGGGCCTGAGCGCATTGCCATTGCCTTACAAAGGGGCAAAGAAGTTAGCATCGATTTAGTTCTTGGGATTGATTTCTTTGATTACGCTCATGAGCCATTAGAGGATCTTCGAAGAAGATGGAATATCCCTGCTAAAACAGCCTAACCCTCTGGTCGCGAGTTCGTATCTCGCCCGTCCCACCAGCAACACAAAAGCCACTATCGAGTGGCTTTTTCTTTTGACCTTCAATACCGATAATGTGAATTATCTTATCGAGACTTTAACCAAGAAAAACTACTAGTTTCTTGGTATGAATATGCGTTTTTCTATGCTTCTGGCGACCAATACAATCACTGAAACGAGTAGTAAATACACTAAGGCAGTTAGTAAATAGGCTTTAAAGAACTGGAAATTCGTAGATGCCAGCTGCTGCATACGCGCAAAGAACTCTGTGTACTGAATTAAAAAGGTCACAGAACTATCTTTAAGATTGGCAATCACTTGATTTGTTAATGCTGGCACAGAGGTCAGCAATACTTGCGGCAAGGTAATCAAACGAAATATTTGTAACGGCTTAAAACCTTGCGCTGATGCAGCCTCTATTTGACTAAAGTCCAAGCCATTAAATGCTGTTTTAAGATAAGCGGCATTGTAGGCAGCAACATTTAAAGTGAATCCAATCACAGCAACAGTAAATGGACTTAAGCGAACGCCCCACTGAGGTAGTCCATAGTACATTAAAAATAAGAGGACGATCAGCGGCATACCAATAAAAAAAGAAATATAAGCATTTGTTGCATTGCGTATCATGCTATTTTTACTGAGCGTGAGATAGAAGACAAAAATACCCAACATAAATCCGGTGACACTGATGATCGCTGCTAATTGCAGGGTATTAACAAGGCCAGTCAATATCAGCGGCATTTGCTCCAGAAGATCACGCTCAAAAGTACTCCAAGGCCCCATCAGACAGGCTCTCTCTTGCCAAAAAATGCTTGCAGTTCTGGATCAGAATGATCGTTAGCCAGGACATCGATACGTTCATCAGCACGAATAACGCCCTTATCCAAAAAGAGGACTCTATCTGCAATTCCGCTTGCTAGACCTAAATCATGCGTTACACAAAGCATCGTAATTCCATTACGATGCAGGTGATTAATCAGGTCGCAGACATCACGCGACATCACTGGATCCAGTGCCGAAGTTGGCTCATCGAGCAAAAGAACTGCGGGATCCATTGCTAAAGCTCTCGCAATAGCAACACGCTGCTTTTGGCCACCCGATAATTGAGAGGGATACTTACTCTGGTGGGGAGCCATCTCAAATTGAGATAATTCATGCAAAGCTTTCTCATTGGCCTCTTTTAGTCCCATGCCTTCCAATTTACGCAAGGCTAATGTGACATTTTCTAGTACGGTAAGATGGCTATATAAAGCAAATTGCTGAAACACAAATCCGATCTGCTTGCGTAAAGCACGAACATCAACACTCGCATCCAGAATCTCTTTTCCCTTGAATTGAATTGATCCAGATGTAGGCTCAACTAGTCTATTAAGACATCTCAATAAGGTTGATTTACCACTTCCAGATGAGCCCATCAAAACCTTCACTTCGCCTTGATTAAGGTCTAGATTAATTCCGGAAAGCACAGCTTGATCGCCAAATTGCTTGGCAAGATCCCGAATGGCGATTACTGTCATGCTGAAGCCTCTCTCATGCCTGGGATTTCATAATGTTTTTGGATAAGATGAACTCCCACCAATAAAATTCGATAAATTGCAAAATAGAGAACCCCAACTGCGAGATAAATCTCAATCCCCTTCAGAGTATTTGCTGTCAATGTCATGGCCTCTTTGGTAATCTCTGGAATGCCAACGGTATAAGCAAATGGCGAATACTTCAGGACAGAAGTGAACTCATTAACCATACCGGGCACAGCAAAACGGAGCATCTGTGGAATTTCAATATACCGGAGCACCTGGATACGAGTCATACCCATAGCTTGTGCCGCAACAATTTCAGCTGGGTCGACAGAATTAAATGCGCCACGAAATACTTCAGTTAAATAGGCGCCAGCAACCAGCCCCAAACTCATAGCCATTGCTAATAAAGGCGGCGGTTTTATGCCTATACCAGGGAGACCAAAATACACCATGAATAGCAAAACCAATACTGGGACGCCTCTGAAAATATAGGTATAGATATCGATTAAAAAGGAGATGCTTCTGATTGACAGTCTATACAGACTAGAGAGCAGTAGACCAACCGCAAGGCCAGTCATACTGCAAACGAGAGTCACCATCACGGTATAGACAACGCCATGCCCTAGATCTAACAGAATATCCAAAAGACTCATCGTGATATTTCCTGGAGGATTACTTCATCCATTTATCTAGGATGGCTTTTATTTTTTCAGGGCCCAGTTCAGCCAGGTATTTATCAAAATCATCCCGTAACTTTGATCCTTTAGCAAAGGCAAATCCCAACTTATCATAGCCTCTAAATACATAAGCACTTTGAATCGGCAGCTTCAGTTTATTTTCGTAATTCAGGAACACTGGCTCCTCAATGAAGGCTAGATCAATATTACCATTCTGAAGATCGGTGACTACTTCGGCATAAGAAGGATAAAGCTTTACCTTACTTAAAGAGTAGTAACCCTTAGGCTCAAGTTCATTTCTGATCAAATCATCGTAAGCCATACCACGCGGATAACCAATTGAATATTTCTTAAGTTGATTTAAATCCGTAATCTGAATATTTTTACTTTTAAGGCTCACCAAATGCCAAGAATTATCGTAATAAGGCTGAGAAAAATCCATCACTTCTTTACGTTTGTCGGTAATCGAGATGCCAGAAAAAGCGACGTCCGCTTGACCACTAGAAACAGCACCGAGCATCCCCTGCCAATCATATGGAGTGACTTTGATGGTGCAACCACGAGCCTGGCAATACCCTTGAAAAATATCCATATCTACGCCAACAATCTGGCCATTTTGATCGAACAACATGGGTGGCGATGCTGGTGATACGGCTACCTTAATTTCTTTTGAGTTTGTTCCCTTAGAACAGGCAATTATTCCGAAACTGAAGATGCTGGCTAAAAATACTAAAAAAAGGCGCTTCATATTAAAACTCCTGATATCAAGATTGATCGGCTTTATCACTTTATCGACGAAATAGCGGACAGACTGCTGCCCCACTAATTTACACTAGTTAATAAGACTATCCAGGGCAGTTTTGAGCCTTTCTTGGCAACTCTATCCGGAATGAAACCATCAGCATCAAACTTTTTCAATTTTTTAGTCTCAAGAGAGCTTAATGGTAAAGTTTTCTAACATATCCAAAAAATGAGAACGCCATATGAAAATTTCTAAGCGACTATTTCAGCCCTCTCTAGTAGCGATATTTGCAACCTCTATATTCTTGACTACCGTAGGATGTTCCAAATCAAACGAAGATAATGCTAAGACAATACAGGCTGCTGTTGCACCTACCGTACCCCCTTATTCGTTTGAGCAAAATGGTCAACTGGTTGGAGTAGACCATGAAATTTTCAAAGGCTACTGCGAATCTCGTGGCTATGCATATAAGATTAAATCTTATGATTTTGCAGGTATGTTTGGAGCGGTGGCCAGCAGCCAAGCTGATATCGCCTTCTCTGGCATTTCCATTACAGACCAGCGAAAGCAAGCAATGGAATTTTCAAATCCCTATGCTGAAAGTACATGGAATTTAGTGAGCCTCACAAAACGTAATATCCGCATTACCGATATAGGCCAACTCAAAAAATATTCTATTGGATTCCCCACGGGCACAGTATTTATGGGCTATGTCCAGAATACCTTAGAGCCTAAAGGTTATTACTCTGTTAGTAAAGTCAAACTCTATCCCTCCTATAGCGAGGCACTCACAGATCTTAATAATGGAAATTTAGATTTAGTTTTTACAGATAGCTCTATGCTGAGCACCTATATTAAAAAGCTACATCTACCAGTCCAAAGCAGCTATGAAATTCCTTATGGGGATAGACTGGGATTTGCCTTTGCTAAAGGCTCACCTATTCGTGATGATTTCAATAAATATCTTGCGGAATTAGGTCCAGAAAAAATAAAAGCCTATACAGCAAAATGGGAGCAATAATTTAGTAGCTATCAGTAATCGCCCAATATCTTTCAGCCAATCCGATAAATTGCAATACAAATAGATATCGCCCAACCCACCAGCAATGCAAACGCTACCTTTGGATAGGTTTTCATTTTAGGTTTATACCTATGAAAATGATTGGCTTATTAAGACGCTATTGTGTAAGGCCTGGTAAAGAACCACTGATAACTAAATAAAAAATGTATCCCGAAGCCACTATTAGTAAGACTCCAACTACATACTGCGGATATCGAATGCCCTGATCAGGTAAGCCCTGTTTTTTACCATCTACCATTGCTTTCACTAAATTCTCTTTTTGTAGAAAGCTCATCATGATGGCAGCAGCAACGTGAATCGCAACTACTGCTAGGGCTAGGTTTGAGATCATCTCATGTGCCTCACCCATCAAATCCCCAAAAAACTCCTTCACGCTGAAGTAGCCGGTGAGACCTATCAATAAAATCAGTAGCATTAGACCAACCATCACAATGCCGCCCACGGGATTATGTCCAGGGCTCGAATCTTGATGACTGCCTAATAATGCCCTGGCATGTTTCCACATTTCTGCTGGGCCCTTAACAAATTGGGTAAAGCGTGCGTATCTTGTACCAATAAAACCCCAGACCACTCTAAAGAGTATTAATGCACACGCAGAATATCCAAATGCATAGTGGATCATTTGGAGACGCTCACTCTCTGCAGTAAGCCAAGCGCCAGCAAAACAAATTACTAAAAGCCAATGAAAAACTCGGGTTGGCACATCCCATACCAAGATTGTTGGCTTATTAATCATTTAGTGGGTATTGAAATACTCTTTTCACTGAAGATGCCCTCAGTCGCATTGACATGACAGGCCCCACAATTAGCCGGACTCTTGATACCAACTCTTTTCCAAACATCAGCCTTGATCTCGTCATGTTCGCGAATAAACCATGGTGTTTTAGTAATGCGATTATCTGGTGCTAACACATTATATTTTTGCTTAGTGGCTGCATTTTTCCTTAACCAAGCACTGATTTCTTTTTTTTCTTTATCATCCATGCTGGCGTCCGCGCCAAAGTGTTTGCTAAGCCCACTCATAATATTTTGCCAAGTTTGCTCTCCCAGCAATCCAGGTGGATATGGCATATGACAGCTAGCACATTCGGTTTCGTATGACTTAGGCATATCAGATGGCATGGGCATTTTGGCTCCCATGGCCGGATTGATCAGAAATATAGCTAACAATAAGCTTAAATAATTTTTCATTTACACCCTACTTAACACTTAAAAGCCAAACAAGAACATCTGCTTTTTCTTGTGCAGTACATTCGCGCCCTAGTACATCATTACAGTTACGCTTAAACCACTTATCCGCCTTGGCTTCATCAGTAAAGCGAGTTGGATCAGCATTGGGTGATAAGGGTTTAATTACCTTACCCGTAACGATATGCTTAGTTTCATGGTTTGGTGGATTCTCATGGCATGAAGCACAGCTCCACTCTTTTCCATGTTTAGTATTAAAAAATTGCTCGCCCTTGCTTACTGACGCTTTGCCGGACTTAGACTCATAAGTCTTCAAAAGATCCTGTGGAGTGATTGCATGAGCCGCACCACAGCAAGTCAAAGATAAAACCAGTATTAATACTCTCATCTGCATTTATTCCTCATATAGTCTATGAGTATGCGCCTTCGAGATGAGAGCAGCGAATACCTTATCTAATTACTAGGGATAATCTCGCCCGACACACCAGCAATACACAGGGGTCACACAAATGCGATCCCCTTTCTTTTGATTAATGGAATACTGCGATTGCTGATTGGTACTATCGGTGATGATGTGTACATAAGGTACAAAGTCTAATAATTACTAACTTTCTATATGGCTTTGGCACTTTGATGCCATCACCTTAGCAAGCCCATCATCATATTGCTCAATTAACTCCTGATAAACCGCCAAAGCTGACTCATAGTTTTTGGCAGAATAAAAATTAAATGCTTTACTGGTTAAATCGCACAAAATTATCTCAGTAGCACTGGGGGAGGTTTCTGCATCGCCCCCTCTAATACCAAGTAACTCATAAATCAATATTTCTCCAGCACGACCCTTGACGGTAATTTGATCAATTGGCCGAACCCACAAACGCTCACCAGCCTCTTTAAAAACAGAATGGCTAATAATGATGTCAGTAGCAAATTCTTTATTTATTCCTTCTAGACGCGAGGCAATATTTACACCATCGCCCATGACCGTATAACTTAAACGTTCTTCTGAGCCAATGTTACCCACTAGCACCGCATCGGTATTGATGCCTATTCTTACGACCAATGGCATATTACCTTCCTGAATCAATCCAGCATTTAACTTCAGCATGCGTCGCTTCGTTTTTATAGCGGCAACCGCAGCATGAAAGGCATGATTTGGATTTAATGTCGGCGCACCCCAAAAGGCCATTACTGAGTCGCCTATAAACTTATCAACAGTTCCACTCTCTTCCTTTATGGCATAAGTCATTAGCTTTAGATAGGATGAAATCCGCCTAAGCAACTCTCTTGTCGGAGTAGTCTCAGATAGGGCAGAAAAATCCTTTAAGTCAGAGAAAAGGATAGTTAGATATCTACTTTCGCCACCAACCTGAATACCATCATCAGACCTCAGCAAAGACGTCACTAAATCTCGAGGAATATAAGCAGTGAAAGCGGAAATAGTATTTTTCAAACGCTTCAGAGAATTTCCCAGGGTGGAAATCTCTTGAATTCTAGACTCAACATAGATAGATTCATGTAGCTTAAGCTCACGGATGTTGTCAGTTTCTTGTGCGAGAAACTTAATTGGCTTTGATATGCTGCTAGCTAAAAATAAGCCCGCTGGTGTCATCAAAATAAATAACAAAGCAATCGCCCACAACAAATCATTTTTAAACTGAATGCTTTCTGCAAGCAATTCAATCTGAGGCACAGCACTAACAAGCATAAAATCACTTTGTCCAGGCACTTTGAATGAATGGATATCAACTTCCCATTTTTCACCACCAACTTCTACAACATCCATGAAGTCATTAGATCCCGACTTTTGACTGAAGACATTAAAAACTTGGGTCAAGATGGGAGAATTAAATTCATTTAACTGCTTCAGGTTAATCCGCCCACTACCATCAAGAGAATCCTTAATCAGCGAAGCATCCTGAGTTATTCCAATCACAAATCCTTGACCATCAAGTAATGCAAACTTACTATTTGGTGTTTGTTTCTGCTCTTCCAGGTTCTTGCTAATGGCATCTAACTCAATGTCTACTGCAACAACGCTGCGACTGTTTTCAGCCTTATTTGCAATGGTTACGCCAACTTTTCTGTTAGCAAAAAACAGATATGGTGGTGTAATAATTGAGCCAGAGTCTTTAATTGCACTTTGATACCACGGCCGCTGCCTTGGAAAATATTTCTTTGCATAGTCTGGCTGCCGATCCACCTTAAGTAAACGTAGTGTGGAGTCTAGAAAAAGATAGCTACCTTCTAGTGTAGCGCCCTGACGCTCAATGCTCTGAATCATAAAATGCGTTTCAGGCGGCGCATTATATTTAGTGCGTTCGGCATCAGTTCGTATGGGTCTTAAAAGAAAAAAATCGCCACTTTCATAACCAATATAAACGGCTGCTATTTCACCCTTATCTGCAAGCACTTGTCGTAATAAGCCAAGCCTTTTCATTCGCTCAGAAAGTGTCAGTGCATCTGTGATCGCGGAATTAGCCAACAACTTGACGGCAATCTCGGGTGGCTCTAAGAGGCGGTATAAATTAGAGGAAACCTGAAACACTTTAGCCTCAGATTTATCACTAGCACTCTGAAGCAGAATTTTACTAATCGTGTTGTAAGCCAATAGCCCAATGGCGCCACCCACCAATACCATGACTAACAAGAACAAAGTTGAAATGTGAAAATGTAGAGAGAAGCGCTTTTTCATTGCCTGTTCCGGATAGTCCGCATCAAATCTGTCTAAGCACATCTGCACTTACAAAATCTGATTGTTATTTATTGGTAAAATGTTTCAATTAAAAAGAATACAAGCTACTGGGATTAGTGGATGGGTAATGCCCAAATCTCTAAGCCAAAAATAAGGCTACTTCAGTCTACACCAATAATTTATCCTCAGCATTGCTTGCCTGAGGCATATAGAAACCCAAGGAATAACTAAACTTTGTTTTATAGGAGCTTTCCACCCCAGATAAAGCCTATCCTCGTTAAATAGTACTTTTTCTCTACTCTCGCCCGACCCACCAAGCATTACTCAGCCTCGCTCTGTAGAGCCTTTCTTTCCTGGCATCCTGATAGCGTGCCAATACTCAATCTAGCTGGATTTGTGCATAGAATTCCGAACGGCAGCATAATATTCTTCATATGACACTTACAGAATTACGCTATATCGTCGCAGTTGCTCGCGAGCGCCACTTTGGCAGAGCGGCAGATGCCTGCTTTGTTTCTCAGCCAACTTTATCGGTGGCCGTCAGAAAACTCGAGGAAGAGCTCAATACGCAAATTTTTGAGCGGACCAATACTGAGGTTTCGATGACCAGCTTAGGTGGACTCATTGTTGATCAAGCCCAAAGAGTGCTTGAAGAGGCGAATTCTTTAAAACATCTTGCGATGCATGGGCAGGATCCCTTATCAGGTCCTTTGCGACTCGGCGCGATTTATACCATTGCGCCCTACCTACTTCCCAGCTTAGTGAGAATTGCAAGAGAACGATTGCCAAATATTCCTTTATTTTTGGAGGAAAACTATACCGTTCGTTTACTTGAGATACTGCGTCAAGGCGCTTTAGATTGCTTAGTTTTAGCGGAGCCCTTTACAAATACCGGCTTAAACCAAATTGATTTATACGATGAACCATTTTTAGTTGCTGTACCTAAGGGTCATCCTTGGGAGTTCCGTAAGTCAATACCTCACCTTGAGCTCAAGGAGCAAAATACTTTATTACTCGGAACCGGCAACTGCTTTCGAGATCATGTCCTAGGGGTTTGCCCAGAGCTAAACCGCTTTGGCTCAGGCGCCACTCTTGGTGAACAACGGAGCTTTGAAGGATCTTCTTTGGAAACCATTCGACAAATGGTAGCCAGCGGTATTGGCATTTCTGTAATGCCTCGCACCTCCGTTGCTGACCCAGATGCGACAGACCAGCTCATTCGCTATATCCCTTTTGAAGACCCCATCCCTACTAGAAGAATTTGTCTCGTCTGGCGCAAAAATTTTCCTCGTGCTGCTGCCATGGAGGAATTGGCCAAGGTTATACGTGAGTCCGATCTGCCTGGAGTTACCTACCTTTAAGGCGAACTTTGCTAGCTTAAGTCAGAAACTAAAGATGCCAAGGTTTCCAGCGGCAGTGTTTGAACATGCATTGGGTATCCCTTGTGATCACAGCCCACCATTAATTGAGCGCCGGCTTTCAAGGCTCTCTTCATATCCTCGCTCAGATCAAAGCGCATGAAGTGCACTGCAGATGTCTTCTCGGCAGTAGAGCGCTCTAAATCTTCATCAGCAATAGCGTAGACACGGGGCTGCCCTTCTACTTCAATAAATATCTGATGCTCAATACCGACTAATTTAGCAAGTGCGACTTTACGATCGGCTTCATTAGGATATTCAATCATCATTGTTGCTTTGAAGTCAGAGCCTCCAGGAACTAAGGGGTTGTAGGCATTCAATTCATCCTCAATGCCCTCTTCCTCAAATGTCTTTTCTACGCGTAACATTTCTTGTATCTGATAACGCATGAGAAATTCATTCTCAAAAATCATCGTCACATGATCACCAAGATGAACAGTGCGCAAACGACGCTCTTTAATTGCCTTCTCGCGAAATTCAGGACGCTCTTTGTGATATGCCTCAAGACTTAGAAGGCTATCGCGTGTAATAGTTGCCATACTTTAATAATTCCTTTGTATTTTTTTGTTTTACTTACAGACCGTATGCTTTAGCAAGCAAAGTGAGTGGATGTGCCATTTCTGATTTCGGCAATCCCAATTCCTCCATACCCTGCTCAATATGATGGCCAGCAAGCTGACAATCTGAGCTGATGTAATTTGGCTCTTCCTCTGCCATTCTTTTGAAAACAGGTTTACCAATCTTCATCGCTGTTTCATGAAACTCTTTTTTGACACCCCAAGTTCCAGAATGTCCTGAGCAACGCTCTACAACATTGACTTCCGTGCCAGGAATGAGCTTCAGAGTTTCAGCAGTTTTTTGACCCACGTTTTGTACGCGAGAATGGCAAGCCATGTGATAGCTAACATGCCCCAACTCTTTGCTGAAATCTTTTTTCAGCAGCCCATCAGAATTGCGTGCCATAAAGTATTCAAATGGATCCCACATCGCCTCTTTAACTAACTGTGTATCAGCACAATCTGGGAACATCAAGGGTAGCTCTTGCTTAAACATCAGGGTGCATGATGGGATTGGGGTCAGAATCGCATATCCCTCACGCGCTAATTTAGCCAATTTAGGAATATTCTTTTCTTTGTTCTCTGCAACAGACTCCAAGTCGCCGAGCTCCAGCTTTGGCATACCGCAGCAAGCTTCTTTATCCACTAACTCGTATGGAATTTGATTGTGTTTAAGAACCTTAATAAGATCTTGACCAATTCCGGGTTCGTTGTAATTGATGTAGCAAGTGGCGTAGATAGCTACCTTGCCTGGAGTCTTAACGCCATCAACGACTGGCCATGCGTCTGACTTCTTCGCCAACTGTGGGAAAGTCTTCGGAGCGTATTCAGGAATCCAAGCATTCTTATCAACGCCTAAGGCGCCTTCCATCACCAAGCGCGCAAGTCCAGTACTGTTTACTGCATTGACTGCTTGAGTAACAATCGGAATTCCGGCGAAGTGGCCAAGCTTGTCGGTAGATGAGAGTAATTTATCGCGGAAAGTTGCTTTGTCATCTTTAAAATTCACTGCCTTTGCGCGCAACATCAGATGCGGGAAATCAATATTCCAAGGATGAGGTGGAACATAAGGGCACTTAGTCATATAGCAAACATCGCAGAGATAGCACTGATCAACTACCTTCTGATAGTCAGCTTTATCGACCTGCTCCATCTCGAGATCTTCGGTAGCATCAACCAAATCAAAAAGAGTTGGGAAAGAACCGCAAAGACTGACGCAACGACGGCATCCATGGCAAAGATCAAATACACGCTCCATCTCGGCTTCTAAATCAGCCTTATCGTAAAACTGAGGATTTTTCCAATCCAAGGGGTGTCTTGTTGGAGCCTCTAGGCTACCTTCACGTGTTGTCATATTCGTTCTCTTATGTTTTTCTGCATGGGCCATGCAACTCAATGAAGCTAGTGTATGACCCAAAGATCCGATAGTAAAATTGTATTAATTAACAATTTCAATAGAAAATAACTAAATACCTAGAAATCTGGGGGTAACTAAGCCTAAGGTTCCGATAAACCCTCAAATAGAGGCTTCATTTGTGGGTTTACCCCTTTAAGTGCAATTTTAATGTAGCTTTAGTCTTTTATTTTATTAATTGAAATATTTATATCAGTTGTTTTTAACTATCAAGACCATACAAAAATACGATTATTGAGGGTGCTAATTTTGTCCATAATGAGTCCGTGGTGACGCAATCACCCCTATTTCAATTAACCCGTTTTTAGGAGTCAAACATGGCTAAAACTGTAAAAGGTACAAAGACTGAGCAGTCTTTGAAGGAAGCATTTGCTGGTGAATCACAGGCAAATCGTCGTTACTTGTATTTCGCAAACCAAGCAGATATCGCTGGTGCAAATGATGTTGCAGCTGTATTCCGCTCAACAGCTGAAGGCGAAACAGGCCACGCTCACGGTCACATGGAATACTTGATCGAAGGCGGCGCAGGCGAGCCAGGTACTGGCATGCCAGCTAAGACAGTTGCTGAAGCATTGCAAGCAGCTATCGCCGGCGAAACACATGAGTACACAGACATGTACCCAGGTATGGCAAAAACAGCACGCGACGAAGGCTTTGATGAAATCGCTGACTGGTTTGAAACATTGGCAAAGGCTGAGCGTAGCCACGCTAATAAGTTCACTAAGACTTTAGAAGCACATTTGGCAAACGCTTAATTAGCTAAGTCAATTGATTAAAAGCCCTCGAATGAAAGTTCGGGGGCTTTTTCTTTGGGATAGAATCTCACAAAACATAAATGTAGTTTTTTAAATCAACCTGACTCACTCAAGTCATGATGAAAACCAAAAGCCTGGGTTATGATTTAAACGCGCACTGATGGCAAGAGGCTCACCTCAATGCCGCTAGACACGGCCTAAAATGAATTCAATATTTTTAAGGAAATATTTAATGTCTCGAGATAAGTGGGGGTTATTTGCATTTGGCCTGGCATTTCTAGGCTTTATTGTCTATGTAAAAACAGGATCTTTTTTACTCTTTGCCGTAGGTATCGTATGCGCTGCTTTGATCAATTTCTCAAAAAGTAAATCTATTAAATAGATGACCGGAGAAATAATAGAGCTCATTATTGAATTCAGTGTGATATTGATTTCACCCGTCATCTACCACCTCTATCTTTTAAAATATAAAAAACTTCCTCCAGAAGTTGTTTTTAAAGACATCAAAATTTACCTCATCCTGTATGGACTAATTGCAATTACAGGAGCATTTCTTTTCTTCAAGTAAAACCAAGCATCAGGATTGGAGGATCGCTAGATCCAAGACTCATTTAAAAACTGGGGATGGACTCCAAAAGCATTCGAAATAATTTATGGAGCCACCCATTGTTTTTTTAACACCCTTCTTACTATTGGATCAAATGTAGATAGGGGCTCACTTTTGTAATTGGGATCAAAAGAGATTTCATCATACTTGGCACAAAACTCTACGGTTTGCTCATAGGCAGGATCTGATTTGTACTGATCACGTGCATTGGGATCTAGGCCGAGCCTATCGGCATAAAAATAAGTCTGAAATAAGCCGTGCTGGACCAACATCCAATAATTATTTCTAGAGATAAAGGGGTGCAAAATGGATGCAATAACCTCACCATGATTAAAGGGGGCTAAGGGCTCAGCGATGTCATGAAATAGAGTGACAACAACATACTCATCATCGCGGTTGTCACGCAAAGCTCTAGTGGCAGCTTGGAGGCAATGATCCTTCCGTGAAATGTTATAAGCAGTATCTTTAGCCAGGTCTTCCAAGAGGCCATAAAGCTTATCGGGAAGATTCGCCAAGGTTCTTTCATGAACCTCTTTCATCACCTCAAAGTCAGCTACAGTACCTTGGTCCATTCTTGTGAAGTGCATTTTTTCCATAAAGAATCTTTCAAGTAATAGAACAAACCAATAAAATACTAGTCTTCAAGCCAATACCTGATGGGCTTGATACAAATGAATCGGGGATATTAGAAATTGAGGCTTGATAGAAACCAAGCGCAAACTGCAATCGTTGAAAAAATACCTGTAAATACCGCGATACCTATCAGGTAAATATTTTTTGATTTATCTCGTACTTCAATCATACGTTTTTGGTCCATATCTACCTCCAGGTGATCGTTGTTACAAATATATTAATGCATACCAATTAAAGTGCATAGCCCTGAATTGGGCTTAATTTGTGTACACATGGATTAAAAGCAGATTTCTGCTGATTTAACTAGATGATTTAGCAATGAAGAAGGCTTTAGGGACTGGAGTGCACCACACAACGCCATCCCCCATTTGCCCGGTCTGACAGACTGCCACTATCCTATCCATTAGGACTTCTGCAATTTCATCGTTACACACAATTTCAAGGCGAACCTTTGCCGAGTAATCTGTTAACTCATCTTTGATATTGGCTTTGCTAGTTTTAGAAGGTGCGCTGCAGCCCTCAACCTTAGTAACCGTCATTCCTGGAAATCCAGGGGTTTCTAATAAGGCCGTTCTAAGAGCAGCTAACTTATTTGGGCGAATCACCGCCTTGACTTCCATCATGCTTCCACCTCTTTTTCTTCAAACCATCTATATAAGACGGGTAGTACTAATAATGTTAAGGCTGTTGAGGTCACCAAGCCAGCAATAACCACTGCAGCAAGAGGGCGAGTAACCTCGGACCCTGGCCCACCTGAGAACAACATCGGCACTAAGGCCAACATCGCAACTGAAGCCGTCATCATGACAGGCCGAAAGCGATGCCCGCAGCCATGTAACAAAGCATCTTCCATACTGTAGCCATCCTCGCGCAGTTGCTTAATAAAGGAAATCAGCACTACTCCATTGAGAACCGCTATACCCCAGAGATTGATAAACCCTACTGCTGCTGGCACGGAGAGGTACTCGCCCGTCAGGAATAATCCAAAGACGCCGCCAATAGAAGCAAATGGCAGTACCAAAATAATTAAGCCAGCCAATCTGAGCGATTTGAAGAGCATAAAGAGTAGGAAAAAAATTGCCAGAATAGTTAGCGGAATAATAATCATGAGGCGTGCCATCGCTCTTTGCATATTTTCAAACTGACCGCCCCATTGCAGGGTATAGCCTTGAGGTAGCTCTACGTTTTTAGCAATCAGACTTTGGGCCTCTTCAACAAATCCACCTAAGTCGCGACCCTCTACGTTGACACCGACAACCAAACGACGTCTACCAGACTCACGAGAAATTTGGGCAGGCCCCTCAACTAGCGAGATCTCAGCTAAATCTCGCATCAACACCTGAGCGCCATTGGGTGAATGCAAAATAATATTCTCAATTGCATCAATATTATTTCTATAAGGGCTAGGATAGCGGAGTACCAAAGGAAAGCGTCTCTCCCCTTCGTAAACAATACTGGCTTGCTTGCCGCCAATAGCCGTTTCAATCACTTCGTTAACATCAGAAACATTAATGCCATAGCGCGCAATGGCATCGCGATCAATTTTGATATTGAGGTAGTTCTGACCAGAAGCTTGCTCTATGCGCAAGTCATTGCTACCCTTCATCTTGGTTAAGATTTGACCAATCTGTGAGCCCAGCTTTTGCAAAACGGCTAGATCCTCGCCAAAAATCTTCACCGCAACTTGTGAGCGCACACCAGAAACCATCTCATCTACACGCGCAGCAATCGGCTGAGAAATTNCCAACTCAGANAACTGAGTTGCTTGGCCACCACCAACGCCACCGGCCACAAAACCAGCAGAAGGAGCTTGATTAATCCCTCCAACAGGACTCATTCCTGGGTTATTGGCACCACTTGGCTGGCCTGCTGTCTGAGGATTAGCGTATGTCATGTTGCTCCTGCTTATATATAGTTATTTGGATAAAATATCGTTAAAAAACAATGGGGTATTGCTGTATTCAAACACTACATCTAGTGTCTCGAAGCGCATTAGGCACTAAGTATAGGGAAATATTTAGTATTTGGTAAGCTTTTTCTGGCAATTACTTATTAGTATTTTTACTAAGTTTTCCAGTAATTTAGGGGTGATTTTGGTGCGGAATTTTTAGTCCTTTTTAACTAAAGGCTAAAAAAGTGAGCGTATGCTCACATACAAAGATTCAACTAACGAGAAATCAATCCGTAAGGTATTTTTTCTGGCGAAATGGCTGTCTCTTTTTGGAACCTTTCCCAATCAAAATATTTTCCAGGATCTGTTTTACGCTCTGGGGCGATATCGCTATGTCCCGCAAATTGCAAATTGGGATAAGTCTGTTGCAATTTCTGAACAAGTTTTGTTAACGCTTTGTATTGAACATCCTCAAATGGGGTGTCGCCGTCGCCCTCCAATTCAACGCCAATAGAAAAATCATTACACCTCTCTCTGCCCATAAAGGAGGAAGCGCCTGCATGCCAGGCTCTATCTCGAGTAGAAACAAACTGAATTAAATCTCCTGCACGGGTAATCAGAAAGTGGCTTGAAACTTTCTGATCTTTAATCTCTGCAAAATAAGGATGTGCAGCTGCATCTAATGTATTTTGGAAAAAATTGATGATGTGTTGACTCGATGCGAGATTTCTAAATTCACCCGGCGGCAAACTAATGTGATGAATGACTAATAAATCAGGATTGATGTTTTCTGGTCGTACATCTTTATTGGGTGATGCGCGCCAATCTGCAGCGCCAATCCAACCCTGCTGATCCAATATATTGAGATGCTCTTTTGAGCAATAGAACCGATCGTCATAAACGATCGCATCCGGTTTTGGTAGGTGGACTTTGCAACACTGACATTGCACCATTGCTTCCGGCTCTGTCAGGGTCTGAGCCTTATTGGCCTTGGGGCTGGCTGATTGCTCCCGATTAAATTTGGCTTGCTTTTTTCCCTTTAGCCAAAAATACAAAAGACCCGCACCTGCCAATAGTAAAAGCCACTTAAGCAAAGGTCATGCTCTCTGAAGAATTACTTCCAACACAAAACGGCTGCCAACATATGCGAGCAGTAAAGCAGTGTAAGCGCTCAAGACCCAGCGAATTGCGGCTCTACCTCGTAAGCCAACCCTCCAACGAGCAATCAGCAAACTAACAAACAAGAACCAAGAAATCAGCGCAAAAATAGTTTTGTGGTCAAAGATAAAAGGTTTGCCAAATAATGCCTGGGAAAATAACAAACCAGAAAATACCGTCAGTGTTAAAAGCGCAAAGCCAACATACAGTAAGTTGAATAACAAGCTCTCCATTGTCATGAGTGGAGGAAGCTCTTCTAACCAATGGGCGGCACGACTGTTTGGAACAAAAGCAAATTGGCGATGTAAGGCGCGATCTTGAACGCTCATCAACAAGGCATGCATAGCAGCCAAACTGAGTAAGCCAACAGCAATTGTTGCCACAATGAAGTGTCCTTTAAACCAAGGATCGGAGACTGCTTTAGGCGAAATTAAAGTTCCCGGGAATAAATTAGGCAACAAAGTACATGCGCAGGCAAATAGCAAAGCCATCCAACGCAAACTAGAGATAGGCAAGAACCAGGACTGAAACCAGTAAAACGCAAGTCCAACCCAGGCAATCAGCGATAAATCCTGGGCAAAGCCAAAGACAAACCCCTGGTCAGTGAAGACTGAGTCATGAAGCTCAATGCCATGAACCAGTAAAGCCAGGAAAATACCTGCCTGAACAAGCCCTGCAAACAAGGGGGAATCCACGCTGCCCTTGGCCCTCAAGCCCAAAATGAGCAAAAGAAACAAGTAAAGCGCAGATGGGAGCCATCCCGAACTTGAGTAACCTAAAATATCCATCTGGAAAGTCTAATCGATAAATGCTAGAGAACCTCACCGACCGTCTTTCACGCGTTGTTAAAACAATGCGGGGACAAGCCCGCCTAACCGAAGCCAATACTGCAGAAATGCTGCGGGAGATCCGCCTAGCCTTACTGGAGGCTGACGTTGCCCTGCCAGTCGTGAAATCTTTACTAGAGCAAATTAAATTTAAAGCCCTTGGTGAGGAAGTGGTTGGTAGTCTGAGCCCAGGCCAAGCCCTGGTTGGCGTAGTGCAGCGCGAACTCGCTCAAATCATGATGGGCGATACCAATCAAAGTGGTGAGCTCAATTTAGCCACCCAACCACCAGCAGTAGTTTTAATGGCGGGTTTGCAGGGTGCAGGTAAAACCACCTCCGTTGGCAAATTAGCTAAATGGTTACAAGAAAAGAAAAAGAAAAAAGTTCTGACTGTTTCTTGTGACGTCTATCGCCCCGCTGCTATCGAACAACTAGAAACTGTAACTAAGCAAGTCGGTGCAGAATTTTTTCCAAGCAATGTTAATCAAAAACCAAACGATATTGCTCTTGCAGCTTTAGATTGGGCGCGCCGTCATTATTTTGATGTGGTGTTAGTCGACACCGCAGGTCGATTAGGTATCGATGAAGCGCTCATGCAAGAAATTCAAACGTTGCATACAAGTTTGAATCCAATCGAAACCTTGTTTGTAGTTGATGCCATGCTCGGTCAAGATGCCGTCAATACCGCAAAAGCCTTCCATGAAGCATTGCCACTCACGGGCGTCATTCTCACTAAGCTAGATGGCGATTCACGTGGTGGTGCAGCCCTTTCTGTCCGTCAAGTCACTGGTGTACCTCTCAAGTTTATTGGTGTCGCCGAAAAGATGGATGGCCTTGAGTCCTTTGATGCGCAACGTATGGCCAATCGCATTTTGGGCATGGGCGATATTCTGGCGCTGGTTGAACAAGCCCAACAACACGTTGATGTTGCTAAAGCTGAAAAATTGGCGACAAAGATTTCTAAAGGTGGATTTGATTTAGAAGACTTTCGTGATCAACTCATGCAAATGCAAAAGATGGGTGGCATGGCGAGCTTGATGGATAAATTGCCAAGCCAAGTTGCTCAGGCAGCCACTAAAACAAATCTGAGTAATGCAGATAAACAAACTACGCGCATGCGCGGGATTATTGATAGCATGACGCCACGTGAACGAAGCAAGCCTGAGCTACTCAAAGCCAGTCGCAAACGGCGCATTGCTGCCGGTGCTGGTGTAGAAGTTCAAGAAGTCAATCGGCTCTTGGCTCAGTTTGAACAAATGCAAACCATGATGAAGCAATTCAAGGGTGGGAAAATGGCGCGCACCATGGCAAGCATGGCTGCTAAAGGGGCCGCCAAAGGTATTGGCGGACTCTTTAAAAAATAAACTTATTGAATTGAGTTCTTAGCTGCTTCCACAGCAGAAATCACTTTTGCTTTGATCTCTGCTAGCGGGATGTTTTGTGATTCCGCATCAGTGCGGCCCTTAAACTCCACTTCAGCATTAGCTAAACCGCGGTCGCCAATCACCACGCGGAATGGTGCACCAATCAGCTCCCAGTCAGCAAACATGGCACCTGGACGCTCGTTGCGATCGTCTAAGATCACATCAATGCCAGCAGCAAGTAAGTCATCATGCAATTGATCACAGGCAGCCTTCACTGCCTCAGATTTGTCGTAACCCATTGGGCAAATGACTACTTCAAATGGCGCCATCGAGATGGGCCAAATAATGCCGCGCTCATCATGACCTTGTTCAATAGCGGCGCCCAACAAACGAGTCACACCAATCCCGTAGCAACCCATCACCATGGCTTGCGCTTTACCTTGTTGATCAAGGTAGGTGCAGCCCATTGCTTCTGAATAACGCGTGCCCAATTGGAAGACGTGACCCACTTCAATACCGCGGCAAATATCTACAACACCTTTGCCATCCGGGGAAGGATCGCCAATCACTGCATTACGAATATCCAAAGTGAGTGGCTCTGGTAAGTCACGACCCCAGTTCACACCTGTTAAGTGGTAACCAGCATCATTAGCACCGCATACAAAGTCAGCCATATTGGCAACCGTACGATCTGCCACGACAGTCACATCGGCGCTTACGCCTACAGGACCTAAATATCCTGCTGGAGCGTTACATGCTTGCTTAATCTCAGCCTCTGTAGCAAAGCGAGATTCGGCCATACCTGGAATCTTGCTGGCCTTCACTTCATTCAAATCATGATCACCACGAACTAACAACATGAAGAGTTTAGCTGGCCCTTTTTCTTGGTCAGCAGCAAACAATAAAGTCTTTACCGTTTTTTCTAACGGGAGATTGAGAAACTGAGCGACATCAGCGCAAGTACTCTTATCAGGCGTCGGAACCTTAGTCATTATGGCGCTTGCTGAAGCCCTTATTGCTATCAATGCAAGGGATTCTGCTGCCTCTAGATTTGCTGCGTAATCAGAATTTGGGCAGTACACAATGGCATCTTCGCCAGTTTCCGCAATCACATGGAATTCTTGACTACCCGATCCACCAATGGCACCGTTATCGGCAGTGACCGCACGGAACTTGAGACCCATACGCTTGAAGATACGCGTATAAGCATCAAACATCATTTGATAAGACTTCTTTAAGCCTTCAGTATCGCGATCAAATGAGTAAGCATCTTTCATGCTGAACTCACGACCACGCATAATTCCAAAACGCGGGCGGCGCTCATCACGGAATTTAGTTTGAATCTGATAAAAATTCACCGGCAGTTGTTTGTAGCTCTTAATTTCATTGCGAGCTAAATCAGTAATCACTTCTTCAGAAGTTGGCTGAATCAAAAAATCCCTGTCGTGACGATCTTTAATACGCAGTAATTCAGGGCCCATTTTTTCCCAGCGGCCAGTCTCTTGCCATAGTTCAGCAGGCTGAATCATCGGCATCAGTAATTCAATTGCACCGGCACGATTCATTTCTTCGCGAATGATGTTTTCGACTTTGCGAATCACTTTTAAGCCGAGCGGCAAATAGTTATAAACGCCAGCACTAAGCTTGCGAATTAAACCTGCCCGCACCATCAGTTTGTGCGAAACCACCTCAGCGTCAGAAGGCGCTTCTTTTAGCGTGGCGAGAAATGATTGTGATGCTTTCATGTATGGATATAATCAAATCATTGATTTTAAAGGATTTGAGGCACGATCATGCTTGACCGTGAAGGGTATCGCCCCAATGTCGGCATTGTCCTCCTTAATGGCCGTAACGAGGTTTTCTGGGGAAAACGCGTTGGGCAGCATTCGTGGCAGTTCCCACAGGGTGGGATTCAGCATGGTGAAAGCCCTGAGCAGGCCATGTACCGCGAATTGCATGAGGAAGTTGGCTTGCTGCCGGAGCATGTCCAAATTATTGGACGAACTAGGGACTGGCTTCGCTATGACGTCCCTGAGGAATACTTGCGCCGTCAACACGCCACTCGCGTTCACCGTACTGCCTATCGTGGCCAAAAACAAATTTGGTTCCTTCTGCGCCTAGTTGGCTTAGATAGCGATATTCAACTGCGGGCCTCAGACCACCCCGAATTTGATGCTTGGCGCTGGGTACCTTTCTGGATCCAACTGGATACAGTGATTGATTTCAAGCGAGAGGTTTATGAATTAGCGCTTTCTGAGCTGGCTCGTTACCTTTCCCGAGGAATCAGAATGCAGCAGCTCGCTTGGGGCACCCCACTCGATCTTATACAGTCTTTTTATGCTGGCCATGATGATCAACACAAACCATCTACTAAATCGGATAAAGAAAAATGAATGCTAAGTACCGCAAAATCAGTGCCTACGCGATTAGCATTTCAATTGGAGCCAGCTTAATGGCTTGTGCAGGCGATCCTTTGCAAAGCGGCCTCGATCCTTTTGCTCCAATGGTATTTAAGGAGGGGACAACTACCCTCCCTTCAAATCCACCCAATAAATCCACTCTGCTGCCCTTTTATGTCACTCAAACCACGATCTTCAAGTTTGCAGTGGATACGAACTCTATTGCGATCGGAAAAGATGGTGTTACACGCTATACAGTTGTCATTACCAATCCCAGCGGCGGAATGCAGGTTCAATATGAAGGTATTCGCTGCGATTCTTTCCAGTGGCGCCTGTATGGGACACTTGATAACAACAAGTGGAACGAAAATCCTCTAGGCACATGGACTGCTATCAAATCCAATATCCCAAATCGTTATCAAGCAGCATTGGCACAGGGCGCATTTTGCAATTTAAATTCTCAGGAAACGAGTCTTAAGACCGTACTACAGAGCCTAAATCCCAGATCTTTTACTGGTGATCCCCCAGCTCCTGCGTTCTGATGACGCTTAGTTGAGCTTGGCCCTCAAAGAGGTACCAATTTTCTCGCCTCTCAAGAGACGGGTGAGCACATTAGGTTCGCGACCAGAGGCAATCACAGTAGAAGCTCCTGTTTGGACAGCAATCTTTGCAGCCAATACTTTTGTCAACATGCCGCCTTTACTCAATTCGCTGGCTGCACCACCAGCCATTCTCTCTAAAGCGGGATCTCCCGCAATAGCATCACTGAGCAGAGTTGCGTCGGCGTTTTGGCGAGGATCAGCAGTAAATAAACCACCCTGATCAGTCAAAATCACTAAAAGATCTGCATGAACCAAGTTCGTCACCAGAGCAGCTAGGCTATCGTTATCGCCAAACTTAATTTCATCCGTGACCACGGTGTCATTTTCATTAATGATTGGAACAACGCCCAGCTTTAGCAAAGTCTCTAAGGTGGCCTTAGCATTTGCGTTACGCTCTGGGTTTGCCAAATCAGCGTTGGTTAATAAAATCTGGGCACTGCGTAAATTAAAGCGTGCAAAACAACTCTCATAAACCTGCACTAGACCCATTTGACCAACTGCAGCTGCAGCTTGAAGTTGATGAATTTCTTGTGGGCGCTTAGCCCAACCTAAACGCTGCATACCTTCGGCAATTGCTCCTGAGCTCACCATCAATAACTCATGGCCAGACTTTAATAATGCTGCCATTTGCTCAGCCCACATCCCAATTGCAGCATGGTCTAGACCCTCACCATTATTGGTGACAAGACTAGAGCCTACTTTGACAACGATGCGTTTAGTTTGTTTGGTGTTCATAACAACTATGAAATTTGAATGAATACTTTAATCGGGTTTTTTATCTTCTAGCTGATCTTTGTAACGAGGATCTTGGGCGCGCTCATCTTGCTCATCACGATCACGTCGAACAGAGTCTAGATAGTCCTGCAAGGCATAACAAAGCTTATCGCAGCCAAGTCCAGTGAGAGCGGAGATCTCAAACATGGGACCCTTCCACTTAAACTTTTTCACAAAATCTGCAACTACTTTCTTGCGATCCTCTTCAGGAATCATATCCACTTTGTTCAATACCAGCCAGCGCGGCTTCTCGACCAGAGCTTCGTCGTACTTGCGCAACTCGTTCACAATCGCATTTGCATCGGCTACTGGGTCTACGTTTTCATCAAAAGGTGCAAGATCAACCAAATGCAAAAGAACGCCTGTGCGCTGCAAGTGACGCAAGAAGCGGTGGCCTAAGCCAGCACCTTCAGCGGCACCCTCAATTAATCCTGGAATATCCGCAATCACAAAGCTACGCTCATTTCCCACGCGAACCACACCCAAATTAGGATGTAAAGTGGTAAATGGGTAGTCAGCAATTTTTGGACGTGCGTTAGAAACAGCCGTAATCAAAGTAGATTTGCCAGCATTCGGCATGCCAAGTAAGCCAACATCAGCCAACACCTTTAGTTCCAGTTTCAATTTACGACGCTCACCTGGCTTGCCATTGGTCTTCTGACGTGGCGCCCTATTGGTGCTGCTCTTAAAGTGAATATTGCCCCAACCACCAACGCCGCCTTGGGCAAGGCAAAGGCGCTCACCATGCGTTGTTAAATCAGCAATCGGCTCACCAGTTTCGTAATCCGCAATGATGGTTCCAACTGGCATACGTAATTCAATATCGTCACCTGCGCGGCCATAACAATCAGCGCCACGGCCAGGTTCACCATTTTTTGCGGTATGCGTTTTGGCATAGCGGTAATCAATCAGAGTATTGATGTTGCGATCAGCTACAGCCCATACGCTTCCACCCTTACCGCCATCACCGCCATCAGGCCCGCCAAATTCAATGAACTTTTCACGGCGCATAGAAGCGCTCCCGGCGCCACCCTGGCCGGCTATGACTTCAATGCGCGCTTCGTCTATAAATTTCATGAATAAAAAAGGCCTCGCTTAGCGAGGCCTGTTCCTAAGAGTTAAATTCGGAATAAATCTGAATCAAACGAGTCTCAGTCAGGCGCCTTATGAACGAGGCAAGACTGAAACTTGGGCCTTCTTCAAAGCACCCTTAACGCCGAATTCCACTTGTCCGTCAATTAAGGCAAACAAAGTGTGATCTTTACCAATACCAACGTTAGCACCTGGATGAACACGTGTGCCACGTTGACGAATGATGATGCTGCCAGCATTAATCTGCTCGCCGCCAAATACCTTCACGCCTAAGCGTTTCGATTCTGAGTCGCGACCATTTCGTGTTGAGCCGCCGCCTTTTTTCTGTGCCATATCTTTCTCCTACCCTGAATTAGGCTTTAATCGTGTTGATCAAAATTTCAGTGAAATTCTGACGATGGCCTTGGTGCTTTTGATAATGCTTGCGACGGCGCATCTTAAAGATTGTCACTTTATCGTGACGTCCCTGGGAGACGACAGTGGCCATCACAGCTGCACCATTAACCAATGGATCACCTAATTTCAGTGAAGCGCCTTCGCCAACGGCGAGGACTTGGTCAAGAGTGATTTCGCTGCCGATTTCCGCTGGTATCTGTTCTATTTTCAATTTTTCGCCTGCAGCAACTTTATACTGTTTGCCACCGGTTTTTATGACCGCGTACATGGTTTGAAACCTCAATTAATATCTACATTTAAGCTAATCCACCCTGGATAAGCTAAGCCCATTATTATATCTTGCATGACGAGCACTGTCAAAATCAACGACTTAAGCCAGATCCTGGCCCCAATTGCCTTAGATTTCAAGGCCTTAGATGGAGTAATTCGTCAGCGTTTAGCCTCAAAAGTGGCCTTAATTGACCAAATTTCCTCATACATCATCCAAGCGGGCGGAAAACGGGTTCGACCAGCGCTATTGATGCTGGTAGCTAAAGCCCTGGCTAATGCTAAAGAAACTCCTCACACCCTCGAAATGGCTGCCGTAGTGGAATTTATCCATACTGCTACCCTCCTTCATGACGATGTTGTGGATGAATCGACCCTCAGGAGGGGGCGAGAAACCGCAAATGCTGCTTTTGGCAATGCAGCCAGCGTTTTGGTGGGCGACTTCCTCTATTCCCGAGCCTTCCAAATGATGATTGGCCCAAATGACTTGCGAGTAATGCAAATCCTGTCGGATGCCACCAATACGATCGCCGAAGGTGAAGTTCTTCAGCTCCTGAATATGAATGACCCTGAAGTAGACGAGGCAAGCTACTTGCAAGTCATTCGCTACAAAACCGCAAAATTATTTGAAGCCTCTACTGAGTTAGGTTCAATCCTAGCGAACGCAACAGATATTCAGCGAGAGCAGGCAGCTGCGTTTGGTCGACATATTGGTACTGCATTCCAACTGATGGATGATCTTTTGGATTACACGGCTAATGCTGCGCAGATGGGTAAAAATGCTGGTGATGATTTGCGTGAAGGTAAGCCAACGCTACCCCTGATTTACTTACTAGAAAATGGCAGTAATGAAGAGCGTCTTTTAGTGCGCGCCGCTATTGAACAAAATCAAGATCTACCAGAAGATATATTTGCACAAATTTTAAATGCAGTACAAGCATCCGGTGCTCTAGATTACACCCAAGCTGTCGCTAAACGTGAAGCAGACTTGGCTTTAGCATGCATTACAGACTTCCCAGTTAATGAGGCAACAGCAGCATTGCGTGCCTTATGCGAATACTCCCTCGCACGCCAGACTTAATAATTAACTCCCAACGCTTTTCATTCTTAGCTCGCGTGCGGTAATGCGCACCTTCTCTGCCTCTTCCCTTAAGCGCAAAATCTCCTCTGAGGATAATTTTTCTAGATTTGAGTAATCCAATTTCCAACTCGGATCAGTAGACCAAATCAAGGGAGATTGCACTGTCGTTCGCGCCGTAGGAGCGCCCTCTAAAAGACTTAACGCTAATTCAAAGTTAAGCGCTCGCGAGTCAGGATCACCAGGCTTTGCTGCTGCATTGCCAAGCGGAAAATCACTAAATAGAAATCTCGGTACGCCACAATATTCAACAATGTCCTTTGCAGCGCCCATCACAACAGTAGAAATACCATTTACCTCCAAATACCGTGCTAACAAACTTTGGCTCTGATGACATATGGGGCAATTCGGAATTAAGACTGCAACATCGACTTTGTCAGCTTGCAGAATTTTTAAAATGAGTGGTGCATCTACTTCTAAAGTATGGCGCTGACTGCGATTGGTTGGTAAGCCATAAAAATTGGGTGATAAAGCCTTCACTCTTCTGGACTGCACCGCTTGTTTGGCCGCTCCCAATGGAAACCAACAATTGCTATCTTCCATATTGGCATTTGTACGATCTATACCCACGTGAGCAATTCTTAAATCAAAATCGGTATTCGTTGGTTTTTGATAAGGCTGATAAAACTTAGCAGCGGCGTTGTAGGAGGCACCAGGCCCCTGCGGCCCCTTGCTGGCATCAAAAGGAACTGCCGTAGTAATCAACCCCAATACCGATTGATGCAGCGGCTTTTGCAGTGGATTAAACGGGGTCTCAATGTAATGAGCCCAAACATAGGGATTTTCATAACCCAAACCTAGGTAATAACTGCGAGTACGCTCGATATAGCGAACAGGCTGGTCCGATTCTGGCGCAAAAACGAGTTCGGCGGTTTTGGACATCAATACATCCCTGTAAGATATTGTTTATTAAATATTTACTTCACAGGAACTCATTATGGCTCAATGGCTTAGATTTCAGCATCAAGGGAAAAGTGGTTTAGGACAGGTACAAGGCGAGCAAATCACTGTGTACTCGGGAGACTTATTTCAAGATCCAAAACCTACTGGGGAAACGCTCAAATTGGCAGATGTCACGATTGATATCCCATGCACCCCATCCAAAATGGTAGCAATGGTTGATAACTTCCATGCGCTAGTTACTAAATTAGAGCATGCGGTGCCCGCTGAACCTTTGTACTTTCTCAAGGGAAACAACTCCTTCTTGGCTGCCAATCAAATTATTCGCACACCTAAGTCCTACTCTGGCAAAGTAGTTTATGAAGGCGAACTAGGAATCGTCATTGGCAAACCTATTCATGAGGGTGACGAAGCCCAAGCAGCAAAAGCAATCTTTGGCTATACCTGCATTAACGATGTGACCGCCATTGAGATTCTTAATCGAGATCCTGGTTATGCACAGTGGACTCGCTCTAAGAGCTTTAATACTTTCGGTGTCTTTGGTCCATATATCACTACCGATATAGACCCAAGTAAACTGACCATCAAAACCATTCTCAATGATCAAGAGCGTCAAAACTATCCAATAGCAGATATGATTTTTGCACCAGCAAAATTAGTTAGCTTGATCTCACAAGACATTCCCTTAGAGCCGGGCGACATTATTGCCTGCGGCACTTCAGTAGGCGTTGGCTCCATGAAGCCCGGCAGCAACGTCAGCATCATTATTGATGGTGTTGGTCGATTAGATAATCGCTTCGAATAAATCTACCGCTCCAAAACAAAAACCCTTGCTACTCAACATAGCAAGGGTTTTTTAATACTAAAAACTTTAGTATTGCCGGTGGTTTTAGTAACCCGAAACAGATGGTAGCGCCAAGCTACCTTTGGAAGCTTGCACGTTCTCATCCAAATACTTTGTCAAAGCAAAGACTGTATTTAAGCAAGGTGTAGGTGTTTGGGTAATTTTGCCAAGCTCTATCACAGAACCTAAGAGTGCATCGATCTCTAAACTACGGCCAGCCTCTAAGTCTTGCAACATCGACGTCTTGTGTTTACCGACTTTTTCAGCGCCTGCAATACGACGCTCAATATCAACCCGGAAAGTAACGCCAAGCTTTTCAGCAATAGTTTGGGCTTCTGCCATCATATTGCGCGCTAACTCCTTGGTTAATGGGTATTGGCAAATGCCTTCCAAAGTTCCATGGGTCAAAGAGCTAATCGGGTTAAAAGTCATATTGCCCCAAAGCTTGAGCCAAATCTCAGAGCGAATATCGTCAAGGATTGGTGATTTAAAGCTGGCTGCACTCATCATCTCAGACATCTTCTGAATACGCTCAGTAGACTTACCATCCAACTCACCCAACGGGAAGCGATTGCCTTCTACGTGACGTATCACACCAGGAGCTTGAGTAAAAGTTGCGGGGTAAACAACGCAGCCAATAATATTGTTTGGGTTAATTGTTTTTTTCGCAACGCCGCCAGCATCAACTGTCTCAACTGAGTGGTCTTGATACTCGCCACCGAGTTTTTGGAAATACCACCAAGGAATACCATTTTGCATAGGGATCAAAATAGTTTCTGGACCCATGATGGCAGCCAAGTCATCGATGATTGGCTCAACTTGATGCGCCTTGACTGCCAGGATCACGACATCTGGAGTTTCAGCATCAGTAATTTTTTCAACTGCTTTGACTTCGGCTACTAGTGGCTCAGGTTGGTCATCCATGATTAATGCCAATCCACGCTCTTTAATTGCAGCCAAAGTTGCGCCACGCGCAACAACGGTTACGTCATTGCCCGCTCGCGCCAGCATGACAGCTAGGTAGCCGCCAATAGCACCGCCCCCTCCGATTACACAGATTTTCATAGGAACCCCATCAGAATAAAAAATATTTGTATTAGTGCAATATTAGATGAGAACTTTAGATGAAAACTTGTTGCGGTGCAACAATATGGTTGCCTAAACTGCTTTTAATAGGTCTTTTGATACCAGACTGCCCAAAATCATGCCGGCAATGCTTGCAAATAAGCCCGCTAATTGGGGCGGCAAAATAGCCTTTGGAGCCAGAATTTCACAACTAATCCAAATAGTAAGGCCGCAGACCACTGATAGTAAGCCACCTAAAGAATTGGCCCTTGACCAGTAAACCCCAAACGCTAAAGGTACAAATGCGGCAACTAAGGTCACCTTATAAGCACTCTCGACCATCTTAAAAATAGAGAGCTCAGAATTGATCGCAAAGAAAGTAACAACTACCGCAAAACACAATACTGTGATGCGCATAATTTTGAGTAAGTCTTGATCTGAGAGATGCTTAAAAAATCCCCTCACAATGTTTTCCGCAAAAGTAACTGAAGGCGCAAGCAAGGTAGCGCTTGCACAACTCTTAATAGCTGAAAGTAAGGCGCCAAAGAACATTACCTGCGCAATGATCGGTGCATGGTTCAAGATGAGTTTAGGCAAAATCATTTGCGGGTCAGTATCAAGATACTTCTTGACCAAGTCTGGACTAATTAATGTTGCTGAGTAAGCCAAATACATTGGCACGAAAGCGAAAATAAAGTACAGCACTCCACCTAAGATCGCTGCTTGGACAGCAATGTTGACATTCTTCGAAGAGGTGATGCGCTGGAAGACATCCTGCTGAGGGATTGAACCCAGCATCATGGTGCAGAGAGCAGCAACAAATCCCAAGATGGAGGCAAGATTCATGTCTGGCCAAAAATTGCTAAATTGCCCGGCGGCGGCTGCATGCTCAAGCACTACGCCAATTCCACCGGTTTGCGTGGTCATTTCGCCGCCGATATACAGCATGCCGATCACAATAATGATCATCTGAATAAAGTCCGTAATCGCCACAGACCACATACCTCCAAAAAGGGTATAAATCAAGACGCTACCGGCACCAATCAACATTCCACCTGTTTGAGAAATGCTGCCTTCTGACACCACATTGAAAACTAAACCTAGGGCCTTAATCTGCGCAGCAACCCAACCCAAATACGAAACCACAATGCAAAGGGTTACCAAGACTTCAACCGTACGGCCATATTTTTCACGAAAGAAGTCACCAATCGTTAACATGCGGCGGTTATAAAGATGGCGCGCAAAAAATAGGCCAACCAAAATTAAACATAAAGAGGATCCGAATGGATCAGACACCACTCCGCCCAAACCTTCTTTCAGAAAAGTAGCCGGAATACCCAAAACTGTTTCAGAACCAAACCAGGTAGCAAATACAGTAGCTGTAACGATTGGCAACGGGAGGCTATGACCAGCCGCAGCAAAGTCAGCTGTATTTTTTACGCGCAGAGCAGCCCACAGGCCAATACCCACAGATACTACCCAGTAGATGATGACGAACCAAATAAGCACGCCCAATTTCCCCCTGAAGAATTTGGTGAAATTATATGACCTTGTCACTTTTACCAGTAAGGGAATTTGTATCAACTTGGGGTGCCAGATAACACTAGCGCACTCTGACATAATTCAAGGGTGAATTCATTTCAAATGAGCCCAAGCGAGAACCCCAGCACTGACCTGGCTTATCAAAAAGCTATCTTGAGCTCAGTCTCCCGCACCTTTGCTCTGACAATCCCTCTATTACCCTCCATCATTGAAAAAGTGGTAGGTAATACCTATTTACTGTGCCGAATTGTTGACACTATTGAGGATGCTGCAGAATTAAATCCACAAACCAAACAAAAACTCTCTCAACTGTTTTTAGATGCGGTGCTTCAAAAGGTACCCGTTGAGTTTTTTGTAGAGCCTTGTCTTGAAGCTCTGAATCATTATGGTAATCAAGATGAATTAGATCTCATCGCACACACTCCTACCGTCTTGAGAATTTTGCACACTTGCTCCGAGGATGATCGAGCGGCAGTGAGTCGCTGCGTCTCCATCATGTCAGAGGGGATGTCTTACTTTCACGGAAAGCAGACTCAAGCAGGTCTACAGAATTTGCAGGAATTTGAGAAATACTGTTATGTGGTTGCAGGCGTTGTAGGGGAGCTTCTCACTACCGTCTTCAGTAACCACTCCGCTGAATTTGCTAAGCGCATTCAGGGCCATGAAGATCTCGCCATAGCTTTTGGTCAAGCCCTACAAATGACCAACATCCTGAAAGACTCACCTGAAGATCGTGCCCGCGGGGTATCTTGGAAGCCAGTCGGCATGAATCAGGAGCAACTTTTAGCAATTGCTTATGAAAAGCTCCAGGACTCACTCAACTACATACTTCTCATTCCAAAAGAGGAGCTTGGAATACGGCGCTTTTGTTTCCTGGCTTTTGGCTTAGCAGTAATGACGCTCGCAAAGATTGCCAAACAAAAAGAATTTAGCGAAAAGGAAGAAGTAAAGCTCTCTAGAAAAACAGTCATGACGTTTTATACCTTCACAAAATTTGCAGTAAACAGTGATGCGCTCATGCAGATTTTCTTTAATCAATTTTCTAAATCCATTAAAGCAATTTGAGCCTATAGAGCGCCCTCGTGCTGCAAAAGCCACATCTTGATTTGGCGATACAAACCTGGCGCGTTCTCTTTCATGAAACCACCAATCCCCTGTGCAGAAACAACGCGATGACAAGGTGCAATTAAGGGATAGGGGTTGGCACCGCATGCCGTACCCACTGCGCGCGGGCCACTTTTGATCTTACTTGCAATCTCGCCGTAGGTTTTGGTTTTACCAACGGGAATCATTTGAATATTTTTCCAAACCCTTTGCTGGTGTTCGGTGCCTGCTGGCTTCATGGGCAAATCAAACTGGTAATGAGGATTCTGAAAATATGCTTTAAGCTGCTTTTCTACCTCTTTTGCCAATTGATTCCTAGGGCTTACTAAAGCGGTTGATATTGGCAAATACTCAATTTTGGACAACATTAAACTGCCATCAACCAGCTCAGTCAAAATCCCCAATCTCCCAAAAGGAGCGGCAATAACGCAATATTGAGCACTATCTGAAGCAACTTGTTTTTTAGCCAGGGTCATAGAAAGTGATTCTCACATAACTAGAGGCCAAAGACGACAGGCCTTTCTTCCACATCTATAGCTTGTGAAATGCCACTTTGCTATATTGATTCATCCTTACTTTTTTGCAGGCAGACCTTATGGATACCTTTTTTGACGATTGGCCTTTTTACTGGCAAGTTGCTCTCGTCCTTTTTTTACTTGCTCTTTCTGGCTTTTTCTCAATGGCCGAAACTAGCATGCTCTCATCAAATCGCCATCGTCTACGAGCCATGGCAACTAGTGGCAATTCGGGGGCGGCCTTAGCTGAGCGACTCTTAAAGCGTATTGATTCGCTTTTATCTGTTCTGTTAATTTCTAATAACCTCATTAATACCATACTGCCTATTTTGGTAACGGGCATCGCTTTGCATATCTTTGGAGATAGTGGACTCGTACTTTCAATTGCCACTTTAGTAGTAGCTTTGCTGATCATCATTTTTAGCGAAATTACTCCGAAGGTTATTGGGGCAGCCTTTCCAGAAAAAATCGCTTCTCGAGTAGGCTGGTTCATTCTGCCGCTGACTTTTTTACTAAAACCCCTGCTGTGGTTTATTAATAGCTTTGTCTCTGGACTGATGAAGTTTTCTGGTCTGAAGTCATCTTCAGATAGCAGAACGATGAGTACAGAGGAGTTACGTAGCTTGGTTCTGGAGTCCAACCGCTTTGTATCAAACCATCATCGCAATATTTTGCTAAACCTCTTTAATTTAGAAAATATTACAGTCGATGATGTGATGACTCCAAGATCGAAGATTGAAGTTCTAGATCTCTCGCGACCCATTGATGAAGTCGTTCAACAATTAGAAACTTGCTATCACAACAAACTGCCCGTCTGCGATGGTGATTCTGACCGCATAGTAGGTATTCTATCGGTCAAGAAGGCCCTTTCCTTACTGGGCGACACAGACTTAAAGCATGCAGACTTTCAGTCTTTATTAAATGAGCCTTATTTCATTCCCAGCGGAACGCCTGTGCTTCAGCAGATGCAATTCTTTCAAGATAATCAACAGCGCTTAAGCCTGGTTGTAAATGAATATGGTGAAGTCTTAGGCCTCGTAACCTTTGAAGACATTGTTGAAGAGCTCATTGGTGAGTTCACAACCTCTTTCTCTAATCTTTCAACCGATCCCCATTGGCTGGCTGATGGGACTTACTTAGCCAGCGGTACCGCATCACTTAGGGACCTAAATCGTTTGCTGAACCTGAATTTACCTTTAGATGGTCCTCGTACCTTGAATGGACTCATTCTTGAAAAGCTTGAGGCGATACCAGATCATGATGTCAGCATTCGAATTGCGGGCATCGTAATGGAAATTATGCAGTTTGATGATCAGGGCGTGAAGACTGTCAAACTCTACCGCCCCACCCTTAATCAAGATCAAGATTGAGCAGCAACCATGATGACTCACTCATTATTCGCACCTGGCATGAAATCGCAGTCAATGCGCTTCAATCTAGAGCGAGTGATATCCATATCGAGGCTGGATCACAAAGCACTCTAGTCCGTATTCGAGTAGACGGCTTGCTACAAGTGCAAGCGCAATTTGATATTCAATTCCATGAACGATTAATTACTCGCATCAAAATTTTGGCACGACTGGACATTGCCGAAAAACGTCTGCCTCAAGATGGACGACTCTTAATTGGACTTAATTTTGTAAAACCTAATATCGACTGCCGCGTTTCAATCCTGCCGACTCTATATGGCGAAAAAGCAGTGATACGGGTTTTGCCCAGCTGCATAAACCAACTTGCCATTGAAGAAGTCGGCTTACTTCCAGAACAGTTGGAGATATTTAAAACTGCCCTCAACCAAGAAAATGGTTTGATATTGGTAACAGGCCCTACCGGTAGCGGAAAAACCAGAACTCTTTACAGCTGCTTAAGAACTCTGAACCAAAGCCATCGCAATCTTTGTTCTATAGAAGATCCCATTGAGATTCGCCTACCAGGAGTGAATCAAGTGGCGTATCACCCTCGCTCGGGTTTAGATTTTCCGACAATTATCCGTGCACTATTACGTCAAGATCCAGACGTCATCATGATTGGTGAAATTCGAGACAGCGCTACTGCCGAACTTGCCATTCAAGCGGCACAAACTGGCCATCTTGTTTTGAGCACCCTTCATACTCGCAATGCTCGAGGGGCATTAAATCGATTAAAGAGTCTAGGGCTTGACCAGGAAGCTCTCGAATCTTGCTTGCGTAGTGTTAGCTCGCAACGCTTAGTTCGCAAGATATGTCGGCAATGTTCGGGCGGAGGCATCAATAAAGGTAATAAATGCGCAAGCTGCAACGGATCTGGATGTCACGGACGAATTGGGGTGCATGAAGTTTTAAGTGCGGCACACATATTTGACCTCTCTTTTCAATACTGCACCATGCATGAGGCTGGAATTCACCATATAAAAGCAGGATTGATTAAGGAAGCTGATCTACTGACTGAGGTGGGTACATGGCAGTAAGCAAGCTAGAGCAACTCACCTTTGCTCAACAACTTTTGTCACTATTAACTGCTGGCCTTCCGCTTCTAAATGCGATGGAGCTGATTCGGCTATCCGCACCAAAGTACTGGCAAGGGTGCTTAAGTAATTTATGCGGCCATTTAAAACAGGGTGAAAGCTTTTCTCAAGCCTTGCTGGCAGAGCGAAACTGGTTTTCTGCAGAATTTATTAATCTCATTCGGGTCAGTGAGCGCACCGGTAATATTGAATTAGCGCTACAAACTATTTGCCGGCAACTTGAGGCACAAATTGAATTAAGGCGAAAGGTCCAGCAGGCATTGAGCTACCCCGCTATCACGCTGATCAGCTCCTTACTACTGATTCTAGTAATGCTGATTTGGGTTGTACCGGTATTTAAGGATGTCTTTGCCCACTTTCAGGCTGAGTTGCCAGCACCCACTAAAACGCTGATTCAAATATCGACGGTTATTGAACATTTCTTTTTTGAGATGGCCGCTCTGCTTATCAGTAGTGCTGGTCTATTTCTATTCGCATGGCTAAGACTACCTCGCTTACAAAAAAGGTGTGATGAGCTGAGTTTTTACATTCCTATATTAGGTCAGTTATTTCGCCTGGCAACCCTCACCTACTGGTGCAGAACCTTAGGACATTTATTAGACTCTGGCTTAGCCCTACCCGATGCATTGCGTGTAACGGCACAATCCTCCAACCATTGGCTTAGTCATGATTTGAGCGCAGAGATCTTCAAACATCTCACTCGGGGCTGGCCACTGGGGGATGCCTTGATTCGTGCCGACCCCAAACATGTACTGTTTGATATTGAAACTTGGCAATTACTGCGTATCGCCTCAGAAAGTGGATCTCTTCCCCAAATGCTGGGTACACGAGCGAATGCACTAGGCTCACAACTCAGCAATCGCCTAAATACTTTGAGCCAGAGCTTAGAGCCCTTACTCATCATTTTTGTTGGGATTGTGATTGGTAGTCTTGTCATAATCCTATATCTTCCAATCTTTAATCTAGGACAGATTGTGTAATGGGCCATCTAGAAGTGCTCGACCTTATCCGGATTGTTCTGATCCTCATATTGGCTTATTTGGCCTATGTTGACATCCGAACATTTCGACTGCCTGATGTCATTACCATCCCCCTCATCTTGGCTGGACTTTGCTTCAATAGTTTCTCAAGCCTCAGGTTCATCACTCCACAAGAGTCTATTTTTGGTGGACTGCTGGGCTATTTGCTCCTTTGGCTCTTAAATCGCCTGTATCGATATATTAGAAAACAAGATGGGATTGGCATCGGTGATGCCAAACTCTTGTCTGCTTTAGGAGTCTGGCTTGGCTGGGGCGCCCTACCCAGCATCCTATTCCTGGCGTCCATCTCTGGAATCATTGGTGGCCTGATTTGGCTTAAATTGAACAAACAAAATCATGGCTCAGCCTTTCCTTTTGGACCTTTTCTGATCTTTGCTGGCATCATGGAGTTGTTATGGCCACAGCCTCTTCAAAACCTACTACCGAGCAATCTGAGTTAAGCGCACTCAAGGGTCGCATACCTCTGATTGGCCTGACCGGTGGAATTGGCTCTGGGAAAACTACCGTGAGTGATTTACTGGCTAAGCTAGGGGCTGGTATTGTGGATACAGATCTGATTGCCCATCAAATCACAGCCCCTCATGGCGCAGCAATTTCAGCGATTGAGAAACATTTTGGCTCTGACTTCATTGCAGCCGATGGTTCACTCGATAGAGAGAAAATGCGCACTCTAGTTTTTAAAGACCCAGAAGCCAGAAAATCTCTTGAGGCAATCACTCATCCGCTGATTCGCTCAGAAACTATCAGACAGACCTCAAATTTAGAGAGAGATGGGGTGCAATACATGGTCTTCGTAGTGCCCTTACTACTTGAATCCGGGTCCTGGATGACCCTCATTGACCTTCTAGTGGTAGTGGACTGCCCTGAAGAGACCCAAATTCAGAGGGTGATGCAGCGCAGCAATTTACCCCGGGAGGATGTGGAGAGAATTTTGATGGTACAAGCCAGCAGAGCAGAACGTCTCAAGCATGCCGATGTGGTGATTGAAAACCAAGGAAGTCTTAAGGACCTAGAGGTAGAGGTGCAAAACTTGCACCAAAAAATTCTACAGATTTAGAAACATCAGCGCAGTTCGTCATAGAATATGGGCTTGTGATTGTCTACGAATACCCATTTAACGAATTAGTTCGAAGCATGCTTCGACTGGAGTATTTGTTCGCCCGCTTCAATCAATTTCTTCGCTCAGATGAACCAGAGCTTCACCACAATGCAATCTCTATTTTATTTGAGCTTGGTGATATTGGCGCTAGAGGTGATATCAAGTCTTTATTGCTCAAAGAATTTGAGCGTCAAAAATATGCTCTTAATGGCCTGAAGTCGTCACAAAAGGTAGATCAAGAGGCTTTATCCCAAACGCTTTCTGAAATTGATACTGTTGCCAGCAATATCAATCACTCTACTGGTAGACCGAATTCTGCTATCACCGAGAGCGAATGGTTAAATGCGATTCGTACTCGACTAAATATTCCTGGTGGAACAAGTCCAATTGATTTACCTAGTTATCATGCCTGGAAAAATAGCCCCTCGATTGAGCGACGCAAACTTTTAGAAAATTACGTGCGTCCTCTGATGCCATGGCAAGAAGCGTGTCAATTATTTTTGCGCCTCTTGCGTCAGTCAGGTGAAGCTAAAGATGTCCTTGCTCATAATGGCTCGTTTCAGCAAGCGCCTTCCGGCAAGGTATATCAATTGATGCGCATTACTTTAGAAGATGACACGCTCTTTTCAGAAATCAGCGCCAACAAGTATCTACTTTCTGTACGCTTTCTAAAGGCTGATCGGGATAAAAAAGCACAGCTGATTAATGCAGATGTACCCTTCAAGCTGACGCTCTGTCAGTTCTAAGCTAAAAACCTTCTAAGGCACTCCAGCATTGGCCAGGCGGCTGGTAATAAAGGCTCGACACTTGGTTTTTCGGCACCAATCAGCTCCCAAGATAGGGCTTGTCCTTCGCAGCCCATTGGAGTGCCAGTCCAATCACGAATGATGCTGACATATAAACGAACATAAGCGTGTGGATAGTCATGTTCAAGAACTGTTAATTCTTCGCTAGAACGAATAGCAATCCCCAACTCTTCCTGCAATTCACGCTGCAAGGCCTGAAAAACGGTTTCGCCCTTTTCCACTTTTCCGCCTGGGACTTCCCAATAGCCGGCATATGGTTTGCCTGCAGGTCTCTGACCTAAGAGATAGCGATTCTCAGAATCTATCAATATTCCCGCTGCAACAACGGTAATGGGGCGATTTATTTCATTCATCAAATCAGATTAAGCATGGGTACCTGCCCAATATTTTGCAAACTGCCAAGCAACACGGCCTGAGCGTGAGCCACGCTCTAATGCCCAAACCAATGCCTCTGAACGAGCGGCTTCAATTTGCGCTGCACTTAAACCAAAATGATTAAGCCAATGCGCAACAATAGCTAGATATTCATCTTGCTTGGGCGGATAAAACGATAGCCACAATCCAAAGCGCTCAGACAAGGAAATCTTTTCTTCCACCACTTCACCCGGATGAATTTCACCATCATCACTATGCACATAACTCTCGTTTTCTTTCATATACTCGGGCAATAAATGACGTCGGTTAGAGGTTGCATAAATCAAAATATTGTCGACCTGGGCAGAAACCGAACCATCTAAGGCGGATTTCATGGCTTTATAGCCCGATTCCCCATCTTCAAAAGACAGGTCATCGCAAAATATGATGAAGCGTTCAGGACGCTCAGCCAATAGCTCAGTGATATCGGCCAAATCAGCCAAATGTTCTTTCTCGACCTCCACCAAGCGTAAACCTTGACCAGCAAACTCATGAAGGCTTGCCTTAATCAGAGAGGACTTACCGGTTCCCCTAGCACCCGTCAGCAAAATATTATTGGCCGGCTTTTTCTGGATGAAATTCTTGGTGTTGTCCCGAATAGCATCTCGTTGACGGTCAATATTCTTCAGGTCCTCAAAGGTAATATCCGAGACATGCTTCACAGGTTGTAGAAAGCCAATACTGCCAAAAATACTATCGCGGCGGCGCCATCTAAATGCAGTTGAAGAGTTCCACTGCTCATCACTTAAAGGTTTGGGTAAAAAAGTTTCGAGATGACTGAGGAGTTGGTCTAATTTTTCATTCATCAATCAAAAACCTTTATGAGCGATAGTCCGCATTAATAGAAACATAATCATGAGATAAATCGCAAGTCCACATGGTTTGGGTAGCATTGCCACGGCCCAAATCAATCTTGACTGTAATCTCCGGAGCCTGCATCACCCTTTGGCCATCAACCTCTTGATAGCTTGGATTGCGGCCACCATCCTTAGCAACCCAAACGTCTCCCAGCCACATCTGTACACGACCCACATCTAAATCGGCAATACCTGCATAACCAATTGCCGCCAAAATACGGCCTAAGTTTGGATCACTAGCGAAGAAAGCCGTTTTGACTAAAGGCGAGTGCGCAACTGCCTCAGCAACTAAACGACACTCCTCTTGATTCTTGCCGCCAAGTACATCGATGGTTATGAACTTCGTTGCGCCTTCACCATCACGCACAATCATTTGCGCTAACTCTCTAGCAAGGCCAATCAAAGCCTCTCGTACAACCGCATAACTTGGATCTGTCGCAGACTTAATCTGCACAGGAGACTGACCAGTTGCCATGATGATGAAAGAATCATTTGTTGAAGTGTCACCATCAATCGTGATCGCATTAAAAGAAAGGTCTGCAATTTCACGAGTAAGGTTAGCCAATAGTCCTGGGGCAAAACCAGCGTCAGTAGCAATAAACCCCAACATCGTTGCCATATTTGGATGAATCATGCCGGCACCTTTACAGATGCCGGTAATCACGACTTGTCCCGCTGGGGTTAATACCGTCACTGAGCTTGCCTTGGGCTGAGTATCGGTGGTCATGATCGCCTGGGCAGCATCAAACCAATTGTCCTCACCCAAATTCGAAACCGCCTTTGGTAAGGCGCTAACAATTTTTTCAATTGGTAGAGGCTCCAGAATTACGCCTGTTGAAAACGGCAAAATTTGCTCTGGATTAATCTTGAGATCCTTCGCTAAAGCAGCGCATGTCTCTAAGGCATGTTTCATACCTGATTCACCGGTACCAGCATTAGCATTACCAGTGTTTACCACTAAAGCACGGATTTCGCCATTGCGACCCTCTTGCGCTAAATGGTCACGACAAACCTGAACGGGCGCCGCGCAAAAGCGATTCAAAGTAAACACTCCAGCAACCTGAGATCCCGGCGCCAAAGTCATTACCAATAAATCTTTGCGATTTGCTTTCTTGATACCAGCTTCAGCGATGCCCATCTCAAAACCTTTAACTGGCTTGAGATCGGCTTTTTGGGGAAGGGATAGGTTAACTGTCATAGTCTGACAATTGTAGATGAGGGTTTAAAGGGTTGCTAGGAAGCCACCCTTTAAAAGGTGCTTAGCTTAAGGCGCCGCAGCAATTCTTATATTTTTTACCGCTGCCACAACTGCATGGGTCATTACGACCAATCTTAGGACCAGTTCGCATAGGCGCCGGAACAACCTGAATCGAAGCACCATGGTCGCCTGTTGATCCAGCAACTTCTTTTTCAGGATCAGCGTGGTGATATTGGACGCCCGCTAATTTAGCTAGATCCTCGGTCATAGATTCAGATGCTTCATCTAACTCGCTGGCACTTCCGATCTTGACAGTCATGATGCTTTTCACAACATCATTCTTGATAACGCCTAGTAGTTCACCATACAACTCAAAAGCTTCGCGACGGTATTCTTGTTTTGGATCTTTTTGAGCATAGCCACGCAGATGAATGCCTTGACGCAAATGATCTAATGCTGCCAAGTGCTCACGCCAGTGGGTATCTAAGCTGTAAAGCAGCACAGAGCGTTCAAATCCAGCAAAAGACTCGCGACCGGATAACTCAACCTTTGCGTCATAGGCTTCTTTAGCAGCTTGCAACACACGATCCACAATCTCAGCATCATCAACAGTCTCAGCGCTTTCAACCCAACTACGTAAATCAATCGTCAGGCCCCAGTCACTTGCCAAAACATTCTCGAGTCCAGCCAAATCCCACTGCTCTTCCATAGACTCAAGAGGTACATAGAGAGAACAAATCGAGCGCAAGACATCTTCACGTAAATTAGCAATTAAGTCACCGATGTCTTGACTTTCAAGCACTTCATTTCGGAGACGATAAGTTTCCTTACGCTGATCATTTGCGACATCGTCATATTCCAATAGCTGCTTACGGATATCAAAGTTACGGCCTTCAACCTTACGTTGCGCTGACTCAATCGAACGAGTCACCATACCAGCCTCGATCGGCTCACCATCAGGCATCTTTAAGCGATCCATCACAGCACGCAAACGATCTCCGGCAAAAATACGCAAGAGCGAGTCATCCAAAGAAAGGTAGAAGCGGGAGGAGCCTGGGTCACCTTGACGGCCGGAGCGACCTCTTAACTGGTTGTCAATACGGCGACTCTCATGACGCTCGGTACCAATAATGTGCAAACCTCCAACAGCAAGCACATGATCATGAATTCCTTGCCACTCATCTTGTAGCGCTTTAATCTTGCTTGCTTTGTCTGCAGCCGAGAGTGCGGTATCCGCCTCAATTAAATGAGACTGCTTGCCTACGTTTCCGCCAAGGACAATGTCCGTTCCACGACCCGCCATATTGGTAGCAATGGTGATCATTTTTGGGCGGCCCGCTTGCGCAATAATTTCCGCTTCTCGTGCGTGCTGCTTAGCATTTAAAACTTGGTGCGGTAATTTACGTTGATCGAGTAATTTAGCAATCAACTCAGAGTTTTCAATCGAGGTGGTGCCCACCAACACTGGCTGACCACGCTCGTAGCAATCTTCAATGTCTTTAATAACGGCGTCATAGCGCTCGCGAGACGATTTGAAGATTTGATCTTGACGGTCTTTACGCTGACTAATTCTGTTAGGCGGAATGACTACTGTTTCAAGGTTGTAAATTTCCTTGAACTCATACGCTTCAGTATCGGCAGTACCCGTCATACCAGACAACTTGCCATACATGCGGAAGTAATTCTGGAAAGTAATCGTGGCTAAGGTTTGATTCTCATTCTGAATCGGTACACCCTCTTTGGCTTCTACTGCCTGATGCAACCCATCAGACCAACGGCGACCCTGCATCAAGCGGCCAGTGAACTCATCAACAATAATGACTTCTTTATTTTGTACAACGTAGTGTTGATCACGGTTGTACAAGCAGTGCGCACGTAATGCTGCATAAACGTGATGCATCAAAGTAATATTTTGCGGAGCATAGAGAGAGGCACCATCATTTAAGGCGCCCAACTGTACCAAGATTTCTTCCGCCTTATCGTGACCTCGCTCGGTCAAATAAACCTGCTGTGACTTTTCATCTACCCAGTAATCGCCAGGCTTTTCAACACCCGTACCATCTGCTTTTTCTTCACCGATTTGACGCTCTAAGTGCGAAGGAAGCGCATTAATTTTGATATATAGATCAGTGTGATCTTCAGCTTGACCAGAAATAATGAGCGGTGTACGCGCTTCATCAATCAGAATGGAGTCGACTTCATCGACGATTGCATATGCTAAGCCACGTTGAACACGTTGGTCCAAATCTTGAACCATGTTGTCACGCAAATAATCAAAACCAAACTCGTTATTAGTGCCGTATGTAATATCTGCGGCATAAGCTTCTTGCTTTGTCTTGTGATCCATCTGAGATAGATTCACACCAACCTTCATGCCCAAGAAGTTATATAAGGTTGACATCCACTCAGCATCACGCTGTGCCAAATAATCGTTCACGGTAACAACATGAACACCTTTACCAGTCAAAGCATTTAAATAAACTGGGAGTGTTGCTGTTAAGGTTTTTCCTTCACCAGTTCCCATTTCGGCAATCTTGCCCTGATGCAGGGCAAGTCCACCCATAATCTGCGCATCAAAGTGCCGCATCTTCATCACGCGAACACTGGCTTCTCTCACCACCGCAAACGCTTCGGCAGTAATATCCTCCAATGACTCTCCGCTAGCTAGACGAGTCTTAAACTCTGCGGTTTTAGCAGCAAGGGCAGCATCATCCAAAGATTGCAGGCTAGCCTCAAAAGCGCCAACCTTAGCAACGACTTTGCGATACTGTTTTAAGAGGCGGTCGTTACGACTGCCGACCAGGGTTTTAAGAAGACCGATTACCATGGGATATTGAAGAAAATTAAGTCCTTGAGTTTATCACCCGCAACCCCATTTTTTATGAACTTTGCCCGCAAACCATCACGCAATCATTCAGCCCATGACTGGATGGAATACCTACGAGAGTCCAATGGTCTTGGGGGGATCTTGGCTAAAACAGAAGATCTGGCCAAACTCAAGACTAAGCTCCATAAGGCATTGGAGAGCCTGGATTTAGGTCACTTAAGCCCAAAAATTGAGGCTGGATGGCGTTCCGGAGCGCAGGATGAGCTCTTTTTACTAGTGACCAGCGCCAGCATTGGAACTCGACTACAACAGATTTTACCTAGCTTAATCAATGAGTTAGGAAAAATTGGGCTCAGTTGTAAGGCTATAAAGATCAAAGTAAAGCCAGCAAGTCCAGACTGGGAAGTTAAGCCAAGGCAAAACCCCAGGAACATAAGACCTAAAGGCTTAAATGAGGTGGCCAAACAGTCATGGCAAGACCTCCTGGCAAAACTACCACCGGACTCTAATCTTCGTGAGGCGGTAGAACGCCTCCTGCAAAATAAATCTAAATAGGACGCCCTAGAAAAAGAGGGGCTGACTTTCCCGAGAGTAGGCTTCAGGAGCCTTAGCTTCTGTAAAAGACTCAATTGTGTAAGAACTGGGGTCTTCTAAAAGCTTACGCAAAAGAGCGTTATTGAGTGCGTGGCCAGACTTCTCGGCTACATAGGCACCCACAATTGGATGACCTACTAAATACAAATCGCCAATCGCATCCAAAATTTTGTGACGTACAAACTCATCTTCGTAACGCAGTTCTTCATTGTTTAAGATGCGGTGCTCATCTAAAACAATAGCATTATCTAAACTACCGCCGCGAGCTAAACCCATTTCACGCAAAGCTTCTACCTCATGCGCAAAACCAAATGTCCGCGCGCGACCAATCTCACTGCGGTAGGCATGCTCTGCAAAATCCACAATAAAACGTTGGCCAGTCTTATCAACTGCTGGATGCTTAAAGTCAATCGTGAAATCCAATTTAAATCCGAAGAAAGGCTCTAGAAGCGCCAGCTTGTCACCCTCGCGAACTTCAACGGGTTTCTGAATCACGACAAATTGACGTGGCGCATCTTGCTCAATAATTCCAGCAGATTCAATTAAAAATAAGAATGAGGCAGCACTACCATCCATGATGGGAACTTCTTCATCATCAAGCTCTATCAACAAGTTATCTAAGCCTAGGCCAGCGCAAGCTGATAGCAAATGCTCAACCGTAGAGACTCGCACACCATCCTTCTGAATGACTGACGCAAGCCTTGTGTCGCAGACAGCCAGGGCAGTTGCGGGTACAACTGACTGCTCTGGCGTATCAACACGAACAAACTGAACCCCTGAATTTACCGGTGCAGGCTTAATAGAAATAGTCACCTTGCGACCAGAATGCAAACCAATGCCTACAGTTTTCACTGGAGTAGCAATAGTTCTTTGTTTCATCATGGTGATATCTCTAAAATTCAGGGAGCATTACTGACTAAGTGAATGCGAATTACAGTTTTTTCAAAATAGAAGCAGCGTCGCTTACTTCAAATTTTCCAGGTGCTTCGCGATCTAAAGACTTCACTACACCATCTTCAACAATCATGGCATAACGATCTGAACGTACACCTAAACCACGAGCCGTTAAATCTAGCTCTATGCCCATCTTCTTGGTGAACTCAGCACTGCCATCACCCATCATACGAATCTTTTTTCCAACCTTTTGATCACGTCCCCAAGCGCCCATGACAAATGGATCATTTACTGAAATACACCAAATTTCGTCAACACCTTTTGCTTTAATCGCATCGTAGTGTTCAACATATCCAGGTACATGCTTTGCAGAGCAAGTCGGCGTAAATGCGCCAGGCAATGCAAAGATCACAATTTTTTTGCCAGCTACAAGCTTCTCAACTTCAAAGGCGTTTGGCCCCAAGGAGCAGCCTTCGCTCTCTTCATCAAAAAATTCATAAAGAGTAGCGTTTGGTAATTTTTGTCCAACAGTAATCATGACATCTCCAATAAGTAATTGTTAGTAAGCATGCCAACGCAAGCGCGGGATTCGTCGTCCGGAGGGGCGCCGCGCTGGCAGTTTGCAATTACCTATTGTATTGAGCAGTTAGTTAGTCTGCTTGCTTGCGTAAAAAGGCTGGAATCTCATAGTAATCAGCCCCTTTATCCAACATGGATTTAGCCTGAGGAGAGCTATCTGCACCTAAAGTAGGTGCAGGAGTCGCCTCGCGGGAACTACGGAATACCCGTGGCAAATCATATTGGCTGTAATCAACACCGCTACTAGTAGCTGGCTGAGCTGCAACTGATGGAATGCTACCGACACCAGTTAAAGCCATGCCTGCACGAGTTGTCAAAGCAGAATCTAAACCAACTTTACTCATAGCAGCAGATGCGCTAGCAGGAGCAAAAGTATTGAGGTCTGCCATTGTTGGCATTGCATCACTAGTACCAGTAGCCTGTCTCCAAACTACTTCGGGTTGATTTGCTTTGCGTGCCTGGGGATTATTTAAGCCAGTGGCAACTACTGTCACGCGTAATGCATCGCCCAAGGTCTCATCGTACACGGTGCCGAAGATTACAGTTGCATCATCAGCAGCATAACCACGAATAGCGGCCATTACTTCGCGTGTCTCAGACAATTTCAATGAGCGGCTAGCAGTAATATTTACCAATACGCCACGTGCACCAGATAAATCAACGCCTTCTAATAATGGAGAGGCCACTGCGGCTTCTGCAGCCAAACGAGCACGATCCATGCCAGACACTGTTGCTGTTCCCATCATGGCTTTACCTTGCTCGCCCATGACAGTCTTCACATCTTCAAAGTCAACGTTAATTAAACCTTGAACATTGATGATTTCAGCAATACCAGAGACTGCGTTATGTAAAACGTCATCAGCACAAGCAAAGGCCTTGTCAAACTCAGCATCTTCACCCATGACTTCAAAGAGTTTTTCATTGAGAACAACAATCAATGAATCAACGTAAGATTCGAGCTCTGCAGCGCCGTTCTCAGCAACCTTCAAGCGCTTTACGCCCTCGAAGTCAAATGGCTTGCTGATAACACCAACAGTCAAAATGCCCATTTCTTTTGCGACTTGAGCAACGATTGGAGCTGCACCAGTGCCGGTACCACCACCCATACCTGCAGTAATGAACACCATGTGAGCACCTTGCAAAGTATCTGCAATCCGAGCACGCGCCTCTTCAGCAGAAGCTGCACCGATTTCTGGTTTTGCACCCGCACCTAATCCGCTAGAGCCCAGTTGCAAATTCACAGATGCTTCGGAACGCTGTAAAGCGCCAGCATCGGTGTTCATGCAAATGAACTCTACGCCATTTACTCCGCGACGGATCATGTGCTGGACAGCATTACCGCCAGCTCCACCGACTCCAACCACTTTAATAATGGTTTTGCCAGCTGTATCTTGATCTAACATTTCAAATTCCATATACCCTCCTAGGTAAATAACTTACTACATTGACGACGACGAAAAACAACTTAAAAATTTCCTGCAAACCATTCCTTCATACGCGACATAATTCCTTGGAGCGCGCCTGATTGAGAAACACGACGGCCACGCAACAACTGTGCTTGGCCTTCCATGAGTAAACCAATGCTGGTGGCATACCTTGGACTACGCAAAACTTCATGTAAGTGCCCACGATATTCAGGTGTACCAATTCGAGCTGGCCGTAAGAAGACTTGCTCAGCTAACTCAACCATTCCCGGCATCAATGAAGTACCGCCAGTGAGCACAATTCCAGAGGAGACCATGTCTTCATAGCCAGAGTCACGCACCACACCTCTCACCAAGGTAAAGAGCTCTTCAACCCGCGGCTCAATCACTGCAGCAAGTGCTTGCTTAGACATTGGACGTGGGTCACGATCACCAACACCCGGTACATCAATCATGGCGGCTGAATCAGCCATATCTTGACGAGCAATTCCATGGGCAATTTTTAAATCTTCCGCCTCAATGGTTGGAGTACGCAATGCCATTGCAATATCGTTAGTAATTTGGTCGCCGGCAATTGGAATCACGGCGGTATGGCGAATCGATCCTTGGCAATAAATCGCGATGTCAGTAGTGCCGCCACCAATATCGACTAAGACAACACCAAGTTCTTTTTCATCATCAGTGAGAACAGCTAAGCTCGATGCCAAAGGCTGCAAAATGAGATCATTCACCTCTAGACCACAACGACGTACACACTTCACAATATTTTGTGCAGCACTTACAGCACCAGTAACAATATGTACCTTCACTTCTAAACGTAAACCACTCATGCCAATTGGCTCGCGGACATCTTCCTGGCCATCGATAATGAATTCTTGTACCAAGATATGCAAAATTTGTTGATCCGTTGGAATATTGATTGCTTTAGCAGTTTCCAACACGCGCTCAACATCGCCAGCGCCTACTTCTTTGTCTCGTATAGCGACCATACCGCTCGAGTTAAAGCTCACAATATGATTTCCGGCAATGCCAGTAAATACTTGAACAATCTGGCGGTCAGCCATCACCTCAGCCTCTTCCAAAGCCTTCTGAATCGACTGAACAGTTGCTTCAATGTTGACTACAACGCCTTTCTTTAAACCCTTAGAGGCTGTTTGACCAACACCAACTACATTAAATTGGCCGTCAGGTGCAAGCTCTGCTACTAAGGCTACTACCTTAGACGTCCCAATGTCTAACCCTACCAGCAGGTCACGATTATCTTTACTCATTGCCATTCCTCATTGCTTCAGCTCACTTTTTTTGCCATCTACATCACTCTTTTTCACACTTCCAGATGCGAGATGCACTGCGAAACCATTTGCATAACGAAGATCTACTGCATCCACTCGATTGGCCCATTTCTCTTGCACCTGAGGCCAATACTTAAATAGACGTGCAACACGTTCTTCTGTTAAGTTTTTGTCCGAGCTCTCTTCATCCCGTCCAAATTCGACCCTCATACCATTGGATAGCTTGACGTGCCAGGCATAACGCTCGGTTAATGCCAAGCTCACTACCTGAGCATTCCAAGGTTTAAACCAGTTATTAGCTTTTTCATAAAGACTCATTACCTCTTTACCAGCATCGTTTGGCCCAGAAAAATCCAATAAATGCTTATCATCAACTAGCTCTGAAACACGGCCAGCAAATAGCTCACCATGTGTATTCATTAAAGTATTACTACTCTCACCACCCCAAGTAGCAAAGGCCTTCTGCTCTTCAATATTCACTATCAAACCATTGGGCCAAACACGACGTACATTAGCGTGGCGTACCCAAGGCATACTTTCAAAGCCGCGCTTTACATCTTCTAAACGTACACTGAAGAAGTTGCCTTGCACGGTTTCCATTACTTGCCGCTTCACGAGAGATTTATTAATGTGTTTCAGTGTTTGACCAGCAACTGGCTCAACCTGAATTTGTCTCAAAGTAAAAACAGATCTCTGGCTTAACCAAACCAGAACCCCAACCACCAACATCACAGCAAAGCAGCGCATCAAGAAACGACTAAGCTTTTGCATCCGCTCTGGATGATTCCAAAGCGGAGACATGATGACGGAGAAAATATCTCCGAAGCGGTCTAAGAGCGTGCTCATGTAATAGCACCTTCTTTTTGTTGCAAAGTTTGGCTTAGTAACCACAGCACTAGGTCTGCATAAGGAACACCAGCTGCTTTAGCTGCCATCGGTACCAAAGAGTGAGAAGTCATACCTGGTGAGGTATTCATCTCTAATAAATAGGGCTTACCAGTTTTCTGATCGAGCATGACATCTGCACGGCCCCATGTGCGGCAACCTAGAGCCTTGTATGCAGCTAAGGCCAACTCTTGAACGCGCTCATTAACCTCAACTGCAAGTCCAGTTGGGCATAGGTACTGAGTCTCGTCTGAGAAATATTTGTTATGGAAGTCGTAGTTAGCTTCCGGCGGGATAATTTTGATTACAGGTAATGCTTCTGCTGTATCACCTTGACCAACTATCGGGCAAGTGAGCTCATCTCCAATAATGCAAGTCTCAGCAATCACTTTTTTATCTAATCCCGCAGCAAGCTTATAGGCTGCTGGTAATTCATTGACAGATTTCACCTTAGTTAAACCAAGTGAAGAGCCTTCATGTGCTGGCTTCACAATCAAAGGTAGACCTAAATGCTCGACGACTGCATTCCAGTCGCTATTTGTAGTTAATTCTTCAAACTCTGGGGTCGCCAGACCATTACTAATCCAAACTTGCTTAGTCACAATCTTGTCAATTGCTAAAGCAGAAGCTAATACACCACTACCGGTATACGGTAATTCAAGTAAATCTAATAAACCTTGAATCGTTCCATCTTCACCGTAACGACCATGTAGAGAAATAAATACGCGATCAAATTTTTCTTTTGCTAGCTCTGTTGGACAACGTAAGCCAGGATCAAAAGCATGTGCATCCACGCCTTTAGAAAGTAAAGCCTCCAAAACACCATTACCCGACATGAGAGATATCTCACGTTCACCAGAGCGCCCGCCCAATAGAACGCCAACGCGACCAAACGATTTCACATCTAGCTTGGATAGCTGAGACTTCACACGATCGCCCCACATGCCGAGGCTTGTATCTAACTTAGACACTCTTTGCCTCCGCCAAGGTATGTGGCAGTGCAGAGATTGATCCTGCACCCATTGTGATTAAGACATCGCCATCTTTTAATACTTGAGATAACTTTTCTGGCATCTCTGCAATATTTGCTGCGAACACTACTGCTGCAGAATTTAAGGAGCCTTTTGTATGCTTCTCCTCTGCAAGTGCTGCCTTCATCAAACTCTTACCATCTGCACCCGGAATCTTTGCCTCGCCGGCTGGATAAACCTCGGTCAATACCAATGCATCAAAATTTCGAAGGACTTGCACAAACTCTCCAAAACAATCTCGTGTTCTTGTAAAGCGATGTGGCTGGAATGCCAACACTAAACGGCGGCCTGGGAATGCACCTCGCGCTGCTGCTAAGGTCGCAGCCATCTCTACCGGATGGTGGCCATAATCGTCGATCAAGGTAAAACTTCCACCAGAGGCAAGTGGAATCTCACCATAGCGCTGGAAGCGTCGACCAACGCCACTAAATTCAGAGAGCGCTTTTGTAATTGCTTCGTCGCCAACACCCAACTCAGTGGCAATACCAATTGCAGCTAGAGCATTACGCACATTGTGCAAACCAGGTAAGTTCAATGTGATATTAAGGGGGCCTGGTTTATTACCATGCCTGCGAACGGTGCGACGATCTACTGTAAAGTGCATACGCGTGCCATCAGCACGAACATTGCTAGCTCTGATATCTGCGTCTTCAGAAAGTCCATAACGCAAGACGGGCTGAGATACAAATGGAATAATGTCACGCACATTGGCATCATCAATACACAATACTGCTACACCATAAAATGGCATACGCTGAATAAATTGCACAAAGGCTTGCTTCAATCTCGCCATATCGTGCTGGTAGGTGTCCATATGATCTGCATCAATATTAGTAACCACTTCCATTGCCGGAAAAAGCTGCAAGAAAGAGGCGTCAGACTCATCGGCTTCGACCACAATGAAGTCACCGCGACCCAAACGCGCATTGGCACCAGCAGAGTTAAGCTTTCCACCAATGACAAAAGTAGGATCGAGACCACCTTCAGCCAAGACCGAAGCAACCAAACTGGTTGTAGTGGTCTTGCCATGCGTACCAGCAATAGCAATTCCTTGTTTTAGACGCATCAACTCACCCAACATGACTGCTCGCTGAATGACTGGAATCTTTGCAGCACGCGCTGCGAGAACTTCGGGATTGTTTCCAGCTACTGCAGTAGAAATAACCACTGCTTCTGCGGTACCAATATTTTTAGGGTCATGGCCAATATGAATCACTGCGCCTAACTCCTTGAGACGCTTCGTTACAGGGCCCTCAGCTAAATCAGATCCAGATACTTGATAGCCTAGATTCAGTAAAACTTCGGCTATGCCGCTCATACCAGCACCACCAATGCCAACGAAATGGATTTGCTGAACAATATGCTTCATACACCTACCCCCGCACAATCAGCGCAAACCTCAGCGACTCGCTGGGTTGCATGTGGTTTAGCTAAAGCATGCGCACGCAAAGCCATTTCTTTTAGGTCCGCACGATTAAAACTTTGAATCATGGATGCCAAATCTTGTGGATTCAGGTCTTGCTGAGGCAATAAGATTGCGGCATCTGCATTAGCTAAAAATTTTGCATTAGCAGTTTGATGGTCATCAATTGCATATGGGAAAGGAATTAAGCAAGAAGCAACGCCACAAGCTGCTAATTCTGAAACTGTCATTGCACCTGCGCGACAAATCACAAGATCTGCCTGTGCATACGCTGAAGGCATATCGTCAATAAAGGGACGAATATCTGCTTCAACACCTAACTCGGTATAACGCTTTTGCAAATCGGCTAAATGCTTATCGCCCGCCTGGTGAATGACCTGAGGGCGCACATCTTTAGAGAGCAGTGCCAAGGCTGCAGGAATATTTTCATTTAAAGCGGCCGCACCTAAACTACCGCCCACGACCAATATAGATAAAGGTCCTTGACGCTGTTCGTAGCGCAATGCAGGCGCCGAAATATGATCAAACTCTTCACGAATAGGATTACCTACCCACTCGGCATTTACCATCGTATTTGGGAAGCCAGTTAATGTGCGCATTGCAATTTTGGCAAGCGCACGATTTGCACTCCCTGCTACAGAATTTGCTTCATGTAGCACTAAAGGACGGCTTAATAACTTAGTTACTAAGCCCCCGGGGAAAGAAATATAGCCGCCCATGCCTAAGACCACAGATGGTTTTAGGCGGCGCATAATCTTCCAACTTTGAACACAAGCTCGCATTAAATTAAATGGCAACATCAGTTTGGTCTTGAGGCCCTTGCCTCGTAAACCGCCAAACTCAACTGCTTCAAATGGAAAATCACAAGACTTTACTAAGCGGTATTCCATGCCATTTTGGTTACCCAACCATGACACATTCCAACCGCAGATCCTCAGATATTCAGCAACAGCAAGGCCTGGGAAGATGTGCCCGCCAGTACCACCAGCCATCACCAAAATTGAGGGTCTTGTCACAGCTTCCCTCCGCGCATCAGAATACGATTCTCATAATCAATTCGGAGGAGCATGGCAATCGCCACGACATTCATCAAAATTGCAGATCCACCGTAACTCACTAATGGCAATGTCAAACCCTTGGTTGGTAATAAACCGAGGTTCACACCCATATTAATAAAGGCTTGCCAGCCAATCCAAATTGCTACGCCCTTGGCTGCAAGACCAGCAAAACTACGGTCTAACTGCAAAGCGGTACGCCCAATCAAGAAAGCACGTCGGACGATCCAATAAAACAAGAAGATCATCACAACCACACCAACGAAGCCAAGTTCTTCGCCAATCACTGCCATAATGAAATCAGTATGAGCTTCTGGTAGGTAATGTAATTTCTCTACGCTGCCACCAAGCCCAGTACCGAACCACTCACCACGACCAAAGGCCATTAAAGAATGTGTTAGCTGATAACCTTTATTTGCAGCGTTATCCACTTGCCATGGATCCATAAAGGCAAGCATGCGGCCGCGACGGAATGGCGAGAGCGCAATCATCGCTGCGCCACTCATTAAGCCAACGGCAATCAAACCACCAAATAACTTGGCATTAATGCCGCCTAAGAACAATATACCAAATGCAATTAAGGCAACTACTACGAATGCACCCATATCAGGCTCTGCCATCAATAGGCCGCCAACCAATGCCACTGCAATACCCATTGGTAACATGCCCTTAACAAATGAGTGCAAGTATTCTTGACGTTGCACGGTATAACTTGCAGCAAAAATGATGGCTGCAAACTTCATTAACTCAGATGGCTGGAAGTTCATTAAGCCCAGCGGAATCCAGCGTCTAGCTCCATTCACACCCTTACCAACACCTGGGATGAGAACCGCGATCAAGAGCAGCACGGTAAATCCAAAAATCAAGGGTGAATATCGATCCCATACCTTTGTTGGAATCTTAAAGACCCAAATGCCTACCCCAATCGCAATGACCAAAGAAATCATGTGGCGAATTAAGAAAAAGCTGCTGCTGTAATTAGCGTACTTTGGGCCATCTGCCAAAGTAATCGATGCTGAATACACCATTACCAAACCAATCAACATCAGAGAAAGAACTGCCCATACGAGCAGTTGATCGTATTCCATCATGCGCGAGCGAGTTTGCTCAACTCCCGATACAGCGTCTCTTAAGCCAGTGCGGAAGTTATCAATCCCACCTCTAGAAAAATTCCAGAAGCGATCTAGGCTTAAACGGTTGTCAGGAAAAAGTTTATCTTTTAGATTCACGCTTGAACTCCTTCAAAACGCATTCCTAATTCTTCAACTTCTTCAACAAAAGCCTGGGCACGCGCAATATAATCTTTAAACTGATCAAAGCTTGCGCAAGCAGGAGAGAGTAAGACCAAATCCCCAGATTGGGCCTGTTGTGCAGCTGTCTTAACAGCCTCCGCTAAGTTACCGCTCATCGTGCAAGGAACATCGCCAATAGCCTCACCAATCGCAGCGCCATCTTTACCAATCAAGAAAACGCCTTTAACAAAACGTAAGGCTGGCTCGCGCAATGGACTAAAGTCTTGCCCCTTGCCATCACCGCCAGCAATTAACCAAATTCTCTTACCGGATTCATTGCTTCCAAGGCCATTCAGAGCTGCTACCGTTGCACCTACATTAGTGCCTTTGCTGTCATCAATATACTCAACATCATTCAAAACTGCGATGCTCTGAACACGATGAGGCTCGCCGTGATAATCACGCAAGCCGTGCAGAAGAACATTCATTGGCAAGTTAGCCGCTCTTGCTAATGCCAATGCAGCTAATGCATTCAATGCATTGTGGCGACCACGTATTCTGAGAGCATCGGCTGGAATTAAGCGCTTCAATCGCAGTGGCTCATCCTCTTCAGCCACGGACGACTTACGACGACGTTTAGGCTTTGGCTCAAGATCTTCATCTACCTCAGCCCATACAAGCCAATCAATTCCACCAGCACGCAAATCATGCTCGATGCCGAATGCGCCTTGCTCGTCTGGCTTGTTCGAGCCAAAAGTCACAATTGACTTTTCTACCTTTTGCTCATCAGAGAGCAAACCCATCACCAAAGAATCATCGCGATTCAAAATACAAATTGTGTCTGCGCCAAATATATTCGCTTTTGCATCTGCATACGCCTGCATATCGCCATGCCAATCCAAATGATCTTGGGTGATATTCAGCACGGTGGCAGCAGTTGCATTGAGGGTATACGTATAAACCAATTGGAAGCTGGATAATTCAAGCACCCAGATGTCTGGCATATCTTCAATTTGGTCAGCCTCATCAAGACAACTCATCAACTTGTCTAATGCAGCAGGGCTAATGTTTCCAGCTACAGCAACTTTTTTCCCAGCGCGCTCGCAGAGTTGGCCGGTTAATGCAGTAGTAGTAGTTTTTCCATTGGTCCCGGTGATCGCCAATAATGCCGCTTCATAGCTTGATTCAGCCGCTTGGGCCATACGACTTAATGCTGCAATGGCGCGCGCAAAGAACTCGATCTCACTCCAAACATCAATTCTGGCTTTTCTAGCCTTGGCCAAGAATGATTGAGTTGGCTCCTGAAATGGAGATAGGCCAGGGCTAATACCAATCACATCGATATCAACCAATAAGGCATCATTTAATGGCCCAAATTGAATATCTTTTAATCCATCAACCTTTAATTCATCCAACCAAGCATTCTGGCGCTCAGAAAATTGAGATTGATCGCGTGTATCCACCAAACGAACAATGGCACCATTACGCAAGCACCACTTAGCCATAGCAACACCAGACTCTCCCAGACCCAAAATCAAAAAGCGGTGGGGAGCTTGATAGCCTGAATCAGCGATGAGAGCAGGATTAGCGAAGGTATTTTCTAGATTCAACATATTTACTCTTTGGCTCACCGTAATTTCAGGCTAGATAAGCCAATCAATACCAATAGGATGGTGATGATCCAGAAACGCACAACCACTTGAGTCTCTTTCCAACCACCTAATTCAAAATGATGATGCAGCGGCGCCATGCGGAAAATGCGGCGCCCTTCGCCAAAATATTTCTTGGTTAACTTGAACCAAAATACTTGCAACATTACAGAGACAGTTTCTGCAACAAAAATTCCGCCCATCACAAAGAGCACAATCTCTTGACGCACAATGACTGCAATAGTCCCAAGTGCGCCGCCTAATGCCAGCGCACCAACGTCACCCATGAATACTTGTGCTGGATGCGCGTTGTACCAGAGGAAAGCTAAACCCGCACCGCCCATGGCGCCACAAAAGATCAACAACTCACCAGCGCCCGGAATATAAGGGAACAATAAGTATTTGGCGTAGATAGCATTACCCATTACATAAGCAAATGCCCCTAAGGCTGCTCCCACTAAGATGACAGGCATGATGACCAAGCCATCGAGTCCATCAGTTAAGTTCACTGCATTACTACTGCCAACGATGACCAAGTAACTCAAGATGATGAAGCCCATCATGCCTAACGGATAACTTACCTCTTTAATAAAGGGTAGTAGCAAATTTGTTTTTGCTGGAAGATCTAAAGCTAAGCCACTCTTGAGCCATTCATAGAAAAGTTGTAGCACCTTGAGGTTGTTGACTTCGGAAACTGAGAACGCCAAATAGATCGCTGCAAATAGCCCGATCAAGGTTTGCCAAAAGAATTTTTCTCTTGAGGCCATTCCCTTAGGATCTTTTCTAGCAACCTTACGATAGTCGTCTACCCAGCCAATCGCACCAAAGCCAAAGGTCACGATCATCACAATCCAGATAAAACGATTGCTTAAGTCTGCCCATAACATGCAGGACACAAAAATACCGATCAAGATCAAGACCCCACCCATTGTTGGAGTGCCAGATTTGACTAAATGCGTTTGTGGTCCATCAATACGAACGGCTTGACCCATTTTCAATGCCGTTAATTTTCGAATGACCCATGGACCAGCAGCCAGTCCAATCAACAAGGCAGTCACCGTAGCCATCACCGCTCTAAATGTAATGTAGTTAAAGACTCGGAAGAAGCCAAAATCATCCTGCAGCCATTGCGCCATAATTAAGAGCATGTTTTAGCCTCCTCTAACAAGGCTTGCACTACACGCTCCATGCGCATAAAACGTGAACCCTTAACCAAAATATTGAAATGCTCATTACTACCGGCTGACTGAGCATGCAATGCATCTCTTAACTGCTCAATCAAGCTATCCATTTCAGCAAAATGTTTTGCGCTAGGAGTGGGTAATCCATTTTTCTGGACATCATCGAATCCTTGAATAGCAAATTGACATTGCTCGCCCAGAGCAAATAATTTATTAACGCCTTGCTCAGCAGCGTAAGCACCAACCTCACGATGAAACTCAGGCCCTTGATTGCCTACTTCACCCATATCACCTAAAACCAACCAAGAGATATTGCCTGACTGCTTGAGAGCATCAATTGCTGCTCTGACTGAATCTGGGTTAGCGTTATAGCTATCATCAATTAAGGTGTGATTAGAATCAATTTTCTTAGCCTGCATACGTCCATTAACCGGGGAGAATGCCTCTAAGCCTTGCTTAATATTTTCTAGGCTAAGGCCAGCCGCTACAGCAACAGCGCTAGCAGCCAATGCATTACGCGCATTGTGGCTACCCAAAGTGTTTAACTGAATCTCTATCGAACCTAACTCTGTTTGCACATGCACGTGGCCATTATTTAATAAGCGCCCCATGACTGCAGCCTGCAGTGTTGACTGGCCCGATTGCAAAACAAAATCAATGATTTTGCGTCCAGCTGCAGCTTCATGCCAAACGCTTGCAAATTCAGAATCCGCTGGAAATACCGCTATTCCATCTTTCGGTAAGGCTCTGATGGCATCAGAGTGCTCCTGAGCTACTGCAGCTACAGTAGCCATGAACTCTTGATGTTCGCGCTGCGCATTATTTATCAAGGCAATATTTGCCTGAGCAATATCAGCAAGCTGCGCAGTCTCCCCAGGATGATTCATTCCTAACTCAACTACAGCAAGTCGATCGGTTGAGCTAAGCTTTAATAATGTCAGCGGTAGGCCAATATCATTATTCAAGTTCCCTTTAGTCACCAAGGTATGGGCTTCGCCAACTGCCGCTCTAAAAATAGAGGCAATCATTTCTTTCACGGTAGTTTTGCCATTACTACCAGTCACCAAGGCCAGCGGGATGGGATGATTGGCGCGCCAGGCTTTTGCAAATACTCCAAGGCCAATACGAGTATCAGCAACGCAAACTGCAGGCAAACTTTCAGGGCATTTATCTTGATTACTAATAAGCACTCCAGTTGCTCCTGCTTTAGCAACATCTGATAGAAAATCGTGGGCGTCAAAGCGATCACCAGTCAAAGCCACAAATAATTCTTTGGCATCAATCTGCCGACTATCGCTGCCAACTCTAGAAATACTTGCTAACTGAGCATCCTCTGGGGAAATATTGATCAAAGCGCTTCCAGGCAGCATGGCATGCACTTGAGCAAGTGTTGTCATAACAGGCATCAGACCATTCCCCCAGCAGCCAAACGAATATGCTCTTGGTCAGAGAAATCAAATTTCTTGCCATTAATGTCTTGAGTGGTTTCGTGACCTTTTCCTGCCACCAAAACAATATCTTGGGAATCGGCATTACGCACGGCAGCCATAATTGCTGCGGCACGGTCAACAATCATCTGCACTTCTGAAGATTTCTGATTGATACCCGTGCGAATCATTTCCATGATGGCTTGCGGCTCTTCAGATCTTGGGTTATCACTAGTAATAATGATTTGATCCGCAAATTTTTGAGCTACCGCACCCATTTGTGACCGTTTACCAATATCACGATCACCGCCGCATCCAAATACACACCAAATCTTTCCACTGCGTTGCTCTGCAATTGGACGTAAAGCTTGTAAAGTCTTCTGAAGGGCATCAGGCGTGTGAGCGTAATCAACCACTACTAATAAACCTTCTGATTTTTGCTGCTTACCTACTTGGATTAATTCCATGCGACCGAGCACGGGACGTAATTGACTTACTCGCTTGCTTGCCTCATCACAAGTTAAACCTTGAGTAAGTAATACAGCCCATACAGCAAGTGCATTACTTAAATTAAATTCACCCAACACAGGAATATGCACGCAATTGCTGCCAACCCCCTCATATACAAATAGGGAGTCATACCCCGTACCATTCAGTACGCTATCTTTTGCAAAAACACGATGAAAGCGATCACCAAATTTTTCAAATTCCTTAAGAGATTCTTGATTTATGGTGAATGCCCAAACCTGAATGTGGCCTTGAGCTAAAAGCTTTATGGCGATCTCACGACCAAAGGCATCATCAAAATTAATGACAGCGTGCTCTAATCCCGCCAGCTCAAATAGCTTTGCCTTCGCTTCCGCATACTCAGCCATGCTGTTGTGATAGTCCAAATGATCCTGCGTCAGATTTGTAAAAACTGCGCAGTTAAGATGAGTACCCATTACTCGACCTTGATGCAAAGCATGTGATGACACTTCCATTGCTACCTGCTTAGCACCAGCATTGAGTAACTCTTGAAGTTGAGTCTGTAACTTCGGCGCATCTGGAGTTGTATATCCAGTTTGTACTAAAGAGCCTGGGAAGCCATTACCTAAAGTACCTAGTACTGCTGTTCGGTGGCTGGGCTCGTCCAAGGCTTGAGCTAACCACTGCGTAATACTCGTTTTACCGTTAGTGCCTGTTACACCAATCACCTTTAATTGCTTACTTGGATAGCCATACCATTGTGCAGATAAGTCGCCAACCTGATCTGCAAGGTTTTCAACAGCAACGCATTGTGGATGATCGAGATATTGAGCACCAGCTCCCGCAGGATCAAATACAACGGCTGCTACACCTTTCTCCAATGCGGCATTAATAAACTGACGGCCATCTCTTAACGCGTTTCCATGCCCAACAGGATAGGCAAAAAAGATATCGCCAGATTCAAGCTGGCGACTATCGGCACTTACCTTAGCAGTACTGTTTGCTAGGCTGTGCAAGTGGTCAATCAGATGATTGGGATCTATATTCAATGCCATCCTCATCGTTTTAAAACCACATGCTGGGTTTGTACATTTGCAGTTCGAATCTCATCAGGACTCTTATCTTGCAAAACCATTTGCTTCACTTTGTTATCAGGAAGCACATTGAGAGTATTGAGCGTTTCACTCACAATGGTTGAGAACACTGGTGCTGCAACCTCACCGCCATAGTGACCGCCAACGGTTGGCTCATCAATCATGACTGCAACCACAATTCTCGGGGCGCTGATTGGCGCTAAACCAGCAAAGTAAGCGCGATACTTATTGCCATACCCTTTGCCAACTAATTTATGTGCTGTTCCTGTCTTACCGCCAACCCTAAAACCTTCGGCCTGTGCCTTGATAGCAGTACCACCAGGCTCGGTCACGGTCTCAAGCATGGAACGCATTTCAATCGCAGTCTTTGCAGAGAGCACTCTGCTGCCTGGTTTGAAATTTGGACTACGCTCAATCGTGAGTGGCACTAACTCACCATCACGTGCAAATACTGTGTAGGCCTGTGCCACCTGAAAGAGTGATGCAGAAATACCGTAACCAAATGCAATTCGAGCTTGATCGGTTGGCATCCACTTTTTAAATGGATGTACTGTCCCAGCTACAGCACCAGGGAAACCAATTTTTGGTGACTGCCCAAAACCAACCGCAGTATAAAAATCCCACATCTCTTCTGCAGAGAGGCTATTTAATGCAATCTTTGCAGTACCAATATTGCTAGATTTCTGAATAATCTGTGCAACAGTTAAATTGCTATATGCGTGAGTATCGGTAATAGGTTTGGGTCCAACTAAATATTTGGCACCAATCACCATATTGGTATCTGGCTGAATTACGCCCTTTTCTAAAGCAATAGCAACTGTCAATGGCTTCATTGTTGAGCCAGGCTCAAAGGTATCCGTCAACACGCGATTACGTAACTGTTCGCCCGTGAGAAATTTACGATCATTGGGGTTGTAGCTTGGATAATTTGCCAAGGCTAAAATTTCACCAGTTTGAGTATCTAAAACTACTGCGCCACCAGCTTTTGCGCGATGTTTCTCAACTGCATCTTTGACGGCGTTATACGCTAAGAACTGAATCTTGCTATCAATCGAAAGATTTAAATCTTTACCGTTTTGTGGTAACTGCAAGATTGCCATCTCTTCAACTACACGACCCAGGCGATCAACCACGACACGCCTTTGACCAGGATGACCCGCAAGCTCTTTCTGTCTCGAGAGCTCCATGCCCTCTTGACCACGATCTTCCACATTTGTAAAGCCAACCACGTGTGCCATCGCTTCACCTTCTGGATAGAAGCGGCGATATTCGTTATTCAAACCAATGCCTGGAATTTCTAATTGCTTAATTTGCTGTGCAATTGCCGGCTCAACCTGACGCTTTAAGAAAATCTGCTTACGATCTTCCTTAAGTTTTTTTCTGAGTTCAGGCTCGCTAATTTGCAAAAGACTAGCGAGCTTTTTAACCTTGTCTGCAGACAAATCATCTGGAACAGTGTCGTTATAGGCGATCACAGACTTCGCTTCTAGGCTAGTAGCAATGACTTGGCCATTACGATCCAAAATTTTTCCACGACTTGCTGGTAACTCCAGCTCACGCTGAGTACCGCGCACGCCTTTAGCTTCATAGAATGCATTTCCAGGACCTTGAATCCAAAATGCGCGCAACAAAAGCATCATAAAAACAAAGAACAAGAGGAATAGCATTAAGCGCGAACGCCACATTGGCAAACGCAATACTAAATTTGGCGTAGTAGAAAAACCAACCGGCCTCATTTAGCCTCCCTTAAGTACAAGGTACGTTCAGGAGAAATTGGGGACATCCGTAATTGATTGCGGGCAACATCACGAATACGTGCTGACTTTGAAAGATTACGTTGCTCATACTCCAGACGTAACCATTCTTGATTTAATTTACGCTCTTCAATCTGAGCACGCTCTTGGGCAATAAATAATTTACGCGCACGTTGTTGAGCTGCCACTAGCGATAAAGCGCAAATTAATAACAAAGTAAGCAAGGTCAAGGTAGCGCGATTCATGCGGATACCACCATCCGCTTCTCTGCGACCCGCATGATGGCTGAACGAGCCCTTGGATTTTCTAAGACTTCTGCTTCACTTGGTTTAACGCGGCTAATGATTTCTAAAGTGCTTTGAGGTAAGTCTTTTTCACGAACCGGTAGGCCACGAGGGACTTCCACTTTTGCGTGCGCCTGGAGAAACTGCTTCACGATGCGATCTTCTAATGAATGAAAGCTAATCACTGCAAGTCGTGCACCTGGCTTCAATAAATTGATGGCAGCTTTTAACCCTAGCTCTAAATCTTCTAATTCGCGGTTGATAAAAATACGCAATGCCTGAAATGTTCTAGTAGCAGGATCTTGACCAGCTTCACGTGTTCGTACCACGCTAGCAACCAAACTTGCTAGTTGAGTCGTCGTTTTTGGAGACAAGCCTTCTTCTCGCTTTGCCACAATGGCTTTAGCAATCTGAAATGCAAAACGCTCTTCTCCGTAAGTCTTAATCACGTGTGTGATTTCCTCCTGCGGCGCCTGCTCTAACCACTCTGCAGCTGTCATTCCTTGATCTGTATTCATCCGCATATCCAGCGGACCTTCGCGACGAAAGGAGAAGCCTCGATGCGCTTCGTCCACTTGTGGCGAACTGATTCCCAAGTCCAACAAAATTCCATCGGCTGATTCTGCTTGCGCATACTGATCCATATTTGCAAAGCTGTCGTGCACGATGGTTAAACGTGGATCGTTGATTGTCTGTGCCACTGCGATTGCATCCAAATCCTTGTCGAAGGAAATCATGCGCGCAGACTGAGGAAGCTGTTGGAGCAAAGCCTGTGTGTGACCACCGCGTCCAAATGTTCCATCGATTACCAAAATATTGTTTGCTGCGTTTTGTTTTTGAATGAGCGGACCACTGATTAGCGCCGTCACCGCCTCGGCCAGTAACACTGGGCGATGATTTATGTTCATGGCACCCTGTCATCAAAAATTAAATTGCTTGAGTGCTTCAGGCATGCCTAGTGCAATTGCAGCCTGCTCTTTTGCAGCGTATGTAGCTGCGTCCCACAATTCCAAGTGACTGCCCATACCAAGCAAGATCACTTCTTTTTCAATTCCAGCTGCTGCACGCAATTCCGGGCTAACCAAAATTCGTCCGGCATTATCCAAATCAATTTCTGCAGCATTACCCAGAAAAATTCTGCGCCACCAATGTGCGTCCATTGGAAGCTGAGCAACCCGCGCTCTAAAACTTTCCCATTCTGGTCTTGGGAAAAGCAAAAGACAGCCATCTGGATGCTTTGTGAGCGTGAGGCGGCCATCACCTTGAACCAACAAGGCGTCACGATGCTTTGCCGGAACTGACATTCGGCCTTTTGCATCTAAATTGAGAGCTGACGCACCTTGAAACACTATTTACCCCACTTTTTCACACTTCCTCCCACTTTAGAGGATCGCAATAGGAGGGTCAAGTGTTTTTGGGGATTTTTTTGGGAAATTCTCTAATGTTTACAAACACTTAGCGTAATGTGTTCAGAAGTTGGTGATAATAAAATAGCTACTTGAAACAATGGCTTGGAAAATATACTTAAGAATAGGTCTTAGCTATGGAGATAGATAATACCTAAATACACTGTAATTAAAAACAGTATTTATTAAAAAATATATCAAAAATTAATGTGAAATTGATTTTCTGGATTTATTCAAACTAAATCCTCAATATCCATTTTAAATTTTGTAAGCAGCGCTTGTCATTACCTTAGACATTGCTTGCATTATTTTTTGGATTGGCTCAGGCAAAGTAACTCCTCCTGCATTTAAAGCTGCTTGCCCATGTTCAATTTCATCAATGCGCATTTGATCAACAATTGCACGTGAACGATGATCTTCTTCCGGCAATTTTTTGAGATGACTCTCAAGGTGGTTTTCCACTTGTTTTTCAGTTTCAACAACAAAACCTAAACTCCACTTATCACCTGCTAAGCCAGCTGCCAAGCCGATTGCAAAGGACCCTGCATACCAAAATGGGTTGAGATAACTCGTGTGGGAACCAAGTTCTTTTAGCCGAGTTTCACACCATGCCAAGTGATCTAACTCTTCTTGTGCAGAATGATCTAGCATCTCTTTTATTTCTGAATTTCTGGCGACTAATTTTTGCGATTGATATAAAGCTTGCGCACAAACTTCGCCAACATGATTGATGCGCATTAAACCTGCCGCATGCTTTCGCTGCTCAGCATCTAATGCTAGATTGGCACCAGTCTCAGAACCTGGGGTAGGTCTTTGAGCATTTGCCCCGCCTACGACTGAACGAAGCGCGGTATCAAATTCAAGAATGAAACGGTCGACTGGAGTCATCGGCTGAAAATTAGACCAAAACCTCGGCTTTATAGCTCTGCTTGGTCTTTAATCCTAGTTCTGCGAGTAGCTCACGGTCCTGTTCGGCCTCTGGATTGCCGGTAGTGAGTAGTTGCTCACCATAGAAAATCGAATTAGCTCCAGCCATAAAGCACATGGCCTGAACGGCCCTACCCAGCTCTTGGCGCCCTGCAGACAAACGTACACGTGCCTTAGGCATCGTGATGCGCGCTACTGCAATGGTGCGCACAAACTCAAGCGGGTCCAAAGGCTTTTGATCGGCCAGGGGAGTACCAGCAACGGGCACCAGGTGATTAATCGGCACGGACTCAGGGTAAGGGTTCAAATTGGCTAAGCGTGCCAAGAAAGCAGCTCGCTGCTCACGGGACTCACCCATTCCAACAATGCCGCCACAGCACACAGACATGCCGGCCGCTCGGACATTGGAGATAGTGTCTAGACGATCTTGATAACCACGTGTAGAAATCACTGAGCGGTAAAAATCTTCGCTGGTATCAAGGTTATGGTTATAAAAATCTAGCCCAGCCTCTTGAAGTGCTTGGGCCTGGTTAGCCTCTAGCATCCCTAAGGTGGCGCAGGTCTCAAGGCCTAAAGCTTTTACACCCTTGATCATGGCGGTTACTTTTTCAATATCGCGATCCTTAGGCTCACGCCAGGCAGCGCCCATACAGAAACGGTTTGAGCCTGCCGCCTTAGCGGCTTTAGCGGCCTCTAAAACCTCCTCTAAGCCCATTAGCTTCTCAGCCTTCACATCCGTGTCATAGCGTGCGGCTTGAGGGCAATAACCGCAATCCTCAGGACAGCCACCGGTCTTGATGGACAACAAAGTAGCGAGTTCTACATCACCCTCGGGAAAGTAGGTTTTGTGTGTCTCCTGGGCCTTGAGCATCAATTCATTTAAAGGCAAGGCAAAAAGTGCCTCAATTTGGGCCACAGTCCACTGCCCAGAGGCATCAACCTCTTTACGTAAATTAGCCTTAGATTTGACTAAGGTCAGCGGTTTTTCAGCAGTTTGGGCGTCCAACATGGGCAAATTCCAGAAAATAGATCAATTCAAGCCATAAACATAACAGATACAAGCCTGAAATTGGAAAAACTAGTGGTCAAATATCAAACATGAAGGTTATTTCTGATTTAAATCAAGCCACCCTCGTTGATCGCAGCTTGGCTGCCGTTTGGCACCCCTGCACTCAGATGAAACATCATGAGTCATTTCCCCTCATTGCTATTACCAAAGGAAAGGGTCCCTGGCTCTACGATGAAAAGGGAAACGCTCTACTCGATTGCATTAGTTCTTGGTGGACCAATTTATTTGGCCATTCCAATCCGCAGATCAACCAAGCCATTACTAATCAATTGGAAAAAATTGAGCATGTGATGCTCGCAGGATTTACTCATCCGCCAGTGGTTGAGTTATCTGAAAAACTTTCTGCACTAACAAACGGTAAATTAGGTCATGTTTTTTATGCCTCAGACGGGGCATCTGCGGTAGAAATTGCCTTAAAAATGAGTCACCATTTTTGGCAACTTAATGACAAACCAAAAAAGAAAAAATTTGTTTGCCTAGAGAATGGATATCACGGAGAAACACTCGGCGCATTAGCGGTAACTGATGTTGCTATTTTTCGTGAAGCATATGGTGCACTATTGCAAGACGTGTACACAGTCACATCACCTGATACACGCAAAGCAAAAAATGGTGAGAGTGCGGAAGATGTTGCAAGGCATGCAGCAAGCGAACTCGAAATTTTATTCAAAGCAGAACATCAATACATTGCCGCGATTATCATCGAACCGCTAGTGCAATGCGCCGGGCAAATGGCGATGCATTCACCGGAATACCTTCGCTTAGTAAGGGACTTATGCAATCGTTATGAAATACACCTGATAGCCGATGAAATCGCCGTAGGCTGTGGCCGTAGTGGTAAGTTCTTTGCCTGTGAGCACGCCGAGATTTGGCCTGATTTTCTGACTCTATCCAAAGGTATTAGCGGTGGCTATCTCCCTCTATCGCTTTGCATGACCACCGATACCATTTATCGTGCTTTTTATGGCGATAAAACACAACAAGGCTTCCTGCATTCTCATTCGTATACTGGAAATCCGTTAGCGTGTGCAGCAGCACTAGCTTGCTTAAATATTTTTGAAACAGAACAAGTTTTAGAAAAGAATAAAGCCCGCTCACAAGATTTAGCAAATGCATTTGCCTGGGCAGAAGCAGATTCTCGAATCGAGCACTGGCGTCAACAAGGAATGATTCTGGCATTTGATGTTAAGAATGAATACCTCAAAAATGCAAGCACCTTTCCTCGTGAACTATTTGCCAAAGGGCTTGAGGATGGCGTTCTCATTAGACCAATTGGCAATACGATATACGTCATGCCCCCTTATATTTTGTCGACTGAAGAAACCATGCAGATGGGCCAAGCTATTGAACGCGCTCTTGCGAAGGCTTTAGGATGAGTAATTCATTTAGGGCCCTAGAACTTGCGCAAGGGGCTATTGCAGATTTAGATTTGCAACTACTCAGGAGAAAATTACGCGTTACCCAGTCTCCTTGCGATACCAATGCAACTGTCGAGAATAGGCAACTCAAGGCCTTTTGTAGCAATGATTACCTTGGTCTTGCTAATCACCCAGACTTAGTAAATGCTTTAGCAGAGGGAGCTAAAAAATATGGGGTTGGTAGTGGCGCATCCCATTTAATTAGTGGTCACAGCGCTGCACATGAGTTGCTTGAAAAAAAATTGGCGTCTTTTCAAGAGAAGCATATTCCAAATGCTCGCACCCTATTTTTTAGTACTGGCTACCTTACCAATCTAGCCGCCATCACAGGCTTAGCCAGGCTTACCGAGCGCGGTGATTTAAGTATTTACTCAGCCAAACTTAATCATGCCTCCCTAATTGATGGCGTTCGCTTAGCTGCTACACAAATGAATGCTACGGTTAACTTATTCGACCATACACAACTGACCTCATTAACTGAGACCCTCAAAAAAGATACAAAATCTCTTAAGCTCATCGTGACTGATGGCGTCTTTAGTATGGATGGCGATGTAACTCCCGTTCAGGAATTACTTCAAATAGCGCAGCAATACGATGCCCTACTGTTAGTTGATGATGCACATGGCTTTGGAGTGCTAGGGGAAAAAGGGCACGGCATCCTAGAGCAAGAGGGTATTCAATCTAACCGCATTATTTATATTGGCACCTTAGGAAAATCTGCTGGTGTCAGCGGTGCTTTTATTTGTGCACAAGACTCCTTTATTGAATGGCTGATTCAAAAAGGGCGCCCTTATATTTATAGCACTGCGACCCCGCCAGCCATTGCACATACCTTACTCAAAAGTCTTGAGATTATTGAAAGTGATGAAGGTGTTAAGCGTCGATCACATCTCAATCAGCTGATTCAAATTTGGCAAGATGAAATGACCTTTATCAATTGGGAAAAAGTGTCATCTTGCACACCAATTCAGCCAATTATTTTAGGCAGCAATGCCAATGCACTTCTGGCAGCAAAGCTATTAGACGAAGCAGGCTATTGGATTCCAGCAATTCGTCCACCTACGGTTCCTCTTGGTAGCGCACGTTTGCGTATAACCTTTTCAGCAAATCACAGTGTTGATGATTTACGCAAACTCATTACAACCCTGAAAAAGATCGAGCAAGAAATCAACCACAAGGCAAATCATGACTAAGCTCTCTGGCTTCTTTGTGACTGGCACCGATACCGAGGTTGGCAAAACCTTAGTGAGTGGTGCATTAATACTAAAACTCCGTGAACAAGGCAAGAAAGTATTGGGCTTTAAACCAGTCGTTGCTGGAACATACCGAAGTGCTAATGGTGATGTGCTCAATGAAGATCTTGAAACTTTGCGCATTGCTTCTCAACTTGCAGAAGGTCAATTAGAGTTGTGCCCTTATGTTTTAGACTTGCCCGCAGCGCCCCATCTGATCGCCGCAAATCAGGGTATTACTATTGAGCTTAATACCATCATGCAAGCGCTTAGTCAGATTCAAAAACAGAGTGACTACCTTATTGTTGAAGGGGCCGGTGGATTTTTGATTCCCTTAAATAATGATGAAGATCTCGGGGATTTTGCACAGCAAATCAATTTACCCATCATTTTGGTAGTCGGTATGAAATTAGGTTGCATTAATCACGCTCTACTCACCCAGGAAGCGATCAAAGCACGTGGTTTGAAAATTGCCGGGTGGATTGCTAACTCTCTAGCAACTGAAATGCTCTTACTCAAAGAAAATATTGCTACTTTGCAAGCAAGAATAGATGCGCCTTTTTTAGGACATATTCCGACGCTACCAAAGGCACTCCAAAAAGCAGATAACAGTCCCTATTCAATTGAGGCACTTCGTTTTGCTGCAGAGCACATCCAAATCAGGAATCATTAACCCCTAGAGCAAGCCCTAAAGTGCAACTGGCGGGACTTTCAGATAAGATGAAGGGATGCATTTACTTCCTGAAATCCTTGATTCTGCAGAAGCTATTCGAGACATTCGTCGCAATATTCATGCTCACCCTGAATTGCGCTTCGAAGAAAATCGCACTTCTGATTTAGTTGCAGAAGCGCTTTCAAGCTGGGGCATCGCCGTTTATCGCGGTATGGGTAAAACGGGCGTAGTCGGCCGTCTCGATGGCGATTTAGGTCCTGGAAGAATGATTGGCCTTCGGGCTGACATGGATGCACTTCCGCTGCAAGAACATAATAATTTTGAGCACACCTCACGTAATGCTGGAAAGATGCATGCCTGTGGTCATGATGGTCACACTGCAATGCTGTTAGGTGCCGCTCAATATCTAGCGAATCACCGCGATTTCAAAGGTAGCGTCATTTTTATATTCCAGCCTGCCGAAGAGGGTGGTGCTGGTGCGAATGAAATGATTAAAGATGGGCTCTTTCAACAATTTCCTTGCGATGCTGTTTTTGGGTTACACAATTGGCCCGGATTAGCCGAAGGTCACTTTGGTGTTACATCAGGCCCTATGATGGCCTCAAGCAATACTTTTGAAATTACCATCACTGGCAAAGGCGGTCACGCCGCCCTCCCTCACAATAGTGCTGACCCTGTTCTTACTGGGGCGCAGGTAGTTTTAGCGCTACAAAGCATTATTACTCGCAATAAACGCCCTGTTGATGCGGCCGTTCTATCTGTTACACAGTTTCATGCAGGCGAAACAAGCAACGTCATTCCTGATAGCGCTTTCATCGGCGGCACCGTCAGAACATTCACGTTAGAAGTGTTGGATCTCCTAGAGCAACGGCTGCGTGAAATTGCACACAGTGTTGCGGGGGCATTTGATTGCCATGCAGAAATTGTATTTTCCAGAAACTACCCCCCACTCATTAATCACGATGCTGAAGTTGAGTTTGCAAGTGTAGTGATGAGTGAGCTAGTGGGTAAGCAAAAGGTTAATACCAATATTGATCCCACAATGGGTGCAGAAGATTTCGCCTTCATGTTGCTCGAGAAGCCGGGGTGTTATGTATTTTTAGGTAATGGTGATGGCGATCACCGTGCGGTAGGTCATGGCATGGGTCCATGCCACCTGCACAACCCCTCTTACGACTTTAATGACGCGTTAATTCCGGTGGGCGTGAGCTACTGGGTGAAGCTAGCGCAACGCTATCTAGAAAAGAACTAAGACTGCTTACTTAAGAGTTGGTGAATTTCGCTGGGCGTTTTTCCATAAACGCAGCCATACCTTCTTTTTGATCATTGGTTCCAAAGCAGGTATGGAATAAGCGACGTTCAAAATGAATACCTTCTGATAACGTAGTCTCATAAGCCGCATTTACAGCCTCTTTTACCATCATCGCCGTCAGCAACGGCATATCGGCAATCTCTTTAGCAATGGTTTTAACCTCTTTCAATAGATCTGCTTTGGGAAAGACGCGTGATACCAAACCAGAACGTTCAGCCTCTGCCGCATCCATCATGCGACCAGTCAAAGCTAAATCCATGGCCTTCGCTTTCGATACGGCTCGTGGCAAACGTTGCGTACCGCCAGCACCTGGGATGATTCCCAGCTTCACCTCTGGTTGAGCAAACTTGGCGCTATCTGCAGCCATGATGGTGTCGCACATCATGGCTAACTCGCAACCGCCACCTAGAGCATAGCCAGATACGGCCGCAATTACTGGCTTACGAACTTTTCTAATTTCTTCCCAATTGCGGGTAATGAAATCATCCCGATAAACATCTTTTAAACCATACTTGGCCATTGAGGCGATATCAGCACCAGCAGCAAAAGCCTTCTCACTACCAGTGAGGATGATGCAACCAATATTGTCATCAGCATCAAAACCAAGCAACGCAGCACCAAGCTCGTCCATTAATTGATCATTTAAGGCATTAAGAACCTCAGGCCGATTTAAGGTAATAGTGGCAACCTTGCCATCAACTTCGGTCAAAATTGTTTTGTAGCTCATCAATTTCCTTCTATCCAAGATCCATCAATTATCGTGGTAACAATAACCACATCTTGCCATTTTGTTTCATGCGCCCTGCGATTTCTCCAGCAGCATCACCAGAACCCCAATAAAAATCAGCCCTAACGCCACCTACGATGGCTTTTCCTGTGTCTTGAGCCATCACGAGCTTTTGCAAGGATTGATTACTTAAAGGCTTAGTTGTAGCCAAGAATACAGGTGCACCTAATGGCATAGCCTGTAAATCAACTGCAATACTGCGCTCTGCAGTTAAGGGAACGCCAAGCGCTCCTGTTGGACCAAGATCTGCGTCCACATTGCTGGGCAACTCTTTGAAAAATACAAAGCGTGGGTTTGCATTGAGCATTTCATTAACACGATCAGGGTTCCGTTTTGCCCATTGTGAAATTCCCTGCATGCTTGCCTCACCACGTGTCATCTCTTTGCGATCTATCAACCATTGTGCAGATGATTTAAAGGGCTGCTCATTGGTACCCGCAAAACCGAGACGGAGAATGCGACCATCCTGCAGACGAATTTTTCCTGAGCCCTGAATTTGCATAGATGCAGCAGCAACAGGATCTTGTACCCAAGCAATTTCAGATCCTTGCAGCATCCCGGAGCTCATGAGTTCAGCGCGAGTTGGTCCAGGATTAGGTCGCGATTTTTTCCAAGCATTTGGGTAAGAATAAAGTGGCACGTTATAAGTACTGGTGCGAGTTTGCGAGCCATTCATTACAGGCTCGTAGTAGCCGGTAATTAAACCTGTGTCGCTACCAGCGCTATTACGAATTTCGTAGGCTTGAAAGTTACTCTCAAAGTATCGACGAATAGATTGTGTATCGCGAGCAGATACGCTTGCAGCTTGCACACACACTTGGCGCCAATTCATTTCGCCACTACGTTTACGCAATACCTCACAACTCTTGAGCCATGCAGGCCAAGCTTGAGATACATCATCATCCTGCCAACCTGGTAAGGCTTGCCACGAAACCGCATTGAAACTCGCAATTGAGGAGTTATAAGATGAAGGGGGCGCACCAGAACTGCTAGCTCGATAGCCAGTGCCTCTAGTAGGTGGAGTAGAGCATCCCACCACTAGGCTCGCAATCAGAATAGCGAATACACTTAACTGAACTAATTTAAATTTAGAAATCATGATTGCCAATTTACTTGATCAATACCCAATGCTGCTCTTTGTCATTGAAGGTGCTATTGCCTTGGGGCTCTTGCTGTTTATTGTCCTATGGACGGGCAAAGGGAAAAAATAGCTTTTTTAAGCGCGTGGCCCTAATGCAGGGTCCGCGGCATCACTAATGCAAATTCAGGAATGAGCGCCTGGAAAAACTGGGCTTCCTCGGTAACGCAAAAGTACTCGCCCCGCATCGTTCCTGCTGGGGTAGGCAAAGTAGCCCAGCTGGTGTATTCAAATTGCTCACCAGCGCGTAACAAAGGCTGTTGCCCAACTACCCCTAAGCCACGCACCTCTTGAACGTCATTATCCCCATCGGTAATGAACCAATGGCGGGCAATAAGCTGGATGCTAGCGGTACCCGTATTGCGAATGGTGACCGTGTAGGCAAAGGCAAATTGGCGATTATCGGGGTCAGATTGCTCCGGAAGGAACTGGGCTTTGACCGAAATGCTGATTTCATGGGGATTCATGCTCGAATTCTGCTCCATCCTAAGGCCAACTGCAAGCTAGAATCTAGGGATGGAAAGCCAAAAATTACCCTCAAGCAGTCAATTTGTCATCGCCCCCTCCATTTTGTCGGCTGACTTTGCCTGCCTGGGCAAGGAAGTTCAAGACGTTCTGACAGCTGGTGCCGATTGGATTCACTTTGATGTGATGGATAACCACTACGTACCCAACCTCACAATTGGCCCCCTAGTTTGTGAGGCTATTCGTCCGCATGCCCTGAAAAATGGCAAACCTGCAGTGATCGATGTTCACCTCATGGTTGAGCCCGTAGATCGTATCGTGCCTGATTTTGCAAAAGCTGGCGCCAATCTCATCAGCTTTCATCCTGAAGCGAGTCCGCACGTCAATCGCACTCTGAATTTAATTCGTGATCAAGGCTGTCAAGCAGGTCTTGTGTTTAATCCCGCAACACCACTCGATCATTTAGATCACACTTTGGAATTGCTCGACTTAGTTTTACTCATGTCAGTGAATCCAGGATTTGGCGGCCAATCCTTTATTCCAAGCACTCTGAATAAAATTGAACAAGTGCGCGCGCGCTTAGATCGTTACGAAGCTGAGACTGGTCGCCACATTCGTCTTGAAGTTGATGGCGGAATCAAAGTAGACAACATCGCACAAGTGGCTCAAGCAGGAGCTGACACCTTTGTTGCTGGGTCAGCCATTTTTGGAAAAGACAACTACACACAAGTGATTGAGACCATGCGTACTGAATTAGGAAAGACTGGAAAATCCTAATGCAGCGCGAAGAATTTAATGCCCTAGCAAAACAGGGTTTCAATCGCATTCCTCTGGTTAAAGAGGTACTTGCAGATCTGGAAACGCCGCTATCGCTTTACGTCAAACTCAGCCAAACATTTGGTAAAAAAAATACCTATCTCTTGGAATCTGTTGTAGGTGGCGAGCGCTTTGGTCGCTTCTCCTTTATTGGCCTGCCTGCCAAGACGCTCATTCGCACTGTGGGTACCCCATCAAAACCCGTGAATGAAGTCATTACTGATGGCAAGGTGGTCGAGACCAATACTGATAATCCACTCGATTTTATAGATGCTTATTTCAAACGCTTTAAGGTCTCAGTAGAGGCTGGTCTACCGCGTTTTTGCGGCGGTCTTGCTGGCTACTTTGGTTATGATACCGTTCGATATATCGAATCACGCTTAGCCAAACATGATTTACCAGACGAACTTGGTGTGCCCGATATTCAACTCATGCTGACTGAAGAGTTGGCGGTCATTGATAACGTCGCTGGAAAGATTTATTTCATTGTCTATGCAGATCCGGGTAATGCTGATGGCTTTGAAAAGGCACAAGACCGCTTAAAAGAATTACTTACTTGCCTTGGTAAGCCGGCGAATATGCCTGCATCACTACCCAGCACAAAAACAGATCTGATTCGTAAATTTAAATCTGCAGATTTTGAAGAGGCAGTACGCAAAACCAAAGAATATATTTTGGCTGGTGATTGTATGCAGGTTGTGATTGGTCAGCGCATTAGCAAACCATTTACCGACTCACCATTGGCGCTATACAGAGCACTACGTTCCTTAAACCCATCGCCTTATATGTACTTCTATGACTTTGGCGATATGCAAATTGTGGGCTCCTCCCCAGAAATCCTCGTTCGCCAAGAAAAACGTGCTGCAGAGAAAATTGTGACGATTCGCCCTCTGGCCGGTACCCGTCCACGTGGCGCTAACCCTGCGGAAGATGAGCGTCTGGCTAAAGAGTTACTAGCAGACCCTAAGGAAATTGCTGAGCATGTCATGTTGATTGATCTTGCTCGAAATGATGTTGGCAGAATCGCCAAGACAGGATCAGTAAAAGTTACAGACTCCATGTCGATCGAAAAATACTCTCACGTGCAACACATTGTGAGCTCAGTTGAAGGCGATCTTTTAGATAATATGAGCAATATGGATGTCTTACGAGCAACCTTCCCTGCGGGCACACTCTCTGGCGCACCCAAAATTCGTGCGATGGAAATTATTGACGAAATGGAAATTGTGAAGCGCGCAGTTTATGGTGGCGCAGTCGGATATCTCTCTTTCTCAGGCGATATGGATGTTGCAATTGCAATTCGTACCGGAGTCATTCGTGATGGCATGCTGCACTCCCAAGCGGGCGCAGGTGTCGTAGCTGACTCTGATCCTACCGCCGAATGGAAAGAAACCGAAGCCAAAGCGCGTGCAGTTTTAACAGCCGCTGAATTAGTACAAGGAGGACTCGATGCTCCTAATGATTGATAACTACGATTCGTTTACCTACAACCTTGTTCAGTATTTTGCTGAGCTAGGTGAAGAAGTAAAAGTGTTTCGAAATGACGAAATCACTGTGGAAGATATTGCGAAATTCAAGCCCGCACGCATTTGCATTTCCCCTGGACCCTGCAGCCCTGCAGAAGCCGGCATCTCAGTGGAGACCATCAAACGCTATGCAGGACAGATTCCGATCCTAGGTGTATGTCTTGGCCATCAAGCTATTGGCGAAGCATTTGGTGGCAAGGTGATTCGCGCCCAGAAAGTCATGCACGGTAAGACTGACTTGATTCACCACACAGGTGTAGGCGTTTTCAAAAACCTGCCAGACCCGTTTAAAGTCACGCGTTACCACTCACTCGCCATTGAGAAAAGCTCCTTACCTGCAGCGCTGGAAGTAACAGCTACCTCCTCCGATGGAGAGATCATGGGTGTACGCCATCGCAAACTCTCAGTTGAAGGCGTGCAATTTCATCCCGAGTCCATTCTCTCTGAGCACGGCCATGCCCTGCTCAAAAATTTCTTACTTAATCAGTAACTCAGTAAATCGATATGAGCGCTACGCCAATTACTCCTCAAGAAGCACTGCAACGTTGCATTGAACATCGCGAACTCTTTCATGATGAAATGACTGCGATGATGCGGCTCATCATGAGCGGGGAAATGTCGCCAGAGCTTGTGGCTGGGTTATTGGTAGCTCTGCGCACTAAAAAAGAGACTGTCGGAGAAATCGCCGCGGCAGCACAAGTCATGCGTGAATTTGCAACTACTGTTCATGTGGATGACCGCGCACATCTAGTGGATGTTGTAGGTACAGGTGGCGATGGAGCACATACTTTTAACATCTCTACTGCAGCGATGTTTGTTGCTGCTGCAGCTGGAGCAAAAATTGCTAAGCACGGCAATCGGAGTGTAAGTAGCAAGTCTGGCAGTGCCGATGTGCTCGAAGCATTAGGCGTAAATCTAGGACTTTCTGCAGAGCAGGTTGCTCAATGTATCTCCACTGTAGGGGCTGGCTTTATGTTTGCCCCTAATCACCACCCTGCCATGAAGAACGTTGTGCCCATTCGCAAACAACTGGGTGTACGGACTATTTTCAATATCTTAGGGCCGCTGACCAATCCCGCCGATGCCAAGCGCATCTTGATGGGAGTATTTCATCCTGATCTTGTGGGCATTCAGGCTCGGGTGCTGCAAGCTTTAGGCATGGAACATGCTCTGGTGGTTTATGGTCGCGATGGTCTAGACGAGATCTCCTTAGAGGGTCCAACTCTAGTTGGCGAACTCAAGGACGGCATTGTGCGTGAATATGAAATTCATCCAAAAGACTTTAAATTGAAGACCGCCCTCACTAATAGCTTCAAAGTAGCCAATGCAGAAGAATCAAAAAAAATCGTATTAGATGTCATTGATAACAAGCCAGGTGCAGCGAGTGATATTGTGTGTCTAAATGCAGGGGCAACCCTGTATGTTGCTGGTGTAGCCAAAGATATCGCCTCTGGCGTAGAAATGGCCAAAGCAGCGATTACATCTGGGGCTGCACGTCAGAAGTTAGACGCATTTGTCGCCGCAACCCAATCCAAATAAAACCTATGAGCGATATCCTCGACAAAATTGTTGCGACCAAGAAGATTGAGATTGCCCATGGCCTTCAGAAAATCTCTCTTGGCAATCAACGCGATATTGCAGAATCAAACAATAAAGACGCTTTACTAAAGCCGCGTGGTTTCATTAGCGCAATTGAAAATAAAATTGCTGCCGGTAAGCCAGGTGTAATTACTGAGGTTAAAAAAGCAAGCCCCAGCAAAGGAATTCTGCGGGACAACTTTAACCCCGCACAAATTGCCCAATCTTATGAAAAGCATGGGGCAGCTTGCCTATCAGTGCTCACTGATGTGAACTATTTCCAAGGCTGTAATGCCTTTCTACAAGAGGCTCGATCAGCTTGCAACATTCCAGCTCTACGCAAAGATTTCACCATCGACCCCTATCAAGTTTACGAAGCTCGTGCGATTGGTGCGGATGCCATTCTCTTAATTGTGGCCTGCTTAGAACTCAATCAAATGAAAGAGCTTGAGGCCTGCGCCCATGAGCTAGGCTTAGACGTTTTGGTTGAGGTTCACAATGCTCCCGAGCTCGAGCAAGCATTAGAGCTAAAAACACCCTTGCTTGGGATCAATAACCGCAATCTCAAGACATTTGAAGTGACACTACAAACTACGCTGTCACTTCTCTCTATGGTTCCACAGGATAAAACTTTAGTTACCGAGTCAGGGATATTAGGTCGGGGTGATGTGCAATTGATGCGCGACAATCAAATCAATGCATTCCTAGTGGGCGAAGCATTCATGCGTGCAGCCGATCCTGGAGTCGCCCTTAGCGAGCTGTTCTCCTAACTTTATTCAAAACGTCTAGGCTGTATTTGACAAAAGAGATCAATAGCAGGGAACCGAGTATGTCGCCAATAAACATGACAGAGACATGATTTACTCCGCCCGCATTATCTAATGCCATAGTAGAAAACCACCACTGATGTAAGCCAGCGCTCAGAAATGAATACACCAGAATACAAATAATTAATTTCTGTAAATTGAGGTCACTCAAATCGGGCGCCAGTCGAACGTTACTAAGAACGAAAAATCTTGCAAGGTAAGGGGCAAAACCAGAGACCAAACCGATACCAATACAAAGCATTAAGTCGTGGGGAAAGTCACCGTGGTAGCTAATCAAAAATGATGCCAAGGCAATGCCTATGGCTCCTGGAAGTCCAAAAATCAGAGTCAGAAATAAACGCAGACCTGCCGGCAAATAAATCCAATTAACGCCTAGACTAAAAATAAACTCACTGGTTAACCAGTGATTGACATAAAAAAGGGATGCATATGCAAATGCACTAATAAGAAGAGCAAAAAACGCTTCGGGGAGAGTTCCTAAAATTTTAGTCATTGCATTCATTATGAATGTTTGTCATAGCGAATTTCATTTGTGAAAAGATTCACTAGGGATTACACTAAGATTAGCTCTAGGGCTAGCAACCATCAAAACTGTCAACCGGATCAAATATCAATACATTATGGCAATAACCAAGTCTCCGTCTTATCTTCGCTTTCTCAATTTGATCGATGCTCTAGATCGGATGAATCCTGGCAAGAAACTAGACTATGTTGAAGAAAACTTGCTGGATAAAATCATTAACTGTGCTTATTCCAAAAAATCTATCTTGGTGGGTGATTTAATTGCACTTTCAGAGCTGGGTTCACAAGCAACCTTACATGGTCGCTTGAAGAACCTCAGCGCGATGGGTTACATCAAAATGATTTCAAATGTTGATGGACGCAAGAAAGAAGTATTGCCCACAAAGCTGGCGCTCAAGCGCTACGAAGAAATCTCCAAGTGCCTCGAGAAAGCAGTCAAGTCTGCTTAAGTTCTTATCACCCCAATAAAAAAGCCCTTTTTAAAAGGGCT